>JAVKDB010000010.1:0-328233 GCA_040222475.1 Cyclobacteriaceae bacterium | reverse complement strand
CAACGAACTGGATGCGGAAAAACTGGCATTGGCAGGCGGAACGATGAGTGGTAACCTCGACATGGGTGCGAACAACCTGAGCAATGCAGGAACAATAACCGGGACCACACTGACTGACGGAACCCTGAGTATCACCACTGGCAACTTAACAACGACAGGAACGGTAGACGGACGAGACGTAGGAACCGACGGTACGAATCAGGATGATATTCAGACGCTTACTGGATTGGCTGCCGGAACCACCGATTTAGGCACTTTCACCGGCACTACGATTACAGACAACATATCAATCAAACCGGCCCTTCAAGAGTTAGAGACCGCAGTAGAAGGGGCGGCTGGCCTGGACCTGCAGGCAGCCTATCAAAACGGCGGTTTTATTACCACAGATGGAGGTAATGGACCATTTGATGTGAGTGGGACTGAAACAATTGGGTTAAGTGCATCTGGGGGTGGAACATTTTCTGTGGATGGAGGAGATTTGGACCTGTTAACAAGTTCAACAGGAGATATCAACGTAAGTCCTGCGGGAAGTTTAAATCTTTCCAGTGCTGGTATTGCAACAAATGTTGATGGTTCTCTCAGTGTGGCTGAACAAACAAACCTTAATGCCAGTGTTAATTTAGGAGTTTCCGCGACCGATGTAATAAATGTGAATGGAGACCTGAACATTTTTGGAGATGTATTAGGAGCCAGTCCACTGGTATTTCAAGGGTCTACTGACAATGTCAATACCACCACGATTGCAATTACAGATCCAACCGGAGCTAATACAATTACATTCCCGGATGCGAGTGGTACTGTACTATTGTCAGGCGGATTGAGCAACAATCTGGCCTTATCCTCAGATGGAACCGGCCAAATAGTAACTGCTGATGATGCACAGCCTTTCACAGTAAACAGCAATACAATTAATCTTGGAAATGGGGCAGGAGATTTAGTGGTGGTCGCGGGAAGTTTTAATGCAACTTCCGACAATGGAGGTAATCTTCTTACTGTGAACAACACAAATGCTGTCGCAGGAAATGCAGCTTCATTCACAGCAAACGGAAGTACTCCGGCAATTCAGGTAAACCACGGCTCTCCGGGGCAACCTGGAATATCGTCCAGCAACGGGGTAGTTATTGGTAACCTGACTTCAGACCTTGCCGGAGCAATTCGATATACGGGAACCGGTTTTGAAGGCAACATAGATGGCTCGCCGGCAGGCTGGCAGGATATGCTCAATGTCACTTTCCCACTGTCTGAGACTCAGGATAATGCAGGAGATTTACTGAATATAACGAATACGAATGCAGGAACCGGAACGGCCGCTTCCTTTACTTCAAGTGGTACCTCACCAGCGGTTTCGATCAATCATGGCTCACCCGGACAACCTGGTTTATCTACTAATAACGGGGTAGTTATTGGTAACCTGACTTCTGACATAGCCGGAGCAATTCGATACACGGGGACCGGGTTTGAAGGGAATACTGATGGTACACCTGGTGGATGGGAAGACCTGATCAACGTGGCATTCCCACTACTTGAGACCCAGGATAATGCAGGAGATTTATTGAACATTACAAATACAAATGTGGGAACAGGGACTGCAGCCTCCTTTACGGCGAGTGGTACCTCGCCAGCTGTTTTCATCAATCATGGTTCACCGGGACAACCGGGCTTATCTACTAACAATGGAGTAGTGATTGGTAACCTGACCTCCGATATAGCCGGAGCAATACGATACACCGGGACCGGGTTTGAAGGGAATACTGATGGTACGCCAGGTGGCTGGCAGGACATGCTTAATGTAACATTTCCAGTAACAACCACTGAGGATAACGCGGGTCTGCTATTAGATATAACCAATACAAATGCCACAGCAGGAGCTGCATATATTACATCAAATGGTACAGCACCGGCACTACAGGTAGAGCACACTCCTGGAAATCAACCCAGTATTTCTGCTAACACCGGAATTGTAATCGGTGGACTTCCAACCGACATCATAGGCGCGATTCGCTTTAATGGTGCAACCTTTGAAGGCAACATAGATGGATCACCTGCGGGATGGATCGACTTAAGCAGTACACTTGTGAACAATCCTGGTACAGAGAATTTAGTGGCAGGATTTGCTGCTGGTAGCGGACTGCTTGCAGGAGGGGTGAACAACACAATGATTGGAGAAAATGCGGGTAGCGGTGTTACGGATGGAGATGACAATGTGTTAATTGGGCGAAATGCCGCAATTGGAATTACAACAGGCAGCAATAATGTACTCATTGGCTCAGGTACTGTTGCCAATCCAGCTGCTCAGAATACTGTTGCGATAGGATCCGGTGCACAGGCGTTGGCTGATGACGCGATTGCAATAGGAGCTGGAACCGTAGCAACCGATCCTAACACTATGGTGTTGGGAGATGGAACCAACACGAATTATACAGTAGGTATTGGTGTTCAAAACCCACAAGCTCCATTGCAAATAGGAAATAACCAGGCACTGGGACATTTTGAGAATGCGACAGAAACGATTAATGGTGAGTTCGTAGGTAACAACCTTTATCCTGATTATACCAATGTTACGGATAATGATTTAAGAAGACTTAATGCTGATTCTTCCAGCTTTATTTTCATGGAGGATGGGAGCATGTCTTTTATGAGGGTAGCCTCCGGTGCTGCTAATTCTGCTGTTAATTTGAATGGCGATATCGACTCATGGATCGAGCTGAATTCAGATGGATATATTGCTATGACTGCTGGTGATGCCGGCGCATTTGCCGATGATGGTTCTGACCTTGACCTGGAAGCAGGAGATGCTTTTGGAAGCGGAACCGGTAATGGCGGAAATGTTTTTCTGAGACCCGGAATCGATGGCGGGGGTGGTGGAGTCCCAGGGTTGATTTTCGCTGATGGTGATTTTGTTATTCAGGGTGATGGTGGAGCTTCCAGGTTTTTGCTTTTGGAAGATGCGGATGGACTGGAAGCTGTTGGTTTAAGGGTGCCTGATGTAATGACAAATGCATACGATTTAGTTCTTCCGGATGATCAGGGTACTTCCGGTCAGGTACTTTCTAATGACGGATCAGGAAACCTGAGCTGGGTAGACAATTCTTCATTTGCAGTCCCTTTTTCTGATAATGCCGACAACATCATCTTTGGAACTGCAACACCGGCCCTGACCATCCCGTCCCCTGATTCGCAGTTGGGAGTAGGAGTTGATGGAGGTGTTGCTGCACAGGCAACATTGAGTGTGTCATCTTTTCAAAACAGATCTCAGGCGGTGCTGTTGAGATCAAATGGTACACAGGGTGCCGAGATTGCATTGAATGCAGATGAAGTGATTGGTGATTATGGTTTCGTTGGTTGGGATGGGTCTGCATATAACCTTCAGGCATCTATGCAGGGTTTTTCTACACAGGCATGGACCGGTGCGCAGAGAGGTGCAGGTCTTTCGTTCGAAGCTACTCCATTTGGTACCGGCTCTCAGGTGGAAATGATGCGACTGGAAGATTATAGATTATCTGTAATTGGCGTAAATGGCCAGGCAGCTATTGATGCACTTTCATACAATGCAGGACTTCCATCGCAGTTTAACATGGTCACTTCAAATGGTACTGTCGGAGCTCCGTCTCCGTTGAACCTTGGAAATGATATTGGTGAAATACTTTTCGTTGGAAATTTTAACGGCGTTAATAATTTCACAGAAGGAGCCAGAATTAATGCGACTACAGTTGAAAACTGGGGAGTTGGGATAACCGGTTCGCAAATGAGATTGGGTACAACACCGTCTGGAACTTCAGGAGTAGTGGATCAGGTATTGATTGATCATGACGGAAATGTAAGTATGCTTTCAACCGGTGCGCTACAAGTCCACAACGGAACTACCGGTGAGAGACCAGGATCCCCATCACCAGGAATGATCAGATATAATACAACGCTTACTCAATTTGAAGGGTTTGATGGTGGTTGGAATCCTTTAGGTACATCTTTTCTCTCTGCCAATATTGATGACGGTGATAATCTTGTTTTTGGTTCGTCATCAGGCCCGGCCGTCTCAAATACAGCGCCCACGTATCAATTGGGAGCGGTTGCTCCAGGAGGGCGTGCGGTTTTGTCCGCTTCATCCTATAGCAGTGCGTCTGAACTCAGACTGTCAAGGGCTAACGGAACAGAAGGAGGTCCATCTCTTGTAAACAATTTTGATATTCTTGGTGAAATAGCCTTTACAGGACGTGAAACAGGGGGTGCATATCCGCTTGGTGCTGCCATTCGAGCAGAAGCTATTGAAGACTGGACAGCTACCTTTAATGTGGGAACTGCCCTTTCATTCTCAGCAACCCCTTCCGGGACAGGATCTCCGGTTGAAATGATGCGATTGCAGGATAACATTGTAGAACTGGATGGAGACATCCAATTGCTTGATGGTCTAACCAGAACAATCGGCGTAGCAAGTAATGGAACTGCTGCCGGAAATGATCTGCAAATTGCTGCGGGAAGCACAACAAATGCTGCCAGTGCGGGAGGTACACTCACATTACGATCGGGAGATGGTAACGGAGCAAATGGAGGAAACATCAGACTGGAACCAGGCAATGGAACTGTAAGAGGGGGTATTGATATGCGTGGTGTTACCAGATTTGGACAGACAGGAGCATTACCTGGTGCAATAGAACTGGAGGACAATGGTGGTGCAAATGCGGTTCAAATCAGAGCAGACGGAGGCTCTGCGGCTTTCACATTAACATTGCCTCCGGCACAAGGGTCGGCAGGACAGGCTCTTATCAATACAGATGGAGCAGGAGCCCTCGGTTGGAGTAATGTGATTGATGGTTCAGGAACCACTAATGATATCCCTCGGTTTACCGCTGCTAATACTGTTGGAAGTTCGGCACTTGCGGATAATGGATCAACACTTTCACTCACTTATAATAATACGAGTACTACGGGCCTCATGCAGGTTGTTCAGTCCAATGCCGGGGGTGACGCATCCATAAGATTTAGTAGAAATGGACAGCTGAGCGTATTTGGAGTAGATGCACTGGACAATGCTTTTAAGATCAATGTTGGCTCCTCGGTTATTAGTGACATAAGTCA
Source organism: Cyclobacteriaceae bacterium (assembly GCA_040222475.1). GTDB lineage: Bacteria > Bacteroidota > Bacteroidia > Cytophagales > Cyclobacteriaceae > Ekhidna. The sequence continues at coordinate 323,160 of JAVKDB010000010.1, read as the reverse complement.
TTTTGAGATTGCTCCTTCAGGAGTGGTGTCTACTTCCAATGATGTGAATGTTGGAACCGGCATTACGCTTGGTGCAACAGGGGACATCACCACTATCGGTCATATGACGAGTACGATTTCCGGACCTCTAAACGGGGCAGCTATTGCTCCTACTTCCAAAATCACAACTTTAAATGCCGGTCCGGCGATTAACACCATAAATAGTGTTGCAAATGGAAGGGAACTGATTTTGATTGCCACTGCAGCTGTAACCATTAATGATATTGGTACTGGTAGTACGAACATAAATTTGAATGGTACTTCCACAAGTTTTACTATGGCAGCTGGTGACACCTTGCATTTAGTATATGATGGAGCGAATTGGCTTGAAGTAGGCAGATCTGTTAATTAAAAAAATGAGAAGTTTAGCTATTACCATTTTTCTTGTATTAAATACCTCTGCGACGGCTCAAATCAGCCTTGGTGGCAATGCTACTTTCTGGCTGGGAAGTAACGCAAGTTTCTTCGCAGGAAGCAATACCACGTTTAATGGGACAATTACCAATAATGGTGAGATCATCAGCTTCAGTGATCTTGATTTTGTGGCAAACAGAAATGTCGGTAGCCTCAGGTTTGTTGGGACAGGTGATCAGAATCTATCAGGCGATACACTCGATGTGACCAACCTTGAAATCGATAAAATTGGCAGTACAGTAATCTTATTGACAGATCGGGTAGTGGTAAGCGGCAATCTTAATGTAACGAATGGAGTGATTCAGGCAGAGGATGAGCTGGATTTGCTGGTCAGCGGAAGCACGGATAATACCGGGCAGGGATTTGTTGAAGGAAAACTGGTCGGTTTGACCAGCGGACGGGATTTGACCTTTCCAATGGGGTTGAATGGATCTACCAACTATCTCACACTAAGCACAACTAATTCAGGAACAATCATCCGGGTAGAGTGTCAGCTTCCGGATCCGGAGATACTGAATCCGGAAGAGGATGTTCAGGAAATCTCAGATGAAGTGGAATGGGTTTTAACAACATTACAGGGGGGTACTGCTGAAGTGACATTCACCGTCGATTTTTCAGGAGTGGACTTAAGTGGAACAACTTACGGAGAGTCAATCAGATCCAGGTTTTATGAACCGGCAATACTTTCATTGCAACCTGGTGATTCATTGTTCAGGATTCTTGAGACACAATCAACTACAGGAAGGATAGATACTGATGTAGTGGCTGATATACCTCCTACATCAGCACAAGTGGTAAGCTCAGAATTGATAACCCTGAGCGATCAGCCACTTCGACTTGCCATTGCGTGGGTTCCTATTGCTCAAAATACAGGAATTTTTGTGCCCAATATCTTTGCTCCCAAAGGAATTTATGAGGAGAACCGGGTCTTTCGTCCCTTTCTGGCGGGTGATGTGGTAACCAGTGTCTCCATGAAGGTCATCAACTCTCTGAGTTCAGAAGTCTATTCATTTTCACTAGCTGAGGATGATATTGACTTAAGTCAGATTGGATGGGATGGAAGGCTGCCTTCCGGACAGAGCGCTCCGGGAGGAGTATACTACTATACAATTACAGTTGTTTCCGGAACAGGAAGTGAAACAAGAACAGGAACCGTATTACTGGTAGAATAAGATAATGAAAAAAAAGGCGCTCACCCTGACACTAATAATACTATCAATCTTTGGTTTTTCACAAGAAGGACAGTTCTCGCAGTATTTTGCCAGCACCTCTATTCTGAACCCGTCTTTTACAGGAACAAATCCGAACATTTCCTTCAATACCAACTTTAAACGGTCTGGTACACAGGCGAATGAATCATACTTTGAGTTGCTACAGGCCACCTTCACATATCCTTTAATGCGTACTACAAGCAAAGACCATCAGATAGGAGGAGTTGGAGTGACCTTTTTTAGGGAAAGAAGGGGATTCGAGGGAATTTATACTGCTCAGAAAGTTTTGTTATCCGGGGCTTATGCCATTAAGCTGGCTAAGTTGTCCAACCAATCCGTGATTTTTGGTTTACAAGGGGGGCTTGTGCAGAATAAAATTGATGGTAGCGGACTTCAATGGGGTTCCCAATTCAGCAGATACATTGGATTTGATGGATTAAGAGACGGGGAAACGGTCAACTCATCTCCAATTTTTTATCCGACATTTAACTTTGGCGTCATTTATTCGGCATTCGATAACGACAATCTGTATGTAAGGGATAAGAGCATTTTGCTGGGAGCCAGTATAGACAACCTTAATGAGCCTGAAGTATCACAGGATGGCTTTGGGGCCACTCAGCGATACCGGGTTTACAGAGCTTTTGGTTCCGCTAAAATGGATATTGCACCTCGCGTTTATATGCATCCTTCCGGTTATGCTTTGTATTCAAGAGGAAACAGTCAGATTAATGCCGGGATGTACTTTTCAACACTGGTTAGCTCCGTACGATCAAAGACAGCTATTTTGCTGCAAACCGGCGCATGGTACCGATTTGGAGATTCAATCATTGTTTTGGGAGGTTTTCAAATTGACAACCTGAGAATTGGCGGGAGCTTTGATCTGAACACGCGATCGTTTGATATTAATCAGGCACTGGGAAACAATCTGCCATCTTATGAGATTTCTCTAACTTACGACTTCAGCATTGCAGATACTTTCAGAAACATCTCAAGTCCTATTTTCTAAGCCATGAAGCCGTATTGGATATTTCTCCTCACCGTCCTTTCACTTTCAGTATCCGCCCAATCGGTTCCAAAGCTTATTCAAATTGCAGATGGACTGTTTGAGACTGCTCAGTACCTTGAAGCCATTGAGTACTATGAAAAAATTTCACGAATTGACAAAAAGAATTACCTGGCAAAATACCGATTAGGATTTTGCTACAACAAAACACTCAGATACCGCGAGGCAAAAGAGACGTTCATCGAACTTGGAACGGGTGAAGCGAATCAATTCCAGGCACGGGCTTTATATAATTACGGAAATCTGTTAAAGCTGGAGAGTAAGTTTGAAGAAGCAGATTCAATTTATTCTTACCTCATTTCTCTGCCCAGCGCAGAACCTGATGTAATACAATTATCACGAAAGCAAAAGGAGGGATGCCTGTTGGCATTAAGGCAAAAGCAGGAAGATAAAGGATATAGTGTAACACTCATGGATGACATCAACTCAAAGTTCCATGATTTTGGTGCGGTGATAAACCCATCCACAAAGGAGGTGGTTTTTGCTTCCACACGAAATCTTCCTGGGGTGCAATATGAAGGACTGCAGTTCGATGGAGTACTCCCTGACCTGGTCGCCTATGAACTAAGGAATAATGATCGCTGGAGAATAGCCTCATCAAAGCAGGGCTTTACTGCTTTGAACACAAAATGGGCAGAAGGATCAGGATCATTTACGAAAGACGGTTCGACCTTCTATTTTTCATCATGCAGCGGTGAAAATGGATCCGGATGCGGGATTATGGTCAGCTATCTGGTGGATGAGAAATGGACAGCCCCTGTTTTATTAAATGAGTATATCAACGAGCCTGGTTCGGAGAATAAGCAGCCCACCATTTCATTTACCGGAGATACACTCTTTTTCAGCTCAGATCGCCCGGGAGGCATTGGGGCGAGTGATATCTGGATGAGTCTGAAGGGGCTGGAGCAGGAATCATGGACACCAGCCATTAACATGGGGGATGTGATCAACTCAACGGAAAATGATATAACACCCTATTATTCATCAGCCTTTAATTGCCTGATTTTCTCAAGTAACGGGCATGTGGGATATGGCGGTTATGACTTGTATGCAGCAAAAGGGGAGTCGTTTTTCGAGCCGGAAGTATACAATTTGGGGTATCCTTTTAACTCGACGCTGGATGATACGTATTTTGCAATTTCAGACTCCATCGGTTTCCTCTCATCTAATAGGGAAGACAGTAAAAGTCTTAATCTTTATTCGTTTCCCGTGAGCGGAGAGCGGTTGTTTCTATCACTCCTTATTTCAGGAGAATCTTTGATTGATTCTCGCATCGTTTCCAGATACAGAGATGTCCGTTCATTGGATCTTGTTACCTTCAGAGTGGAGGACTATCAGGGATATGACTTATTTGACCCTGTGAAGCGTGATAAACCCAAGCCGGCAATTCTTCGTACGGCGGCTGATGATTCTGCGGATTCTCTTGCTGCAGCCACAGCAGCAGTTGGAAGGCCTTCAAGGACAACATTTGAAACTGCTTATTTTGGCTATGGTCATGTTATGCTGCGACCGGAGGCCAAAAAGATGATGGATGAATTGATTAGACAGCTCTCAGATAAGGAATACACATCGATCAGTGTTTTAGCATATACGGATCAATTGGGAACTGATTCATTTAATGTTGACCTGAGTGGTAAAAGAGGACTTGCCGTGAAAGCATATCTTGCCATAAAAGGAATACCACTGGAGAAAATTAATGTCTTTGCCCGTGGGGAACTCAAGCCTGATGCAGCAGATGATCATATTTACAGAAGGATATTCAGTCGCAGGGTTGAGTTGGTAGTTGAGTCGGAAAACGATTTACAACTAAGAAGCGCTCAGACTTACATTTTGAGAAATGAACACCCGATAAATGCTTTAGCGGAGAAAATAGGAGTAGAAAAGCAGGAATTGATTGAATGGAATGGGATAAAAGAAGAGGTTATTCCTTCAGGAAGTACCATCCGGATTTATGGTTCATCTGTACTCTCAATTTCTGATTTTGTAGATGAAAGTACCTGGCGTGAAGCTGTCTTTCCTTCGAAAAGCCCCCAATAAATTGCTAACAAATCATCCTTTTGAAACCAGGATATAGGCGCCCCAATTATAAGGGTTTGAGTCCATTTTTTTGAATTGTGCTCTCGCATTGAAAAATGCACGTTGCGGATCTTCATCCTGCAGTAGTGCTTTGTAAAACAGGTTCATGAAATTACGAGCCGCCTGATCGTTAATCTTCACAAGACTTAGCAGTACGTTATCAGCTCCGGCCACAAGAAATGCCCGCTGCAGTCCGAATACCCCCTCACCGTTCTGTACAGTACCCAGCCCTGTCTCACAGGCTGCCAATACCACAATATTGGTCTGATCCAGTGCCAGGTTCATCGCCTCATATGCCGAGAGTAACCCGTCATTATTGCTGCCTTCGGCTTTGCTCAGAAAGATGCCGGAGCTATGCAGTGGATCAACATGATTCGGATCGTCATCAAAATACCCATGAGTTGCCAGGTGGATAATCCCAGGATTTGATAGCGTTTTCACCTGCTCCTCTGTGGCAGCACTGAAATAGAAAGTCTCTGACTTCCATTTTCTGACATCAAGTATTTCTGTAATGTCACCTGCTTCTTTTTCTGCGCCAGGCAACTGGTTCAGCGTAAATCCCTCTATCCTGGAGAAATCGGGATTCCCAAATATTTTGGCTTCCCTTGTTAGTTTTTTATCCTCTCTGTACAGCAGGTCCTTCCCACTGGTTATATTGACAATATCATATTCATCGGATACATAGAGGTTGCGTTCTGAATTGAAGAATACCGCAGGATTAAGTTTGTGATAGATTCCGTCGGGGGCAAGGTAAACTTTGCTGACATTCTCCATGTGTTGATCGATGGGTTCCCAGAAAGTTTTGTAGCTGGCCCTGTCTTTCACACCAAACTTTAATGAGTTTCTGTATTGAGCAAACCCCTTTTCAAAGTCTGCATCTTCAGGCCATTTCACAGGCTGCAACAGACTGTCACTCCCTATGATAAAAGCAGCATAATGTGATTTGTCTTCAAACCCCTGGTTAATTTTTTTATCAATTACCTCGACTGTATAATTCCGATACTGAATAATATCGAGCGTTACCGTACTGTCTGGCAATGAGTTGCTGATTTCCTGCCATTTATGATAAGATGTCTTTTCCTGATCGGAGAAAACTTTGAACTTGAGGGCGAGTTTTTTTTCAAGCGCCGCACATTCATCTTCCAGATCTTTAATGGATATTCCCTGAATTCGACGTTCGTCCTGTGTCAAAAGATAAGCTTGCGCGAGTTTATATTTCTTTTCCCTCCAGTCATCATAGGTCCTTTTGGTTTGATTGTCTCCACTTGACTGAACAAGCCTTCGCATCTTTTCAGATGCGTAAAAGAGAACTCCTTTTGTGTTGATGAAATGATTCAGAGCATCTTCAGCATAAAGGGTGTTAATGAATCGGTCTTTAAAAGCGAGTGAACAGAAACGCTCAATATTTGATCGTGCCTGATCAAAATATAGCTTCCGTTGATTGTCCGTAAGGACAGGGAAAATGTCTTCCATGTGCTTAATTTCAGATTTAAGCGCCAGATTGAATTCATCCATCGCTTTGATGCTGTCTTTTGAAATCAGATAATAAATACCCAGATCGTTTAGTGTTTTGATGTACAATGGATGAAAGTCCCCAAGCGCATTCGCACGAATTTCTTTTGCCCGTTGAAGCAGCTTGCCTGCCAGAGACGTGTTGCCCAGCTGCAGATATAGCAATGCGACATTATTAAGGGAGGTAGCGTAGCGTTGATTATTCTCGCCATAAATCACCTTATCCATGTCCAGAACCTTGGTGTAAAGGTTGAGAGCTTCGTTCAATTTCCCCTGCTCCTTATACGTATAGGCCAGATTATTAAGACTACTCGCATAGTCCGGATTCATGCTTCCAAAAAGTGATTTAAAACCCTCCGAACTTTCTTCAAAATACTTCTGGGCATTCTCAAGATCACCCTGTTTCATATAGATGGTCCCAAGATTATTGATCATATAAGGACGAATATTCCTGATCTGACCTGAAGATTCAAGTGCCTGATTCATATAGTCATTGGCCGATACCAGGTCGTTCAGCTTATAGTACAAGCCGCCAAGACCGTTCAGTGTTTCAAGAATTAAGAGTGGGTCTCCCGCAAATTTCTCCTTTTTCTGTTCAAGGTTATAGAGCAGGTAATTTTCAGAGTCAGAGTATTCTCCCTGGTCTATCTTTAAAGAAGAAAGTCTGTCAATGGCGGTTAGATGTTGGATTTCATTCTTTCCTTTTGATTGCTCGATAGCTTTTACAAGCGCTTCTTCACTCTTCTTGAAATCTCCAAACTGCTTGTATGTGGTTCCTAGCGCAATTTGTAGTGCAATCTGTGTCGAGTCATCATTTAGTGTACTGTTGAGTCTGATGGCGGATTCCAGCGCACTTATGCTTTCATTAAAGTTACCAACAGCACGGTGAAAAATGCCCTGTCTGAACTGGTAGGTGAGTTCATCGGGTGTATTTCCCTTTAGATTGGTTTCAATTACCACACCTGCACGTCTCAGGTAGTTTGCGGCCTCTTTGAAAGATCCTATTTCCTGATAAAGGGCTGAAAGGTTATAATATATGCCTAACAATTCGGTGTTCGCTGAGTCTTTTGATTTAAGCTCCTGACTTAATCCCTTTTGAAAAGCATAAAGACTTCTTTTCTTGTCATTTGTTTCCCAGAGTATTAATCCGACATTGTTGTATGCTCCGGCAATTCCGATTTCTATCACACATTTTGAAGAATCAAGATCTGCCAGAACGCTTGAAGCATAGAACTTCGCCTTTTCCTGATTTATATAGGTGAAGTATTCTGCACTGTCCAGTTTCTGAAGACAGGTCTGAGAAATAACCGGATTTGAAAGAAATACGATGAGTAGAACGACAGGAATCCTCAAAATCAAAAAGTTGGTAACCCTGTAAAAATAGATGATCAATTGAATTAGAAGAATAAATCCTTCTATCTTTAGATGAGCATTAAGTTTTAACCTACAGATTACTATGAAACGATTGATTACCAGCTATTTATTCATTTTACTTTTTTCCTTTTTTGCAATGGCTCAAACCCAGCCAAATGCAAATGGTCTCTACCGTGAGGCGATTAAGGCATTAAATGTCGGAGACTCAAAAGGGGCCATTGAGAAATTTCAGGCAGCCATTAAGGTGAAGAACGATTACAAGGATGCCTGGTATTATCTGGGCATGACTTACGCCAGAGAAGAAATGCATAATGAAGCCATTTTTGCATTTAGAAACCTTGAAAAAATAAGCCCTGACTACAATTCTTCTTTTTACTATGAAATTATAAAAGCGTATATAGCGACGGATCAACTGACGAATGCGGGCTTCTATGCTAAAAAGTATCTCGCCAAAATCCCCAAAACACCGAAAAATACCAGAATTGAACATCGGGCGAAGAACAGGCTTATTTATGCTTCTGAAAGTGTGATTCTAAGGGAACAGCCCAATACAACCTCTGAACCTGAACCCGTCGATGCGGTCAATAGTATTTCAGGCGATTATATGCCACAGGTGAACCCTACAGGGACCAGACTCTATTTTACAAGCGTGCGACAGGGAGGATTTGATTTCAGAAATGAAAATTCAAAACCCAATGACTATGGTGAGGATATTTATTTTTCAAATCTTAAAAATGATGTCTGGAGTACACCTCAGCTATTGCCCGCACCTCTGAATTCAACCGGAAATGATTTTGGGTCTGCGTTTACGGGAGACGGACAGATGATGGTCTATGTAAAATGCAGTGAAACAAAAGGAGTGGGCAGCTGCGATCTTTACATTACTGAATTGAATGGAACAACCTGGACTGAGCCGGTTAATATGGGAAATGTGGTCAACAGTGAAGACTGGGAGTCTCAGCCCACAATTAGTTCTGACGGGAATCGGATCATATTTGCTTCAACAAGAAGTGGAGGTTACGGTGGTGCTGACCTTTACATGTCAGAGAAGAACCATCTTGGGGACTGGGGAATTCCTCAGAATCTGGGAAGCACAATCAATACCCCGTTAAGTGATGGTAGTCCATACCTTGCCCCGGATGGAAAAACACTTTATTATTCTACAGCCGGACATCCCGGATTCGGTGGAAATGATATTTTCTACAGCGTATTTGAAAATAATAAATGGTCGAAACCGGAAAATTTAGGCAAACCAATTAATTCTGAGGGTGATGATACGAACTTTAGCATCTCAGCATCAGGATTTGGTTACATGGCGTCTTCAAGAAGAGACGAAAATAATTTTGATCTCTACAAAGTGGAGCTACCCGATCACCTTAAACCAAAACCAACTGCGGTAGTTCAGGGAATAGTTTCCAATGCGGAATCATCGGAACCGCTTGAAGCACTCGTGCTGGTAGAAGATTTGGAAACAGGTGAGCTGCTTGCCGTAAATAAGAGTAATTCTGAAAGTGGAGAGTATCTGGTCGTATTACCTGCAGGGAGAAATTACAGTGTATCGGCAAGTAGTGAGGGGTATTTTTTCTACTCACAAAGTTTTGAGCTTCCTAAAGACACAACTTATCAGGAAATCACCAAAGACATCAATCTTGAGCCAATTAAGAAGGGAACCAAGGTAGTCCTAAACAATATCTTTTTCGAAACAGGACGCGCGGAGCTTAAACCAATAAGTTACGTGGAGTTGAACAAGGCAGTTAAATTGCTCGAAGAGAATCCTTCCATGATCATTGAAATTGGGGGACATACTGATAGTCAGGGATCAGATGCGAATAATTTGGCTTTATCAACCAGACGGGCTGAAGCAGTTGTTAATTACATGGTTCTGGCTGGTCTGGATAAATCACGATTGCAGGCAAAGGGGTACGGGGAGACTCAGCCTATTGCGGATAACACAACGAAAGAAGGAAGAGCGGCTAACAGAAGGACAGAATTCGAAATTGTAGGGTTCTAACAGCTGATCCTTACAATTGTACCTTCATTTTCAATTGAATCAATGGCAAGGTCGATACCCAGTTTGTCGGCCGCCATTTTTGCTTTATAAAGTCCAAGACCAAAACCACTTCTATTCGTATCGGCCCTATAAAACATAGAGAAGAGTTTTTTTGCGAGATGTGGATTGATTCCGGTACCATTGTCCTGAATTGACATGATAATCCTTCCTTCTGCTTCAGATGCTGAAATGTCAATGCCCGGATTATTTTTTGATTCATCAAGGTATTGGAAACTGTTGGTAATAATGCTTTTAAGAATCATGGACAACAGGTAGCGATCAGAGGTAATCTGAAGGTCAGGATGGATATCAATGGTGGGAACCACCTCTTTTTGGGTGTTAATAGAGCTGACAACTTCACTCACAAGCACATTCAAATTGAGTGGTACAAATTCACGCATTCTTGATCGAATGCCGCCAACTTCTATGATGCTTGCGTTCAGGGCCTTGATCTTGATGATTTGTTTTTCCAAAAGTTTAAGAACAGGATTTTTTGCCAGAGCAGGATCAACTTTTATGATATTATATACTCCTTCAATTGCCGTTATGGGAGTTCGTATATCGTGGGAAGCTTTATAAAAAAAAGTGTCAAGCTCGGCAACTGCCTGCTGGTAGTTCAACAACTCCTGATTGTTGTTAGTAAAGTAGTCGGCAGATCGGGTCGATTGTTTCTTTAGGTGCCGTTCAAGTTTACCCTCAGTAAGCCGGGCAAATAGCTTCAGTAGTATTTCATGACGATGATCCATGAAGACAGGGCTGTTATCCATCAAATAGATGTGACCAATTAAAGACTGCTCTGAATCAAATAATGGGATACCATAATAGCTGTCTAAACCGGATGCACTAAACCACTGATTTTGAGGATATTCATTCTGAAGACCATCCCTGATTATAATTGATTTCTTTTCAGCGTAGAGCCGCTCACAGGGTGTATCTGTCAAAGGATATTCAAATGGTTCTCTTATATGATCATTCTCCCACATTTTAAGGACCTTCAATCTCTTTTCATTTGATTCATCCGGAATGGCAACAGCTACATACCTGACCGATAAAATCCGGGCAAGACTGGTGACTACATACTCCGTGAAATCAATGAAATCAACTATAGTGTCTCCCTGCAATGCGATTTCGACACCCTCTTCCATTGACCATGAAGTTTTTACCTGATTTGCTTTTTCTGGAAGGTTTATCATTCCTGGTCCTGATATGACGTTGGTTCGAATATATTTTCTATTAGTGACTCACAGTGTTTTTCCGTAAATTTTTCGTTCAAATGACAGAATGGATCAACCAATTTGCCTGAAATCCTGTCTTATCATTGCGATTATGTCACGAAATAGAAAACCCGGTATCTTCCTACCATGAAAGAAGGCAATTATCAGATCGAGGGACTTACCATTGCCGTCACCAACATGGATCAAATGCTCGAATTTTACTCCAATGTTTTTGGGGTTGAATTTACAGAAATGAAGATGTACGGAACGAGTCTTTATTCTACAGAATGGAGCGGACTTAAACTCCTTTTCTGCCCGGCAGAAATTGCCGGCATAGATGCAAACAGGAATCGTCAGCAATTTGATATACGAGTTAATACTATTGAGCAGTCCATAGATAAATCACTTAAGCACAATGGAAAAATGCTGGGAGAATTACAGATTACAGAGGAACTTAAAACGGTGGCAGTTTTCGATCCCGACGGAAATAGTATTGTCTTTAAGGAATACCTGAAGACCTGATTATTGAAGGCCGCACAGCCCATTCGAATTGCGCACATTTCAGACGGGTTCAATGCCTCTCGCATCGCCGTTACGGCTTGTATTCCTGAATAAGGATTGAGGAAATCTGATTTTGGGAGGTCGTTTTTTAAAAATATTCCTGACATTTGTTGTTACCCAACCAACATCACATGAAGTGTTTATTATCAATTTTGCTAATAACGGCGTGCAATTTCCTGCTGCAGGCACAGGACCCGCTTGAAACGGATAAATGGATAAAGTTCTTCGAAGAGAAGCCATACATCCAAAAAGGAAGAGCGTTGACCGATGACAAATTCTGGGAAATAGATCAATCCTATACCTATTATGATACCACTACACTCCTTTTGATTTACATCAGGGGAAACAGCGAAGAATTAAAATGGCAGTATGACGGATTATCCAGTCTGATTGACAAGACACAGCAGCTGCTGGATGAGAATTTTGAACGTGTGGAGAAAGAGCGACTGGCATACATTGTGTTCGATGAATACCTGTTTCGCAACCCAAATATGGGGAACTCGATCGCCGGAGATTTCACGGTAGTATTATGCGAAGGGCCCTTATCCATTTATCGGGAATACTATACTTCTCCGATAACACAAGACAACCTGGAATCCGGATTGATGTTTCGAAAAGATGGTAAAGTGATTTCAGACTTTTACCTGGGCAGGTTTGAAAAGAAGGCAGCTAAACTGGTTTCTGATTATGAGGAACTGGCAGATAAGATTAAAAGTGAAAGGTTCGGTTATTTCAATACAGAAGAGGACATCCTGAGGATTGCAGAAGAATACAATGCCTGGATCAAAGAGACCAATATTTATCGCTTCGAAGACTGGGACGGATTGCAATTTGATCGGTAGAAAATAATCTGAACTGTAACTTTTTATCAAAATTTAACATCATTTTTAATTCGGTGTAATAAATACGACTTATCATTCAACTAACATTTAAAAAAACCATATCATGAAAAAAATCACATTATTGACGGCAGTACTAACATTGACAATGGTCATGGGTGTATCTGCTCAGGACGCTACAGTTGATGAAATCATCAACGGATATTTTGAAAACACAGGCGGAGTGGACAACTGGAAGAAACTCAAAGGTATCAGGATGAAAGCCAAAGTAAATCAACAGGGGATGGAATTCCCACTGGAAATGGTTCAGATGACTGATGGAAGACAGTATACAAAATTTAATGTTCAGGGCACCGACTTTTATCAGGGAGTATATGATGGAGAAAACCTTTGGAGCATCAATATGCAAAGCATGAAGGCTGAAAAATCAGATGCCGAAACAACAGCTAATTTTAAATTGAACCTCAATGATTTTCCGGATTCTTTTCTTGATTACAAAGAAAAAGGATACAAGGTGGAATTGATGGGCAGGGAAACCATTGATGGTGCGGAGACCTACAAAATCAAGCTGACCAAAGAACCACTAACAATTGATGGCAAAGAAGTGGAGGATGTTACGTTCTATTATTTTGACACAGAAGCATTTATTCCTATCGCTCAGGATGCAGAAGTAAAGGCAGGACCTGGAGCCGGAAGTATTGGGAGAGTAACTATGAGTGATTATCAGGAAGTTGAGGGCCTTTATTTTCCATTTGCTATGACTCAGGGAGTAAAAGACGGTCCTTCATCACCGTTAACAATTGAATCAATTGAAGTCAACCCCGAAATTGATGCCAGTGTATTCAAATTTCCTGCCGGAGGCAATTGAGAATTAAAAACAATTCAGGTATGAAGGACATGAAGAAAATCGTATTGATATTTTCATTCTCTGTCTTTTTTCTAATTGGCGGGTTTGCTCAGGAAACTGAGATCACCCTAAAAGGAAAAGAGCTTTTTGGAGATATGAGCGCCAGGCACATTGGCCCGGCAATTATGAGTGGTCGAATAAACGACCTGGAAAACCATCCGACGAATGACCGGATCGTTTATGTTGGATCAGCCGGTGGCGGAGTATGGAAATCATCAAATGGCGGTGCTGCATTTCAGCCAATTTTCGATGACTATGCACAATCCATAGGGAAGGTAAAACTGGATCCAAACGATCCTGACAAAGTGATATGGGTAGGGACAGGAGAGACCTGGACCCGTAATAGCGTTTCAGTTGGAGATGGCTTATATAAGTCCATTGATGGCGGGACATCATGGGTTAAAAAAGGATTTGATAAATCCGAACGTATTTCCAGCATAGAAATTCATCCGGAAAACTCGAATATCATGTACGTTGGTGTTCTTGGAGCATTATGGGGTGATAGTGAGGAAAGGGGAGTTTTTAAATCCGAAGACGGAGGGGAAACGTGGAATAAAGTGCTTTACATTGATGCTACAACAGGTTGTGGAGATGTCATCATGGATCCTAATGACCCGGATATACTGTATGCTTCCATGTGGGAGTTCAGAAGAAGTGGATGGGGATTTAATTCCGGTGGTGATAAAAGTGCTTTGTATAAATCTACAGATAGTGGTAAGACCTGGGGAAAAATTCATAATGGGTTTCCAAAAGGGAAACTTGGCCGAATTGCAGTAGCGGTAGCACCTTCAGACAGCAAGATTCTCTATTCAGTGCTTGAAACAGAAGACGAGACCAAAAGAGGTTTGTATAAGTCAACGGATGCGGGAGATAATTGGGAATTGTTGAATAGCGATTTTGGGCTGGTCGTACGACCATTCTATTTTTCAAGAATTGTGATCGACCCGCGAAATCCTGATGTCGTTGTTAAAGCGGGATTATTCGGATCTATTAGTCGAGATGGGGGTAAGACCTTTAAAAATCTGGGAGGAATGCACCCTGACATTCATGATATTCTGTTTGATATTAAGAATTCTGACAGAATGTATGTCGGAACCGATGGAGGTATGTATCGATCATGGGATGGTGGCACAACAATGGAGATTGTAGCCAATCTCCCACTTTCGCAGTTCTATCACGTCAGTGTGGACAATGAAGAGCCTTATAATGTTTATGGAGGACTTCAGGACAATGGTTCATGGTATGGTCCTTCTTCATCTCCCGGGGGTGTAGAAGGCAGAGACTGGAACGTGGTGGGAGTAGGAGATGGTTTCAGAGTTTTACCTCACCCGACTAAGCAAATTCTTTACTCAGAAATGCAGGGTGCACAGAATGTCTGGAGGTACGATATGGAAAGACTGACTACTGAGACCATACAGCCCCTTGAAGTAAAAGGGTATGACAAGCTTCGGTTTAACTGGAATGCGCCAATGGCAGTCAGTGATAAGCAGCCTGACAGATTCTACATGGCAAGTCAGTATCTGCACAAGTCGGAAGACATGGGAGATACCTGGGAAATTATTTCTCCGGACCTGACAACCAATGATAAGTCAAAGCAAAATCAGGAAGAATCAGGCGGAATCTCCACTGACAATTCTGGTGCTGAAAAGCATTGTACCATTTTCACAATTGCAGAATCTCCATTGAACGAGAATGTAATCTGGGTCGGTACGGATGATGGGAATATTCAGGTCACCAGAGACGGTGGTAAATCCTGGACGAATACCACATCGAATCTGAGTGGTGTACCTGCAAACACCTGGGTCTATCATATCGAAGCAAGTGTACATGGAGAAGGTACAGCGTACGCAGTACTGGACGGGCACACTTCTGGAGATATGAATACGTATGCGTACAAGACAACTGATTTCGGTCAGACCTGGACATCAATTGTTACGGATGAAATCTATGGTTTTGCGCGTAATATTCAGGAGGACTATGAGAATGAGAACCTGTTATTTCTGGGAACTGAATTTGGATTATATGTGACCATCAATGGAGGAAAGAACTGGAATCAGTTTACCAATGGTGTGCCTCCTGTTGCTGTTCATTTTATCGATCTGCAAAAGCAAACAAATGATCTTGTTTTGGGAACACACGGGCGTGGAGTGATCATTATTGATGACATCAGTCCATTGCGACAGATCAATCAGGAAGTTTTGGCAAGAGATGTTCATTTCTTTGAAACCAGACCAGGCATACTCAGAGAGACCAGCACCTTTGGAGGTACTGCGACTGAGCGGGAATTTGTTGGTGCGAACAGCAATGACAATGCGAAAATCGTCTACTATCTGAAAAAGAAGCACATTTTCGGTAAAATGTCAATGGAGATTCAGGATATGTCAGGTAAGAAACTGATCGATATTTCTCCTGGAAAATCAAAAGGGATCAATCTGGTAGAATGGAATGGTCTGGTAAAACAACCTAAAATGGCGAAAGGAGCAAGCCTGGCATTTGGCGGATTTACTTCCCCGAGAGTTCCTGCCGGTGATTACAAAGTGGTGATGACAAAGGGAAAGGAAACGTTTGAGACTACTCTTACCCTGAAGAATGATCCAAACTCTCTCATCACAGATGAAGAAAGAAAGGCCAACTATGAAACAACCATTCAGTTGTACAATATGTCTGAGCAACTCGCTTACATGGTCTATGAGATTGATGAAATCCTGGCAAAAGCAGAAGAAGTTTCTAAACAGGGAGGCAGTAAGTCGGCAGAAGCCGTGATTAGTGATCTGAATGAACTGAAGGAAACACTGACTATTACCTCGGGAGATAACTATGTAAACTCGGGAGAGCCTAAGTTGCGTAGTAAAATTGCCGATTTATATAGTAAAATCGCTTCTGGTTTCCAGGCACCATCGTCTTCAGAAATGGCCAATTTAAGTCTGCTGACAGAGCGCTTTGATAAAGCTAAAAATGATTTGAGTTTCATTAAATCTAAGCGAGTACCAAAAATGGAGAAGTATATGGAAGGAAAAGGAATTACCAATATTGAGCTCAAGACGTTTGAAGAGTTCATTGACAACTGATTACCTTCTTTCTTGAATTAAAAAGGCTGACTCAATTGAGTCAGCCTTTTTTGTTGGATAATTATTTCAGCTATTCACTTCGCAATATATCAGCCGGGTTTACTTTGATGACTTTTTTCACCTGACCTGCCACGGTGATGGTCATAGTGATAACAATCAGCAGTATTGCAACGACAAACGGAATGGCAGATAGCCCCTTATTATCGGGGAAAATGCTCACGATCAGCTGCTGCATGCCTAAAAAACCAAGTGGAGCACCGATAATGAAAGAAATGATCAGAATCCATGAATATTGTTTTCCAGCAATTTTTGCCAGTGTTTTGGAATCTGCACCAAGGACTTTTCTCACGCTGAATTCCTTCAGTTTACCTTGTATGTTAAAAGAGAGCAGTCCGTAGAGCCCAAGACAGGCCAGTACAATAGCTATTCCGGTGATTAGCATGAGTATGGAAATGGTGGTTCTGTTTTCCCTGTAGAATTCGTTAAAAACCTCTTCCTGAAAGACACGATCGAAAGGGTCATTAGGTGCAATCTTTTGCCATGCTGCTTTTGTGAATTGTTCCAGCTCTGCTACTTTTTCAGGGTCAGTCCTGATGGACAAATATCCCACGGAGCCTTTATCAAGACCTTTTATAACCACAGGGTCTACTTCCGAGAAGAAATCATAATAGTGGAAATCTTCTACAACGCCAACAACTGTTCTACGTACACTGTCGAACATGAATGTTTGACTTATTGGATTTTCCCATCCCATTTGATTCACGAATTTTTCGTTTACAATAACCCCGCTTTCCTGATCGGATACCTGATCTGTAAGTAATCTTCCTTCTTTTAATCGGAGCCGGAATGTTTCAAAGTATCCTTCTGAAACGCTAAAGAACCGTACCGGAATCTGTTTATTGTCATGTTCAAGTGATTTAGAAGGGACTCCTCTGCCTATCAGGTAATCAGAAGCGGCATAGGTCATTACATCGGGGTTTGCAATCACTGCATTTCTAAGCAAATCAAATTGCTCCGCACTTTCCACATACACCGAAAAAGAGCCGGATGGATCATAGCCCCAGTCTTTCTTAGAAAGGTAGATGCTCTGATCAGTCATTACAAAACAGCTTACAATAGTGAGTACGGCAAGGAAGAATTGAAAGCCCAGCATAATTTTCGAGAAGGCATTTTTAGATCCAAATTTTTGTGTCCCTTTGAATATGGTTATGGGATCAAAACGTGAAATGTAGAATGCAGGATAGGCTCCTGATATAAGACCAACACCTAAGAGCAGTGCGATAAAAAAGATAATTAGGGATGTTGGCTCATTGGTTCTGAACTCCAGTTCCATTTGTACGATAAGTATATCCAGCCATGGGATAAGCAGAAAGTAAGCCAGCAGAGTTCCAAGGACTAATGCGAAAAAACACTGGAGGGTATTTTCAACGAGGAACTGATTGATGATTTGTTTCCGTACTCCGCCCATTACTTTCCTTAGAGCAATTTCCTTGAGGCGTTTTGTAGCACTAACTACAGAGATGTTCATGAAGTTAAAACAAGCCATGGCAAGCAGGAATGCAGCGATAACAATCATCGCAAGTCGGCCACCGGGATGACCTCCGCCACTTACGCTCCCCACGAGTTTATAGCTTTGTGTTGAAAGGTCGTAAAGGGGAATGTGCTCAAACTGGCGAATCTTCCACTCAGGATTGCTTCCCTGCTGCATTTCAATGTAATCAGGATAAGAATCCGCAACTGCTTCAATGCTTTCCCCTTCTTTCATCAGCACAAAAGTTGCATCAGTGAAGAAAGACCAGTTATAATTATCATCAAATTGTATGTCAAAGAAATTCTCCATTGGCACATAGATGTCATCTATAATACTTGAGTTATAGGGCCTTTCATCCAGAACAGCTCCGACAGTCATCCTGCTAATTTTACCATTACCGAATTTGAATGACATTTCCTGGCCGACAGGATCCTGATCACTGAAATATTTGATGGCGATCTCCTTACTTATCACAATCTTATTCTTATCATATAAGACCTGTTTGTTTCCTGCAAGCATGGGAAAGTCGAAAATTTCCATGAATGACGGGTCAACAAAAGTTACGAGCTCATCGAACACATCTGTGTTAAAACGAATACTCGCTCCTCTGTATTCAATTCGCGCAAATGCCTCAACACCCGGGTGGTCTGCTGCAATTTGAGGTCCAAGCTGAATAGGGGAGTCACCCCATTGTGAATCTCTGCCCTCCCGATCGACATAATTTGTTATTTGATAAATTCTGTCTCCTTTGGTATGAAACCGATCCATGTGGAGTTGCATGTCGGTGAAGATGTAAATAGAAATGGCAAAGCAAATTGCAATGGCAAGACCTATGATATTTATAGAAGAGGAAACCAGGTTTTTTCGGATATTCCGCATCCCCAGTTTCAGGTAGTTTCTAAAAAGTAGTGCCTGATTCATGTTTGTAAATTTTGAGTTTGACTTTTTAATATTTGACCACCGAAAAAATCTAAAAACATCCCATATGAATTTGATACGCGCCTTTTTTAGTCCTTGTACTTCGACACGTCGATCAAATAGTTCATAGATGTCTCCTTCAATTTCTTCCAGAAAATAAGGATGGCAATACCATCTTAGAAACCGATCTGCCCAATATGGTGGATCGGATTGCTTCATGCAGAGAAATTGAACTTCAGATCTGGAATACGATTGTAAAGAGACGTCCGAATGGATATGGTCTGATCAAGGGCTGTTTTCCCGGCCTTTGTAAGCGTGAATAATCGTTTTCGACGACCACCACGTTCACTTGTGGAGCCGCCCATTCTTGATTTAAGCATACCTTTTTCTTCCAGTCGGCGAAGTACGGCATGAGCGGCACTGATGTTGAGGTCCCGTCCGGTTTGTACTCTTAATTCATCCATTACTGCTACACCGTACGCTTCATCAAAGAGCGAACCAACCGTAAGGAGTATCAATTCTTCCAGTTCACCAAGATGTGTTCCTTTCATATTTTCTTATGATTTCAAAGACCATTGCTGGTCATTAGTTGTAGAAAACGTGAAAGTAATAAATTAGTTGTAGAAAACGTGAAAGAAATAGGAAGATGGATTTCAATTCCAATAACCCAGTTTCTGATAAAATATCCTCAATTGAATTGCTAAATGATAACTCTTAGCTGAGCAAAAATGTCTGTAACAAGGTTTGACGTTGCTGTTATTGTGAATTCTGAAATATTTGCAGTCTCAAGTGTAATTTCTAGTATTCCCATTTCACCATTTTGGACCTGTATGTTCTCATCTACATTTATTAGCCCAATCAGGTTTTCAATAGGTCCCTGATCGGAAAGGATATTAATTACATTTATATCATATGTTTCATTGCTATAATGGGTGTGATTGTCACCGGAAGTAGAGTGGAGTCTAATGTTGGTACTATTATGGTTGATTACAGCCAGTTGAATAATATTATTTTCCTTATTCTCCAGCCTCAGTTCTACTCCAATATCATATTGTTTTGTCTCTGCACTATTACCGAAAACATCTTCAGCATTGACTTCAATCTGGTAGATGTTTCTTGCAGACGTATTTCGTCTATAGTTGATTGTTGACCAATTACAATACAAAAGGAAGGATAGATCTCTATTAATATTTAGCGCTGCATTTGACCTCCCCACAAGCATGTATTGTGTTGATTTTTGAGATTGATTTTGATATGCAAAAAAATCACTATCCTGATGTACCCCAGGGAGAAATGTATCAAACCTGATATCGCGAACTGTTGAATCTCCAGTTAACGAAGGATGATTGATGCTAAATCTTACTCTATATGGCGCAAGAACAGGTCGGTTTGGATAATTTCTATTTCTGTCTGTCACCTGAGCTATGATAAGACATTTTTCACTGAAATTGCTTCTTGTGTTATGATTGAGGTAGCTTTCTGCTCTTAAATAAATTCCCTCAATTGTAATGTTATCATCAGTAGGTAGTGTATATCCCTGATAATTAAATTTTTGAGGATTATAAAACTCATTGTCTGGTGAATATAGATCAAAATGGAGATGTGGGGGTGTACCTGGAGGCGTACTGTCAGATCGGCCAACCTGTGTTCCCTGGTTGATCATAACACCAACTCTTAACCCTGTCAGACGGTCCATATGCCTGCCTTCACTTATCAATGTACAAGGGCCTGCACCCGATAAAAAATCTGGGAGATCATTTTGAGGAACTCTTTCATGTTTAAGAGCGACTGTTCCCGCGGAAGTATTCTTGGATTTCAAAATTCCGTTTCTAACTGACCTGACAGGTTCAAGATTGGACCCAAAATCTGTCCCCATATGCACTGCGTGATGAAAATACCCTTCCATAAATGTTCCTGTAACTGGTGTAGCAGCATTGTCTAATGGAAAGTGCCAACTGTTGCCATGAACTGACCATATGTTCTTAATTGTGATTTGCTGTGGTGTACAATACAAACCTGCCTGCCCGTTTAGAACCGCTCTTGCTCTCCAAAAATATATTCCAGTTACTGGTGGGGTCGAATTGTTATCTAAAGCATCAAGAGATTGAGTTATTTGAGCATAGGTGATTCCATTTTCTGATATTTCCTGAACGCCTGTTAATTCAGTTATTAGATTGTTTTCAAATTCTGTATCACTGGATGATACCTGAAAATCATACGTTTTGGTTCCGGTTTCAGATATATTGGAAATGTTTAAATATGGGCGATTTATTCTTATTTCTTCATTATTAATAGGATAAAGTGCTACAGGAGATGGAGGTGCTGGTTCAGCCTGGCCAACCAGATCTTCTTGCTCTTCTTCGACTATCGGATCAGGATCAGGAGGAGGAGGTGCTCCAATTGGCACCTCTTCATACTTCTCCTCCAAAAAACCATCCTCTATCTCCGTGTTGTCAGCATCTTTCCACCAGCCATCAAATACTTCTTTGGAAATCCCGTCAGGTGCAGGAAAGTATTGTTTGTATTTGTTGTGCTGATAGAACCAGTTGTCCTCATGCTTGAAGTCCTTCAGGTCTTTGTCAAAAGGAATAAACTTTTTCTTGAGCCAATAGGGCTGTCTTGTGGAAATAATAGCTACCATATCTTCATATGATATGACAGAGGGGGTTACTCTCAGGGTGAGTGCTTTTGCTTTATCTTCCTCATTCTTGCTTCGGGTCAGCTTCCTAAAACCATGGCTGATAATGTCACATGTCTGTAACACCCACAGTTCCCTGGTGTTTAACTCGGTTTTTCCTTCTTTTTCTGCCTGCTTCCACAGGTGCATATACATCCTGCTCCACCCAAGATTGTTTTTGCGGGTATAGACACCTGTTTTCACAATCTCATTATCTACAATTTGCAACGGAACATTGATCAATGTTCCCTTTGAAACAGAGACTTTTTTTATACTCTTCGATTCGGGTTGTGAAGAAAAGTCAAGTGCAGAAATCTCATATATTCCTGGTTCTAATTCCCTGAATTCAACCTTACCTTCGACGACTTTTTCATTTAATATTTTGTTTCCTGATTTAAGAAAGATTGTTCTGTCTGTGTGATCGAACTGACTGCTGGAATCTGAGAGCAGAACTCTGAGCGCACCTTTGTTGCTAAGTTCAACAGTAGGTGGAATGCTGTCCTTTTTCTTTGCAATCAAATCCAGAACAACGGACTGGCCGGCTTTTACCTCAATTTCTATGGACTCCTTGTACTCTTCAGCCATGATCGTCCGGTTTAAGTGATTTGTTACCGCATTTCAGGTAGTAAGAACCCGGAAGAATGTTTTGGAAAGCGAATCGTCCTTCTCTGTTAGTAAAAGTGGATTGCAAGGGTTTTTGATCTCTTTCCTCATATAGCACAACTCTTTTTCCAAATAATATCACTCCATCTTCATCTTCCAGTGTACCGGTGATTTCACCTGTCAGTTTATATAGGACTTTCTCCCTGAATCTGACTTCATCCAGGCTAATGATATATTTTCCGACAGGGACCTTGATAAATTGAAAGGCTCCTTCATTATCGGTTTTAGTCATTCCTACAAGCGTATTATCAACTGATCGAATCAGGCTGATGGTCTCGTTTGCAAGTGGTTTCTTATCTAATGAATACAGCAGACCCTTAACCTGTTCTTCGAGCGAATAGACTTTGTCCGTAGTAAAAGGATGATTTGTTTTAACTGTGTACTTTCCGGCTGTTAACCCATCGAAAGAGAAGCTTCCGCTATTAGAAGTAATTGTGGTTGAAATAACCTCTTCTCGTGCGATAAGCTCAATGATGGTTTGTTCTCCGCTATTAAGTTTTCCTCTAATACTGGCCGGTGCTACTTTTTTAGCAAAAAGACCATACCCCGGAGCTTCAAGAATATATTTTCCCGGAGTGCTCAGTTCAAACCTGAACGATCCGTCTTTATTAGTTTCAGTTGTTGCTATTTCAACAGATTTTTGTTTCAGAATGACTTTGGCGTTGTACATTCCTTCACGCGCATCATTCATCAGAATACCGGAAATAATTGTGTTTCCTTCAACCCTGATCTTCGATTTAAACCAGTGCCCGGGAATGCCGACAGTATAGGTAAAAGGAGGGAGGTGTCCCTGATAATTGCCCATTGAATCAGTCCGCAGGTTGAAAATAGTTTTATCGGGTGCTTCCAGTCTGACTGTTGGATAATCTCCCAGGTCATTTACCGATCTGCCTTTTATCCATCCAAATGGTTTTGTTCCCTTTTCTAATGAAAGTAAATGCTCCTTGATTTCTAATCTGTAGTTGCCCGGGGGCAATTTGGCAAACCAGAACCTTCCTTCGCTACTGAAACTCCTCTTGAGAATGTCTCCTTTCTGGTTTGTAATAATGAGTTCCAGTTGATTCAGTTCATCCTGTGTGAAATTTTTCAGGACCCCTTCAATGGCTCCAAAATCGGCTATTCCACCTTCGTATAGTGGGCAAAGGCCAATGATGGAGGACCATGGTGAACTTATTTCAAACTCAAACGGCTTAGCTTCAAATTTTTGATGCGCTTCGTTTCTTCCATAGCTACCATGCCTCGTACCTGGTGGCTGCAGGTAATTCTCAAGTACCATTTTTTTGAAGTTTTCCAGCCGTTCTT
Source organism: Cyclobacteriaceae bacterium (assembly GCA_040222475.1). GTDB lineage: Bacteria > Bacteroidota > Bacteroidia > Cytophagales > Cyclobacteriaceae > Ekhidna. The sequence goes on along the minus strand of JAVKDB010000010.1, from coordinate 299,741 downwards.
TGATGAATATTCCGGTGACTTTCTTCCAGTATTCATTTTCCTGGAACGGGTCAGCACGGCATATGTGCTTGTAGGAAATTCCCGGGTTCTTTGACTGATACAGGTCTTCATGACGCAGATCTTCGTATCGTGACGGTACCCTTTCATGACACCTGATGATGTAATATGGATTTGATTGACCGCCTCTGTCAACGTATTTTTCCCGCATGTAGTAAACCTGAGAATCAATCAGTTTCGATTGCTTTTCGTCGATAGACTCATTGAGTCGTGCAAGATTCAGGGTTTTATCTGCGAGTTTGGTAATCATTATTCGATCATTAATCCTTCGTTTCTTTTGGTTTTTGAAAATGAGAGATTCATGTTCATCCCTGTTTCATTCATTGTGTTTTCCATCCTCTTAGATTGCTTCTCAGGTTGGGGTGTTCTTTCTGACCGAAATAAGTTGTCAACCTGATTTTTTTCGACAGGATGTTGTGATACGGTCTTTTGGGATTTGCTAAAAGGAAGCCCGGTATTTCTTAACACTTTTGCAGACTGTTCAGTTGAGCTAAAAACGACCTTGTCCTGTGAACCGGACTGACTTTCATTTTTAAGATGAAAGTCATTTTTCTTCTTTTTCTCTGAATCAATATTGAATAAATCTTCCTCTTTTGATGAGTTTTTAAATCCTGACCGGGCCCTATTATCTTCGTTCTGCCTCTTTTGATTTTTGTCAGAAACGGTTGAGTATCGCAAAGAGAAATCATTCATTTTCTGTTCATGACTGAAGCTTATCATTTCATCCGTTCCACGTCTTTTCTTAACCCTTTTTGATCCGATTTTTTCGAATGATAAAGGCTTAACAACATCTGACCTTTTGTACAGATTTTGCTTTCGCATCTCATGGAAGGTTTCAAGTGCAACAAGTTTATCTTTTTGATTCTCTGACAATTCCATGTCTTTGAAAACCTTCCGATTAAGCAGGCTGGAATCAGGAGTCCATTTCACGGGCTCCCATCGCCGGGATGCAGGTTGCGAAAACTCAGTTTTAATATCATCAGATAAGTTTAGGCCTTTGTCTTTATTTGATTGATTTTCCTGCTTCGGCAACTTTTGTGGTGGCAGTTTAAGTTTAGCCTTGCTTTTTTGTTGAAGGTGAAATGCTTCCCTGAGCTTAGCCTGTAGTGCATTTTTTATCTCTTCAACATTCTGAATTTTCGCTTCACTTTTCTTATTGATCAGCTTTTTGACCTGATGGTTTCGGTTGTCTTCTTCTCTTTCCTCTGCTTTCTTCTCCGACAGATTTCTGAGCGCTTCCTTTCTTCTTTCATACAGGTACTGTTCTTCCGGATCTTCCGGTATTTCTTCCCTTAGTGCTTTCTCAATTATTTCCTGCTTGATTTTACTGTAACTCTTCCTGATTTCCTCACCAGAAATCTGAGATGCAGGAAAGCTGTTTGCCCAGTCAGGTCGTTCACTGGCTATATAAATACGGAGCCTTTCCAACAGCAATTCCGGATCAATTTCATCCGGCAATCCGCCTGGAACTGCTGTTGCCAGATAGAGCTTAAGTGCTTCTTCAATTGATATCGAAGGGGTCTTGTCTTTCATTGTTTTTTGAAATTTCATTTTCACTATCCCTGATTTCGAAAAAATCACTTTCTGCCTTTTCCGGGAAATCATCTGTTTCGTTAATGATTTCATCTACCGGCATTTGAAAATCACCAATATCTGTTTCCACAATATCTTCAATGAAGCGAGGCTTTGAAGGAGGGGTTGTAAAACCATTTTGCAACAGAATTTTCTCCTTTACCGCTTCTGCTTCCTTGAAGATACCGGGCATGAACTGCTTTTTGATATGATCAAAAAGAGCATTCATTATCCTATGGATAAGCTTTCAATCATTTCATTCATGGCATTCGTCTTCATCTCTTCGATCGCGTCCTTAAGCGATTTCCCTTCCGGTGGATTTTCCTCCAGCTCTTTTCTCTTCGCCTCAAGTTTTGCTCTCAAGTCTTCAAGGATAATGGTAATCCGTTCCATGAGTGGTTCTGGGGCAGGAACAGGAACCAATTTCGTTCGAAGGAGACTCTGAGCTGACAGGTCTTGAGAGTACTTCTGGGAGTGCGCCGTATCGATCGTTTTTGAATACGCCGCTGTTACATCTGTCTTGAACCCCATAAACTTTCCACTTGCTGAAATACTCGCACTTTTTGTCTCTTTGCTTGAGCGTGACTTGTTATCCTCGGTTCTGACCTTCACTTCCATTTTAAGTTCCAGGATAGTATCAACAAATTGGTAGAAGGAGGGAACGAACCCTGCTTCCAGCATGGAAAGTTGCTCATCACCAATGGTCACGGTATCTGGCAGCCCCATGACCTTTAAATTCTCAATGGCTTTGCGGTCCAGTTCAAACTGCCCCTGGGCAATACCTTTTGCCATATTCACGATCATTTGATCGATTCGTACACTTGCCAGCGCATTGCCAACTTTTCGTGTTTCGTTTGCTATATCTACTGCCATGGCTTATGATTCAGGTTCAGGGTCTGGTTCAGGTTCCGTAGTTTCCTGAGGGGCATTGTCGATTGCCTCAATTACCTCTGGTGAGAGTAATCCCCGGACATCATCCAGTTTGCTTAGGAAACTTTCTATTGCCGTATTGAAACCAGTTTTTGTCTCCTGACTGATTGTGTCAGGGTCTGCGACCCATGCAGTATGAGCATTAAGCGTGTTTTGTAGTGCATTATCACAATGCTCTCTCAGTGTAACACTGCCTTTCAGTGCCGACCAGTGATCCGTTGTTATTTGCTGATACTTTTCATTTAATAGTTCCAGTTGATTTCCCAGTTCCGGTACTATTCCGTCAGGTACTACTGTTACTGAAAAGGTTTTGGTGCCAACTTTTTGCTCGTTGGTTGAACTTATTGGTACAAGTCCATTCTGAATCAGGTCAACCTGTGTATTTAGTTCCGGAATAATACTGCCAACTTCATACTGCCTGTTCATCAACTCTTCCCATTCTCTGCGTTCCTGAATTTTTCCTCTGATGATTTCTTCAAATACATCTGGTGGTGGAACAGGAACAATCTTGGTTTTAATTGAGGAAGCGGCTTCTACTGCATAATTGTATGTGGAAGCGTATTTGGCATCAACAGTTGTTGCAGTCAGAGCTTTTTGCTTATTAGATGAGGATGATTTGGAGTTTACATTGCTGGAATTGGAATATCCATAGTTGTATCCACTGCCTCCATATCCCCAGGAAACACCTCCCCAGCCCCAGCCAACTCTTCCGCCTCTGCTATATCCATACCCGCTACCGGAATTACTATTACTTCGATTATACTCATAAGAAGAGTGATTCTCATTTTCACTTTGAAAAACGTTTGAGGTTGAAGTATCAAATTCTCTGGTTTCTTCAAACTGACTTGAAATTGCGACTTTGATTTCAAGAATCGTGTCAACAAACTGATAGAAATTCGGAGTGAATCCAAGTTCCATTAAACTGATCTGATCTGGAAGATTACTCCCGGGTTTTTTGCCAAAATCAATTTGTGCATCTCCCATGAACTGGGCGATTTTCATGCAAGCTTCATCGAGCTTCATTTGACCTCTTGCTATTCCTATAGCTAGGTTGGAGATCATTTCATCGATCCCCATGCTGGTGAGCGCACCCGCTACCTGCTTGGCTTCTTTGCCGGCTTCTGTTGCCATAATTTATTTATTTGTGGTTTTACATTTGTTACTTACCTATTTCAGGAGAGAACTGCCATAATTGCTGTATATCTCCCAATGATTTATTTCCTGTTGATTTATGTTCTCCATAGCCCTTACCCCCAAACATCATTAGCCATCCTGCCGGGCTTATCCAAGTACTGGTTCCATAGCGAGCCGAAGGCCAGCTGTCAGGATAGGGAATTTTGGGTGCTGAAAGATTGCCCATCTCACGTTCTTTAATTGGTCCGCCTATGAGTGTCCATTCTGAATCTTCATACTTCCACAGGTCACTCAATGGTGCCATGCCTTCGGATTTGATGTTAGATCCATCCCCGCCAAACAACCAGATTGTTCCCTCTGAATCTTTCCAGGTGGCTGAATAAGCTCTCGGGCCCGGTCGTTTGGCAGGATCAGGGCCATGGATGCTTGCAACTACCGGCATGTTGCTTTCTATACGGTTCCATCCCTGCTCATCAAACCTCCATAGATCATTTAGTGGTTTTAAGATGCCGTTAAGAATGCCATAGCCTCCAAAAACGAACAATCTTCCCTGATTATCTGTCCATAAGGAGGAGCCCGATCTTGCTGATGGGCCTTCGTTTTCTGTTACAGGTTCATAATCTTCTGAATCGCTGCCACTTTTCAGTTCCCAGTTTTTTCCGTCGAACGTCCATAAGTCATTCATTCTGAATTCTAAATCAGGCTCATCATAGAACCCGCCAAAAACCCACAACAGATCTGTCTCCTCGTCGTAGTAAAAGCCTGCATGACTTCTGGTCAAAGGCCAGAAGTCAACGGATAATTCATTTCTGTAATGGTCTAGCAGAGTGCCTGTTTCACCATAGATTCCGTGTGCACCATTGTCTTTCCAGCCTTTGCTGATTGCGACCATTCTCCATTCACCATCCTCTATTTTCCACAAATCATTCAAAGATCTTTGCCTTCCACCTTCATGGTAACCATGGCCTCCAAAAAGCCAGAAAACCCCTTTAGAATCCTGCCAATAGACCGAAGCTTCTCTTCCTCCGGGAGTGATTGCTTCGCCCGGTATTTCTCCGAATTTCGAGTATCCGTTTTTACCAACTGTTCCGCCCATCCATGTCCAGTTGTCTCCATCGTATTTCCAGAGATCATTTAGTCTTCCTGAGCGTGGATTCACATCCTTTCCATTTCCACCATATAGCCAGATGCTGCCATCGTTTGCATGCCACACGGAAGCAAAGCTTCTGGCTCCCGGCATGTTTTTGGGATCTGGTTCCGTCCTGATACCGGGTATTGTTGGAAGGTTGGTTTTTTCTGACCCAAACAGCCAGGTCCAGCCGTCCTCAACGTGCGTGAATTTCATCTCAGCCTTAACAATGGCTAAATGGTCGTCGAACCCGGATGATCCTGGCTCGATACGCATAACCAAAGTGCCCTTTTCTTCAGTTTGATTGAATTGGGTTTTAATCTCTGTCAGTTCTCCGCCATACCCCTCAAAAACAGGTGTCAGGATTTGTACATTTCTATTCTCAAGCTCAAGAAAAACAGAAAAAATGACCCCATCTGTTTGTCTGGCTTCTTCCAAAAATCCAAGTTTGAAGATCAGTTCTGCTCCTTTCGGTATATAGAAATCCTCAAATCGCGATTCAATGTAATGGTACTCACTGTTAGGGCAGGTTACCACGAGAGCATGGCTATGAAATTGACCATCGTCAAGCTTAACATTGTTTTTCATAGTCACAGCTCCTAAACCCTCGCTGAGTCCTGTCATTGAACCAAATGGTAACTCTGTTGGATTGTATAAGTCTATGGGCACTACCCATTTTGAATGGTAAGCCATTCTGAGAAAGTCGTATTCATGCAAAGAAGTGATGTCAATCTGTTGTTGAGCCGAAACGCTTCCTCCATCAGGATATTCCAGTCTTAAGATCCCATTAATCAAAGTCAGTTTTGGAGCAGTTACCTCTATTAGTTCATTGGTTAATTCGGACCATTGTAGAGGTCCAAATTTTCCGACATATATTTTGGGAATACCACGGTCTGTCAGGTGCTCTCCGGTGATTATTATTGTTTCTCCGGCTTTTACGGATTCAGGAGAAACTGATTGAATCGTTCCACTCTGAATTACCTTGAAAGCTATTGGATTTGATTGCTTTGTTGTATTCAGGTAATCCATTACAAACAGCTCTCCACTGACTGCTCCCGGATAAATATCAACCTCGAGCTCTGTTTCAGAAATGTATTTAGTTAAACACCTGATTTGATTGATTACGGCTGTTGCATATATCGTAAATCCCGAACCTGAAATTGTCAGTTTTTCTGTTTCTGGTGTCACATGCGCTTTAAGTTCCTGAAGTTTGAAGCCGGTATCTTCTTTCAATAAATCTGCCAATTCAAAATCCCATTCCATTTTATCGAGTTCAGGAAGCAGGAGGGTAGGATATTTCGAAATGACAATCGAAGAAATGTAGGACTCTGCAGCAGATGATGATTTAAACTTCCATTTTTCAATAGCTCTGAATTTGGATAACGCCTTTGATATCGTATTTGATGAGGTTAGGTCAAATAAATATTCATTTTTATTGATGTGGATTGAAAAGGTGTTTCCTAACAAATGAAACCTGATGATCAGTTTTTCAAACGTGTTCTGTTTTTCAGGGAAATCATACTTTGCAACTGTGCCTTTTTCTTCATTATCCTTATGCGCAAGTTGTACGGATTCCCCTGTTACATCAATTGTCAGCATATCATTTCCACCATATTCCGGAAGAAACTGAAAGTGAACATTTGCTGTATTATAAAATTCACCGAAGAATGAAAATTCTGATGGAATTGAGGTTTTGAATTCCAATAGTGCTTCCGCCAGGCATTTCAGTACTCCTCTTGATTGTAACTCAATTCCTCTGAATGTCCAATGCTGGTCAGCATCGATCCACTCAGGGGAGCACCAGATGATCTGATCAGTAAGTGTGCCGTGTTGAAATACAGGGGTTTTATGATTCCATTGGGTAGTTGTCGATTCAATGTTATCCAGATCCAGAATATCTGTTCTGATTACTCTGATTTTACTGGTATAGAATCCCCTTTTTGTTTTAAATCCGAGTTTCTGAGCTTCAGAATGCTCAATTTCACTAATGTATGCCGCCTCCCGGACTTTTATTCCTTCATAACCCTGTTGTTCCAGATAAACTCCCTGTCTTGTTTTTCCGAAACCATGACCCGTTATTTGTGATTCGACATCTTCGATTAAATAGTCAGGGACATTTGTGATCCCTGGAACCTGATAGAAGAAGACGAAAGTATCCCACCATCGCTGATTACTTTGTACAAAAAGCCTTCCATCACCTGCACCAATTGGAACCTCAAGGAGCAGTGACTTATCAGACTTTATGGCATAGATTTTTGACTGATCTTCTGTTGGTTCATCTATTATCTCAAAAGATCGTTCGCCTATTCGTATTTCCTGGATGTTGTTAAAATGGTTACCAATTATTCTAACAAGCTCTTTTGCTCTGGCCTCTTTAGGTTCCACTGATTTTATAAATGGCCTTGTATAAAAAATCGGATCCATTGTTACCATATCGGTTCCTGTAAGGAATCTCAACTGACCTGAAACAGCATTTTCAGGTACTCTGAATTCACCATATTGAGAAGTAAAACTGGTAACTACAGCTGTTGCATTATTAGCAAAAACGAGTTTTGTCTCTCCAGAAATATTTTCCCCGTGAATCTTTATTAGAGAGCCCTGCTTATTGTCAGGATTAAAGAATCCAAAACCTGAATCTCCATCAAATCGAAGGGGGGTTGCTCGTATTTTTAAAGGTTCAGGATACTTATCACTTCCCTCCGGAGTAGTAACTTCAATGATTCCACCAGTTATTTGTGGGGTTACTTTGAATCGAATCTCTTCAAAAGAAACTTCATTTAACGCCACCCTGATTCCATTCACTTTCACTACTGTGTCCTCAACCGCTAAGGCTCCAAGGTTTTCTCCTTTTAGGACAATGGTTTGACCTGAAATCGCCGAATTATTGATGGATACTTCTGAGACCGCATCTGATATTTTGACATCCTGAATGTCAGGAGAAGTCAGGACACTTACGTCATCAATCGTTCTGTGATCTTCTGAAAGAAGCAAAATAGGATTAAGGAATTCCGATGTAGTATCATCAAAAAGAAGTAGTGCAACTTCTTCGTTCCCGTCATATGCATTCAAATGCCATTTTCTTGATGCCGGTATATATGTTCCGGCCAGATTCGTATGATTGATTTTTGGATTCTTCTTTATTCCGTTATGCTTCTCAATTTCTTCGTCTGCAAGTTTTAAAAGTTCAGAATAGTCAGCTTTTGGCGCGTTTGACGAAATCTCTTTTTCTTCTTCGGTTTCCTGTTCGGGGACCATCACAAACTTGAGTGAGACTTTTGAAGAGATGTTCTGTGAGCTTCTTGATTTCACTCTGGTCTCAGCATTGTGAGGTCTGGTTTCAATTTTGAAGTTTCCTTCACTGTCATAATTCCCCATGATCTCCATATTGAGGTCCAGATTAGCTTCCGGCAATACGAAGGAGGAAGAGGGTGGAAGTATGAGGTCCGGGTTAGAAATCAGGTCCTGTAGTTTGGCTCGTTGAGCTTCAATCCATTTTTTATCCAGTATTTCCTGGCTTCTGGAAAGGGATAACCCAATTTCGCGAACAATGTCCTGAAGAAAGCCGGAGGCCTGATCTCCGGTTGAACTCACATATGTTTTACTTTCGGTTTTATGGTTCAGGAAGTGTTTCATTCGTCAGATTCAGGTACGTTGGTGATTCTGAATTTCAGCTTAACAAGCGGTGATTCTTCCGTTACACTTTTGATGTTTGGTAGCATTAAAATAGGCTCCTCTTCTCCTCTTTCAGCGACAAGGGGAACAGCAAATTCAACCTCCAGATCCTGAATGATATAATCTTTAATGTTCTCACTTTCAGAACTTCCAAGCGATTGTGTTTTGATTGCTTTGGCCATTGAGTTTTGAAAACCATTCATGAGATCACTTGCTTTTAGAGGAATTCCGCTGATTTTTTGTGGTGTTCCCGAGGTTTTCAACTCATTGTACAGGTCGAGTACCAGGTTTCTTAAGCTGGAAACCTCATTCTCTAATTCTTCCAGAGTTTTTCCACTCATATTTTTAGTTTCAATTCGTTATTTTCAAAACCTGACATCCCGGTTGAAACCTCAACCTCAAAGGCATTAATCTCAAGCTGATGAATGAGTTGCTTATGATCATCAGTTTTGAGGTCATGAATAATATTTAAGTATGATTTGAGCAGGTCTGAGAGGGAAGGCCTTGCCATACCTCCCTGAACTTTTTCTAAATTCTGTTCTGGTGTTTTATTAACGGATGAAACACGTAAGACAGAAGACACATTCTTAGTCCGATTAACCCTGATAGTGTTTAGAAATTTTCGATTATTGGTTGTCATAATATTTTGCTGTTATGATTTCTCCTGTTTTATCATCAACAATAATCAGGGCACTAAGTATGAGCCCGGATGTTTGAGAAGAACCTGCTTCGGGAGGATGAAGAACTTCTATGAACCATCTGCCTCCAGTGTATGATCGGTTATTCTGAAACGGTTTGTAGGAGGCATTCAGAAACCCATTCTTGAACCGATGTAATTTTTTTGCAACTTCTCTCAGCTTAGAAACTTTGGCAATAATCTCAGTCTCGTTTCGTACAGTAAGGTTCAGATTTTCATCGACCGGAACTCGCTTGATCTTGAGGTTGAAGTCGCTGGAAAGTGAAGAATCAATATCATATCGGGAAGCGTAAGCTGCATTGAGCATTTGAGATTTAAGTTCTCTTTCTTTTGAGATCTCAAGTAGCATTTTAATAACCACCTCGGCTTCAGGAATGGCATACCATCTCGAAGTAAGCCCTGACTGTGAGGTAAGTCCTTCTTCTAGTAACCGAACCGCTGTTTTAATGGAGTTGCGATCCATTTGATTTTGAGAATCGGCAATTGAAGAAACAATGCCGGTAATGAATGCCTTCAGGTCCAATGACCTGTTGCTGGTGGTTGACATGTAGTGAGTACTGGTGAGTACTGGTTGGTGAACAGTATTTTGAATGTAGAAATTTAAAACTATAATTTCAAGTCTTTTGCCCGAAATTGTTTCCGTCACCCGTAATGACCCCCAAAAAATACTGCTGTTTTGTTAGAAGTGGCTCAGAGAATAAAGGAATGGTGAAGGTTATTCAATACCCGTCCGCATGAACAGATCCAACGGCTCTTCCGGAGGGATCATTACTTGTTCTAAAACTTTCATCCCATGCCAGTGCTGCCGGGGTACTACAGGCAACTGACGGGACAGAAGGTACTGTTGTAGCAGCAGCTTCGGAAGGGAAGTGCTCTTCAAAGATGGTACGGTAAAAATACTCCTCCTTATTCATAGGGGTATTTATCGGGAACCGATGTGACTTCTGCTCCATTTGAACATCAGTTACTGCTTCTTCAGCTTGTTGTTTCAGCGTGTCGATCCATCCATATCCAACACCATCAGAAAATTGTTCTTTCTGTCGGTAAGCTACATTTTCAGGTAAATAATCTTCAAAAGCTTTACGTAAAATCCATTTTTCCATTTTCTCCGGTGTGATCATTTTATCCTCAGGATTAATATTCATTGCCGAGTTGATGAAATCTTTATCAAGAAAAGGAACACGGCCTTCAACACCCCATGCCGCCAGTGCTTTGTTCGACCGGTTGCAATCGTAGAGGTGGAGTTTTTCCAGTTTGCGTACTGTCTCGTTGTGGAATTCCCGAGCATTAGGTGCTTTGTGGAAATAAAGGTATCCGCCAAACAGTTCGTCAGCACCTTCTCCGGAAAGCACCATCTTGATACCCATTGATTTGATCACCCTGGCAAGCAAATACATGGGAGTAGATGCTCTTACCGTGGTTACATCATAGGTCTCAAGATAGTAGATGACATCTCTGAGCGCATCAAGCCCCTCCTGGATGGTAAAGTTGATTTCGTGATGTACGGTTCCAATATGATCTGCAACCTCCCGGGCAAATTTCAAATCAGGTGACCCTTTCAGTCCAACCGAAAATGAGTGAAGTCTTGGCCACCATGCTTCACTTTTATCTTCACTCTCGACCCTTTTCGATGCATATTTTTTTGTAATGGCAGAAATAATGGATGAATCAAGTCCTCCTGACAGTAGTACGCCATAGGGCACGTCAGACATCAACTGACGATGAACCGCCCCCTCAAGAGCTGACTTCAGCAAATGGATATCAGACTGGTTGTCTTTCACATTTTCATAATCCACCCACTCGTTATTGTACCATTTTGTAAGTGAATCGGTGGCACTCGAATAATAATGACCGGGAGGAAAAATTTCAATTTTATTGCAAACTCCTTCAAGAGATTTTAATTCCGATGCGACGTAATAGTTCCCCTTTTTATCCCAACCCTGATAAAGCGGAATAATGCCCATATGATCTCTGGCAATTAGAAAGATGCCTTCAACCTCATCATAGAGTGCAAAGGCGAATATGCCGTTAAGGTCATTTAGAAATTCCGTCCCTCTCTCTCTATAAAGAGCCAAAATCACTTCACAATCTGATGCCGTCTGAAATTCAAAACCTGATTGATGCAGCGCCTTTTTAAGTTGAATGTGGTTGTATATTTCACCATTCACAGCAAGTATTACTTTTCTGTCTTTAGTGAATAGCGGCTGGCCTCCTGATTGGGGGTCTACAATGGCAAGTCTCTCATGAGCCAAAATGGCATTTTTATGACTGTAAATGCCTGACCAGTCCGGACCTCTGTGCCTGACTTTACCTGACATTTCGAGAATCTGTGATCGAAGTGAGGTACAATCAGTCCTATCATTGAATACAGCTACAATTCCACACATAACATTATAAGTTTCCTTTCGGGTCGCAATTGGATAAAGTAAATAGTAAAACAACGGATATGTTGCTCACATTTTTGGGTGGGGTCTGAGTACAAGTATAGTAAAGAGTACATTAATTTCTACTTTCAATTAACAGAGATATTTCTTCCAATATGTTAACCAGTTAACTATATTTCTTATATTTACTTAACTGGTTAACTATAACTTATATGGAAAGAGATTTTATCAAAGAACTGGGCTGCCTCGGGTTGATGTCGAGACTGAAACGTCTGAGTGATTCAATGGCATATGGTGTCAGAGAATTGTATAAATCTGAAGGTTTGGATATTGAGCCTGGCTGGCATCTGGTTTTTCTTTTACTAAAAAAACACAAAACAAGAACCATTACGGAGATTGCAGAATCTTTAGGGATGTCTTTGCCTGGTGTGGTTAAGATGATAAATAAGATGAAAGAAAATGATTACATAGAGGCAGGGAATGATCCCTATGACAGTCGAAAACGCCAACTTCGTCTTTCCAATAAGGCGAAAAAAGCTTTACCTCAATTCGAGAAAATTTGGAAAGCAGGGGAGGAATCGCTGCTCGGGATTGTAGGGCCTCATCACCATGCCTTTTTGGATCAAATAGAGGAAATAGAACTCAGGTTTTCCGAACGTACGTTTTCTGAAAGAGTATATGAACAAATGAGGATTGAACAATGATCGAAGCAATTGGGAACACGCCTTTAATCAAACTACAGCGGCTTACCGGCCCTGACAGTGCGGATGTTTACGTCAAATTTGAAGGGGGAAATCCAACGGGGAGCATGAAGGATCGAATGGCACTGGCTATGATCGAAGGAGCCGAGAATCGTGGAGATTTACAAACTGGTTTTACAGTTGTTGAATATACAGGGGGAAGTACCGGTAGTTCCTTGGCAATGGTATGTGCTGCAAAAGGATATAAGACTCATTTCGTTTCTTCTGACGCATTTGCCATGGAGAAATTGCAAACAATGCGTGCATTTGGAGCGGAACTCGAACTCATTAAGTCCGATGGAGGGATGCTGACAGGAGAATTGATTGACCGAATGATAGCCCGCACAAAGGAGTTAAGTGTTGAGCCCGATACGTTCTGGCCGGATCAGGTGAATAATCCAGACAACAAGAAGGCCTACCATAAAATGGCTAAAGAAATTATTGGGGAGTCAGGGCCCGTTGTTGATGAATTCATAACCGCAGAGGGCGGGGGTGGGTGTTTTTCGGGAAACTCAGAAATCTTCAAAGAGCAAATACCGGGAATTCGTTGTATAGCAGTTGAGCCATACCATGTTCGAAATATTTCGGGAGGGGATACTTCCGGAAAGCACCGACTCGAAGGAATTGGTCTTTCTTTTATTCCATCTATTTTCAGAGCCGATCTGGTTGATGAGGTTATTTCGGTCTCAGATCAGGATGCTTTTGAAACAGCCCGGAACCTTGCTCTCACAGAGGGGGTTTTTGGAGGAATCACCTCGGGAGCCAATGTGTGGGCTGCCATTCAAAGGGCCAAAATTTTGGGCCCCGGAAAGAAAATTGTAACTGTAGTTATTGATTCCGGGTTGAGGTATTTGGATGGGGATTTGTATTCTTTAAATCAATCTGTCAGCGACTTATCAAAACAACCAAGATAAAAGGTAAAATATCATAGGATTTGCCCGACTACAGGTGTTGTTGAAGTAGTTTCATTTCTATTAAGGCGTTAAATTCAAATGCTATGAAGAAACTAATGAAATGTCTATTTCTTATCATTCTGTCGGGTTGTGGTACTGACGATCCGATAGTTGAAATTCCGGAACTCAATGAAATTCGAATTACTTCATCAGTAGGTGATCTGATAGACCTTGGTTCAGAAGTCAGTTTGACTGTTTCAGGATTTGATCAGTTTGAAAAATCAATAGCTATAACGGAAACGGTAGTATGGTCAGTCAATAACAACAACGTAAGTGTTGATCAGAATGGAAAGGTGACTGCTCTTGCTGTTGGAGAGTCAATAATAACTGCCACAGTAGATGAATTTACAGATACCTACGAAATTGAAGTGTGGGACAGCACCGCCCCCCGGACTGAAATATATGTCTCTGACGCAGGTAATTTTAACAGTCCGCCCTGGCAAATTTTGAAGTACAAAGAAGACGGGAGTGATCCTCAGGTTTTTATAACAGAACAGCTGGGGTGGCCTCAGGATATTCTGTTTATGGAGAATGAAGGAACAGTACTTGTTTCTAATCTAAATACCGGAAACCTGGCAAAATATAACGCCGAGACAGGAGTATTCATAAGCAATTTCGCTATTGGTATCGGCCAGCCTACCCGAATGAAAATCGGACCGGACGATCTCCTGTATGTTCTCCAATGGGCAGGAAATGGCAAAGTGTTGAGATACCAGCTCGACGGAACACCTGTAGATGAATTCACGGATGTGGGAGTCGTTCAAAGCATTGGATTAGACTGGGATGTGGATGGCAACCTGTATGTTTCATCATTCAATGACAAAACGGTCCGAAAGTTCGATACTTCAGGAAATGATCTTGGGTTATTCGTCAACTCGGATCTTCAGGGGCCGACCAATATCTGGTTTGATGAAAGCGGTGTACTCTGGGTCAATGACTGGCAGGGTAATTCTGTCAAAAGGTTTGATGCTGATGGTAATTTTCTTGGGACACAAATTTCGGGAATTGGTAATCCGGAAGGGATAGATTTTATGGATAATGGAAATCTGTTGATAGGCAGTAGTAGTGGAGGTAACGGATTAGTTAAAATGTATAACAGTAGCGGTAGTTTTATTAGTGATCTTGTTCCATCCGGATCGGGAAATTTGATAGCAGCGAATGCGGTTGTCATAAGAAGAATCAACCAATGAAGTCTTAATTCATAGTTTCAAAGTACATTCCTTTTTATGATTTAAGTCATTAAAAACAGCTGATTGGATTGGCGGTAATGGACAATACAAGCGTGTTGTGTATTTTCGGCCAAATGAATCGATTCACAGGAGTCTTCTTGGTTCTTACAATTCAATTGTCGCTTGGTCAGTCAGCTAAAAAGCTGACGATAAAAGGTGACTATACACTTTCCGATTCTGTTCAAATGGTTAGTTCCTATCTATTGGCGAAAGAAGCTGTAGAGAAGATGAACATGGCCATGCAGGCTGTATGGTCAGTTGAAAATGAGCCAGGGAAGAGTAAGCGTGAGCTGAGAAAAGAACAATGGGATGCTTCGTTTTCTGAATGGCTGGGAAAACCTAAAAGGATGGGAGTGGTGAACCGTACCATCAATCGGATACATTCAAAGTTTGATAAGGAGGTAATTCTTGAAGTTACCAAAGAAAACAAAGGCAAATGCAGAGGCTGGATCAGCGCCTGGACCATCCCGTTCGGAAAAGTCAGGATACGCCTTTGTGAGGACTTTTTTGTTTACCGAACACATCTGCAGGAAAAAGTTCTGGTTCACGAAATGGGCCATGAAGCCGGATTATTGTTTCACCGACGAATACATGGTTGCCGGGCTGCAAGAAGAGCTGCAGCTTCCAATAACGGTGCAGCCAGACGCAGTACTGAAAACTATGCATGGCTCGCGATGAGCTACGTTGGCCTGAACTGTTCGGGTCGATAACAGGATAGTTCTTTGCCAAACTCATTCCCTGATCCCAGACCATTTTGGGTTATACAGAGGTTGTCTTGTCTTCCATTATTTTGGTTTTTGTTTTGGCGTCCGTGATCGCTACTCAGGTTCGGAAGGCAGCAAGAGTGAATCCGGTTGATGGACTGAAGGTGGAATAGGGACACTCCGGGTAGTTGCAATAAAAATCACTTCATTTCCATTCGCATTTGTCATTTCAATTAACAATTCAACAACAAAAACACTTTTACCGGAAAACCATAAAATGTAAAATATATTATACATTAAGTAAAACATATTTAACTTTACGTCCGTATTACTTTACATCAGGTAAAAATAATTAGACAAAAGTTAAAACATGTACTACCACGAAAAGAAGAGCATACTCAACATCTTAAGCACACTTATCATTTATGGGATTTACTATTGGTTTGTATTTGAAAAGTATGGGAGTGAGGCAATGTCTCCAGAAGAAGAGTTACAATTTTGGGGTAAAACCCTGTTACTGGTTATCCCAATTGCCATTGCCGGCAAAATCATCATTCACATTGCTTTCAGTGTAACTCACCGAATAATTTCCAAAGAAAAGCAGCCATGCTTTGAGGATGAGCGAGAGAAGCTGATCATGCTAAAGTCTACCCGAAATGCTTTTTTTGTTTTCGGTTTTGGCTTTCTTGGAGCTTTGTCAGCGATTGCGCTTGGATGGCCACTTCATGTTATGTTCACCTGGATGATTTGCGCAGGTGTAATGTCAGATGTATTCGACAACCTGTCTCAGCTCTGGTTCCACCGAAAAGGAATATGATATGAGCAATCACAGAGTCACAAATAATATTAGAACGCTCAGGTTTCACGCAGATGAAATGACCCAGCAACAACTTGCGGATAAAGTCGGCGTAACCCGACAAACCATTGTAGCCATCGAGAAGGGCAAATATTCACCCTCTCTTGAACTGGCTTTCAAAATGTCCAGGGTGTTCGAGACTCCTTTAGAAGAAGTCTTTTCCTTTAATGACAAACCAGAAAAACAGACCCACTCACTATGAAAATTTTTGTATTCAAAACGGACATCAAATCACATCTTGAAATGTCCATACTTGCTACTGCTTTTAAGGACCTGAGGAACATTATCAGATGGACTGTCGATATGCATGATATAGATCGTGTGCTCAAAATTGTAGCCCTTGATGATGCCAATGAAAAGGACCTTTTATCCTTTGTTAAATCTCAGGGCATTTTTTGCGAAGAGCTGCCTGACTGATGCCTGATAGAATGAAAGCTGTTTTATGGACAAGGTATGGGACAGCCGATCTGCTCACGGTTGGTGAATTGCAAAAACCTGTTCCGAAGGATGATGAACTCCTGATAAAAGTACATGCCGCGACTGTAACTCCTGGCGATTGTGAAATCAGAAGATTTGATATTCATGTATTGTTTTGGTTGCCTCTTCGGCTCTTTATGGGAATAAGAAAACCCAGAAGACCGGTTCTGGGGATGGAACTTTCAGGAGAGGTTGTTAATATTGGAAATGATGTTCAAGAATTCAAACCCGGAGATCAGATACTGTCGGATGCCGGAATTCGATTCGGTGCTCATGCAGAATACGTCTGTCTCAAAAGTTCAAGCATTATGGCCGTTAAACCCCAGACACTAAGCTTTGAAGAGGTTGCAACACTACCGACGGCAGGTCTTAATGCGTTACATTATTTGAGAAAAGGGAATATTAAACCCGGACAAAAAGTGCTGATAAAAGGAGCTTCTGGTTGCTTTGGGGCATATGCCGTGCAATTGGCAAAGCTATTTGGAGCAGAAGTGACCGGGGTGGATCGTACAGAAAAGCTGGCGGTCCTGTGTGAACTGGGTGCTGATCATGTCATTGATTACACCAGAGAGAACTATTTAGAAAATGGACAAAAATATGATGTAATTTTTGATGTTGTAGGGAATAGCTCCATTACAGCTGGCATGAAATCCCTGACTGACAATGGCAGATACATTCTTGCTACTCCGTGGGTCAGGCGGGTAATAGAAGGAAAATGGACGTCCTGGACAAGCCGGAGGAAGTTCACTTATTCTTTAGCAAAATATCGGAGGGAAGATTTGGAGTACCTGACGGATTTAATGGAGGCCGGGAAAATCAGAGCCGTTATTGATAAGGTGTATCCATTAGAGGAAGTTCCGCTTGCTCATAAGTACGTAGAAGCGGGTGACAAAACAGGTCATGTTGTAATTAAAATCACCGATAGTTTATGAAAGCAATGGTATACCACACGTATGGTTCAACTGATAACCTTGCCCTCGAACAAGTACCACAACCTGATCCAAAGGACAATGAAGTGCTTGTCAGAGTTCGTGCAGCCTCTGTTAATTCATGGGATTGGGATCTTGTAAGGGGTGAACCTTTCTATGTCCGACTTGCAGGGGGTGGTTTGCGAAAACCCATCAAGAAGATCATCGGCTGTGATGTAGCGGGAACCGTAATTGAGGTTGGAAAAAAGGTGACGAAGTTTAAAGCAGGCGATGAGGTATTCGGAGACATTTCCGCTTCAGGCTGGGGAGGTTTTGCAGAGTATGTAAGTGTTCAAGAAAAGACGATGACTCATAAGCCAGAGGCGCTATCTTTTGAAGAGGCTGCTTCATTGCCACAGGCAGGTGTGATGGCACTACAGGCGATCAGAGATTTTCGAGAAATCAGAGCCGGAGATCAGGTCGTCATTAATGGAGCAGGAGGGGGTGTAGGTACATTTGCCATTCAGCTGGTAAAGCTAATTGGTGCAGAAGTTACAGCAATCGATCGAGCTTCGAAGTTTGAGTTGATGCAATCACTCGGAGCTGATCATGTCATCGATTTTGAACGGGAGGATTTCACAGTGAGTGAGGATACCTACGACTACATTATTGATGTGGTGGGACATCATTCGCTTTTTGATTTTAAGCGTGCGCTAAAACCCGGTGGTGATTACCGAATGATAGGAGGACCTTCATCGCTGATACTTGAAGCGATGTTCATTGCTCCATTTGTTTCACTGTTTGGAAATAAGAAAATGGGAATTCTTGGACATAAGCCAAATAAGAACATCGAACTGTTGATGAAATATGTGGAGGCAGGAGAAGTGAAACCTGTTATTGGCAGTATTTATCCTCTTGAAGAATTACCGGCAGCTCTGCTGGAGCTGGGAAAGGGCGATCTTCATGGAAAAGCTATTATCCGGATCTGATCAGAATCACAATGGATTTGAAACAGATTCTTCTTCAACCGATCCGTAGTTGAGAGAAGCAATTTTTCTGCATAACTCCAAAAAAACATCGGTTCCAGCCAGGAATTCACCTTGTGCAAATCCCGGATTAGCTGAATGTTTTACTATTACTGTTCGTGTTTTCGGATTGATATAAATAAACTGATTGTATACACCTATGGCAAGAAACTCTCCGTCATCTCCCTCAGGAACCCACCATTGGTAACCGTATCCCAAAGAATGGGCGGAACTCTCCCTGGCGCCAGGTATCAGGTGCGGAGCATCTGGTGTAGTTGAAGCTGTAACCCATGCTTCAGGAACAATTTGTTCTCCATTCCACTTTCCTTTATTCAAGAAGAGAGAACCGAGTCTTGCACAATTTCTTATCGTAGTATTTAACCCTCCAAGAGCTGCCTCCATTCCAAAATCATCAATGATCCAATAGGAATCATGTTCCATACCCAATGGATTCCATAATTTTTCCTGAGCATAGGAAGCAATACTCCTCCCGGTGGCCTTTACCAGTATCATTCCCAGGACATGCGTATCGATACTCACATAATGATGATAAGTTCCAGGCTCCTTCTCTCTTGTCAGTGTTGCTGCGAATTTGTCCTGCGAATTGCCCCATGAGAAATCCCGACCCCAACGGTTAATGTCAGAAAAGAAGTCTGCATAATCTTCATTAAAACGAACGCCTGATGACATTTGAAGCACATCTTTGATTCGAACCCCTTCATATCCGGACCCGATTAATTCAGGGCAGTAGTCCTCCACCTTCTCTTCAATGCTTTTGATATCTCCCTCGCTAATGGCTATCCCAAACAAGGCCGATAGAAATGACTTGGATACTGACCAGACGATTTGGGTTTGTTCCTCTGAGTGACCATCGAAATATTGCTCATGAATGATTGTATCATCCTGCATGACCAACAGCCCGTTGGTGTAAGTTTTTTTGAGGTATTCATCTACTGCTATCCAGGATTCATTTACCATAAATTCATCCGCCACGATCCCTCCGCTTCTTTCAGGAAGGCCTTGCGCATTAGTGGACGCCTGAATGGAGTGATACGCCCACCAGTCACCAATAGTCCTGAGATTATTGACTATTTCGTCATCGTCGAAAAGATGCATCGCATGATTTACACGACGGAGCTTTGGGTAATAGTAAATGACAGCTATTGCTGCCAGTACGATGAGAACTAAAAGAATTCGCTTTAGCTTTTTCATTTTAATAGTGGATCGGTAATCAGGGTTTAGACAAAGTTACCAGATTAAACAGAAGAGTATATGCAGGCTTCCATGGCGTACATTCCACCGTTCATCGAAAAAAAATTATCAACTGACAAGAGTCTTACGTTGATAGAATACATTGCAACTACTTCCAGCTATGTAGTTTTTGCAAATTTCAAAAATTACCCTAATGAACACCGCCACGAAAATTGATGAGCTAGCTGTGGAGTACGCTCGCTTCCAAAAACTTGATAAAGATAAACTCGACCTAAAGGACCACATCATGTTATATGAGTCCCTGATCAATAAAATTGAAAAAGCAGGACTCAGCTTTTATGATGTTTCCAAGCGTTCAATGTCCATAAGCCTTAGCTCCTGATCGGAAGTAATCCACAAGAGGTAAAGGAAAGACCTGATTTGGTTAAAAATTCTCTCAATAATTGTAGCGCCTGATACCCTGCAATAACCGACAGATTAAGAAGCCCTTCATTATTTTAACTGTCTTTAGCGGAGATCATCCGAATTAACGAATGTCAATAATGATATCAGGCCTGCCATCAAACCAAAGTGAAATCCTGTCACAAGTTTGGTTATCCATTCGAAGAATTTTCAGATGGAGGTGGATGAGTGTTCTCCTGCTTGGATTCAGCAGCAATCTGCTAATTAATATCATTCTTGATTATAAATATCAGCGTTCGCTTGTTTCTCTAAGCTTTGAAGAGACACTGAATGCAATCATTGCTTCGCTGATTCTCCTTGAAGGGATGCGATGGATGACCAGAATACTGGATAGAAAGATTTCATGGGCGGAAGGAGTCTGGAAACGACTGGGTATTCAGTTAGGATTGCACCTGGTTTTTATAGTTGTCGTATTAAATGTCCTGCTGATTTCAATAACATTCCTGATATACGGAGGATTCTATGAGTTGGGTGACTTATTGGTTATTAATATCAGCGTGGTTTCTCTGACTTTCTTTTTCACTGTCATAGACACTGGAATTTATTTTTTTGATAACTGGAGAATGGCGTCCAAAGGCTCAGAATTAGGTGCCGAAGAAGCTAACAAGCCTGTTCATCTTACTGTCGGCAAATCCCGCTACCTTTTAGAACAGGAGAAGATCAACTATGCAATGAGCAAATCCGGTTTGGTTATAATTGCAACAAATGAACAACGGAAACTTCCTTATTCGCATTCACTGGATACATTGATGATGAAGTTGAGTGATTCAAGATTTTTCAGAGCCAACCGACAGATCGTTTTGAATCACTCATTTGTCAATCGAATCACCCCACTCGATTACGGGAAAATATTGGTTGAACTTCGTTGCGAAGAAGTAGAATGTCCTGAGGTAATAATTAGCAGGACCAGAGCTGCCAGTTTTAGAAAATGGCTAAAGTCTCACACTACTTAACGCCGATTTTACTTTCTGGAATACCTTCTTCCATTGAGAAATTGACCGATAAACGATCCTCTGACAAGGTAATGGTAACTCATAAAGCAAATGACAGACGTACTTGCCATAACGATCAGGAATTTTATAAATGAAGGAAGTGCCCAATGAGCGATCAGCCCTGGAATAAAAATCGTAAGAGGGAGATGGATCAGGTAAACCCAATAGGAGGAATCCGATATGTAGCGCATTTGATGTGAATGATGGCTGCTGTATCGAATAAAAAGTCCGGATATACCGAAGATAAAAAGCCATGAGACAATGGCATTTAGCGTCCCGTCCAAAACATCGTCAATATAGGATGAGAAGAAGAATTTCAGTGTGAAAATCGTTAAAGCAAGGATGGCATAGAGCTTGTCATTTTTCTTCAATTCACTAAGCAGGTGTTTTGATTTGTAGAAAGTCCATCCAAACCAGTAAAAAATCCCGTAGAAGATCAGCACTTTATATTCCGGCACAAATGACAGGGGAGTAGGTGCCCATAAATCCCACATCCAGACGAGCATCAGGAAAATAGCGAGCGAAAACAAAAGAATGGCTGAAACTCTATTTCTGATCAGCCACTCAAAAGCTGTCGTAATCCTTCGCGTAAAGGAGGGGCTATATTTTAAAAGTGTAGCCAGGAAAAAGGTGATTCCTGTAATCAGGATGAGATAGTAAAGAAACCACAGGTGATAAGTGATTTTGGGCAGAAAGGTTACCCTGGTAGAAATACCATCAAGAGAAGTCCCAAATGCAGAGGCAGTGTAGTCAAGGGCAAGGAGAATGACTGGGCTCAAAATCAGGAGAAATACTATGAATGGGATAATGATGCGTTTCAATCGATTCTGAAGCATCTGTGCAGGGCCCTTTTCATAAAAAAGGAGTGCGCCAAAGAACCCTGCAATCAGGAAAAAAATGGGCATTCTGAAAATATGAATGGTCAGGTTGATGTAATTCATCAGGACATGCTGAGCTGACGGATCTTTTGGCCAGATATAATCGCCCCCGACATTATAAGACTCTGAGGAATGCAGGACGATTCCAAGAATCATCATGATTCCCCTAAGGGCGTCCAGGGAATAAATACGATCTGTTGTCTTAAGTTCATTTTCCATTTCAGGGTCTTTGTTGTTCAAAAGTGAGAAATACAGGTATTTGGAAATACATTCGTTGAGTTTTTGTACCATGTACAATCAGGATGTTAACCATGTAAAGAAGACTCCCTGGATCTGTTTATGTCACCAGTTAAATGCTTTGGTTTGATGAAATGCTATTTATTTAAGGTTGAATTGCAGGTATTTCAGATTTGAATGGATAAATAGCAGGATGTTGAATTTAGAAAGACAGGAGATAAATAAGTTTGATCTCATTTATTACCTTGTCCGATTGGATCGTTCACTGACCACAACAGATAGCAATGGAGAAAAACTATACCTCATAATTATGTCGCAACAAGATGCTGATTATCTTCAGCAGGTCGTAGATACCTTTTCAGAATGATTTGGAATTTGAGGCAGCATAGAAGATTAATAAACCTGTGGCTGGGTCCTGCTACATTTTTATTGCTTGAAGCAATCGGTGGCCCTGAGTCAATGAGCCAGGAGGCTTTCCATGTGCTGGCTTCAACCGCATGGATTGCAATCTGGTGGATATCAGAAGCTTTACCAATCTCTGTAACAGCCTTACTGCCTATTATACTTTTTCCTTTAACAGGTGCAGTAGAGTTAGCAACCACGACTGCAGCTTTTGGGCATAAATACATTTTCCTCTACATGGGAGGGTTTATTCTTGCCATTGCCATTGAAAAATGGGGACTCCACAAACGAATTGCGCTCAATATCATTAATCATATTGGATCTGGGACAAATCAGATCATTCTTGGGTTCATGATCGCCACTGCATTTTTATCGATGTGGATATCAAACACGGCAACCGCTGTAATGATGGTTCCTATAGGAGCAGCCATCGTATCACAATTTTCCCTGGGCAAATCACTTAAAAGGGATGAGCACCCGCTGGGTAAAACACTCATGCTGGCCATTGCCTACAGCGCTTCCATTGGTGGTTTTGCAACACTGATTGGGACACCACCAAACCTGGTACTTGCCGGAGTTCTGGAACAAAACTATAATGTAAAACTCAGCTTCTTTGAGTGGATGAGTTTTGGAGTGCCCATCTCATTGTTATTGCTATTTATATGCTGGAAATTTTTGACCAAATACACCTTAAACCTTGAAGAGAAGGAGTTTCCGGGTGGGAAGGAACAAATCAAAAAGTTACGCTCAGAATTAGGAAAAATCACGCGAGAAGAACGTTCAGTACTCATCGTGTTCATTATGACTGCTGTTTGCTGGATGGGAAGATCTCTGATTCAGAAAGTAATTCCGACTATTGACGATACCATCATTGCCGTTATTGCCGGAACGGTTCTCTTTGTGATTCCAACAGGGAAGAAAGGAGAGATGCTGATTAAGTGGGAAGAGGCTGTAAAAATTCCGTGGGGAATTATCTTATTATTCGGAGGTGGAATGGCCCTGGCCAAAGGGTTCACTTCTACAGGACTTGCTGAATGGATCGCTCTTCAGATGTCCAATATGCAGGGACTTTCATTATTACTGTTAATTCTTGTACTGGTTGCCATTGTCAACTTTCTTACTGAGATCACTTCAAATCTGGCCACTACTGCCATGTTACTTCCTATTCTTGCTCCAATGGCACTGGCGTTTGATTTGCATCCGTATATGATTTTGGTTTCTGTAACGATTGCAGCTTCATGTGCCTTTATGCTCCCTGTTGCTACTCCTCCGAATGCGGTGGTATTCGGTTCTGGTTACCTGAGAATACCCGACATGATACGAGCCGGTATCTTTATGAATGTCATCTCTATTTTGATCATAACAATTTTTACATATTACTTCCTCCCTGTAGTGTGGGGTTTTGATCCGGGACAATTTCCGGAAATGTTTAAGGCTGTGCCATAGAAACTCTGATCGTGCGATATACGGCCCTGGTGAGAATTGGAAGACTATTTTTTTTCGGTGAACAACTGTTTCTGGTTAAGGTAAATGGCATTGCTGTAATCGTTTTCCTGAATTCGCCAGGATCGTCTATCTTTCAACCATGTGTCTAAGACCTGTATTGTTCATCATCATTTTTCAAATGATTTTTTATTCCGGGATAAGTCAGTCACTCTCTCGTGACCAAATCTCAAGCCTTAGTCAAAAACAGTTTCCAAAAGCAATAGAAACATATCGCGAATTTCTGAGCATACCCAATAACGGGAACTTCCCGGAGGAGACCGCCATGAATGTTGCATGGTGCATGAAAACCTTTAAACGATTGGGGTTTCAAGCACAAATCATACAGTCTAAAGGAGTCCCACATGTTTATGCAGAGAAGAAATCGAAAAAATCCGATCGCAGCATACTTTTTTATCTGCAAATTGACGGACAACCTGTAGATACTTCGGCGTGGAACCAGGAAAGTCCTTTTAAAGCTGTACTCAAAACGTTGAAGGATGGAAAGTGGGAAACGATCGGGTGGGAGCGTCTGGAATCCGATTACAGCCCCGACTATCGGGTCTTTGCCCGCTCAGCCTCGGATTCGAAAGGCCCGGCAATAGCTTTTTTGTCAGCGATTGAGATTATGAAAAATGAAAACATTGAAGCTGATTTTACCATTAAAGTAATTGCAGACTTTCAGGAAGAGATGGGTTCAAGAACATTGCCAGAGCTTGTTCTTGCAAACAAGGAGCTTTTTGATGCCGAAATGATGTTGATCATGGACGGCACACGACATATTTCAAATCTTCCAACACTCACATTTGGTGCCAGAGGAATTGCCACCATTACGCTAAAAGTATTTGGCGCCACACGGAATCTTCACAGTGGTCAATATGGGAATTATGCACCCAATCCGGTATTTAAACTGGCGAAGCTTATTGGTGCAATGAAAGATGAGGAGGGAAGGGTCACAATTCCGGGTTTTTACGAAGGCGTTAATCTAAGTGAGCGGGATTTGGAATTGCTTAATGATGTACCGGAAGATCAGGAAGAAATTCAGAGGTCGCTTGGAATAGCCGGACCGGATTCCGTGGGGAGTACCTATCAGGAATCACTTCAATACCCTTCATTAAATGTACGCGGACTTAGAGCTGCATGGACCGGGAAGGAGGTCCGTACGCTTATTCCTGCAGAAGCGGTCGCTGAAATTGACATGCGACTGGTACCCGAAACTGACGGACTCAGGCAGGTTAGCCTGGTTCGGAACTTTATTGAAGAACAGGGATTTCACATGGTGGATTCCATACCATCAGAAGAAGAACGGAGACAATACAGTAAGTTGATTTCATTTAACTACCGACTGGGGTCAAAGCCCTTTCGTACCGAACTGTCTTCTCCAATCGGAGACTGGCTGAGTAGTGCAATGGAACGAACCTTTGGTGATCAATTCGTCAAAATGAGAGCAACCGGAGGATCACAACCCATTGCTCCGTTTATTACCACTCTAAACCTCCCGGCTGTCTCTGTCAGGATTCCTAATCCTGACAACAACATCCACGCGCCAAATGAAAACCTCAGAGTAGGAAACTTTCTGGAAGGAATTCAAATGTGTCTTGGGGTATTAACTCAAAAACTCAACTAATGGAAATATTATCGTTTTCGATTGTGGCCATTACCGCGATGGTGGTGATGTGGCTCAGTCGACAGGAAGCAAAGTGGATTCAACGAGTGCTTGACTGGTTTCCGGCCATTCTTTTCGCTTACCTGATTCCCGCAATTATTACCCACAGTGCTGGCCTGGATTTATCCGGAGGCTATATCCATACAATAAGCAAGAACTGGATCATTTCATTTGCGATTCTGACTGTGATGAGCGCCCTTTCAATCAGCCAGTTGAAAATAGTGGGGCTCAAGCCCATAATTCTATTTGTAGCCGGGTCAATAGTTATTGCCACACTTCCGGTCATCCTTGTCTTTATTTATAACACAGTAAACCCCGAGCACAAGGAACTTTTTATTAACAATGAATACTGGAAAGGCCTTGTAACTATCGTTGGTGGGTGGATTGGAGGAAGTACAAGCCAGCTGGTATTAAAGGAATTGTCCGGGGCTGATGAAGGGTTGTTCCTGTCTATTCTTGTACTCGACAATATCCTTGTGAATATCTGGACAATCCTGATGTTTCAATTCATCAAGCGGAGTGATCAGTTTAACAAACTCTTCCGAATTACTGCCAAAATTCCTCATGTTGAAGAGGATGATTTCGCAACCACCTCAGATTCCAGAAGGAGCAAGATTGTTTCTCTTGGTACAATCCTGATTATAATCGTTGTGGCCAATTTTGTAATCAGTTCGTTTCTTTGGAAAGTTATTTCCCTGTCAATTGTTGGTCTGTTGCTGGGTAACCTTATCAACAACTGGAATCATAAGTTTGTGTTGAAAATGGGAGGGATCGCAATCATCGTGATCATGGCTGCCCTTGGATTAAAGTTGAACTTTGCCAACATGTCTTTGCCGGTCTCACTGGTCTCACTGGTGATGATCTGGCTGGTATTGCATTTCATTTTTATGCTGATCATTGCCAAGTTACTCAGGATCAATATCGCATGGGTACCCATTGCCAGCATGGCGAATCTGGGAGGAATATCAACAGCTCCGGCGGTAACAGCAGCATATAAGAAGGAACTTATGCCGCACGCTATCTTACTTGCTATTCTGAGCATGGTTTCCGGTACGGCATGGGGTATGTTTACGATTTGGCTGTTTGGCTTTTTTACCTGATTATTGATGAATTAGTTTGCACAAGTTGTTTCATATGGAATATCCGGACCCACGAATTCTATCCATTCTTCACGGGTCAGATTTCTTGAAATCAGGGAGCAGATTCTGTCCGCTAATACCTGAGGATCAACAGGCCAGGTGCGAAGGAAAACATCCGAACTACCCGTAATAACCTGCTTGCCGGCAGGATCAAAGCAACCGGTCAATACCCAATCCCCATGATCGTCAAATATGACAGGAAGCTTTCTCGAATCGTTCAAATCCCACAGCCGTGCTGTTCTGTCCCGACTGGTAGTAAGCAGGAGTTCATTATCCGGACTAAAACTGATGTCTGTGATAGCACTCTGATGACTTGAAATGATTCTGTTGAGTTGATTTCTCTCAATGTCCCAAAGGATGACATCTCCACGTTCGCGACCAATCGCCATTTGTTTTCCATTCGGACTGATATCCATACAATTGATGGCAAAGGTTCCTAATTCATACCCAAAATAGGATTGCTGTGTCCATGCCTTTTTGATATCATGAACAGTTCCGGAATCAATTTCATATGGTTTGGCCCACGATTGAAGCACTCCTTCGCTTGTACCTCCATATATGGTCCCGTCATTCTTATCAACTTCCAGTGATTTAATGGTGAGGTCAGTTTTGCCAACCTGCCTTGTTCCGCTTCTTAAATCCTTGAGTTTGAGTTCGCCATTCATCGAGACACTCAGGTACTGCAGATCATGTGGGACGAACACAGCGGTTCTGACCGGCTCAGGATCCAGAAACGCAGGAAGGTCTCCCGTTGCTTCTTTATCCAGACTCACCAAAGCAATTCCGGTCTGATAGAAGACAACCAACATCCATTTTCCATCTCCGGAAATGTCAGCAGACTTGATAATATTATTGGATTGATAAATGGTCTCGGGAATTGTTCCCGGTTCATTAAGACTCCATTTATAAATGCTCCCATCAGCGGAAGTAGAGTAGTAGTGGTCGGGATCAGATCCAAACTGAATGGACGTGACTTTTTTACTGTGAAAACCCACCTGATTATAAAACAGTCCTCTGGCGGAATCATAATCAAGAAACTTATTTGCCCGATGCAGAGCTGAATAAACATTTAAATGAGAAACGTAGGGTTCGATATTGCCACGTTTCCAGAATTCGTACGCCTGTCTGGCGATTAATGCTTTCAGCTCTGTCAGATAGCCTGGCATAACCAATGATCGTTGAGACATGGACATCACCAATTCGGTTGTTTTATATGAGCTGACCTGAGAGTTATTAGTACTTTGGGCCAGAATGCAAATTGGCAAACCTGCGATCAGACAGAGGATAATGACGAACGATTTTGATTTACACATTATGTATTCAAGTTATTGCAATAACTACTGATTGACAATTTGCATAGATAGAATCATCAGGAATATCTAAATTGATTAATGTTAGAATCTTACCAACCTAAATCCAATGTCATGAAGTATTTATTGCTATTGCTGCCATTTGTTGTTTTTTCTCAATCACAGCCTGTTCTCAATGCCTATAAATGGCGCAATATAGGACCGGCCAATCAGGGGGGACGAATTGTGGATATCGAAGCACTGGATGGTCAATTTCGAAAAGTATGGATGGCAACCGGATCAGGAGGGGTATGGTATTCAGAAAATGCAGGAACCACCTGGACACCAATTTTTGATAACTACTCTACAGCATCGATTGGCGACATTGCTGTTTATCAGCAGGATCCTTCCATTATTTGGGTGGGAAGCGGTGAGGCTAACAACAGAAACAGTGTTTCGTGGGGAGATGGGGTATTTCGCTCTACTGATGGCGGAAAGACTTTCCAAAACGTAGGTTTAAACAGCACGCATCAGATTGCCAGAATTCGAACGATCCCGGATAAACCTGATGAATTATGTGTGTGTGCTGTTGGGCATTTGTGGGGTACCACCGGAGACAGAGGACTTTTCAAAACCAGCGATGGTGGAAAAACCTGGCAAAAAATGACAAATGGACTACCCAATGATCAAAAGACCGGCTGCACAGATCTGGTGGTTGACCCAAATAATTCAGACGTTATGTATGCCGCATTTTATGAGCGACTGAGGAAACCATGGCATTTTGAAAGTGGTGGAGAAAATGGTGGCATATTCAAAACAACAGATGGTGGAAAATCGTGGACTAAATTGACCAACGGATTGCCTCAGGGAAAAACAGGCAGAATCGGGCTGGACATCTACAAAAAAGATCCCGGAATTCTAATGGCCCTGGTAGAAGCCGAACAGTCACAGTCATTGGCTACACCAGGATCTGGTGTATATCGTTCAGAGGATGGAGGGGAAAGCTGGAAGTACATGAATAACTACAATAATCGACCTTTCTACTACAGCCAGATAAGAATCAATCCATTAAATGATAAAAGAGTTTACCTGCTCACGACCAGATTTATGGTCTCAGATGATGGAGGAAAAATCCTGAGAAACGGAAGTGAAGATCAGGAAGTGCATGGAGATTTTCATGCGATGTGGCTGGACCCGACAGACCCGGATCGATACTATCTCGGTGCAGATAAGGGGATTTCAATTACTCATGATCACGGAAACAAGTTTCAGCTGTTTGATAATCTGCCTATTGCTCAATTCTATCGCATCGGACTGGATCATAAAGACCCCTTCACCATCTATGGCGGGTTACAGGACAATGGGTTTTACGCAACCAGGAGCTTTACTCGTGATATTAGAGGTATCCTGAACGACTCTAACTGGAAGGTGCACTGGGGAGACGGACAATATACAGCGACAGATCCCGATGATTGGCGCACAGTATATACATCGGCAGAAAATGGAAGCCTGAATGCATATGACCCGGTGACCCATCGAATAGAACGAATTAGTCCGAATCAAAGGAATATCTCAAACCTTTCAGACTACTATGAAGAAGAATCCCTTAAACCAAGACTTCCATTCCGCTACAACTGGTCAGCTCCATTTCATTTGACTTCAACTAAGACCTTGTACTATGCAAGCAATCATCTGTTTAAGTCAACAGATAAAGGAAGCACCTGGAACATTATCAGTCCGGACCTTTCTACCAATGATTCAACCAAAACAAGGTATCGTGCCAGCGGTGGACTTACGCCTGACAATTCCGGCGCGGAAACTCATTGTGCAATAAGTACCGTTGCTATTTCAACATTTGATGAAAAGGTGATTTGGGCAGGAACGGATGATGGTCAGTTACACATTACGCGGGATGGCGGGGAAAAATGGACATCCATCAGGCAGAAGATTAAGGGCGTTCCTGAAGGACTTTGGGTAAGCAGACTTGAAGCATCTTCTCATGAACCTGGCAGAGCGTATGTCAGCTTTGATGGTCATCGTAGCGATCATAATGCGCCTTATGTCTTTGTTACCGAAAATTACGGCAAATCCTGGAAGAGACTAACAGAAGGATTACCTGAAAGTATGGTTATTCGAGTAGTGAGAGAAGATCCGGTAAATCCTGAACTGTTATATATTGGAACAGAAACAGGGCTATGGTGTACGCTTGATCGGGGTGAAAACTGGTTTCGATTTATGCCTGATATGCCCACAGTAAGTATTTATGACATAGCCATTCACCCAAGAGACCGGGCGCTTGTTGCAGGCAGTCATGGAAGAAGCCTGTTT
This sequence comes from Cyclobacteriaceae bacterium, assembly GCA_040222475.1. GTDB lineage: Bacteria > Bacteroidota > Bacteroidia > Cytophagales > Cyclobacteriaceae > Ekhidna. Next base: position 269,187 of record JAVKDB010000010.1, on the reverse strand, counting down.
GTTATGGATAACATCCATGCATTGCAGCAAATGACCAAAAAAGTACAAGAATCAGATATTCATTTATTTGAACAACCGGTTGCGACGTTGTGGGAAAATGTTAGCAGAGGAGGCCAAAGAGGACATTTTCTCTATGCCGGGGAAAACCCTGATGTGATACGTCCGGTTTCATCTCTGCCCAGAGCACGATTTGAGGTAGATGTACCAATTTATTATTACGTCGGGAAATCCGATTCTTTGGAAATAACGATAGAAGTGGCCGGAGCATCTGAGAAGTTTACAAAAACATTCAAAGCAGCCCCGGGACTGAATAAGATCTTGTGGAATCGTGAATTCGATCCAAAGCCCTATACCGCAGAACAGCAAGACTGGTTGGATAAAGCAATTGATGAGTATGAAACAACAAGTGGTGCTCAAAGACAGGCGATGGAGCGTTTTAAGCAGGCTGGTGACTCTATTGCGATCAAAAGAAGGATCGTTAACAGTCTTATGAACGGGTTGGAAGCCGACCCTGCCCTGGGAATCGTCAAGGCAATGGACGGGTCTTATACGGTGACCCTGATTTTTGGTGATCAGCGTATGAGTCAGGAACTTATGATAAGGAGAGATCCATTGACTAACTAATTTTGGGATACAAAAAACCCTCACCTTAACTGGTGAGGGCCACTACCTAACTTATCAACCAGTAATGGGAATGTTTGTTGTGCCAGGGCCGGGCATGACCCCTTTCATTACAAGTTGATCTTAACAACGCGCAACTCTCAGAATTGATTATAAATTTCCATTTATAAAAATCATAGATATCATAAGTAATATTTATGTTAGGCAAATTTGCAGGCTCATTTGCTATAGCACACAGAATTAATCTGAGGAGCTTATTAGACCAGCCGGACAAATGACCACCCAAACAATGATGCAACCATTTGGATGAGTTGATACCCAATAACCGGGTATCAACCAATAATTTTCATTTAGAACTAACAAATCATTCCTCACCTAAATGAATTAACATGAAAAACACTTTGATCTTAGTGGTTGCTCTGCTTTTTACCAGTAGCATCGTGTACGCACAGGACAATTCCATCGTAGACGAAATTGTCAAAGAAGCAAACGAAAACTTTCAACTGGAGCGCATGGCCCATGAGCTCATGGATGTGATCGGACCCAGACTGGTTGGCACACCTCAAATGAAGCAGGCAAATGACTGGGCGGTAAAACAATATGCTGACTGGGGAATCTCTGCCAGAAATGAAGAATGGGGAGAATGGCGCGGATGGGAACGTGGCATTACGCATATTGATATGGTACACCCGAGAATTCAAACGCTGGAAGGAACACAACTTGCATGGAATCCCGGAACTTCAGGTAAAGGGGTTACTGCAGAATGTGTGGTCCTGCCTATGGTAAAGGATTCGGTGGAGTTCCAAAACTGGTTACTATCAGTTAAAGGCAAGATCGTTATGATATCGATGAAGCAGCCAACCGGTCGACCTGATTACAACTGGGAAGAGTTTGCCACGGAAGAGTCGTTTGAGAAAATGAAGAACGAACGTGATGCACAGACTGATGAGTGGCGTGAGAACATGAATCGCACCGGCTATAATTCAAGAACAGTAATTGCGGCCTTAGAGGAAGCAGGAGCTGCGGGTATTGTTGCTTCAAACTGGTCAAGAGGTTTTGGAGTAAGCAAAATTTTCAGTGCCAGAACAAAGAAAATTCCAACTGTAAACATTGCTTTGGAAGATTATACCATGCTTTACAGAATGGTAGAATACGGTGATAAACCTCAGATTAAAATTGTGGCTGAATCAAAAGAGCTCGGGACTGTTCCGACCTTTAACACCATTGCTGAAATTAAAGGAACAGAAAAGCCGGATGAGTACATCATTCTTTCAGCTCATTTTGATTCATGGGATGGAGGAACCGGAGCAACCGATAATGGTACCGGAACACTCGTCATGATGGAAGCGATGCGAATCCTGAAGAAATTGTATCCTAATCCCAAACGAACCATTTTAGCAGGTCATTGGGGAAGTGAAGAACAGGGGCTTAACGGATCACGGGCATTTGTTGAGGATCATCCGGATATTGTAGAAGGACTTCAGGCACTGTTCAATCAGGACAATGGAACAGGAAGAGTGGTGAGATTGTCCGGGGGTGGATTTCTTCATTCCTATGAATACCTGACCCGATGGCTGGAGGCAGTACCAGAAGATATCACCCAACACATTGAAACAACATTTCCTGGTATTCCTGGAGGAGGCGGGTCCGATTATGCATCTTTTCTTGCGGCCGGAGCACCTGCATTCAGCCTGAGTTCACTCAACTGGTCTTACTGGAATTACACCTGGCATACCAACCGTGACACCTATGATAAGATCGTATTTGACGATGTTCGAAACAATGCAATTCTTACTGCCATACTCACTTATATGGCCAGTGAAGATCCTGACAAGACATCCAGAGAAAAAAGAGTTCTTCCAACCAACCCAAGAACGGGAGAACAAAGAACCTGGCCTGAGCCTCGTTCTCCCAATCGAAAAGGAGGTATGTGATCGGCTTAGAAAGCTAACCTGGTTTATATTGAAACTAGAAAGCCGGGCTCTGAATAACAGGGCCCGGCTTTTTTTACTTGTGATTGTCGAAAAAATGAATCACAGAAACATTGATGTATGATTGTTTAACTCTTAACTAAATTCCTTGTATGAAATCATAAATATCATGAGAAATCCAGGCTAAGTCCAATTCTGGCTTTAGATACTCCTGTTCTAAAAAAAATATTACAGATACTTACTTTTTAGCGAGTGATAAATCCCTGATATTAGGGATGAAGATTCACTTGAATAGGTGTGTTTGGTCAAATGCGATAATTCTACCTTGACTGAAAATTTGAAATGCAATGAATATTGATTTCCTGGCCTGGCTCATAATTATTCTAACGATTGGTTTGTTCTGGGTCTTAGCCACCAAAACAAACATCCTGAGAGACCCTGGACAGTGTAAGGATCCGGAGAAAAAAAGGACTTATAGTCTGGGTAGATCTCAATTTGCTGTATGGACAGTGATTATTTTCTGTTCATTCATCTACCTGATTACCAGGGAAGCAAATCCACTTGAAATTGAGTTTACAGAAAGTGTAGCAATACTGTTAGGTATCAGCGCTGGTACAACCATATTGAGCCGATCCATTGATGGACAAACTTCCAACAAGGGAATGAAAGACAAAGCTTCAGGAGATGGGTGTTCAAGAGGGTTTTTAAGAGACATCCTCTCTGATTCCAACGGGATCAGCGTTCATCGATTTCAGCAGGCGCTGTTCACCATCTTATTGATTTATGTATTTCTTTATGCGATATCAACCACGGTAGAAGCTAAGTTTCCTGAAATAGACGGGTACTTGTTGGCATTGTCAGGGATTAGCTCTGGAGGGTATTTGGGAATTAAAATTAGTGAGTGATGTCCGGTAACCTTCCATTTTTCAAGATTAACGAACTCTCAAAAATTAAGAAGGAAGCCCTTTCAGATGATATCCCTAGCTGGGGCTTTGATAGGATGAAAATAAGAAATATATGGAACAAAGGTGTCAAAGGAGAAGGTATAAAAATTGGGATTTTTGATACAGGTTTTGACTCTGGTAGCGAAATATCCGGAACAAGAATCCATACTAAGGACTGTACTGGAGGAAATAGTATCAATGATGACCATAGCAAAAAACATGGGACACATATTGCTCATATAATTGGAGCGGAAGAGAACGGTATTGGTTCCTTTGGAATTTGTCCTGCATCTGAATTGTATATAGCTAAAGTTATTGACACAGAGAATAAACTCAAAAATGAATATTTAATTAGTGCTCTTGAGTGGGCAATTCAGGAAGAATTAGATATTATAAATATGAGTATTCAGTTCAAATGGTGCTCATTAGAGGTTCATAAGCTCATAATCAAAGCGATTGAAAACAATATTATTATTCTCTGTGCAGCAGGCAACTCAAGCGGTAGCTTATACGAATCCCGAGTTTTTTATCCAGGAGCTTATCAGGAAACAATTGCTATAGGAGCAATGACACAAAGAGGAATGATCGCCTCTTTTTCATCCAAGGGTCAATTAGTTGATTTTGTTGCCCCAGGAGTAGGAATTGAAACCTTAGTTGCAACTCTAAATGGCACATCAGTTGCTTGCCCCTTTATTACAGGAATTGTTGCACTTTATATTTGTTATAAAGGCAAAAAAATCCTTTCAGAAGCGCTATTTAATCAATACGCAATTAAGAAGGTCTTAATTGAGAATTCCTCTGTTTCTGATTTAATCAGCCCACGCCTTGGAGGATACGGAGAAATAACTACGAAAAACATGTTCAATTTATAAATAGTTAATAATGGAAAAATTTAAACCATACATTCATCTTACAAAGGAAAAAGTGAGCACACCTCCAGACTATTTAAAGTTCAAGGTTTATTACAAATTTGAACTTGATAAAGATCAGTATGTTCAAAGGATGAAACATACGCCAATCGCATCAGGGAGGGAAATGCGAGTTGTTGAATTTGAATTCAAAAAAGTTGTTGGTGGAAATGACTTAGTACCTCGTGATGGGGCTTTTGAAATCAAATCGTCACAAATCACTTGGCCAGAGACCAAGGTTAAGGTAGTATTGGTCGATTTAGACCATCCTCATCCTGCTGCTGGTCATACAGGCTCCAGCACCGGCCACTACGGAGATCCGGATTGATTTTATTTTTAACAACGCTTTTGCTAACTTCCGAATTACCCGAAGTTAGCAAATGTCGTTTGTTGCCATACTACTCTCATTCACCCTGACCAGCTTACAAAAGGATTCCCTTCAGGCGGATACTTACTTTAAGGCCTATCAATCTTCCAGATACAACAACCCCGGTGAAGCTATTCTGTTTTTAGATAGCGCGATCCGGATTGCTAACCAAATTTCAAACCTCTCTCTTACGGCTGAATACCTGCGTAACAAAGGAATTCACCTGAAAAATCAGGGAGAACTTACAGAGTCGCTTGAGGTATACAAGGAGGCGATGGAATTATTCAGGCAGGTGAAGGATTCATCAGGAATTGCCGCCACTTACAACAATATTGGAATATCCCATTTCAGAATGGCCAGCTATGATCAGGCCCTTTCCAGCTATTTTGAAGCAAAGACTATCAATCTTTCCATAGAAGATTTTAACGGACTCTCTAAAAATTACATTGCAATAGGAAATGTATACTCTTACAGACACCAATATGACGAGGCGCTCATCAACTATAAGGAGGCTGAGTCTGTCCTGTCAGGATTAGATAACATCTCTCTAAAAGCATTGGTTACCAAAAATATCGGACTGATGTATAGCGAAGAAGATAATCCGAAATATGATGCTTTAAAGGCCATTGAGTATAATCAGCAAAGTATTAATAATTATAGAATTCTGGGCGACTCCTTCAATATCGCCGGACTGTATCATAACCTGGGGTTGCTTTATGAAAATGAAAGTGAATTAGACAAAGCTGAAGAATATTACAATAGAGGACTTGCACTTCGTGAATCATTTGACCTAAGAAATGACATGGCCAATTCCCATTTTAATCTTGGTAATGTTCACCTGAAAAAACAAAAAGTCAACCTTGCAAAGGGTTCTTTTGAGAAGAGCTTTCAGCTTGCAGAACTAAGCGATAATATTGGTCTGCAGCGCAATGCAGCTAAAAGATTGTCGGAGGTGTATGCGCAGCTTGAAAAATCTGATTTAGCTTTTGAATACCTCTCACTGTACGACAGTCTGGATAATGTGTTATACAACGTTGAAAAAATCGAAATTATTAATGAACTCGAAACAAAGTACGAAACGGAGCGAAAAGAAAAGGAGCTGGCTCAGGCCCAGGTTGAAATTGAGCGCAGGATTGCAGAGCGTGATGGATTTCTCATTACGCTTGCCGTATTTCTGGTTCTTGCCATAATTCTTATTATTATTTATCAACAACGTCAAAAGGCTATAAGAACACTTAGCAAACGTGAAAAGGATCTTCATAACAAACGGGTAAATGAATTATTGCTTGAGCAGGAGGTCAATTCACTCAACGCAATGCTCGATGGTCAGGAAAAAGAGAGGAAACGTATCTCGAGGGAACTTCATGATCGCGTTGGTAGTTTACTGACCGCCGCAAAGTATTCCTTTGAATCAACCGAAAAAAAATCAAATGAAAGTAAAGTGTTGAGTTTGCTGGACGAAGCACTGGATGAAGCTCGCAACCTCTCTCATTCACTTGCGTCCGGAGTGCTGGCCAAATTTGGACTTGTAGCTGCTGTGTCCGATTTAAAAACAAGCATTGAATGTGACAGGGATATTGAGGTTAAGTTCGAGCATGTTGGTTTCGATGGACGAATCAACAATGAGATTGAAATTGACCTGTATAGAATTATTCAGGAGTTGGTGAGTAATTCACTGAAACACTCATTTGCAAAACGACTGGAAGTTTCTCTTGACAGGCGAGACAATACGTTAACATTAACTTACCAGGACGATGGAATTGGATTTGATACCCGAATGGATTTTGAAGGAATCGGGTTAAGAAACATTGAGGCCAGGAGTATAAAATACAATGGAAAGTTGTCTGTTGAGAGTCAACCTTCGAATGGAATGAAGCTTTCACTAAAAATGGAAATTTACCCGGATGAAAAAACTATTATTGGTTGATGATCACAGAATTGTTTTAGATGGATTAATTCAAATACTTGATGGTGAGAATGGAATAGAAATTATCGATTCGGTAACCAGCGGAAAACAGGCTATTTCCATCCTTACAAAAAAGAAGGTTGATATAATTTGTGCAGACATTGAAATGCCCGAAATGGATGGTATTGAGATGACAAAAATTGTGAAAGACAGATATCCTTCCATTAAGGTTCTAATTCTTAGCATGTACAACAGGCCCGAACTGGTAAAGCAACTGGCAGGAATCGGAGTTGATGGTTTTGTGAAGAAAGATGCAGGAAAAATGGAGTTGCTGCTTGCATTGGAACATCTTTCTAAGGGTGAAACCTACTACAGTCAGCACTTTACGCAATCACTCATTGAATCTCAAAAGCAAAACGAACCTATTGTTCAGTTAACGTCTCGTGAGCAGGAGGTTTTGGACCTGCTGGCGGTTGGAAACAATACTGCAGAAATTGCTGAGAAACTATTCATAAGTTTTCACACCGTCCAATCTCATCGTAAAAGTCTGCTTGGTAAGTTTGGGGTTCACAATACCACTACGCTGCTCAGAGAAGCAGCTAAACATAGATTGATCACTTCCTGATCATCCAAATTCACTGATTTCAGGGATAACGAATCCACTTTGTTGGGGATGTGTATCGTTCGGTGGATTATGAACTTTCCATAATTAAAACTTAAAAGATTATGGAAATAATAAATGCCAAAGATACCCATGAAGTAATCGGTTGCTCAAAAGAAACCGAAACAAAAGGCTGGTTTGCATGGAACAACCTCATGCCTCCAGGACCACCATCCTTTTATGTAAAAGGACTGGTGCAGGTATCGAATCCCGGTGTATTTGCCCAACTGGTTTACAAAGTTCCGCAGGGCATCAATCCTGACATTTTGTTGCTGGATCTGGTGCTTATCCAACGACCGGGTATATGGCCAAGACCTTTAACATGGGTGGAAGCAAGATATCATTCAACCGGAGTAGATCTAAAATATACGGATGTTAACATCTTCTGTGGAGATCAGCTTATTGCTGAAATACCTGTACAGGACATTCATTAAAATTTCAATTAAACTAAAGCAACAAACATTATGAGTAAAGAACCAGTAGCCTTGATCAACTCAATAATAGCCATTATAGAAGCAGCTTTGGTAGTGGCAGTTGGACTCGGCCTCAATTGGACGCCAGAACAGATAGCTGGTGTGATGGCACTAATCATTGCAATTGGCAATGCAATCAAAACGTATCTGGCCAGAAAGCAGGTTACACCTGTATCTGATCCCAGAGATAACAATGGAAACAGTTTAAAACCCAACTAAATTATGAAGGAAGTAGAATTTTCTTTTAAGCTAACCGCTAAAGGACGGCTATCCAATGTATTCTTTTATCCGGAACAGGAAACCATGAGTATTCGGCTTGAAACGGCAGATCACAAAGTATGGGAGAATAAGTCTTTCAAATTGAATGTAGCCAACCCTTTTGAGTACGAATTGGCAGTTTTCGGAGTGAGTGGAACAGAATGGGAAGCAGAGTTAAGAATAAAAGGTCAAACTAAAGCATTCATTGAATGGGAAGGTGAAACCGGAGACACAAGACGAAATGTATCAATCAGAACAAAACCGGAAAAAGATGTGTAAAAGCAAAATATTCATATTCTTAATATTTGGGCTGACGGCTGTAAGTCTAAACTTAAGCTATGCACAAATAAGTGTTATACAGGATGGTGATGGTGAAACTTCTATTCAGATTTTAACCATAAACCAAATTGTATTCAATGCAGCTGATGAGGCCATCAGTTTTACAATTTCCCCTTCAATTTTTTCAAATCAGAATCGTGGGTATTGGCTGATTCAAAGTACGGCCAATGCCAATAAGGGAAGTTCAAGTATTTTCAATAAAGGAGAGTTTAACTATAGTGGCAAAGCGGGTTTTAACTATGTATATGATCATAGCAATTATCCTGGCCCAGGCTCAACAACTTCTCCCAATTTGAAGTATTCTTTTATTGGATTGGACATTATCTATTCCAGACACAGTGTGCTGGATACGGTTCAGGTTTTTAAGGATCAACTAACTGATGATACCAATTTGGGTGTTCAGCTAAAATTTGGATATAACTGGCAAAACAGGATTATTGATTTGCCTGTATTAAGATGGTTAGGTGAGCTGTCAATTGGCTTATCAGGCTCGGTTGGAGCAAAGGACAATACAGGAATCATTGATGCAGTAGAAGTAACAACTATTGATACTACTTGGGTTAATGGCACTAAATCCAGAAGCATTGGTAGCACGAAAGATGTCTATCTGCTTCACGAGTTGGATGACAACATTACGTTTAGCAGGTGGAATTTTGACATTGGCAAGAGGTTTTTTAATCAACGTCTGTTACTTAACCTACATGGCACCTTCGCTACTGATGAAGGGAAGAGTGTTGTATTCAACCCGGCAATTGGACTCTTTTTACTTGAAGATGGTGCTCCTCTTGAAGCCGTAGTTGGACTCCAGTTGCAGTACAAAGACTGGTCAGGCAATAGGATAGAACCTGGAACAACATCTACAAGATGGGACAGGAGTGCTATTGTACTAACTGCCGGCTTCCCCTTTTAACAGTTAAAAAAATAAATTATGAATCAACTATCAGAACAAGAATTAACAACAGCAAAAAGTCAGATTGCACAGGCGATCGCTTCAGGTGCACCAATTGGAACCATACTACCGTTCGCAGGACCCGAGAATCAATTGCCGGCAGGCTACAAAATTTGCAATGGTGACGAAGTGAGCCTGAGGCAATTCCCTGGACTATTTCTGACAATCGGAGTTAATTGGGGAGGGAATGCCAGTCCTAAATTTAACCTGCCTGATTTAAGAGGGTATTTCCTTCGTGGAGTTTCAGGGGATACCGATAGAGACCCTGATGTTGAAAAACGTTACGATTTAAACCAATTATCAGTTCAGGACCCTAACAGGGTTGGTACTTATCAAAAAGACGATTTCGGTTCTCATACTCATTCAGTTGTAACAGTAATGGGAAACGGGACGTGGAGCAGGGGTGCAGGTGCAGATGGTGACGGGAGCGGAGCTTCGTCAACGAGCAGTAATGGAGGTAAAGAGACGCGTCCAATAAATGCATACGTGAACTTCATAATCAGAACCATTTAAATCCCAATCCATATGAAAATTAAAACGATACTGATGCTATTGTGCATCCTTGCGATGCAACCAATTTTGGCTCAATCTTCTTTATCATCATCAGAAATTAAAAATATCAGAAAGGCTTACGTAAATGTTCCGATTGGGACCGTGTTGGCCTTTGCCGGACCTCAAAATGTTTTTGATGATTTGCTGTCAGAAAACTTTATGGTTTGCGATGGCAGGGAACTGGAGAGAAATCAATATAAAAAATTGCATTATGTAATAGGGAATGTATGGGGTGGGGCAGGAACGGTTACAAAGTTCAACATACCTAAACTTCAGGGCTACTTCCTTCGTGGTGCTGATCCGAAAGGTGAAATTGATCCTGATGTTGAAGTAAGAGTGAACCTTGATGGAGATAGTAGGAATGGGGTAGGAGGTTATCAGCGTGATGAGTTCTTGAAACACAAACATGAAAGAGAAAATAGATTCTATGTTACGGAACAATTGGGGAGAGATGGTGCAATTGATGCATCAAGTATAGCTTCACCTTATGATAGAGATATTGATCATTCGGGAATAGAAACCGGAGGCAATGAAACTCGTCCTAAAAACGCTTCTGTTCTCTTCATCATTCGAGTTAAGTAATCCAGCATCTATTTAAGAAACCTGATAAAAAACAGAACCAGTCAGGTTCTGTTTTTTCGCCTGTACAATTTCAATTTCATTCACTTAAGAAATATTCTATTGGACAAAACAGAGAATTATGATTCAATCGCTGAATGGAGTGCTCCAAATGTTATATTTTGGAATGGAATGTACCGCTGCGGCATATTTGGCATAAGGAAACCAGCGGGATATTAAGTTTTCAACCTAACCAACCTTCATATGAAGCCTGTGAAAATTACGGTGCTTACTGTCTTGTTACTCCTTTTTTTCTCGATAAACATTAATGGACAAACACCGGAAGATTCGGTTTACAATTCCACATCAAGTCTTAGTGTTGCAGATAATACACGCAACCTGCCAAATCAGGATTCAGTCGATCAACGTCTTCATAAAGCGGTTGCTTTTAAAGATTACCAGTTAGCCAGGGCCCTGATTGATAGTGGCTTTAATGTGAATACAATGATTGGCAGTGATGATTTAACAGGTGTTTTCATGCAGCCAACAGGTATCACCCCAATGACGCTGGCAGTGATTTTGGAAGATGCTGAAATGATGAAACTCCTCTTTGAAAATGGAGCCAGTATTGGAGTTGATGCCATCAATCCACTCTTCTTTGTCCTTCACCTGAAAACCCACAGTGATATTACCACCGAATTTCTTATGCAAAACGGATATGACCTTGAGGAGTTCTTTTTTAACCCGTTGGGTATCTCAGGGGATGTGCTGGAATATGATGAAGGTGATACACTGGAATTCAGCCAGTATTTCTTTGCTGAAGCCGTACTGGATATCCTTGAGTTTGATATAAGCGATATAAGGGGACCCTTTCGTCATACCATGATAGAACATAAACTCCTCGGAACAGTAGAAGCGCTTTTGAGATCCGGAAAGTTTGATGTGAACGAGCCAGACATTACTTACGGAAATGGTGAAACCTTTATCCAGTACCTCCTCGAAGAACCAATGGAGGATGATATTGCCAGAATGAGTAACCTGCTCATTCGCTGGGGAGCAACTACCGATCACGTGGATTTGAAAGACCTCTTTGCAAGGAATGTTTTAATGGACAGCCTTTCATTTGTCAACTACCTGTTGGATAATCATTCTGTCAATGTGAGCGAACCTGATACCCCTGGAAACTACCCGATAACATACGCTGCAAAAAACAACAACAGTAAAATGATTGAATTACTTCTGGCAAATGCAGCGAACACTAACGTGCGCGATTCGGATGGCCATACACCGTTAACCATTTTGGCACAAAATCTCAATCAGGAAATGTTTGCAAAAGTGCTTGGTGCCGGAGGAAACATCAATATGGTTGACGGGGCAGGGAATACACCCCTGATGGTTGCTACATCGACCGGTGATATATCCATGATCAGATTTTTGTTTACCAATAACAACCTGGATATCAATGCAAGAAACAACAGAGGCGAGTCAGCATTAATGATAGCAAAAAGCAGGGGGCATGATGAAATCCGCCAGCTTCTTATTGATGCGGGTGCCACTATTCAATATCCTGATTTTGATGCAAAACAGGAGTTATTGCAAATAAGTGAGCGTATTGCTTCAGGCTTAGCTACGCCTGCTGAAGGACTGGAGAACATTGGAACATTAATCAGTCGTATTAACAGGGTAATCGGCCCGGCGGATTATAGAGATGAAAATGGTTCAATTTCTACTTTAAAGCAGATTGCACTTGCTGTAAGAGAAATAGCTTCAGCCCATTCGCTGAGCATTTATGGAGCCCTTTCAAAAGTTTACAGGCTTAATTCCAACGATATTCAAAACATGTCCTTGCAAGAGTTTCTTAGTTTGTTGGAGGTGCAGCGAATGACAGACCTTAATGAATCGGAAGACCGGTTTTTGATCAAATCCATGTTACTCGAAGGAGACTTTCAAAATGGTACTGAGGGAGCGGTACAATCCTACTACAAAAAGCGAATTGCTTATTTAATGACCAAATTCAATGCTTTTCAATACCAGCGAATTGTCTCCCGGTTTTCTGAAATAGCCACACTAGATGATCATACATTTTCCGGGAGTATATTCTCCGAAATCATTCCAAAGATGGAGCTTTCAAGAACAGATGGTGATGAAGTGCATACTGTTTTTTACTCATACCTTCTTCAATTTAACAAGAACCTGAATCGTGGATATTCCCCCTATAATTCATCCGGCAAGACCGTGCTAAAATCGGTGCTGGAGTTTGGGCATTGGAGTCTGAAGAAATTTGATACAAGAAAGCCGGTAATTGACCTCACTGCGCTTTTCAGCGAACTGGATCAGGTCATGCGCTATTTTGATCATTCTCCTGAAGATCTCAGAATGTATAATAGAGAGTATTTTATTGAATATGCACTGGATACCAGGACAAATGAATTGCTGTATACCATGGTGAAGAAAATGAATCAGCCTGTTAAAATGATTAACTCCTTTAATCAGCATAAAGCAATTCCCTCACACCCATACCTGAAAATGTACTATTTCAAAGCACTTCTTCAACATGATAATATTTATCAGATTGAGCCCTCAAGACTTGACAGTTTTACAGATACACTTAATCTGGGAGACTATGATGGGTTTGAAAAAGCTTTTTTCAATGATCTTCAGGTAGATCAAAAAATGAGAAGCCGGTATTGTCGTGATTACACCTGCAAGAGCCTTAATAATTATGTCAAATATGTTTATCAGCTTGAAAATCGCAGGTTTTATACGGAATTGATCGGACGGAAAACCCCAACTATATCAGAACATGAGGATTTACGAAATGTTTTGTATGAAGAAATGTTTTCACTACTCGTAGATGCATTGAACATCAGATTCAATAAGCGCTACACGGTTGAAAGTATCCAACAATTGCAACGCCAGCCGGAATTAGCCAGACTGGGAGAATTCAATGTCAACAATCAGCCTGGTAATGAATACAATTTTTGCTCAGGAACTGCGGGTTTCTGTAAAGAGACTTTTCTAAAAGCCGGAATATATTATGTGGATTCTGATAAACGATTTATTGGAGAATCCATATCATTTAGCCCACTGGCTATGATATATGCACCCGGGAAAGAAATTGAAATGGTTTTCAGGGAGATGAACAATGTTTGGATAGATGTGAGCGGCAGTCCAGGATTCGATGAAGATACCGGTTGGGACCTGAAGTATAGATATGATTTTGATATTGATATTGAAGAAACTTTTCCACGGGAGACGGATACCGGTTCTCGTCCCGGAAACAAAGTACAGGTTGTTTGGGTAACCATTGGAGGTGTAATGCAGCCACATACCTTGAAGATCGAGTATAGGATAGATCCTTCGACACTAAATAAAGCTCCCCAGAAGAGAATCAGGCCTGAGGTATTTAATGGGAAAAATGCCGGAAAAATCTTTGTGGTTCAGACAGCCATCGACAGAATTGGAATCACCGGAATTCCCATTTTTAATGCTTCAGGAGGAAGAGGAGAAACTGGCCGAGTAGGACTTCCAAGCCCGTTGTGCAGTGTTTCAGATGGGTACAAACCGGCACGAAAGCCTAAAACAGGTCAGGTTATTACGGAAGACTGTAGGTTTAACACGGTGGATGAATGCAGGCTTCAGGCAGCTTTCAATTCCCCTCCGGACAATAAACTGAGCAATCACCATGTAAAGCGTGGTGTTGGAGGTGATGGTGGAGAATCCGGAAATGGGGGTAATATCCGTCTGACTGTCCCTGATCAGTACCTGCCGCAATCTGCCAGGTACAATATCTTTTACTCTGCAGGAATTCCTGGAGAAGGGGGCAGCTATGACGAATGTGGCAATCCCGCTGATATTGATACAGATTTTAAAAGAAAAAGTCTTACCGGTAACCGTGGGAAAGCGGGTATTAAAGGATCAATTAATTAATATGAAAATACGTCATATTGCTTTGCTTGTATGTGCTATTAACTTCTCTGCTTCAGCACAGTGGGTTAAGCCTCAAATCCAGTCGCCATCGGTTATTGGAATGGACAGGTCGCAGGTTAAGGGTGACTTCAACAAGCTTGAGCAAAAACTGGAAAAGCAACTTCTTTTTGATCCCATTATAGAAGTGAATACGAACAGAGGATCCATGTCTACCGGGTTTGTTGTGCCACTTCCACCCAACCTTTTAAAATTTTTAAAACTTGAATTTTCTTACAACCCCGGGAACATTCTAAATGCAAATTATGGGATTGGCTGGTCCCTTAAACTGCCTGAGATTGAAGAAGAAAGAAATGTGCTTACCACAAAACCATATCGCATTTCAGGACAACTTGGCAACTCACAAATGATTGCAACCGGTGAATCGCTGGACCTTCAGGACAGCCTTATTCAGAGCGTGATTGTAGATCAGTTTGGGTCCGGAGGTACTGTAACCGAGGCATTTCGTCCCATTATTGAGAGTGACTTCAACCTGTTTGTCAAAGTAAAAAGAAACGGTTTGCATATTGGCTGGGTAAGTCTTTCTTTAAATGGAAACCAATGGATTTTCAATAGAGAAGGCTTTCCATTAAGAGTTCGTGACCTTGATGGTAATCAGGTGAACTTCAATTTTAACGGACATACGCTCAACGCAATTACATATGGAGACGGAATAACAATCAGCTTCGATTACCTCGAACAACAATCTCTGCCGGTTGTGATTCATGGCAAGCTTCGAAATGCCCATAAAGGACTGAATTCTATTCTAATAAAGAATGATGCTGGTGAAGAAAAAAAGGTTGTCTTTCAATATGAAGATGAATACCTGGAGAAAGTCAGGTGGGAAAGAGGGAAGTCTTTTTTGTTCAAAGGAGAGTACGAAAGGCTCAATGCTCTGGTGGCAGATACCGTGAGTAATCCTCTTGTCAAATTTGATAATCGAATCCCGGTTTTTCTGAATAACACCGAGGCACCAGATTTCACCGCAACTCCAATAGGCAAAAAGAATGACATGTACATTGATCTTAATGGAGACAATATTCCGGATAAGGTGATGATTGACAAGACTGGTTTTGAGTCTGATATTAAAAGTGTATTTAACAAAATTGCATATCCTGAAGGAAACATTTCAGGAAGCAGCGTAGGTAGTTGTGTTGCCAGACCTAATCGAACAGCTGCCTGGATAGCTGCCGAACTAAATAAACTTGCTCCGGTCATTAATGTCTATATAGGTGTAAGGGATCTGCAGACTGGTGAAGTCGAGTTCAAGTCCGATCCCTCATTGAATTTGACACCCTTAAAAATCAAGCTGGATCATTTCGTTGTTAAAGACAAAGTAACAAGCAATGGCTCATGTGGAACCATACACTCATTCGAGGTAGAGACTTATTCACGTGGGTTCTTTTTTATTGACCTGAATTCAGATGGCAGAAAAGATTTGGTCTCCTGCCCCTGCGACGCAGGACTGGAGAGCAGGGTGTTTGAACTTAATGGAGGTTCCTTCCAGTATGAAGGAGAAACCATCAAAAGAAAACAATCCAACCTGAATATGTCAGTCTTGGCTCTGTTGGGATATCCGGAAGTGAGTGGTAAACCATATATTAACGTCTTCAATTCAAATGGAGCAAAGGGAGCAATCTATTTCAATCAGATTAATGATTCGAAAGTAGAGCAGATTTGGGAACAGGTGAGAGGAACCGACGATGAGCGTCTTGCGGCAAACTACCTGACCAATTCAAGTGGATGGGTTCAAAGTAATGCTGATTTTAATTGCAACCAGTTCAGTTTTTTTTCAGATGTTAACAGTGATGGATACCTTGATATTCTCTCTGGCAAGAACCTGTATCTGTTCGGGCATGAAGGTCTGTCCAAAATACCGTCCGCTACATATCTTAACAGGCTCTTTGAAAAGGGTGACGATCAAATTGATCTACAAAATGATGATTTGGTGCTTACGGATATTGATAGCGATGGAAAATTTGAACCCCGTCAGGCAAGGTCCGTATACACGCACCCTGTAGATGGTACTTTGAATGTTGCCAGAGCTGGTAAAACAGAAGTTCATAAACCTGTACCTGTAAAAAAGTATTTAAAGAAAATCATCTCCCCTTACAATGGTGAATTGCTGTTTGACTACAAATTTGTTCAGGGCAGGTGGGTCGTTTCTTCTATCATAAAAGATTCTAAAACACCTGACCAGCCAATTTCAAAGAGAACATTTGAATACAATAGTTCACAATCGGATCCATATCGTGGCGTTTTTTTGGGGTTCCATAAAACAATCGAGCATGAAGAACTTATTTCCAGGGATGGATTAAGTTATTCAGGAAGCAGCCCAATAAGCATTCTCAGAGAATTTTACCTTGATACAGCCAATTCGGTTATTGTATTCGAAAGCAGGGGAAGACTCAATGGAACATTGAAAAGTCTTACCAAAAAAAATAGCTCTAAATCCGGATTTCTTCAAACGGAGCAATACGAACTCGATTTTCATACCCTTGACTCCAGGGGCAGGCGCATACTGCCCTATAAGAAGAAGTTAATCAAAACCCGTTCAAATGATCATGGTCAACTAGGCTTGTCAAGCGCTGAAGTAAGAAAATCTATTCCTTACGGAGGATGGCAGCCTCATGTAATGATCCCGCTAAAAGAAACAAAAGAGACGATCACCAGGGGCCCGCTGACGAATATCTTCGATCAGACTGAAAATAGTCTCAGGTGGGAAGTCACAAATTACTCATATACATTTCTTCCCAAATTGTATATGCGCTCACTTGAAGAAATCAAAAAAGGGGATAAACGCGGAAATCAGATTATCTATAACAGGCACAGTAACAGAATGCGTATCAATGGAACCAATGGAAGGCTGGATTCTGTCCTTACAGGTAAGAGATGGGTTAAATATGAATATGATGTAAAAGGGAGGATTATTAGTCAACGGACTTCAATGGGCGAGTTATCTGTTGCAGAGTATTTTCCACTTTCCCCTTCCGTGAAAAAATACAAAACTCAGAAGGATGAGTTAACCTACAGCTACGATTTGTTGGGGAGGACCACATCTTCAACGAATGAGGATGGTATCAATATAGCTACTTCATATTCTGATGAGGGCTTCATCGAAGAAATATCAAGAGCTACACCAACCCGTCCCAGGATAATTTTCTATAAAACAGATATTCCGGACTTCAATAATGATGAAGCCAAAAATGCTGTAAGTTTTTGGGAAGAAGAGATTGAAAAATCTGTCATTCTGGATGGTTTTGGTAAAAAAATCAGGACATTGACACGTTATCCCAATGGTGTTCTGAACAGTGGTTTGAATATTTCAACGGGCAAATCAGTCTTAGTTGAAGGAGCACCCTTCTTTACAAATAACCTAAACCCGGACAGTAGTATTGTGGTGAAAAAAACGTACGATGCTTTAAACAGGCTGGTAAAAAGGCAAACATTCGACAAGGATGGAAATTTGATCCAGCATTTTACCAGAACATACCGGGGCAATTGCATTGAAGATGCAATTAACTTCACGACCACTTTTGTCAAATGCAACGATGGTCACAATGAAACGATTTTCACAAGTACAAGAGGTGAGCGGGCCGAGATGAAAACAAACTCATTTGGAGATATTGGTGAGGTATCAAACATGGGACTAAAATGGGACTATTCACGATATGGTGAAGTGACGTCAACAGTCAATGAGAGTGAGTCAGAAGAACATGCAGACTGGTCTGTTGGTTTGAATAAAATTAATGAGCAGGGGACGATCACAACAACTGAAGATGGACTCATAATTGAAAAAAGATTCGACAATAAATTACTTAGAACATACAAGAATGCCGGAATAGATGATTCTGATGTTTTTGAAAATATTGACTATAATGGTGATTTGATTGTTTCTCACAAATATTCAGATGCTCAGGGAAACCAAATCTTACGCAGGGATTATACCTATAATGACCTAAAACTCATCGTTACCTCAGAGATGTTGGGAATCTCAAGCTTATTTTCGTATGACGATTTTGGACGTTTAACAAAAGAAAAGGTTACTAATCGGGGGGATACAACTACACTTATAAAGAAATATAAGAATGGCTTTCTAAATGCGCTTGACCCTTTGATTAAGAGAGTTGAATATGATGAATTTGGTGCACCATCAAAATTTGTATATAGCAATGATGTCGTATTTAATATCACAAGGGACCGGATTTCGAAGAAAATTAAATTTATCTCCTATTCGAATTCATCCGGAAATCTGATTTGGAAAGAAACATTGGATTTCAACTCTTTCAATCAGGTCATTGAAAGAGCGTCTTTTACTTTGGAAGATACTCTTAGGGAACAATTCAGCTATGATGATCAGGGGCATCTTATTTCACCGGACCATGTGGACAATGAATCTAGAGATCGGTTTGGACAGGTCAAATCATTGTCCGGGTCAAATTTTAAGTGGATAAATGAAAATCTTGTAAATATTTCCGGTGAAATCAGACTTAAGTACGATGCAAATCATTCACTATTAACCACAAGCAATAAGACAACAGGAGATGTCCTGATAAAATACAATCAGGATTCATATTTGTACAATGGAGAATTAATCAAGCTGATCAAAATTCACGACATTCCAGTTGGTTTGCTTATTCAAAATCGCCTGTATATAACAATGGTTGATCATATAGGAAGCGTAACCGGATTGATTGATTTAGAGAGTGGCAAACCGATTTTCATAAGAAGGTATGACGCATGGGGCAATAAGACGATAGTGAAAGGAACTGACCCCAACCTTTCTAAAGAACTGGAGCACAAGACCATCTGGAGCTTTGCAGGCTTAACTGAAAACCCTGTTTTAAAAAATACCTCTGACTCTCCAGACTTGTACTGGTCTTCATCCAGAGTGTACAGCCCTCTTCTTAAAGAATGGGTTTCGGTTGATCCGACAATTAAATGGCATCCAAAACAACTGGCTAATCGTCCGGGTAATTGGCACAGCACACGTTATTCTGCAAATCAGCCACTGGATCTGGTGGACCCTCAGGGAAGCGGATTTGTTGTAGGCGCTATTGGTGGTGCCGTTGTTGGTGGAATAGGAGGGGGTATCGCAGCATATGCTATGGGAAAAGATATGGACAAAATATGGAGTAGTGTTGCTTTAGGTGCTTTTACCGGAGCAGTTGTTGGCTCAGGATTAGGTCTTCTTACTTCTGCGGGAATTACATCAAAGGTTGGACTGACTTATGGTGGAATGAACCTGGGTTTTAAAGCCAGTTTGCTGGGACAATCTATGTTTTCAGATAATGTGTCCATCGAACAGGCTGCAGTGGATGGGCTATTGGGAGGTTTATCAGGTGTACTTGCAGGTTTAACTGCCGGAAGCAGTTATGGTCAATTTGTGAAAACAAATGAAGTTGCATCCGGGCTAATTACATTCGGCCCAACTATCGGTGGTAATATGCTTTTTGCGGAGAACGATGTTTTTACACTTGACCCGGAGATACAGGAGATATTGGATAACATGGTTAATCTGGACCCGCCGGATATTCAAATTGCAGAACCAGATATTGATTCCGATCTGAGTTTCAGATTCGAAATGGATTTTGGAGACTGGGATAATGACTGGGGTAACGGGAATGATAACGACACTGATAATGATGATTCATGGTTTGACTGGTAATTAATATCATACTGTATCGACCCTTCCGTCTTTATTCCATGCAAAAGGCTAACACCTGCCGACTTAATCTAAGGAGTTTCATGCCATCACTGAAACCATCTCCAACACCCTCAAAGCCAAATCTTTATCTCCATTCATTGCGATCAGACCCATGACTTCAGGCGGTCTGACATTCTTACAGAACAACTTCCAGGAAATATCCTGAGGAATCGTAACAGTTGCATCGAATGGGGGTTGTTCATCCTGTACCAGCACCCAGCCACTTGTGCCTTTTTTTAAATGCCATTCTCCTCCGGCTGATCCTTCAATAAGAACCTGAATCTTTGTGCCGTTGATAGCCTCAATACCTTTAAAAGTCACGGGAAGGGCGCGCATAAAGGTGTCAATAACAGGATAGAATAACTCCTTTGTCATAATCCCGACCTGTCCGGTTGCTTCTCTGATCTGTTGCTGATGGTGCCACCTTTCTGTATATTCACGTGCCACATGCATCCAGTTAAAGCTTTTAGATTCTCCCGCCCAACTAACCGGAAATACTGCCTCACCCATCGGGTCAAGACTTTTAAAATACTTTGTAACAATGGGACCTGTCAACTCAATAAGCAGGATAAGAACGTCCGGACTTAACCTTTTAGAAGCCTTCACCCAGTCATGGTTCAATTTATTTAGCCAGGTGACAACCGTTTTAAAATCAGAACGCTCAGGCGGCTTATCGCCATAGTAACCATCTCGTTGGATAGACAGAACACGCAGGTCCCCATCCAGCAGGTGGCTGGTGACATCAGCAACGGTCCATTTTCCTGCACTGGTTTTCTTTTTCCAGTCCTTTGCATCCAGGTTCTTGATTAATGAAAGAAACGCACTGTGAAGAGGTTCAAACTTTTGCCGTACATCAATGGGTATTGGTTCCATTATTACCATGAAATGAACAATAAAGGTATTCCTATTCATGAAAACGATATGAAGGAAGATCATGGATTTTATATCTTCGAGTCGGTATGGAGGTACTCTATCTGGCAGGCTCAGTTCAGGCCCTTTTTTTAGCTACTTTATTCATCAGTCGAAGGCAAAGTCTTTTGCCTCAAAGAATTCTGGTCGCTTTCTTTCTCATTAATGGGTTATTGCTTTTAGATCATTACTTTGAATTAAGTGGTACCTTATTTCAAAACCCGCATCTGTTGGGAATTACCTATCCGCTTCCGATTATTCTTGGACCTGTTATACTCTTTTATACGCGAGTGGTAACGAAAGAGACCGCTGTATCAACCACTCGTTTCTTCGGTTATCATGCCTGGCCTTTTGTGTTAGCCTTGGTGTTTTTACTTTTCAATTATTACCATTTATCCGGTGAAGAAAAGCTTGAATTCTACTATGAGCAATCTACAGGCGATACATCGATTGCTATTTATTTCATTGAACTGTTTCTGAATTTATCAATACCTCTTTACTCTATATGGTCTTTGTTGGAGCTTTGGAAACATAAGAGAAAGATTCACCATCGATTTTCATTCACGGAAAACATCAATCTTAAGTGGTTGGAAATCATTCTTGTTCTGTTTTCCGGTATTTCACTTCTTATGTTAATTACTAATTTGATCAGTGATGTATTTCCTCTCATTGATTATCAAATCGGTGACAACATCATTTTTGGAGGGCTTACCATTTCCATCTTTTTCATCGGCTATTTCGGAATCAGACAAAAGGCGATATATGCTAATGAAGATAAACAACCTGATCCTGGAGGGATAAACAGTGCTTCAGTTTCAGGACAAATGATCAGTGATGCTGAGTTGGATCAACTGATCAGATCTATGGAAGTCGATCAACTCTATTTGAATAGCAAGCTGTCCCTGAAAAATGTGGCTGACCACCTCAATGTCTCTGAAAACAACCTGTCTCAATTAATCAATGTCGGCTTGAAAAAGAACTTCTATGATTTTGTAAATGAGTATAGGGTTGAGGACGTTAAAAGTAAAATTGTTGACAGTAAGTTTGGTCACCTTTCATTTTTAGGAATTGCATTTGATAGCGGCTTCAATTCAAAATCGTCCTTCAATAACATCTTTAAGAGGCACACCAAAATGACTCCCTCTGAATTCAAAAGAACCTGCCTAAAGGAGTCCAAATCTACCGGTTTGGACGTTTGATTTACATAGAGATTGCTATTTGCGGCAAAATTCTAATTTATGCAGCAAATACAAAGACTTCACTACATTGACTGGCTGAGGGTACTTGCCTTCGGTCTTTTGTTTTTCTTTCATTCCATTCGCTTTTTTGATTCCTACCCATGGCACATAAAGAATGGCGAATCAGGCACATTTGTTAACTATTTTGTTGAGTTTGTTCACAACTGGAGAATGCAGTTGATTTTTCTGGTGTCAGGGGCCGGAACATTTTTTGCCATGAGGGCAAGGAAGGACAAATTCGTTAAAGACCGTTGGTTCAGGCTGATTGTCCCATTTGTTTTTGGTGTTATTATACTAATTCCCCCTCAAAAATATTTTGAGGCTGTTCACAATGGCTGGTTTGAAGGCTCCTTCGCAAGTTTTCTCTCTGACTACTTTCCGACTTTGTTCTCAGCAGGTATTGGATTCAGTTTGGTGTGGTCCGGGCACTTGGGCTACCACATATGGTATTTGGCTTTTCTGTTTGTTCAGACTTTACTCTTTCTCCCATTACTAAAATTTCTAAGAGATCACAATGGAATCAGATCATGGATTGACCTGCATTTTCATCAGGTCCCTATGTGGGGACTAATTATGATTCCCTTTATCATCCTTGAGTTTTTTCTGAGGCCACTATTTCCTGATTATCTCAACTGGGCTGATTTTGTCATGTATTCTTCCTTTTTCCTTTTTGGATACCTTTTACAACTAAGTCCTGATATCATCAAAGGTGTGGAGAAACATGTCTTTCATTTCCTTGTGACAGGCTTATTGTGTACGGTCATTTATACGGTTTTTAGACCGTCACTTGACCAGTGGTCTGTACCGTCTTATAGCTGGCAATACCTTGGAATTGTGCTGCTGAAAGATGTGAACAGCTTTACCTGGGTGTTCGCAATTTTAGGCCTTTCTAAAAAATTGCTCAATCTTAACAATCGGTTTCTTTTTGACCTTAATCAGGGGATCCTGCCATTTTATATTCTGCATCAGACCGTAATTGTCATTATCGGATTCTATGTGGTTCAATGGTCGGCCGGGATATTTGAAAAGTTCACAGTGATTCTGCTGACTTCCTTCGTGATAACAATTGGATTATATCAGGTGGTTTGGAGAATAAGCTGGTTAAGGTTTTTGTTTGGGATGAAAGCGAAGATTAGATCAGAACTGAACAAATATGAATAGGAAGGTCTTAACTGACTGATAAATTGATTTTAAAGTATGCAGGTCTAACTAACTATTGTGAGATTATACCGGGATAAAAGTAGCAATTTAGTGTTGAATCATCGAATTGCTCCTTTTCAGAAGGGAGTCTACCTCATCAATCATCTTATCCAGAGTGAGTGTATAGTCAATGGGTGAGATGTGATTGTTTTCAAGCAGACTGTCCATTTCCTGAAATACTTTTTGCTCAATAACCAATTGCCCCTCGTTTGCACCGTCTGACATGTTGTGAAAGAGAATAGCGTTCTTAACATGTACACGAGCATATTTCAATGCAATTTGTGCAGTTTCGATCTGATTAGTTTCTGAATATATTTCTGATATTTCAAGTTCGGTACGTGCGAGATTATTTAATACAAATTCAAACGAAGACGTCATTTTTTGTATTTCCAGTGAATCATATAAAATTGAACTATAAATATCCTCAAGTGCCCTGACAGAAGATTCCAGTCGTTCGTAACTATCGACATCAACATCCAGCCTGAGTTCTTTTAAAGTTTTGATTGCTTTTCTAATATTTACCGCACTTTCCTCCATGCGGTTCTTTGCGGAATAGTAGGAGACATTTCTTAAATAGCTGTCTATGTAAACAGCCTTATTGGAAAGGGTAGGATTATCCATTGAAGAATCACTTTTTTCAGTTGATTCAGAAGGATACAGGTAAAGAATGATGATAACGATGACCAGAATAAAAGCGAGGGCCGACCATTTTGAATTTCTATACATAGCTGAAAAATTAATTACTGATTTAAGAACTAAGTTCCAGCTATTTCATCAGAAAAAAACTGCGGTAAGTCGCAATTTTCAATGAAGAATATCATATAGCATTCCATTCTAACCGCAATACGGAACATATGGAGGATCATATAGGATATCCTGTTGAATCACATTGATGAGAACTTATATCTCTTTCAACTGACTTCCGAATGTTATCCTGTTTCCTGCATAAATCATACGTCTTCTTGACAATTCTCATAACCTGGCCGTGTAGCTAAAACTAAATTGGTCCGATTACTACATGAATTATTTATCAACAAAAACCATCCAAAATGGATCAACAAGTGAAAGCAAAATTGGACCAGGCTGAAGAATATTTTGATAAAGCAAAAGAAGAATTATGCAAGCCTGAAGAAGACGTGGTTCCCTACAGCATTTGTCAGAGTTCCTACCATGCGGTTGTCAATTACCTGAGTAGTTTCTTAATTGATAACGGAGCAACCATTCCTGAATCCGAAAACGTGGAATCTCTTCTTGCTAATTGCAGAGAATTGGATCAAAAATTCAAAAAACTTCATTTGGTACCCATGTACAATCCAACACAAAGTGAAGATGTATGGATGAACCTGGATGCTGCACATGACTACCTGAAGATGGCTGATAATACACGCCAAATGGTACGTCAAATCTGATTAAAGCTTTAAAAGACACAACTAACTATGAGTCAAAAGAAAAGCACACCTAAATATCCCGGGATTCGTTCAGCCATGGATGGAAACACTGCCGCCATAATGTGTGAACGGGAATCCTCCGATGCGGCAGGGGCATATCCAATCACCCCCTCAACTCAGATGGGTGAGTATTGGGCTGAAGAAGCCGCTAAGGGTCACCTCAACATCTCAGACAAACCCCTCATTTTCATTGAACCTGAAGGAGAGCATGCAGCAGCAGCTGTCACAGCCGGACTTTCCATGACCGGTCAGCGTGCGGCCAACTTCTCTTCCGGTCAGGGGATCGCCTATATGCATGAGTCATTGTATGCGGCCGTGGGCAAACGTCTCACGTATATCCTGAACATCGGAGCACGTGCGATGACCAAATCCACATTAAACGTGCATGCCGGACATGACGATTATCACGCAGTAGATGATACCGGCTTTTTCCAGTTGTTCGCCAAAAACGCGCAACATGTTGCAGACTTAAATGTAATCGCACACAGAATTGCAGAGCTGGCGCTGACGCCAGGAATCATTGCTCAGGATGGCTTTCTGACCACCCATTTGATTGAGAGCCTTTATGTACCGGAAAGGGCGTTAATTAAGGAATTCCTTGGCAGGCCGGACGATATCATTGATACTCCGACACCTGCTCAAAAAATTATTTACGGAGATAAGCGAAGACGAATTCCGGAATTATGGGATGTCGATAATCCATTAATGGCGGGGATTGTGCAAAATCAGGATTCCTACATGCAGAGTGTAGCTTCTCAACGACCTTTTTTCTTCGATCATATTAAAGAGCTGACAGATCAGAGTTTTAAGGATTACGAACGGCTTACGGGAAGGAAGTATCAACGCGTGATGACTTATAAGGCAGAAGATGCTGACTACCTGATCCTGGGGCAGGGAAGTGTAATCCCAAGTTCAGAGGCGGTGGTGGACTATCTGCGCGAAACGAGAAAACTAAAGGTTGGAGTGGTTGACCTGGTGATGTTTCGCCCGTTTCCTTCGGATCACCTCTCGAAAATACTGAAGGGTAAAAAGGGAGTGGTGGTATTGGAACGACTCGATCAACCGCTGGCTGAGGATCTTCCAATAGCCAGAGAGGTCAGGGCGGTGATTTCAAAATGTCTCGAAAACGGACTGTATAAGAAAGATCAACCGTATCCTGAGATTGAGTCTTATCAGCAAAAAGATGCACCTCCTATATATTCCGGCTCATTCGGACTGGGTAGTCGTGACCTGCAGGCCGAGGCAATCATAGGAGCGGTAGAGAATATGTTGCCAGATGGAAAACATAAGAAACAGTTCTACTTGTCAATTGATTTTATTCGAGATCAGCCATTTAATCCAAAGCAAAGGGCCTATCAGGAAACCATTCAGGATGCCTATCCGAATGTAAAGGAATTAGCCGTCCATGGTTCTGAAAATCCCAATCTCATGCCAAAAGGAGCGACTACCGTTCGCTTTCACTCTGTTGGCGGGTGGGGTGCGATCACAACCGGTAAAAACCTGGCCATGACCCTTTATGATCTGCTCGGTTTTGATATTAAAGCAAACCCAAAATACGGATCAGAGAAAAAAGGTCAGCCAACCACTTACTACTTATCCGCTGCTCCGGAACCAATCCGAATTAACTGCGAGTACTTTTTTGTGGATGTGGTGCTATCTCCTGATCCGAATGTTTTTAAGCATACTAATGCGCTGGCCGGGCTGAAGAAAGGCGGATGCTTCATTATCCAGAGTGATAAGTTATCGCCTGATGAAGTGTGGGCGGACATACCCAAACAGTATCAAAAAATTATCATTGAAAACGACATACATGTTTTCTATATCGATGGATTCAAAATTGCGCGTGAAGAAGCAACGGATTCGGAGCTGCAATTAAGAATGCAGGGGATTGCTTTTCAGGGTGCATTTTTTGCCGCCTCACCACTGATGCAGACGGCAGGACTGAATGAGAAGGAGTTATTAAAAGCAATTGAAGATCAGTTGCAACATAAGTTTGGCGGGAAGGGCCAGAGAGTCGTGGATGACAACATGCGGGTAGTAAAACGCGGGTTCACTGAAGTTCATGAAATCACTGATAAAGAGCTCAATACATCCACTGCAAAGTCTAATGGAAGCATTGGAGTGCCTATACCCAAAATGATGAAGGAGCTTCCTCAGAGTAAATCTAACCTCAGCGACATTCATCGCTTTTGGGAACAGACCGGAAATTTCTATGCACAGGGAATGGGTAATGATAATCTCACAGATCCATTTATTGGGTTGAGTGTTATGCCGGCGGTCTCTTCCGTTTTTCGTGACATGACAGGTATTCGGTTTGAACACCCTGAGTGGATACCCAACAATTGTACAGCTTGTGGCAAATGTTACACCGTTTGCCCGGACACTGCGATCCCCGGCTTAGTCAGTGAGCTTAAAGACGTGATGGACACGGTGGTAAATCGTGTTAAAAAGAACCATGGTAAGGTTACTCATTTATCAAAAGCAGCACGAACGCTGGAGGGAAAAATAAGAACATTGTTTAACAGTTCTTCAAATGGTGCCACTGTCAATAACCACATCCATGAAGCTGTTGATCAGATGATCCAGGCTAACAAGGACCAGGCCGATATGGTTGAAGAATTAGGATGGTTTAAAGAAGAGCTTGGAGATTTTCAATTCTCATTAACACGGCCATATTATGATCTGCATGAAAAGAAATCACCAAACAGCGGGGGGTTGTTCAGCATCACAATCAACCCCAATACCTGTAAGGGTTGTAATGAATGTATTGCTGTTTGCGATGATGATGCATTAAGACCAATTATCCAGACAGAGGGCTCCATTGCTAAACTGAGAAAGGACTGGGACTTCTGGACTGATCTTCCAACTACACCCGACAAATACAACCGGATTGATGATTTAGAAGAAAAAATAGGGCCGCTCGAAACCATCTTATTAAACAAGGAGGCTTACCTGAACTTTGCCAGTGGAGATGGGGCCTGTCTCGGGTGTTCTGAAAAATCTGTCATTCACTTATTCGTGGCAACAGTCGAATCATTGATGCAGCCGCGAATCAAAAAACACATTGCTCACCTTGACGACCTCATCCAAAAACTGGAGAGACATATTCAGTCTCGACTCATTGGTACTGTCAACATAACGGGTACCGAGGCTATAGCTAAGATTCTTAACGAAACACATGATTCGGATTTGACCATGTCAGGGATTGCAGGCAGGCTTGAGGCGGAAAAGGGGAGCGAACCCATAGACCAGGACTGGCTGCAGGAAACCACTCAACTGATTGCCAGACTTAAGCAATTACGGTGGAAATATTCAGAAGGAATTACCGGTAAAGGCAGGTCATCGATGGGAATGACCAATGCGACAGGTTGTACCTCCGTATGGGGAAGCACCTATCCATATAATCCCTATCCATTCCCCTGGGCGAATCACTTGTTTCAGGATTCGACCTCCATGGCGATGGGCATCTTTGAAGGACACATGGCTAAAATGGCCGAAGGGTTCAAAGCCATTCGCAAAGCTGAGTTAGAGCTGGGAGGCAAATACAAGCCTGAAGAACACAACGATTTCTTTACTTACTTCAACTGGGAGCAATTCACAGATGAGGAATGGCAGCTATGTCCGCCTGTGGTGGCTCTCGGTGGTGACGGAGCAATGTACGACATTGGTTTTCAGAATCTTTCACGTATGATGGCCTCAGGCAAGCCTATAAAGGTCATCATTGTTGACACACAGGTTTACTCCAATACCGGTGGACAGGCTTGCACATCGGGCTTCATTGGACAGATTTCTGATATGGCTCAATATGGGAAAGTATGGAAAGGAAAGTCTGAACCCAGAAAGGAAATTGGGCTGATCGCCATGGCTCACAGAAACACCTATGTGTTGCAGGGCACACTCGCCAATACCAGTCAGATGATTGAAGGATTTATTGACGGGCTCATGACTCGCAGGCCGGCTCTATTCAACCTCTACACAACCTGTCAGCCCGAGCATGGAGTAGCTGATGACCTTGGGGTTCATCAGGCAAAACTGGCAGTCGAATCAAGAGCATATCCGGTCTTTCGATACAATCCGGATTTAGGGGTTAAGACACACGAAGCGCTGGATCTGTCCGGTAATCCGGCCATTGATCAGATTTGGCCAACCTATGAGTTGAAGTACCAGGAAAGTGGGTATGAAAAATCCATGAAAGTTCCCATGACGTTCGCTGATTTTGCCATCACTGAAGCTCGTTTTAGAAAACACTTCAGAAATGCTCCACGAAATACCTGGAATGACAACATGATTCTGTTGACTGAATTTCTTGAGCGGACAGATGAGGAACGGGATGGAAAATTTCCATTCATATGGACGGTTGACAGAAAAGGAGAGTTGAGCAGAGTTCTTGTGGCCAAACCCATTGTTGAATCCTGTGAAGAAAGGAGAGATTTCTGGATTCTGTTACGTGACCTGGCCAGAATTCAAACTGAAGTCGTCGAAGAGGTTGACCTTGAAGGCAAAATCAGGGCAGAGGTGATTAATAAAATGACTCAGAAGTTAATGAAGCTGGCAGGAGGGAATGGTTTTAATCTGGAAAAAACGGTTAAGCAATCTGAAAACACTGAAACAAAGGAGCCAGAAGCAGCCAACGGAGCAGGAATGGCCCCCTGGCTGGAGACAGACGAGTGCACATCCTGTGACGAGTGCATCAATATCAACCCTAAAATATTTGAGTACAATAAAGATAAAAAGGCCTTCATCAAAGATCCATCCGGCGGATCCTATCAGGACCTGGTCAAAGCCGCAGAAAAGTGTACAGCTCAGGTCATTCATCCGGGATTGCCTGCTGATCAATCCATAAAGGATATAGAGAAATGGATCAAACGAGGAGAAAAATACAATTAATGACGTGCTGAATTTGCATCGACATACGTTCAAACATGGTATTCATCCTCCTGAAAATAAGGAAGATACAAATGGCTTACCAATTCGGCAGTTTCCGTTTGCCCCGTTGATTATTTTGCCTGTTTCCCAACATATTGGTGCACCTTCCAAAATTGTGGTGAGGGAAGGACAGGAGGTAGTCAGAGGTCAGTTATTAGCTGAATTTGATGGTTATCTCTCGGTGCCACTTCATGCACCGGTAACGGGAAAAATCAGAAAAATCACCAACGTCCCGACTATATCAGGTAAAATGACAACAGGCATTTATCTGGAACCATTTCCTTCGTCAACTCAGGAAGTTCTGGAAGGCAACCCTGTGGATCTGGAAACAGCTACTCCGGAAGAAATCCTCAGCGGTATTCAAAAGGCGGGAATTGTCGGATTAGGAGGAGCTGCATTTCCTACACATGCCAAGCTGAAAATTCCTGAAGGGAAACACTGTGATATATTAATCATCAACGGTATTGAATGTGAGCCTTATCTGACCACTGACCATCGGGTGATGCTGGAACAACCGGATGATATCTTTTTGGGAATCAGGTATTTATTGAAAGCAACAGGAGCTAAGCGTGCGATCATTGGTATTGAAGCCAATAAGCGGGATGCGGCCGATTTCCTCTCCAGGTACCTAAACCCAAAAGATCCTGTTTCAGTAGAAGTCGTACCCGTGAAATATCCTCAGGGTGCAGAAAAAATGCTGATAACCTCACTGATGGGAAGAGAAGTGCCATCCGGAGGTTTACCAATAGATGTAAATGCAGTAGTGGTGAATGTGGCAACTACAGCGGAGATTGGACGTCTCCTTCCACATGGGCGTGGTATTCAGGAGCGGGTAATTACAATCACAGGCCCAGGAGTGACTAAAAAAGGAAACTACCTCATTCCAATTGGAACCCCGCTTCGCTATGTGTTGGAGCAGGTAGGAGTGGATGAATCCATTAGTGAAGTATATATGGGCGGACCGATGATGGGAGTCGCGGTTTCTAATCTGGATATTTCCATTGTGAAAGGTACTTCCGGCATTGTGGTCTTCAATGATAAACAGGTAAACAGGCCAGAGCGCGTTTATCCGTGTATTAAATGTGGAGCCTGTGTGGATGCCTGCCCACTTTCACTGAATCCGTCAAAACTGGGAATCCTGGCAAAGTTTGAAGCATACGATAAAATGGCGGAAGAGTATCACCTCATGGACTGTTTTGAATGTGGGTCGTGCTCGTATGTATGCCCCTCACATATTCCACTCGTACAGTATTTCCGACTCTCCAAGTCCATTGTTCGAAAACGAAAAGTAGCCTGATGTTGAAGAAAGCACTAAATATCAGCACATCACCACATCTTATGAAAGACATAAGTGTTGAAGTAATTATGCGCAATGTGGTTCTTGCGATGTTACCCGTTGCACTGTTTGCTGTATACGCATTTGGATGGAACGCTGCATTGGTTCTGGTGACAGCAACGGGTTCCTGCCTCTTAACAGAACATGTTTTATGCCGCATTTCGAAGAAATCAAGTACAGTATCTGACTGGTCTGCGATCATAACCGGATTGCTGTTGGGACTGACGCTACCACCCATTTTTCCCCTGTGGATGACCTTCCTTGGGGGCGTACTTGCCATTGGGATGGGGAAGTTTCTCTTCGGTGGTCTTGGTTACAATGTATTCAATCCGGCTTTGGTGGGACGTGCTATACTACAGGCAGCATTTCCGGTCGCCATCACCACCTGGTACACAGGCTTTCTGGACAATCGATTTTCCGATATCAATTCTTCCGTCTTAACTCTTCCATTTATGGAACCTGTTGTAGATGGAACTTCGGGCGCCACACCGCTTTCAGCATTCAAATTCGATGGAATCACAACAGATGCAGCGGATCTTGCACTTGGTCTGGTGGGCGGATCAACAGGAGAAACAAGTACCATACTGATTCTATTGGGAGGCCTTTACCTGATTATACGAAAATTTATGAACTGGAGAATACCTGTCGCCATTCTGACAACAGTTTTTGTATTTAGCGGCATACTGTATTGGATAAATCCTGAGCAATATCCCGATCCGTTTTTCATGCTTTTTTCAGGAGGGTTGATGCTGGGTGCTGTTTTCATGGCTACAGACATGGTTGCTTCACCTGTTACCTCAGTCGGAGTTGTACTTTATGGAATGATCATAGGAGTTCTGGTTGTAGTAATAAGAATCTGGGGAGGTCTTCCTGAAGGAGTGATGTATGCCATTTTACTGGCTAACGCCATTTCTCCTCACATCGATCGACTGATCCGCTATCGTGTCTATGGAACATCAATCAAAACACAATGACCGGGCAGGCAACTATATCGAAATCGAGTAGTGCAAAAATGCTTCGTGCTATGGTAGGAATTGGTGTGTTGTGCGGATTACTAATCGTGATAACGTACGAAGGGACATTGCCACGCATTGAAAGACTAAGAGCAGAAGCTTTACAACAGGCCATTTTCCGAGTGGTTCCGGGAATTGTAGAAACGCAACCCTATTCATTAAAGGATAATGAGATAATTCCTGCCGAAGGGCAGGATGAAAAACTGATATATGCAGGTTATGATTCGCAGGGAAACTTCAAAGGAGTGGCCATTGCAGCGAGTGGTCAGGGGTATGCAGACATCATTCGAATTTTGTATGGATATGACCCTGTGAATCAGAAGGTTATAGGCTTTTATGTGTTGGAAAGCAAAGAGACACCAGGACTTGGAGATAAGATTGAAAAAGACACAAAATTTTTATCCAATTTCATTGAGTTGGATGTGTCCCTCGACAATGACATGCAAGCTGTTCTTAACAAGGTGGTTCCTGTAAAAAACGGGACAAAGATCAATCCGTGGGAAGTGGACGGCATAACCGGAGCGACCATTTCTTCAAGAGCCATAGGTAACATCATTGGCAACAGTACGGAAGAGTTAGTTCCGATAATCTATAACAACCAGGAAGTTTTTCAGAAGAAAAAAAATGAGTAGTCAGGCCGAAAATAGTGCACACACCAGGCAGGTTCCGTCATCCACAGATGAGTTCATCAAAGGATTATGGAAAGAAAATCCGGTCTTTGTTCAGGTATTGGGTATGTGTCCGGTGCTGGCTGTTTCCAATACTGCTGAGAATGCGCTGGCGATGGGAATGGCAACCGCATTCGTGCTGCTAATGTCAAATGTTTTAGTGTCCTTGCTACGGCACTTTATACCAAAAGAGGTTCGCATAGCTTCCTATATACTTATTATCGCCACATTCGTCACCATTACCGATTATGTCATTCAGGCCATCAGTGTTGATTTGCACAAAAGTCTTGGTGCATTCATTTCACTTATTGTGGTGAATTGCCTGATACTAAGCAGGGCAGAGGCATTCGCTTCTAAAAACACTGTAGGAAAGTCCATCATGGACGCCCTGGGAATGGGCTTGGGATTCATTCTGGCGCTGTTCAGTCTGGGTGCTGTAAGGGAAATATTGGGGAACGGTTCAATTTTTGGATATGGCCTGTTCCCAACAGGGTTTCAGGAGTGGGTGGTCATGATTTTGCCTGCCGGAGGCTTCTTTACACTGGCTGCCTGGCTGCTCATATTCAACATTATTAAACAGAAGAAGTCAACAGGATGAACGAGGAACCACTCATGCAGATATTCATAAGCGCCAGCCTGGTCAACAACTTTGTTTTGGCTTATTTCCTTGGAATATGTCCGTTTATTGGCGTTTCAGGAAAGATTGATACGGCCGGTAAGATGGGTGGAGCGGTAACCTTTGTTATGCTTATCAGCTCGATGTGTGCATATGGAATTCATGCCCTCCTGGTGGCCATTGATGCTCCTTTTCTTCAGCTGATCAGCTATATAGTTGTCATTGCCTCAACCGTACAATTGGTTGAGATGTTTGTCAAAAAAATGAGCCCCACACTGTTCAGAGCACTGGGAATTTTCCTGCCACTGATTACTACAAACTGCGCCATTCTGGGGCTGGCATTATTCCAGACCAATAAAGGCTATGACTTTCTTCAAAGTATCGTCTACGCACTTGGAGCAGGAGCAGGATTTACCCTGGCGCTGGTGCTGATAGCCGGTTTCAGGGAGCAGCTTGAATTTGCAGAGGTTCCGAATGTTATCAAAGGAACAGTGTTGACTTTGATGGTGGCGGGAATTCTGTCATTGGCATTTATGGGGTTTTCGGGATTAGGGAGCAATTAATATGAAGCGATGGAGAAATACATAATAGGGATTGCAGGAATTTCAGGATTAATGGTCATCTGGATGCTTATCCAGAGGCAATGGAAGAAAGCGTTTTCAGATCCGAATGGAGATGAAGATGTACTGGCGGGCAGATCGGATTGCGGAAGCTGTGGTTGTGGCACTCCCTGTGCAAATAAACGATCAGAATTAAGAAATAAAACGATAACGTAATGGCACATTTATCAGATTACGATACCAAAAAACAATACTTCGCAGTTGTTAAAAAGACAAGAAGACTAAGTCCGGAAGATTCAGAAGAAGTACGTGAAATCACACTTGAGGTCAAAGATCCGGAGTTTGATTGTGAGATTGATCAAAGTTTTGGAGTACTCATCAACAGTAGAGATGATTTCGGAAATACGATGCATCACAGATTGTACAGT
The DNA here is from genome assembly GCA_040222475.1 of Cyclobacteriaceae bacterium. Classification (GTDB taxonomy): domain Bacteria; phylum Bacteroidota; class Bacteroidia; order Cytophagales; family Cyclobacteriaceae; genus Ekhidna. The sequence goes on along the minus strand of JAVKDB010000010.1, from coordinate 234,705 downwards.
GTCGCAGATTTACCATCAAAAACAAAAGGGAAGAAGAGACTTACCATGTTGGTTAAGCGATGCGCATATGTCGATGAGTTCAGTGGTGAACGTCACGATGGCATTGCCTCCAACTACCTGTGCGACAGGAAGCCGGGTGATGAAATAATACTTACAGGTCCGTATCCGCTGGCATTCTCTGTGCCTGAGGATAAAAGCTCAAACCTTGTCCTGATTGGTATGGGGACAGGTATTGCTCCGTTCCGGGCCTTCATCAAACATATCTATACGAATGTGAAAGACTGGACCGGGAGAATCTTTCTTTTCTATGGAGCCAAAAGTGGTTTGGAGCTCCTTTATCAGAATGAGGAAGATGATGACCTGACCAACTATTACAATGAAGAAACCTTCAAGGCGATACATGCTTTTAGCCCGCGACCTTTATGGCATGATCCGGTGGTATTGGATCAGGCAATTGAAGAGCGATCTGAAGAAATTCTTGAAATGCTGTCCCTGCTCAACACCTACATCTATGTAGCAGGACACAAAAGAGTACTGGAAGGACTGGACAATGCTTTTGCTAATGTAATGGGATCTAAAGAAAAATGGGATGCCCGTAAGGCGGAGTTAATTGCCGGGAAAAAGTGGGTCGAACTTATCTATTAATTGATGAATAAATGTCAATAGTTATTGCGGTAGCAGCGTTAGGGGGATTAACCCTGGTATTGGCACTCATGCTGGTGATTGCTAACCGTAAACTCTATGTCTATGAAGATCCCCGGATTGATGTGGTTGAAGATCTGCTGCCTCACGCTAACTGTGGTGCCTGCGGGTTCCCCGGGTGTCGACCCTTTGCTGAAGCCCTGGTTGCCGGAGATATTCTGCCTGGTAAATGCACAGTCAGCTCTGAAGAAGGAAGGGAATCTATTGCCACCTATCTGGGCGTTTCAGCCGGAAATGAGGAGAAACAGGTCGCACGATTAGCCTGTGCCGGAGGAACAAATGTAGCCAGGAACAAAGCGAGTTATAAGGGACTGGAAACATGCAGAGGAGCATCATTGGTGTCTGGAGGTGGTAAGAGTTGCTTCTGGGGATGTTTGGGTTTTGGTGATTGCATGGAGGTTTGTGATTTTGATGCCATTCATATGGACGAGCATTCGCTCCCGGTAGTAGATGTTGACAAGTGTACTGCCTGTGGTGATTGTGTCGAAGTTTGTCCCAAGGACCTGTTTTCGATTCAGCCTGTGAGTCATCAGTTGTGGGTGGCCTGCAAAAACCTCGAAAATGGAGATGATATCCTGGAGGATTGCGAAGTAGGGTGTACGGCATGTGGTCGTTGTGCCATGGATGCACCAGGTGATCTTATTGTCATGAAAAATAACCTTCCTGTTATCAATTATTCACTTGTCGGTCAGACGCAGGAACCCATTGAAAGGTGCCCGACAGGTGCAATTGTCTGGCTGGATCAAAAGCTGGGAGCCATAAAAGGTCGTGAGAGTAAGAAAATCATTCGAAAGGGGGCACGTGAAACCGGATATTCCTGATGTGAAAGAATCTGTCGGCTTGATTTTATTCTTTTCATCAACTGACGTTTATCAATATTATTGAATAGTAAAATCTTTTAATTAGTCTCCGGCCAAAATGCCTGCTTATGAGTGACACTACCCAAACCATCCCATCCCGCCAAACCAGCAAGGCTGAGCGGAAAGTTATCAAAGAGGCCATAGTTGAAATTGTCAGTGATTCCGGAGAAGGCGCACAAAAGTGTGGTCAAAGCCTGGGGGCAATTTCTGCGAAAATGGGGAATGGCGTCTGGACCGTAGAAATTATTCCGGCGGAAATACAGCCACCGGCCCGTTCTAAAGCCGGGGCTTCAGGTATTCGTGTTCGAATGGGAAAAAACAAGATTACTAATATGGGAGACCATGCAGACCTGGTGGTCGCCCTGAATGAACAGGTGCTTTACGGCAGAATTGATCAGGAGGCGTACAAGCCCGGAACCATTCTGCTGATTGAGAATAAGTGGGCGACACACAATGAAGATACTCAGAAGGATTACAGAGAGTCGATTGAGAGATTCAGAAAGCTTGGCTATCTGATCCATGAAATACCAATGGAAAAGGAATGTCTTAAGGTCGTGAAAGACGCAAGAAAAGGCAAGAATATGTGGGTGCTCGGCTTACTCTGCAGTCTCTATGATCGTGACCTGGAGATTGCAGCCAGTCAGATTCGTTACATATTCAGAAAAAAGAATGAAGAAATCGTTCAAAACAATCTTGACCTTCTACATTCCGGGTATGAATGGGCCGAACAGAACCTTGACATGCATTTTACCATTCCAGGTAAGCTTTCCGATGAAGATTTTGTAGTAATGAATGGAAATGAAGCAGTCAGCCTTGGTGTAATGGCAGCAGGGATTGACGTTTGCTCAATGTATCCCATCACACCAGCCACATCAGCTACTCATGCAATGGCTGAAACCATTGAATCAGCAGGGGGGATAATCCATCAGGCCGAAGATGAAATTGCAGCTATGGGTTTTGCCATCGGTTCATCTTATGCCGGTAAAACGGCGGTTACCATTACCTCCGGGCCGGGCATAGCGCTGAAGACCGAATTTATTGGTTTGGCCGTAATGGCAGAAGTTCCATTGGTTATTGTTGATGTACAACGAGGCGGGCCTTCCACAGGACTCCCAACCAAAGTAGAACAGGGTGATTTGCTCGCCGTGCTTTACGGTGCAGCGGGTGATGCACCTAAAATCATCATCGCACCCTCTACCATTGAGGAGTGCTTTCATTACATCATCCTTGCCAGGAAACTGGCTGAGTCGTTCAGATCACCTGTATTTGTATTGACAGACGCTAATCTTGCCACGGGTGTGCAACCCTTTCCACGCCCTAAAATCAAGCCGGAATGGTTCGCGGGACCAATCGATCAGACCCCCTGGAAAGACGAAATGAAACCATATGACTGGGATGCTGATACCGGATTGAGCAAGCGCCCGATTCCTGGTCAAAAAGGAGGAATGTATACATTAACCGGACTGGCTCATGATGAAGACAGCCATGTAGCATACGACCCGGCCATCAACCAACGAGCAGCAGAAAACAGGAGTCGTAAACTGGCTGCTTTGGGGCAAACACTTAAACCTCCCGTGGTTAATGGGGATGCAGAAGGTGATTTGCTTTTGGTAGGCTGGGGCTCCACTCAGGGAGCAATTGAGGAAGCAGTGGAACGTGCCAGAGAAAAAGGAGCTAAAGTAAGCAGTCTGCACCTCCATTTTCTGAGCCCGCTCGAGCCGGGGCTTAAGAAAATTTTCGAAAAATTTAAGAAAGTAAAAACGGTAGAAATTAACTACAGTGACACCCCTGGCAATCCGCTTATTACATCGGAAAACAGGCGATATGCTCAGCTTGCGTGGTATTTAAGAGCTCAAACCCTCGTCGATATAGATTGCTTTAGCAATGTATATGGCCAGCCAATAAGCCCGTTTCGAATACTTAACATGTTGGAAAAAGAGCTCGATTTAACACTAACAGATTAGATTATGATCGCACTAAAACCAGATTTTTGTGATGTGAGTTTACCTGATGCGAACTACAGCATGGAAGACTATTCCAGCAGTAAAGCAAGATGGTGTTCGGGATGTGGAGCGCATACCATTCTCCATTCGGTACAAAAGCTGTGTCAGGAAGAGCAATTGCCGCCGGAAAAAACTGTTTTTGTTTCCGGTATTGGCTGTAGCAGTCGTTTTCCTCATTACATGAAAACATACGGCTTCCACGGGCTGCACGGACGGGCATTTCCCGTGGCGTCCGGAGTGAAATTTCGAAGACCTGATCTCCATGTATTCGTGGTTACCGGCGATGGTGATTGCTGCTCCATTGGCGCAGGGCACTGGGTGCATGCCATTCGCTACAACATGAACATGGTGGTCATGCTATTTGACAATTCCATTTATGGATTGACCAAGAAACAAACATCCCCCACAAGTCCGATGGGAACCGTCTCCAATACACATCCTGCCGGTTCAATATTGCCACCCATTAATCCCATACAAGCCACACTCGGACTCCCCAATGTTTCCTTCGTTGCGCAAACCGCAGACTGGAAACCCGCACATTTACATGCAACACTAAAAAAAGCTTATGAGCATCCCGGGCTCTCTTTTGTCCGAATTGTTCAAAGATGTCCTATCTGGATGAAGGACAGTTATGAGCCAACTGTAAAAGATCCTGATGCCATTACCGTACTTGATCATGAGAATGGTATTCATCTGGAAGACAAGGACTTAAAAAAATTCCGTCATGTAACAAATCATGATCCTTCCGATATTCTCAAGGCGCGAGAAATGGCAGAAGTAGTAAAAGAGACAACTCCTATTGGTCTTTTCTACCAGAACAAAGAGGCGAGCAGATACGATGAATATGGTGCCCATAATCTCGGAATATCCACAGAAGACAGGATAGCGGCTGTTAACTCGCTCATGGATCGATATGCCATCTAAACAGAATCAAAGTGGAATCTAATAAAATAGCACCTGAAGGGCAGCAAATTCGCTGGAAAGTAGAAGAACCTGCATCATCTTTCGAGATGGATTCATTCTGGAAAGAATTAAGACACTTTTATCGAACAGGTGAGAAGAAGGTAAAAGATGAATCGCCTGAGGTTTCATCTGCTCTTGTACATCTGTTAGAAGATGCTGAATCCCCTTATCCTCACAGTATGAGGGGTGAAAAGGAGTTGTCTATATCGCTGGATGAGCGGACACCTTATCTCATACTCAATCATATTCTCAATGAAAAACGGAAGGAAAACCAGAAAAAATTTAAGAACCGTCTGTCAGAGCTAATCACAGGTTTAAACAATCTGCTCCATGTCGAAGATAAGTCTGCCGATACCAGGGAACTGGAAGCAACTTATGATTTCGCGGATGAGATGATTGCATTTGACAAGCTTGTAGCCATGATTCCACATAGCTCAGGTGAAGCTTTGCCTGAAGAAAGATTGAAGCGATTGAAAGGAGTATTGGCAACACTCACCTCAGCACTTGCTTACTTCAGTGATCAGGTGGCGACCATTGTGGCAGAGAAAGAATTTGTCAATAAAGCGGAAGATGAAGCGATCTTTCAACATTCCATGCTTATTACAGCAGACAAAGACCCATTCCTGCAAACTCAACAGTTGTTCTCGAAAGAAATTCAATCATTCAGCGAAATAATCAAAGCCTATCGAATTGCGACACTTGAAGTAAACGGTGAATATCATGATGCTGTCCATAACGAGTATTTCGAACACTTCACCTGGCACCGACTTTTAGAAAATGAATTAAACCTTTTTCATCCAATTGTGCTCCTGATCGGGCATGAGTTCCTTTTTGACCACCTGACCTCATTCTCCAGATTGTTAGCATCTAATCAGCCTGTTAATATTCTGGTATTGAATCATGAGTTGATTTCAGTTCCGGGTTCAATTAGCTGGGAAGATGCTTCTCATCAATTTAGACAGGAGCCTGCGGCGTTGACTATTTCTCATCGCAATGTATATACGCTACAGGCAGGAATGGATGACCCTTCTTTTTTGTACAAAGGCCTGGAAAACTGCCTGAAGTCAGTTGCACCGGGGGTTTGTCACCTCTCTCTATCAATGGATGATTCAAGAACAGAGGCTGCATCATATCTGATTGCTAGAGGAGAGACAGCTGGTCGTTACTTCCCAAAAATTCTATACGACCCATTGCTGGATAAAGAGTGGAGCGAAAGATTTGATATGTCCCAAAACATACAGTCAGATACCAAATGGCCACTCTATTCTATGCGTGCGTCCACCTCAGAAGAAACAGAGGCAATGATTGATGTTGCCTTTACCTATGCTGACTACAAAGCCATTTTTCCGGAAAAAGCAGAGGAACTAATGCTGATTCCTTCACAGTATTACACAGAACACCTTGTTCCGCTTGCTGATTACCTGGAGCTGGATGAAGAACGGCTGTATGGTAAAATACCGTTTATCTGGCTGGTTGATCTTCAAATGAATCTGTACCGTGCAGCGGTACCCAATGTATGGGTAGTATCCTGTCAGGAACGGCTTGATTTCTGGAGTTTCCTTCAGGAAATTGGAGGCATTAACAAGCATCATACACGCCAGGCACTTGAAAGCAGGGAAGTAGATATGCAAAAAATGGTGGCAGATACCAAAGCAACTATTGAAGCTGAATATCAGCAGAAAATTAGCAGGATTGAGGAAGAAGCCGTAGGGAAAGCAGCCGAACAGTTAATCGCAGTTTTGCTGGATGAAGAAGATATTCAGGTCAATTCAATTCCTTCAACTCAGGAAGATGGTGATGCAGAGCCTTCTGCTTCCACAGAAGAAAAAGAAGAAATATCCACACCTGTAGTTGAAAGGGAAGAAGCTCCGGCCATTGAAGAAGCCTGGGTTGAGAGTGACGATTGCACCACCTGCAATGAATGCACAGATAAATTCCCAAACCTGTTTAAGTACAATGATGACAAACAGGCGTATATCGAAGATGCATCCAAAGGAACCTATGCCGAGATCGTGAAAGCAGCCGAAAATTGCCCTGCCGCCTGCATTCATCCAGGGTTGCCATTGAATCAAAATGAACCAAACCTTGACGCGCTGATAAAACGGGCAGAGAAGTTTAATTGAATGACATCAACCTGAAGATGAAGAAGCACCTGATTGTTATTGTTCCACTATTGCTTCTTATTGCTTCCTCTTTAATTTCAGGTATTCTGACCGGTTGGTACAGAATGGGATTTTACCTTCCCGTTTCAGCGGTATACGTGCATCATGGGGCGATCATGACGGGCAGTTTTCTGGGGACCGTTATTCTCATTGAACGGATAACAGGAATGAAAGCAAAGTGGCTGTTTGTTTTTCCCCTGATTAATGTGTCCAGTATTGTTTTCTTTTGGTTAGGCGTGACATCAGTGGGCTACCTGACACTTATTCTTGGAGCCATTGGACTCATTGTGGTATTTATTATGATCATCGTTAAGCACGAAGATCTTCCTCATCGGCTGATGCTGGTAGCAGCAGTGGCGTTGTGTATTGGCAACATCCTCATATTCCTTTCAAATACCTATTCAGAAGCCATTCTTTGGTGGATGGCATTTCTCCTTATTACCATCGTTGGAGAAAGACTCGAACTGACACGGTTCCTGCCGGTAAGCAGGCTAAAGCAACAGTTTTTGACAGTCTTGCTTGGGCTATTTATTCTGGCATGCTTAATTCCATTCCATTATGGCGGAAGGTACCTGACGGGTATTTCCATGATTCTCATTGCTTCATGGCTGCTACTGTATGACATGGTTCGAAAATCAATCAGGCATTCAGGGATTCACAGATATACAGCCGTTGCACTTACATGCGGATATGTGTGGCTCGGTATTACCGGGCTGTTTTTTCTCATGGAGAAATCCGGGGCAGTCCCATATGATTCCCTGATACATACCTTCTTTTTGGGCTTTGTCTTTTCCATGATTTTCGCCCATGCGCCAATCATCCTTCCGGGTATTTTTAAGCTAAGCTATAAACTGTATCATCCCATGCTATACGTATGGGTATTCATGCTCCAGTTAACACTGGCAGTCAGAATTATCGGTGGACTGCTCGAGTGGCCTGTCTGGAAACAGCTGGGAGGATTTGCAAATGGAATCGTTATCATTTTGTTTTTGGGTACAATCCTGTGGGTTAAGAATTCCCATCGGACTAAGTTGAAAGATGGTTGATGCACTCGAAAGAGCAACCGGGTCAGAATAATGAAGGTATTCTTATTCAGCAAAATGGACATAAAAACCAGTCCGGAGTTTTTCTGAAGTAAAATTATCCAGCTGTTAAAAATAACGGCTGGATGTTGTGATATATTTACCGTTACCCTAACCTAACCTATGAAAAGTATGAAGAATTCTATGTTGCTTTCAGGCATCATGATCCTTTTGATATGTGCTAATTCACAGGCACAGAAAATTGATGCTAAAGCCACGACCTTAAAATCCCGGGCTGATTCACTTTCTCATATTTCTCAATATGATTCGGCTAATGTGAGATGGAAGCAGGCAGCAGAACTGTTTTTAAAATCAGAAAACTATGCTCAATATGTTCAATGCCTGAATGAGATTGGATACAGCCAGACTGTCCTGGGGCAATATGAAAAGTCTGATAGTACGCTGAACAAAACCCTGGAAGAAGGGAAGAAACTACTTGGAGAATCTTCATCAGAAGTTGGAAAGAGTTACTATTATATAGCCGGGAATCAGGTAGCTGTTGGTCATTATGATCAGGGTAGGGAAAACATGAAGAAGGCACTTATGATTGCCCTGAAAAACAAGAACCGGCTGGAGGAAGGTGTGGTGCTAAACGGACTGGGAAGAATCTGTTTTTTTCAGTCTGATTACAACAAGGCATTGACATACTTTTCTCAAAGCCTTGAAATTTTCGAAGAAGAAGATTCTGATACGGATCAGATGGTGGGAGGCTATATGAATATTGGAACAATTTTTCTAATGAAAGGACAGTATATGCCCGCAGTGAAACATTATGAAAAAGCTCTCTCATTCATCCCACAGGAGATCCAGTCATTGCTTAAGGCAGGAATCTATAACAATATTGGGTATTCGTTATTTGAAATGGGAGAAATGGAAAGGGCGCTCATGTATTATCAAAAATCTCTTTCCATGAGAGTTGACCTGCTTGGCGAAGTGCATCCTCAGATTGCAACAAGCATTTCTAATATTGGAAATGTGTTTTATAAAAACAACAAGATAGATGAAGCACTCATTCAATACCGGAAGGCACTGGAGATTCGAAAGGAACTTTTGAAACCGGATCATCCGGACATTGGGAGGAACCTCATGAATATTGGCTTAATGTATCATATTCTAAAGCAATACACAGAAGCCGAGAACTACCTGAAAGAATCTCTACAACTGCTTTCAAGCGGCGCTGGTCCGGAGCATCAGTATACCGGGGATGTTTATCTCAATTTAGGTATGACGCTGAAAGCCCAGGGCAAACTGGAGCTTGCTCGAAATGCGTTTGAAAGGGCGATAGAGATATTCGAAATGACAGACAGCAGAAATGATATCATATCGACCCGGGTGCAATTGGCTTACATGGAAGATTCGTCACTGCCGGACAGACTGAAAAATTGCGAGATGGCATTGGAAAGACTTTTTCCTGATCAGGATACTAAGGATTATAAAAGTCTGGTATCGACCGTATCTTCTTCAGATTACAGTGTTCTGTTAAAAATATTCAAGGCATATGCATATGTCCTGGAAGCACTGAATGACCAAAATTCTCAGCCGGACCATTTGAAAAGTGCGCTCATTTTGAGAAAGTTATCTGTGAATCTCATGGACAAAATGAGGCTGAATTACCGTTCTGATATTTCCAGGATTTACAATGATGAACCACACAGAAGTGTCTATGAAAAGGGAGTTGAAATTTCGTTGAAGTTGTATGAAGCAGATCGAAATCCTGTATACAGGGAAGATGCTTTCTGGTTCATGGAGAAGGGGAAAGCCAGTGTGCTGTTTACCAGTCTTACTGAATCCAAAGCAAAGAAAATTGGAGGAATTAACCAGGATATTTTAATGAGAGAACAAAGGTTAAAAGAAGAGCTTACCTGGATTGAAAATGAAATAAACGCGGCAGATGAAGAGAATAAAGAAGAGTTGAGAGATGAATTATTTCAACTGAAAAGAACCTATGATTCATTCAGAGATTCGATAAAGACTTCATTCCCCGGATATCATTTGTTAACTCAACAGGTAGATGTTATAGGATCGTCAGAAATACAAAGCAGGCTTAACGCCAAAACAGCCATTGTTGAGTACTTCCTAAGTGATTCGATGTTGACAATTGCTATAATCAGAAAAGACAATTTCAAGATTGTCAAAAAAAAGAAGCGGGAGACTTTTGAAGCTAATCTTGAGAACCTGTACAGGTCCATCAACAAACGAGACAAGCAGAAATTTTTAAAGCTTTCAGGAATACTCCATAAGGATTTGATTCAGCCAATCAGCCAACAGCTGGATGGGGTTGAAGAATTAATCATTGTGCCACATGCAGACCTCTGGTATTTGCCATTTGAGAGCCTTGTTGTTAATAATCCTGAAGGGGATTTATCCAGAGCTTCTTATCTATTATCTGAATACATCATTAGTTATCATTATTCGAGCACTATATTATTCGGACAGGAAAGCACCGACTATCAGGAAAACAAATCGATCCTGGCCTTCGCTCCGGTTTTTGATGAAGAGAGTCGAAACGAAAACTTATCGAGTTCAGATACTTTGCAGTATGCACACTTTTACAATAAGGAGAATAGACATGATTACATCAGACATCTTCCGGAAAGTAAGAAGGAGGTAACGGAAATTGCCAAACTGTTTAGAACTGGAAATCATGAAGCTTCGGTTTTCATCGGAAAGGAATCTACTGAAGAACACTTCAAGAAAGAATCTGACAGTTACACCTTTTTGCATCTGGCAACACATAGTTTTATTAATGAGGAAAAGCCTGATTATTCGGGAATATACTTTTCAAAACCAGACACAACGCGGAAGCAGAATGATGATGGCATTCTATTTTCCGGTGAACTGTATAATCTCAATCTTAAAAGTGATGTTGTCGTACTCAGCAGCTGTGAAAGCGGGATTGGTAAAGCAGTAAAAGGAGAGGGGATGCTATCGTTGAGCAGAGGGTTTTATTATTCAGGTGCAAAACAGATCATTTATTCCTTGTGGAAGGTTTATGATAAATCCACACGAGACCTTATGGTGAAGTTCTACCGCCATGTGCTTGATGGCAAGCCGGTAGAAATCGCGTTGCGAAAAGCAAAACTTGAAATGCTTGAGAATAAGGCAACTTCATTTCCTAAATACTGGGCAGGTTTTGTTTTATTGGGAAAATAAATTCAGGCCGCCAAAGGCAGCCTGAATTATCAAATATTGTATTAAAAGTCTTCTTTTGGTCCGCCTCCACCAGACTCAGATGGATAAACAGTTACATGTTTGATCACGGGTATAGATGTGGCCCCTGATGTGGCAACCACTTTTAATATAAAGGTTGAAGTACTGCCAGGGTTATAGTAAAAGGTTTGGGAATAGCTGGTGCCTGATTTTAGATAAACATCATTCCCTCCGATCACCTTGTACCATTCAAAGCTCACACCGTCTGTTGAACCGCTGCTGGATGCAGTCCAGATTTTTGGTATTCCAGACTGGCCTTTGTCGGGAGAATTCACGGAAGTTGGTCCGTTCATTGAAGCAGTAAATACCACAGGTGACTTGACAGTTAACGATCTCGTTGAAGAATAGCTTCCTGAGCTGGTAGCTGAGTTAGCTCGCACCTTCCAGAAATGCATCCCATTCGATAGTACGTTAACAGTATAATTGGTATTTGATGTAGTGTATGTAGTTCCATCAACATCAAGCGTATAACTTGTCGCACCCGGAACATACTCCCAGTCGAAATTAACATTCGAGTTGTACGTGCTTGAACCATGTGCAGGAGAAAGTAGTTCAGGGGTTGCCAATGGAGTTGAAACAGTAATTGTTCTGGTTCCCGAAATTCGCGTATCTACATGACTGGTTACGTTATTGGTATACTCCTCCGTGTTTCGACCCTTTACCCTTACATTATATACTCCATCAGTCGGGAAAGATAGATTATAACTGGTTTGTGTGGTTTCAGCGTATTCAGATCCATTAACCAGAATGACATAAACAGCATCAGTATTACTAACTCTGCTTGTCCACTGCAAATTAACATTCTGATTTTGACTAACAGTTAAATTTCCACCAGACAATGTAACTTCAGGAGATACAGTACCTGCATCAAAAGATACTGGAGTAAGGTTGAATTTTTCTATGGGATTGTCAGATACTGAAAGATCCCAGTTCAACCAACTGTTAAAAAATATATCCCAGGTACTATCACCGGTAGAGTCAAGATCAAAATGAACACCCTTTCCGTCTGGAGTCCAGATCATCCAGCCCTGATCTTCCGAAAGCTTTGGTGCATAGAACCGGGCGTCTATCCCTCCGGTTACATCCGCATACCACGTAGTATAATGATTTGGATAAGTGTCAGCTCCGTTTTTTCCCCATGAAAATGCGTCAAATTCGGTAGCCTTTGTTACATAGATTTTATTTTCATCAAATGTTATAATACTTCCGTTTAAGGTAGCCTTTGCTACGAAAACTATGTTATGCAAATTAAAAGCCATCTCCCAACCCATGTAAGCAGAGAGTCTGGTGTCTGTCTGATTTGCAGGGTCCTCTGCAGAACAAGGCCATATCTCATAGCTCAGATTAGAAGAATTGATTGTTACATTGGTGTAAGTAGCTGAGTTGCCTTCACCACCTTCTCTTTCGTCAGGATCGGTACCATCGCCCTGATACGCTCCGCTGGTTTGATCCGGCGTGGTAGTAGTATCCGGTAGCTGTTCCTCACAGGAAAATGCCAGCAGAATAATGAGTCCTGCTGAAAATAGGATTCTTAATGATTTCATAGTGTTTGGTTTTAAGGTTACGTTAATAATTACGAGCAATATTGCCCTTCAACTAACTAAGTAGAGGTTTCGCAAAAAACGTGACACGTAATCTGAAATATTTTCTATTCAGGCTGATGGAGAGTCTTGCCGGTGTAAAGAATTTCATCTTCAGTTTCAAGTATCCAGTAAAACAACCCGCTATAGGGAATTGCTATTTTTAATGGGGGAGTTACTTTATCATGCTGAATGATTTCCTTTTCTTTATTGTCAACGAGTCTTATAGTCAGATCTTCCGATCCTGCGTATGTCCATGTTATCTGTAGATGATTACCATCAATTAATGTTGATCCGACATCAGTAAGAGAAGTACTTCTCAGGTTGTTATCGACCATGTATTCAAGTTCTGCATTGGGCTCAATGTTTGCTGCCAAGAGGTTCGATACACTGTTGTCTTTATCTTGTGGTACATCCTCAGTTTTTTCATCCTCGGTTGTCGGACTTGTATTTGGTTGAGTGACTTCTGTAGATTGGTCCTTCGCTGAAATCATTTCATCCGGGATATCGGAATCAAACAACCCGAATTGATACGCACTGATTAGCAGGATAATTGAGGCTGCTATTCCATACCATATTTTTTTTGAAGGGTGCTTCTGTGCCAATTCTTGCTTGATTCCATGGTATATTTTTGTAGAATCCTGATATAATACCTGACAATTTTTACAGCTGATCAGGTGGTCTCGGATAGTTTGAATTTCACTCTCATCCAGTTGGTAAAAATTCTCATTTTTATCCTCGTACTGAACCAGTGCATTTATTTTAACAGGGTCGATATGTGATGTTTCACTCATCTTATGTAAACAGGAACAGTATTACCATGAATGTGCTATCGGGCACTCGAAAAATTCCTTTGATTTTAAGTATTGATCTTGAGTAGTACTTTCTTACAGTCACTTCACTCATTTGCAAATCCTTTGCAATCTCCTTGTGAGTCATTTCTTCAAAAAGCCTTTTGTGCAAAATTTCAGAATAGGGCTTGGCAAGCTTTAGAACTGCTTCTTTGACCGTATTTAAATCGTGAACACTTATCATATTTTCAATGGGAACCAATTCCGATAACTCATCCATTTGAAGAAACAACTGCTGTCTTTTCTTTAGGAAGATGTAATTACAGTAATGATGATGAATAGCTCCTAATACCCACGCGTCAAAATTTTTTATTTTATCCTTATTCGCCTCATAACCCTCAATAATACTGGCCATGGCATTGGAAATGGCATCCTTATCATGGATGACATACTTGCCATGAAATATTTGCTCACACCGTTTTTTAATGGTCAGATGTGGATGAGTGTTAAAAGATAAAGCCACCTTCAAAAATGTGTTGAATACATAAAATTAAGCGAAGCATACTTACCAAATTAGAAAAGTACGGACCAAGGTAGTATTGAAAATTTGTTTCATCTGTTTACTTGTTAATCATGGTTCTGATTCCTTTCCATTGATTTTATTTAAACATAATCCATACATTTGGACTGTGAGTAACGAAAAGTTCGCTGCTTCCTGATTTCAACACAACGCACATATGAAGAGATTTCTTTTTCTAACCCTTCTAATCGTCTGTTATTCCTACTCCAATGCCCAGAATTTGGATGGATTTGCTGCCAAATCGCAACAAGCTCAAAAGGAATTGGAGAGTCAGTTTATTGAAACAGTAGATGTTGATGCGTTTAAAAGACACCTGAAAACACTGACCGCCAAACCTCATGTGGCGGGCAATAAAGCCAACGAGGATGTGCGAGACTATATGTTCAACGTGATGAAAGAGGCCGGGTGGGAGTCAAAGCTGTATCCATACGACATTTATATGTCGAAAGAGCCGGGTAATTCAATTGTTGAACTGGTAACACCAATTAGGCAGCCGTTAAGTCAACAGGAAAATATTATTGAGGAAGATCCTTTCTCTTCTGATCCAACGCTTTGGAAAGGCTGGAATGCCTATTCAGGAAGTGGTGATGTAACGGCTGAAGTCGTATATGTGAATTATGGAACGATCGCAGATTTTGAAAAATTAAAGGAGTTGGGAGTTGCAACAGAAGGTAAGATTCTGTTGGCTCGTTATGGAGGGAATTTTAGAGGGTTTAAAGCAAAGTTCGCAGAAGCAGCAGGAGCAGCAGGACTGATTATTTATACCGATCCAAAAGATGCAGGTTTTGCCAAAGGACTGGTTTATCCGGAAGGCCCTTATTACAATGAAAGCACCATTCAGCGAGGCTCGGTTTTAACCACTGATTTTACGGGTGATCCACTTACGCCATTTGAACCGGCACTTCCTTTGGACGGGAAAGTGGAAGTCAAACGAATGGACCCCAAAGATGCGCAACTGCATACCATTCCTGTTACGCCAATTTCATACAGTGCGGCGCAGGAAATCCTCGGAAGGATGAAAGGAGATCCGGTTCCGGTACAATGGCAGGGTGGACTGCCATTTACCTATCGTGTGACTGGTGGCAAAGAATTAAAAGTGCGACTGATGGTGGATCAGAAACGTGAATTTGTGCGTGTGAACAACGTGATTGGAACACTTAAAGGAAGTGAGTATCCAGATGAATGGGTGATCCTGGGTTGTCATTATGATGCATGGGGATTTGGAGCTACAGACCCTAACAGTGGAACAGCCATGCTATTGAGCCTGAGTGAAACCCTCGGGAAGCTGGCCGAAGATGGGAAAAGACCAAAGCGATCGATCCTGATCGGGCATTGGGATGCAGAGGAACACGGTGTGCTCGGATCATCCGAATGGGTGGAGCAGATGCGTGAGCAATTGGGAGCGAAAGCTGTGGCTTACATGAATTTCGACGGAGGTGTTTCCGGAAAAAGATTCGGTGCTTCAGCCGCACCCACTTTAAAACGTTTGATCACAGAAGCAGCAAAACAGGTAGACTATCCTTACTCAGATAAAACAGTGTTCGAAGAATGGGCCGGAGAAAAGGAAGAACCTTCAATAGGAAATCTGGGTGGCGGTTCTGATCACATCGCATTCTATATGCATGCCGGTGTACCATCACTCAGCGGTGGGGCAGGAGGACCTACTGTTTACCATTCCAATTACGATGATTTCTATTACTACTCCAAGTTCGTTGATCCGGAGTTCAAAATGGGTTCGACCATTGAAAAACTTACCGGAATCATGAGTCTGAGAATGGCAAATGCTGAGATCATTCCATATGATGTGGAGCGCTATGCCATTGACCTCACCATGCATTTTGAAAATGCAGAAAAGAAAATAGCAGTCTACGATGGATCATTTGAAGGATTTGAAAAGGTGAAGAAATCAATAGAGGCGTTGGCTTTAAAATCCTCGAAACTGGCAGAAAAGATGGAAGTTGCACTTGCTGGTGATGACTTATCTGCTAAAAAAGTAAAGACTTTAAATCAACAATTGATTGCTCTGGAGAAAAGCTTTCTGGAGGACAAAGGCATGTACTTTGGTTCGTGGTATAAATCCTTGTATGCTGCATCTGACCCATTCAGCGGTTATGCATCGTGGATACTTCCCGGGCTTGAATACGAAATCGCACTTGCTTCTTCCGAAAGACTACAGGAATGGGATGATCGATACAGTGGTGCGATTAAAAGGCTGATTGATAAAATTGGCGGTTTGATTGATAGCCTTCAATAAATAAACGTTCAAGCATCAAATTCGATTTCTGGCTATCTCTATCTGCTCAATGATTTCATCTCTCAATTGAAAAAGACTGAATTTCATTTCCTTGCCAACACGGAAAGTAAATCTGATGAGTCGGACAAATCGCTTAATAGTGGTTCGGTAAAACATGGCGATGTAGCCCGTAATTGGCAGACATGTCAAAAAAAGCAGGGTAAGCCATAAGTCTGAACTTATATAGGTTCTGAAAAGCCAGACATCTATTCCATAAAAGATGGGGAAAGCAATCAGTCCTGCAATCAATGCAACCGGAGTTTTGTATTCAATTTCCAACTTTAGCAGGTCAAACAGCTTAGAGGGAATAATATATGGGAGGTAGTTTGTTGCCAGACCAAAGAGATAAAAAGGCAACAGCAAAAGAAAGGAGAAAAAGTACCCGATGTAAATCCATACAAGGCTCTTTTTGCTGAATTCATGAGTGTAGAATCCTGCCGTCGTGCCAGTTGATTTAAGAGTAGAATAGAAGGAGTCAATGTTCCTGTGAATGTTAGAATAAAGCAATTTATCCTGTTTTTCAAGTTGATTCAGAGCGTTGGAAAGATTCTTCCTTACGGTGAGTGACTCCTGTGGATTTACGTATAAATTGGCTGAAGGCTCACAAAAAGTGGTGTAAAACCGGTGGGCATTAATAAGGTAGGCTTCCTGATCCTTGTCAACAGTTTGAGGCACATGACTCGCAAGGGATTTTCTGATTTTATCAGTCAAAAGCTGAACACCTGCTACCTTATCTGATAAATATTCATTTTGAAATTCGCCTGGTGAAATCGGCTTGTCAATCGTAACAGCAATCATGCTTCGAAACTGAACAGAATCAGAATAATCGAGAGAAAAGGGAATGATCTGAAGACTGGAATCAAACCCGCTCAATTCTTCATAACCCAAAGCAATTCTCGCTGTACCAGTTTTGATTTCTCGTAATTTGAGTTCATAGTGACTTGAGCCTTCAGGAAAAATAAGAAATGTACCTCCATGATCCAGGTATTCATAACAACTCGAAAAGGCAGCTCGATTATCAGGTTTTTCCCCCTTTGCAATATCCTGTTTTCGAAAAATGGGGATTACATGAAAATATCGGAGTATTGCAGCCAGAGTTTTACTCGCAAAGATTCCGGCATTTGCAATGAAACCAATGCGTTGATGGGAAAGTGTCGCGATAATCAGCGGATCCATTAAAGTATTGGGGTGATTGGCTACAAGAATGGCAGGACCATTTTCCGGAATATTTTCCCTGCCTGTTACAACAATTTTTTTGAAGAAAACAAATAATGCAATCTTCAATAGCTGCTTTAACGCTCCGTAAATCACGACCTGTGCTTATTGAGTTGTTTTATTTGGAGAAGCAACAAACCGGAAATGAAAAAGAGAGCCATGAACACCATACTATTCCTCATACTTCCTGTCAGCTGGTCAATGAACCCATAAGAAAATGAACCGATGACAATTGCCAGTTTTTCAGTTACATCATAGAAACTGAAATAGGAGGCGGTATCTTTTGTGGTTTTAGGAATCAGTTTGGAGTAGGTTGATCTTGAAATAGACTGAATGCCACCCATTACAAACCCCAGGGAAGCCGCCAGGGTATAAAATGGAACTTTATTCTCCAGAAAATAACCAGAAATACAGATTGTAATCCATACAAGCAAAGAAATAGCAATGGCAAATCCATTCCCTCTTTTCTTTGATAGCCATGCAAAAAAGAAGGCTCCGCCAATAGCCAGTATCTGAAGAATAAGCACAACGATGATCATTTCATCTGCAGCCATACCAATGACCTTATCGGCAAACAGGGGAGCAAGTAACATGACAGTTTGCACACCCATGCTGAACAGAAAGAATGAAAGAAGAAAGCGTTTAATCAGGCTTTCTTCTGCAACTGCTGCCATTACCTTTTTAATTTCTTTGATACCATGCCCTAGAATTTCAAAAGCAAAGGGTTGTCCGGTTGGTACATCTCTCAAATAATAGAAGGCGATTTGAGAAAACCCTATCCACCAGAACCCGACAAGCAAAAAACCAAACTGTGTGGCAGAGCCGCCATCTTCGAACCCCAGTAATCCGGGATTCTGATACAAAACCAGATTAATGATGAGTAAAATAACACTCCCCACATAACCCATAGAGAAACCTCTTGCACTCACCTGATCCATTTTACCGACAGAGGCTACTTCAGGAAGAAACCCATTATAAAAAACCAGAGATCCGGCATATCCAATACTTGCAAATACCGCACAGGTAATTCCGTATTCTACATTTGATCCATCAAAAAAGTAGAGTCCAATACAGGATAACGCACCCAGGTAAGTAAAGAATTGCATAAAACGTTTCTTTGTTCCTCCGTAATCAGCAATACCTGACAGAACAGGTGAGATGAATACAATGACCAGGAAGGAGAACGAAATAGCATATGAATACAGCACAGAGTTTTTCACAAGCATTCCAAAGAATTCTACCATTTCACCACCAAACACTGCCTCAGTCGTGCTGAGGTAGTATACAGGGAAAATGGCTGTTGTGACAATCAGGTTATAAACTGAATTAGACCAGTCGTAAGAAGCCCAGGCATTGATCAGTCCACGGCTGTCTTTTTCAAGTATTCTTTTCATGTTTGATTTTTAAAGGCGGCTGATTAATGGAGTTGTAGAATGGGATGGAAGATAAGCTCACTCATTTGATTCTTATCCTCAACATTAAATCTTATTTCTTAGCATCCCGCCTGAACGCAAGTTTATTTTCTGAGGATTCACTTTCAACATAATAGTAGCCTTTGTAATCAAATCCACTTAAATCATCCGGATTGTTAATAGAGTTTTCAATGATATACCTTGACATCAAACCCCTGGCTTTTTTAGCGTAAAATGAGATGATCTTGTATTTATCTCCCTTAAAATCTTTGAACTCAACATCTATTATCCGGGCAGGAATATCTTTCTTATCAATTGATTTAAAGTATTCGTTAGAAGCGAGATTGATGATGATATCATCTCCCTGCTCTTTCAGGTCTTTTAGTAAGAGCTTCAAAATGGTATTATCCCAGTACTGGTAAAGGGTTTTGTAATCATCAAATGTAAGCTTAGTACCCATTTCCAGACGATACGGCTGAATGAGGTCCAATGGTCTCAACAAACCATAAAGTCCTGAAAGGATTCTGAGATGTTTTTGCGCAAACTCCAGCTTGTGTTGATCAAATGTCTGAGCCTGTAATCCCTGATACACATCTCCATTGAAAGCGAACACAGAGGGTTGCGAATTTTCTGTAGTATGCTTTTCATTAAACTCTTTGTACCGATGCACATTGAGTCCTGCGAGTTGTTTACTGATGCTCATCAGATCTTTCACCTCGTCTACCGATTTCTTGCGCATGAAATCAATCAATTCAACCGTGCATTCCAACAGGCGAGGCTGAGTGACAGGGACATCATATTTGGTTTTGAAATCGAGGTTTTTAGCGGGGGATACAACTGCAATCATGAGTCAAAACTACATTTCATCAGTCACAACTCCATTTTTGAACATTGGTTTTTACTTGAAATTTTAAAAATTCAGATTGATTTGATTTGCATTCCTTAGATTGAAAATGATTGGGGTAAAACAGCCCTTTTATTTTGATAATTTTCTAATTATGAGAAAGGCGTTCCGAATTTCCAGTGTTATTGTCATCTGTATACTTGCTTTTAGTTGTCAAACCGATACAGATGCTGCGTTAAATTCCTCTTCTGCTGAAACAGAATATGAAGTTCTGGTCAGTCTTTTCAGAGAATGGCGAACCTTTGAGAAGCCACCCTTGCGAGATGGAGCTCCTGATTATACGGCAGAAACTTTTGAAAAAAGGTGGCCTGATTTTAAGAAGCTTCAATCAACTCTTCTAAATTTCGATACAACAGGCTGGCCGATTGACCATAAAATTGACTGGACCATCATATGGGCTGAAATGAATGGCTATGACTTTAATCACCGGATACTAAAGCCATGGGTACGAGATCCGGCCTATTATAAGAGTCTCTGGAACTACCGAAGTGATGTTCCTGCTCATGAAGGGCCCACACATCACATGACTACCGAACTCTGGACCTATGAATTTCCTTTAACTCCTGAAGAAAGGAATCGGTTGCTTGGTGACCTTAGGGTCATTGTTCCACTTAACAAACAGGCCAAAATCAACCTGACTGGTAATGCAAAGGATTTGTGGATTGCCGGTATTCGGGATATCAAATCGCAAAGACAGGGGCTTGAATCTGTTTTGAGCAGGGAAGGAGTGGAAGGAGATTCAGAACTCGTGGAAATCATTCAATCCGCAATTGCCTCGACTAATGATCTGGCGGATTGGCTTCAAACTGAGGCAGAGTCTAAAACCGGCCCATCTGGAATTGGCAAAGAGAATTACACCTGGTATTTACAAAATGTGCACCTGGTTCCATTAACGTGGGATGATGAAGTGATGATTCTGAAGAGAGAACTCGCAAGAGCATGGGCTTCATTGAAGCTGGAAGAACACAGAAATCGAAAGCTTCCTGAACTTAAGGATGCCACCGATGAGGAATCCTATAATCTTCTGGCCGAACAATCAGTACAAAGTCTGATGAAGTTTCTGAAAGACGATGAGATTGTAACGGTAAAAGACTATTTCGAACCGGCATTACGTGCACACACGGGAAATTTTGTACCTGCTGAAACGCGTAATTTTTTCCTGATAGGTGCGCATTATGACCCAAGACCACTTTATTCTCATTTTTATCATTGGTTTGAGTTGGCCAGAATGGATACGGAACCTCATAAAAGTGAAATCCGAAGAGGACCGCTGTTGTACAATATTTTCGACTCCAGAAATGAAGGTACGGCTACAGCTGTTGAAGAAATGTTCATGCAGGCAGGTTTATACGATGATGCACCCAGAGTTCGTGAGATCGTATACATCATGATTGCACAGCGGGCGGCCAGAGGACTGGGCTCACTGTATGCTCATGCCAATCAAATGACCATGGAAGAAGCAGGAGGGATTCATTCAGATTACACTCCTCGTGGCTGGATGAAAACGGAAAAAGAGTTATTGATTTTTGAACAGCATCTCTATTTACGACAACCCGGGTACGGTACCAGTTACATTACAGGAAAGTACCTTCTGGAGGATGCAATGGCCGAATACGCCCGGATGAAGGAACTCAGCGGGGAGCCATTTGAAATGAAAGCATTCTTCGATGGACTTAATGCTATTGGGAACATTCCAATTTCATTAGGGCAGTGGGAAATGACCGGTCTGAACCCAGGGGGAAGCAGACCATAGTATCATTTTAACATGCAGAACACTAAGTTCAGTCAATCGGAGGGATCAAACTTTTCGGATTGGCAGTGGTTGTGTGGATGATGAACGACCAATTACAATGAACAAATACCTTAACCTGATAATATTTATTGCAGTCGTTACAGTAAATGCGCTGGCAAACGCACTACCAATCAATGGCCAGACAACTGGTGACGTTTCGGCAGCATACGATAATTATTTTACACCGGCGGGATTCACCTTTAGTATCTGGAGTTTGATCTACCTGTCTTTGTTGGTATGTATGATTTATCAGTTGAAAGACAGGAAATCTTCAACAGGAGAGTCACTTAGCAAACAGACAGGATATATTTTGATTATGAATTTCATGGCAAACATTGGCTGGATTTATGCCTGGCACTATGCTCTGTTTGGAGGGACACTGTTGTTCATGACAATTATTCTGATCACTCTGATTGTGTTAAACATGCGGGTAGACAGGTTTTCACTGATCGTCAGGTTTTCCATGCGATTGTATCTTGGATGGATTTGTGTTGCAACGATAGCCAATATAGCGGTTGTCCTAACCTGGCTTAATTGGAATGGAGGAGCATTGGGAGGAGAAAAATGGGGCATGATACTCATTGTAATTGCCGGCATACTTGCGGTAATGTTGTCAATAAGAAAGAACTACCTAATTGCTGCAATTACAATAGCGTGGGGACTTTTTGGCATTTATATGAAACAACAGGAAAGCTTGGAGTGGCTGTCTTATAAAGCCATTTGTCTGGTTGTAATTCTAATGATTATGATTGTGTCTGTTTGGATGGCCCTTAGAAAGCAATTCAGAAAAAATAAGATTTCTGAGGCAGAACCAGCAGCTTGAGGAGTGGTAAATCTATTCCGAATCAAGCGGCAATCGAACAGTAAAAGTCGTTCCTTTACCCACTTCACTATCTACCTGAATCTCGCCCTTATTGAGTTGAACAAATTCATATACAAGTTGTAGTCCCAGCCCAAGTCCTGCTTCTCCCGATGTACCCACTGTTGTGATGTTTTCATTTAACCGGAAGAGAATTTTCAATTTATCTTTTGGTATCCCAACTCCATTATCAACTACCTTAATAATGCCCATTTTGGTTGCTGAATTTTTCTCGACAACCACCTTTACATGCCCCCCGGAAGGAGTGAATTTTATGGCGTTGTTAAGTAAGTTTCTGAAGATTGTCGCACCGGTGTTCTTATCAATGAATAGATTGAAATCTTCATTTAAATCAATATCCAGTTGAATACTCTTCGAAACTGCCATATCTATAAACATATCTTTGGCTTCACTCAAAATATCTTTCAGGCTTAAACTTTCGGGTAAATAGGGGAAATGACCTCTTTGCTGAAGCGACCAGTGTAGCAGACTGTCAAGAAGCTTAACAAGACGATCAACGGAGTTATCCATTTTATCCATCATATCCTTTAACTGATCCGTTTTCTTGTCGTCCAGGTAGTATCTGGTTACACTGACCAATCCGCTTAGGATATTTACCGGGCCTCTTAAGTCATGGGAGATAATGGAGAAAAATTTGTCCTTTGTATTGTTAGCTGCCAACAGTGATGCTTTTTGCACTTCCAGTTGACCATTAAGCCTGGTCTTGGATTTTGAATAGGAGTAAATGATGATTACAAGAATGAGGACAATAAGAAGGATAATTCCTCCTGTTAACATGACGATCTGATTGCCTCGTTTTTGTTCAAGTAGCAAATCAACTTCAGCCTGCTTTTGTCCTACTTCATAACCAGTCCGTAAATTGGCCAGCTGCTGAGTCGTTTCCAGGTTCTGTATACTGTCTCTGTAAGCATAATATTGTGTCTGATATTCTACGGCTTTTTTGTATTCTCCGGTTTTTTGCGAAAGCTGGAAAAGTAAATAGGAAGCATCTCTGATTTGCTCTTTTAAGCCTTCTTCTGTAGCCATTTCCAGTCCTTTTCTGGCACTTTCTACTGCCCTTACAATATTGTTTTCTTCCAGATAAATATTTCCCAATTGATTGAAATAGTCAGACATGCCATATCGATCTTCCATAGGCTCAAGCATTTCAATAGCTTTAAAAAGGTCTGCTTTTGCTTTGCTCTTGTCACCTGTTTTCCAATGAACAAGTGCCCGATTTCCAATGATATAGGCAAGGCCTATGGTCATACCAATTTCTTCAAGAATGGGCTCAGATTCATTATAACAGGCTATAGCAGAGTCATAATTGGCAATCAGGTAATAGTCGTAACCGATATTGAGCAGGTTAAGTGCCAGCTCCTGTTTCCTGTCCGTTTTTCTAAGAATTTCAATGGTTTTCAACCCATATAGCAGGGCGTTTTCAGAATCCCCATTTTGCGTGTAGCAGGCTGAAATTTCGCTATAAATGTCGGCAAGGATGTCAGAGAATTCCTCCTGTATTGATGCATTATTGGCACTTTCAAACAGGTACTCAAGGGCTTTACCCAAATTGCCCATTAATCGGTGTGCTACACCGATCCGTTGATTGGCTTTGATCAGGTATTCCTGATTGTTTGAATTGTTTGCAAGTACAAGTAGTTGTTTTCCGTATTCGAGCTCTTCTTCCGGAGAATTGGAAAAAGCTGACAGCCAATAATAGGCTTCCATTTCCTCAATGGAATTAAGGCTTTCTGTTTGAATCAGTGATCGAACACTATCCGCCTTTGACTGATTTTGTGAGAAGGCACAAAGCGTAAGCATTGTAAGGGTAAAAAAAAGACCTGCTCTTACGGAGCTATGCAAACGCATACCTGTGTTTTAATCCTGCGTTATTTTGATTTTCGGATCAAGTCTGATGGGAGCGCCATCGTTTCCCTTGAATTGATAGATGATATCGTACTTGTATAAATCTTCATCTTCAAGATCTTCTGGTACGGCAATCACCCACATCTTATCGGCATTGATTTCTTCAGGCTCATTGACCAGTTGACCTTGTGAAAATGGATCGAATTCTATTCCATCCAAATCGGTCACTCCTCCACCGGAATACCAGAAAACATGTTCACCCGGTTCTACAATAGCTGTTACCGTTTGCTCTGTCACCTCCTGATAACCATCGATATCATCAGTATTTGTGGCATAGTATAATTTATCGTCTTTATATTTCAGGACAGTGATTGCCTTTTCATAGTCACCTCTTCCGTTAATAGACAGATAATCTTCAGCTAACCGGGTAGCTGCTATCATGTCTTCATCTGTCAGAGTAATTTCTTCATTGGTTGAATCTTCCTGACAGGAGATTACCAGTACAACAAGTGAGAAAGCAAATAAAAGGTGCCTTAATCCAAACGGGTATTTCTTCATGGGGGCGGTAGTTTATCAAATGATAATTTATCAAAAATAAATGAAACAACCATGGGACCCACATCAGATTTCAAATTTTAGTTAAACAGTGACATTTTGACGGTGAGTAAGTATTTTAAGACCATCAATCATTCAATTGAACACTGGTTTGTTGTTTCATGATTCGGGATGTAAATCAAGATCGAATAACCCCCACAGTCATTTTAAATGTCTGATCATTAGATTGGACTAATCCTGTATGAATAAATAGAACAAATTTCTCACCAGTAAGAATATTCCTCTTTCTCAATGTCTGTTTCAGCACTCAGATCGTCCTTCGCTTGAATATCTCCCTCATTTCATGTTTCTTTAAGTTCTTTGAAAATGGAAATGTCTGACTTTTATTGTTATGTGGAGAAAGATTAGAAAAATCGCTCAGTTGGTCATCGTATTTTGCTTTGCAGCAGCGTTACTGCCTGCATGTGGAGATGCCGATGAAGAAATCTTTAGTAATGTGGAACTCCAGATGGAACAGGAGACTGACGAGGAAGATGAAAAAAAAGCAAAACCGGGTACTTCAAGTAGTAGCACATAATTAATAAAATGGTTCATAATAACTCCATATTATCTCTGCCAATAAAGAAACGTGTCAAATTCTATTTTAACATGATAAAATTCAATAACCTGCGATTCGTACGATTGATTGGCATTTTTGCAATCACACTAATCACTTTTACTTCCTGCGTACAGGAGGCAGACATTAAAATTGTCGATCCTGAAGTCAAAGCCACATTTGACGCTGAACTTGAGGCAGTTTTGGATCTGATGGAAGATGACTCTTCCCTGGCACTGGAAAAACTTGATGATCTGATTGCTGATGCAGAGTCAATTGAGTCCAGGTACTATTCAGGATCCGCAAAATGGTATAAAGCTTATATCTATGATGAAATAATAGGGGATGTGTCGGAAGCATATCGCCACTATAACGAAGCGTTAAAGGATGTACTTCAAACAGACGACTCCTCATTGAAAGTGCAGATTTATAATAATTTGGGCATTCTCTATCGTTTTTATGGAGAATACGACAGAGCCATTAGTAATTATGAAGCTGCACTGAAACTGAAAGACGATCTTTCTGTCAGGCAACTTTCTGACCTCTATTACAATTATGGTGTGGCCTTAAAACTTAAAGGTGATGACAGTTCATTCACCAAAGCCGAACAGGCATTTACACAGTCTTTGGAGCATGCAAAACAAATAGAATACAATAGCAACATTGCCAGTGTGAACAATCAAATAGGATTGATGTATAAAGCTATCAGCAACTATGAAATGGCCAGGATCGCGTATGAAAATACCATTAAGACTTACGTAGGTGATCCGGATATGCACGAATATGTCGGCAAGGCATACCATGGAATAGGAGTGACTTATATGGAGGAGAAAAATGCAGATGCTGCAATAAGAGCATTTGCAAAAGCGCTTGAATATAAACGTAATAGCGGATCTGTTTTTATAACCAAATATGATCTTGGAACCATATTGTTAAGAGAGGAGCGTTCAAAGGAAGCTATTGCTGTATGGAAAGAAGCGTTAAAAGAAAAACATGACAAAAACAGCGTCGAACAGGTGCAAATCTATTCCGATCTTACCTCCGCGCTGAAGAGTAATAATCAATACGAAGAAGCACTGGTTTATTCTCAGATATATAATACCAACATTCAGGACATTATACAGGAAGACGATAAGTATAAGAGTAAAAGTGATCAGATACTCTTTGCCAATGTGGTGAATGAATACGATGCGTTTAACCAGACCGTCCCGTTTTTCTCCAGACCCTCCGTTATTTTGGTGATGTCACTGGTCACCATTGTGCTGGTCTATCTCTTACTCGTAGTTTACTACAGATCCAGATCCAGAAAAGAGGTAACCGAAGTAGTATCCAAAATTCAAACAGAATTTCTGGACATTAAGGTTGACTAGACTTCCTGTCACCAATAATGTCAGCCAGGTGGTCCTGCATGATGTAGAATTCTGTCAATTTCTTGTTGAATGCGAGAAAAATTGCTCTTAAATCCCCAAATAACTTTGTTCTGTCAATCTCATTAAGTTCATTGTCTTCGAGCCTTTTAAGCTTATCCCCAAACAATGTGGTAAACCTGTCAAGGTCTCCTCTCTTGATCTGATACTCTGCAGTACCCTCATTTAACAGACTGTCAAGCTTCGCTTCGGTATTAAACTCAATCTGAAATTCCTCAAAATTTAACTCCGTGAGCTCCTTTGTAATGAAGAGATGAAGATTTACCTGAAATTGTGATGCGATACTTCGGAGGACATCCGGCTTGGGAATTACATTGTGTTCATACTTATTGATGTTGTGAGCCGGTACTCCAATGATTTCCCCAAACTCACTTTGACTTTTGACATTTCTCAGTTTTCTGAGTGCTCTGATGTTCTTATTAATTAAATCCAATTAATTAAGTGGTTATTTACACTAAGAGTGGTTCCTGGCATAATATTAATGTTTTTAAGAATAATATTCTCAAAAATCTATAAGAATATTTTTCTATATACCTATATATCAGTTAGTTAACAAGATTTCTGTTTTCAGAAAAAAAATATTCAGACTTTTAACAAATCAGTTCTTAATTTGTTTCAAATCTTCTTCATAAGAAGTCAAATACAGTTACATTAATTAACCGTTGAAAACCAGCTAGAGAATGCACCATTGTTAATGGTGCATTTTTTTATGAAGTAAAATGTGAGGGATGAACCCCTTCATTAGAATTTTATCCGAATAATTTCCTGTTTCATCGTTTGTTTTAAGTCATTCATCTAAGGGCGGTGTGAAAAATGTTAATCTATATAAGAAAAATCTTCTTCGAATAAGTTCTGGTCAGGTCACTTTAAGTATTGATTATGAGATAGTTATGATATTTTTCTGAATGTTGAATTTCATTTAACCGATCCTGTCAGATTTTGACTTTATTTGGATAGATAACCATTAAAGCTATGAGAAACATAATTATAAAAGCGGCCAGGGAAACCTCCCAATTAGACCAGGAAGAAGAATTCATAAGTTTTGACTATGAACGATCCTTTGTTGCACTTTTGCTTGTAATTAATGTGATTTCCGGCTTCATTCTGTATCAGTTTATTGGATAGTATCTCTGTAGTTCTGCTAGTATCAATCTTTATCGATCGGCAGGGAGATACCAATTCAATTTTGCTATATCTGATCATACTCCAACAGGCAGTCATTAGTTTTATCGGATAGCGCCAACCGATAACTTTCATCAGTTCTTACTTTTATTACATACCCATCCAGTCACCTTTGGTGTAAAGGAATGGAGATTTGCCTTTACAATTACGTATATCGCATCGTGAGAAGTCGGGAGGTCTTTCTTCTGTGCCTTTTGGCACACTCAGACTTATGTTGATTATGATGGCTACATTTCATTAAAGCGGCCAGGGTAATTTCTGCTGAAACATCGCAGTTTGAGTGATCTGTATTTCTCCTGCAGTCAGAATTAATGATTAATGGCCTTTGAATAGTATAAAACACCAGCAACAACTATTTTTAGGTATAGAAGCAAAGTAAATCTTCCCGGTTTATCATACATGGTTAATAAAATACTCAACAGGCTGAAAGGGAAAGGTGAGGAGCTGACACAGGGCACATCGTTTAAGATAACCGAAGGGCTTCAGAACAAAATCTCCATTGGCCTTAACTGGAGTGGGATTCCCAAGAAAGGGACATTCAATAAGATTCTTCAACTCTTTGAACCGGTTGATTTGGATGGAGCAGTGGCTGTTTTTAAAGGAAAGGAACTGGATGAAGTTATTTCCTATAAAAATATGCTTTCTAAAAATGGATCTATGAGACACTCAGGGGACGACCTGATGGGGGATCTGGAAGGAAATGATGGCCTGGACAATGAAAGCATTGTGATTGACCTGAAGAAACTGCATCAGGATGTGGACAGCATATACGTATACCTGCGATCTGCCAGAAAATGTGATTTTTCTGAGATCCCTTATTCAATCTTAAGAATTCTTGAAGTGATCCCCTCTAAACGAACCTCACATGTATTCGCGTACTTCAACTTGTCAAACAATCCAGCTTATAAAGGAAGTCAGGCCATGCTTATGGGGAAATTTGAACGGCAGGAAGATAATTGCTGGGCTTTCACCGCTCTGGGTGAACCACTACATGAAACGGATCTGAGGGAGATCGGCAGGTATATTGGCGAAGAAGTCATCGTACAACAGGATAAAGGTTAACCAGTATCCAGGGATTCACATAATTGTAGAAATAGTGTGCGTTAGGCTAATTCTCAGGTCTACAAGCCAAATCCAACCAAACTCAGTTCAGCGAACCTTGCGAATTGGTCTTCTGGCTCTCCTCAACCATTAAGTTATCGTTTGTAGACAATTTGTAAATAGCATTTACTCATTGAACCCGGCACTTATGTCATGTTTTGTTGTAGCATATCGTAGTTACAACATTATAAATGAGTTATTAAATGAATCAAATCGCAATACTATTAATCACAACCATCCATTTACCCTTCAGCTATTCCCAACAGTTAACAGGGGATTCTTTTGAAGATGCCTTGCGTAATAAGACGGCTACCCTCACTTATGTCTACAACGATGAAACAGGATGCGCTTCAATGAATGAAGCGGGAGAAATGGAGGGTATTATGATTGAGCTGATGGAGGAATTTCAGTTCTATGTTCAGGATAAATATGATATTTCAATTGTATCGAAATATGAAAAAATAGAAGATCGCGATTTTGAAAAGTTCATGAATGCTGTGAAAAATAGCAATGGGGGAGTTTTCGGTTTATCCTACATAAGCATTACTGCATCTCGTCAGAATAATTACAAGTTTAGTTTACCATTTATGAAGAATGTTTTAGTAATGGCAACTAATGAAAATGTTCAACCCTTGAATTCCATAGAGAAGATTGGAACGATCTTCGATGGCAAGACTGCTCTTTGTGTTAAATCTTCTACGTATCAGGAAAGCTTAGAAATGATTCGTAAGAATTATTTTCCTGGTATGGAGATTAGGTTTGTCAGATCAGAGCTTGAGGCATTTGATAAAATTGTGGAAGACAATAGCTACTTTGCAATATTTGATTTGCTATTGTATTTGGAGTTTTACAGGAAGAAATATCCAATTAAGAGACACAAGGTAGAAATAGATCAGGAAGATGTATTTGGTATAGCAATGCCTTTAAACAGTGACTGGAAGCCGGTGTTAGATGAATTCTTCGAATCCGGATTTCTTACAAGTCAACGCTATAAAGAAATTGTAGCAGAAAATCTGGGTAGAAGTGCCGTAAGACTTGTTGAAGGCCTGTGACGGGTGATAATCAATATAAAACATATGTGGTGAAAAGGATCAGGGTTAATTAATCCAGTTTCAAATGATGGATATGCTCATCTATCAGGTCAATTCTTACAGTGATGGTGGATACATATTTGGCGAGTTCCTTTTCTAATTTTTCTACTTCCTTATAGTACTTTGAACCATCCTGTTTCCCGTATTTTTCCTGAATTTCGTTATACCCGTCACATTCCTGTTGGAGAAATTCCTTGAAACTTTTTGTCGTGTATTCCGCTTCAACAGTCACAATATCCTTAAGAGTGATTTCCGCCTCACGGTCCTTTGTGTCTGCATATTTCCTGGTCACAATTCCATATAAAAGCGTATCGTAATGATGAATTTTATCAAGAAGGGTAATGGTTTTCTCACGATACTGCTCTGCCGTACAGTAATATTTTAACCCCATATAGGTCCCAAGCTGCTCTGCCTGCTTATCCCATTTTACGGTCAAATCATCCACTATTGCTACAATATCATCATCCTGTGCGGATGAGAAGAGTGAGAAGGTGATTAGGAAAGAAAAAAGTAAGGTTTTCATAATAAATGTGTTCGTTCTAAAAAAGGCTAATGCAGATAAGCTGGTTTAGACTGAATTTACAATCCTAAAAGAAACTAAAAAACAGCTAACAGGAAAATAATTTCGATCAGCTTCGGCAATCGCAAAATCTATTTCCGCCCAATCAGCACTCCGATAACGCCTCCGGTCACACCCATCATAACCATGCTTACGAATGGATCAACCAGCGCTGAGGTTAAATTCATGCTATTAGTTGTGCCAAACATCGAAAGATTTATGGCAAGGCCGATAATGAGGCCAATGGTCGCTCCGGCTTTTAGTCCGGTTGAAAAGGAGGTGATTTTAGCCCATTTGTTAAATACGTAAACCAGGAGGTATGCCTGGAATACATTTCCAAGAATTAAAGCCCACCATATGATGTCCTCTTCCGCACGCATCATGTCTGAGACAGAGCCTGCATTTTCAGCATAAAAATTCATAAGAAGAAAACCATAGAAGAGCCAACCCAGAAGGAACAGAACAATGGTTCCAACAAGCGTTGCAATAATTCGATCTTTAGCAGTCATAACAGTCAGGTTAAGTTGTACTACTAAAACTAACCATTTTGAGTGATATTTTTAATATGATTTCTATGTTAGAAGGGTACAGGCTCCTGTGGATATATGTCAATTATCCTTACCCTCATTGTACGTCTAATTCTTTCTCAAAGTCTGTTTGAAAAATGCGGTCTGTTCAATGTAGTTGGCATACTTTGCCTTTCTAGTTCATCCATTGGCCAATTCTATCGATACGAGAGCGGTTTTTTTTTCTCTTTCATGTTGCTCTGGATTTCCACAATAAGCTATGAGTGAGACACTGTCGGGCTTAGTTGGTCCGGTTGTTAGTTAGGCTTTACCTGCATATATATTTCCAGACGGTACCTGCATTGATTATTTTAGAGGATGTCCGGTATTTGACATCACACAACAAAACCATCCAGTGGAACTTAACGACTTTCTGCCTCTCTTCATTATTTTCAGCATCGCATGGATGGTGCCGTTCGTTTTATCCTGGCTGGAAATAGGCAAATTGCCAGCTGTTATAGCAGAAATTATCATGGGGGTAGTTGTCTGTCCTTTTGTGTTGGGTTGGGTAGAGGCATCCGTGTATCTCGATTTTCCGGGTCAAATGGGATTCCTTTTTCTGATTTTCCTTGCCGGCCTTGAGATTGACGTCAAAAAAATTATTTCTTCTCTTCCCGGAAGCCGTCCCAAATTCATCGACCTCATCAGTAATTCATTTCTTCTGGCCGTTTTTATCTACTTCGGATCTTTGGTGTTGTCGTTTGTTTTTGCACTTCTGGTGAGCAATTACATCGATATCGATGTGGCCTTTTTCACCCTGCTTTTGCCCACTGTCGCGTTAAGTATTATCGTACCTATTCTCAAATCTGATGGCGAGCTGACGCGCAAGTATGGTCAGGTGCTGCTGATGGAAGGAGCCATCGCCACCATTATGAGTATTATTCTTATAGCAGTGTATGCCGGATACCTGCGAAACGGACTACAGGTAGAGCTGCTTCTGTTTACATTAATCTTTGTCGCATTGGCTATAGTGTACATCATAGGTAAGCGACTGGTCAGGGTTCGGACCTTCCAGAAATTACTATACAAGTTGGAGCATGCCGCCGGCCAGATCAGGATTCGGGGAACGGTGGCGCTTCTACTGCTCTTTATCATCATTGCCATCCTGATAGACACAGAACCTGTAATGGGTGCATTCTTTTGCGGTACGCTATTGAGTTTCTTCGTGAGTAAAGAGCGTTCGGCGCTGCTTTTCAAACTGGATGGGATGAGCTACGGCTTTTTCATTCCGGTATTTTTCATCACCGTTGGGGTGAATCTTGACCTTTCTGCCTTAACTCAGCTTGGTGAATCCGTTCCTTTCATTTTGATACTTACGACAGGTATATTTCTTACTCAGGTGATCCCGGCCTTCGTCATGGCGAAGATCTTTGGACTGAAAAAAGCATTGGCAGGTGGAATATTGCTGAGTGCCAGATTGGGGCTGACAATTGCCACCGCACAGATTGGGCTATCTCTTGATATCATCGGTACTGCGGAAAATGCCGGCATTGTGACTGCTTCTATCCTCGCCAGCCTGCTGTCCCCACTAATTTATAAGGCGATCAGTGGAGATGGTGAAGTGATCCATTATATCTACATTCTGGGAGGGAGTCGAGGTAGTCTTTACCTGTCTGAACGATTCAAAATGCATGGGATTTCCTTCATTACACTTCTTGAGGATAAAGGCATCATTCCTGATTTTGAGCTAAAATCAATACCGTTCCAATACGTAGATGCATTGAATACCGATGTTTTGGACGAACTGGACATCCATACCTCGGATCATGTGATTGTGATAACTCCTTCATCCTCATTGAACCAAAGGTTGACGAAATACATTACAGGGAACCTGAATCATGGACGAGTTATTACACAGAAAGACCTTACACTGAAAGATGAGATCGATCCCAGGTCCTCTTTAAAGTTTGTTGATCAGGATGAGGTCATCGCTCATTATATCGAAGATATGATAATGCGACCGGAGACCATTAGCTCTCTTTCTGAAAGCTTTGGAATACACCGGGTAGAAGAGGTGAAGATTACCCAAAAAGAAATCCATAAGAAGCTGGTAAAGGATATCGCATTTCCACAATCCGGTTCTCTGGTCCTGCAACGCAGGGGCGATGAGGTGTTTATTCCGCATGGAGATACACATTTGTGGATAGGGGATATTGTCACAGTAATTGGAAACCAGTCTGCTCTGGCAGAGTTCAGACGGATACTGGAGAAATAAGTATTCAAAGCCATTTTGACTTCAGGTCTTTGTATTTGGCCCTTCCAATTGGGAGCTATTCACCATTAGTAAGTTCAACCATGTATTTACTCCCGAATCTGACAATAATTTCCTTCATTTCGGACATCTTCACTAAGTAGGATTTGTGAATACGTTCAAAAGACCGTGATAGAAGCTGTTTCAGCTTTTCGAGGGACTTATCATGCAGTTCTTTGTTTTCTTCGGCCAGAATGAGACGGTATAGGCGCCGCTCCTCTTATGTAATGGACATCTTCTGTGCAGAGGAGAGGAAACAGAGGCTAAATCATCAAAAAAGCAGAACTCAGAATACACTATCAGGCCAGGCCAGATCACAGAATCATTTGCGCCAAAAAGTTGGATTGATTTATATCAATCTATTGTCTATGTAGTAAATTGGAGATGTTAACGGCTATCCTATGTTGAACCCAAAACTGCTCCTTGAATCCATATTTGCCACACTATTGGTTTTTGTTGTTTTATGGATTTTTTCAGTTTTTCCCTACGATATAAAATTCCTCAATCCCATTAAAATCCTGATGAAGGATTTTAAATACACGGATATATATTATTCAAAACTTGCAGACCGGGACAAGCCCCTTAATACGGAAATAGTCCTCGTGAATATCGGTAATTTAGACAGGGGAGGTATAGCTGCTGCCATGTACGGCTTACAACAAGCCGGCCCGGCGGTAATAGGAGTGGATATCATGTTTTACTCGAAAAAGGATTCTTTGTCAGACTTTTACCTGAAGGAAGAACTGTCCCGACCAAACGTAGTGGTCACAAATATTCTGCACGCAGAGGATGAACCCCCAAGTGTCATTAATTCCAATGATTTTTTTGGAGATTTGAATTATGCATATGCCAATCTGGTTGCAGGCGATTCACTTAACTCAACAATCCGTTCCATTATGCCATTTTTTGACGATGGTGAATACTATGCTGAAGCTTTCACAAGCAAGATCTTACAGATTTACGATGAGGGTGCTTTTGAGGATCTGAATAAGCGGAGTAACCAAACAGAAACCATCAATTATTATGGTACCTGGCAACAGTTTGTTTCGTACGAAGGAGAAGAAATCATTTTTGGGGAATTTGATCCTGAAACCATAAATGGCAAAATTATCCTGCTGGGATATATGGGGAATTTTGTAGGTGATGCATCAATATTGGAAGATTTCAAGTATACCCCATTGAATCATGAGGTGGTTGGTAAGAGTATTCCGGACATGCACGGACTTACCATTCACGCCAATATTTTGACAATGTATTTGTACAGGCAATACATCGATGTTATGCCTAAAATACAGTCGATCCTCCTTGATTTCGTCATCTGTTACCTGCACGTTGTGATGTTCATGTACTTGTTTGTGAAACTCCACCTCTGGTATCACGTTTTTGCCAAGCTGATTCAATTCTTTACAAGCATCGTATTGATTTATGTAATGTTTTATTTCTATGAAATGCATCATTATAAGATCGATGCAACTCTGATAATAATTACCATTCTAATTTCGGTTGATGTATTGTATTTGTATGAGACACTGGCGGTTGTGATCTACAAGAGGTTGCGGTATGTTAGTTATTTCATTAAGCATTGAAACGATAGTTCAGGGACTTTCGCACATATTCATCTAAAACCATTTAGTTACCTTTAATCCAAATATTAATTACGCTAATGAATCAGCATTCGAAGGGAAACAGCAAAACAAAAGCTGTCATTCTAATCATGGTAATTGTGTTGGCCGGATCTGCAGGGGCATGGTATTGGTTGATGTATAAGCCTGAACAGGAAGCAAAAGAAAAAGCACGTCTTGAGCAAATTGCAAAGGAAGCTGCAGAGCAAAAAAGAAAAGAACAGGCCGCCCGGAAAAAAGTCAGATACGACAAGCTGCTCGAAGAGGCCGATACAGAATTTAAACAGAGTAATTGGGAGGCAGCACTTTCCCTTTACACTGAAGCATCATCTCTCTTCCCGGATCAAAAATACCCTCAGGATCAGTTGATACTGGTAAATGTTAAGCTGGATGAAAAAGCCGCATTAGAGGCCAATATAGCAGCCGGAATAGTGGAATCAGTTTTATCACCTGTTGGACGCTACTTTGTTATCGTATCGAGTAGTGTAGATGGTGATTTAGCTAAAGATTATGCAATTAAATTGGCCAGGGAAGGGAATAATGTGAAAATCCTTGAACCTAATGCCAATGCCATGAATAATTTATTTCATCGTGTTTCTGTGGGTGATTATTCTACCTGGGATGAGGCAGTGAACGCATCCACCGTATATAGCTCCAATGGAAGCGAGGTTTGGGTATTGAAGTATTAAAGGCTGTGATTATGAAGTTATACTATACAGCATAACAAACCCATAAGAACGTGATCCTCAGTTGGGCGGGCTTTGAGCGGATGACAAATGTGTGCGTGACAGATTAAAAAATGATAGTGTAATAGCCTGAGATCTATTTTGGTTATACTACTTCTGATACTCTATTTTTAAAATTTTCCATACAAAATCGCCCATTTTGGTTTTAACTACAGCTTCATCTCCAACAGTTTTTTCAAGAAGCGCTTTAGCCATTGGGGAGTCCATAGAGATATAATCTTTGTTACCTATTAACTCTTCGTAACCGACAATTCGAAATCGATTTTGAAGACCTTTCTCTTCGTTTTTAATTTCTACCCATGCACCAAACATAACTTTGCCTTCCTGGTTAGGGTGGTAATTAATCACTTTTAAGTCGTCAACACACTTACACAGATATCGAATGCGATTATCAATTTCTCGAAGACGTTTTTTGTTGTAATGGTAATCGGCATTTTCTGAACGATCTCCCAAACTTGCAGCCCATGAAACCTTAGCTGTAACGTCCGGGCGTTCAACTCGGCAAAGGTGATCATGTTCATCCCTTAATTTTTGTAAGCCTTCGGCAGTAATCATTTGCGAGCGGATAATTTTTGGTAGTGTTGATTCCGGGATTTTTCGCCTCATAAGTAGATCTTATTTTGAAAACTTTCCCAAGATAATATTTAAGTGCCTTAGACAGGTTCTTGATTCCTTCGGCCAGATCTTTCTCCATTTGCCAGATAGGGCTGAATTCTAAGAAGCTACTCTCTTGATCTTACTAAGCGACCGAAGAATCAAACCTCTTGAATAGCAATATGTGATGATTTTCAATCGTTCACTAAAGCTATTTAGTATAACGTGAATTATGACAACACGAAGTGTTGCATAATCCCGAATCAAGTTCGGGACAAGTTGTCTCTGCGTTATAGCCTGGCCCAAACTTGATTCGGGGTTAATGCTTGTCCCGGACTTGTTCCGGGATAGCTTTGGCGCCCGGCAAGGGGTTCAGGGTTGGCATTAATAGTTTAGGGGCGGACGGCCAGTCATGGCCTCTAACATCAATTAAACGATCACTTTATTTCTTGGCACAGACGAGCACTCTTTTGACATTTTTGGCAAGTGTGTGCGGTTACGTCAGGTCATTAACCCATTTTATATTCTTTGACTAAAACATCAAATGACAAACCCAATTTTGGACCAATTGCCCTGATCACAGGAAGTGTCAGCGGTCTTCGTCTATTTAAAATATTTGAAACAGTCCCTCGACTTTTGGTTCCAATAAAACCCATTAAATCCTTTTGATGCAAATCCATTTCAGCCATTCTAATTTTAATTGCTTCAATTGGATCTGGTGCCTCAATTGGATAATGTTCAGATTCGTATTTATCAATCAATGTAATTAGTATCTCAGCCAAATCATTTTTTGGTGTACCCTTTGGAGCATCAAAAACATTTTCAAGATCTGCTAAAGCACACTTATAATCACTTTCTGTCCTAATTGGCTTTATGTTCATAATTATATAGTTAAAGCATTAATTTATCATATTCCGAATGAGTGCCTATGAAACGTATCCAACCCCATTGCATTTCATAGTTGAATTTGACAATTAATCGGTATTTGTTTCCACAGATGTTAAATACTATTCTGTTATCACCAACAACACTCGCATTTCTATACTGAGCCTTCACTTCATTACTATTCTTCCATTCAGCTTTCATAGCTACTTTGTACCATGTTTTTAGTGTCTCATCACTATCAGAGTGTTTCTCCCAAAACTCTCTTATGATCTTTCTTGAGACAATATTTTTCATCGAACACAAAAATAACGTAAATGTTTTCATTTTGAAAACATCTTTACTGTCAATTGCATAATTCTAAACTCTCAATCGTTCATAGCTATTTAAAAAAATGACCAATTATGGAACAGCTTGCCTGTTGCATAATGTCATTACGTTATAGCCTGGGGAAGCCTTCTTTCGTACCTGGAAGCACTCACTCCATTTCCTGGTAATAACGAGGCGGACGGCCAGTCCACTCTTTTGACATTTTTAGTAGTGGGAATGGCAAACCGAAGATTCATGAACACCTATGAAAAAAGTACATCAGTGAATAAATGTGTGCGACTTAAGTACTAATTCCAGTTCTTTGTTTTGGTATTATAAGCATTTGAGCTTATTATTACACCAATAGTATGATCATCTAAGTAAATACGAATATGGCAACTGTTAGAAAAACAATAACTTTTACTGATCAGCAAGATAAATGGATCAAAGCTCAGATAGCTG
Source organism: Cyclobacteriaceae bacterium (assembly GCA_040222475.1). Taxonomy (GTDB): domain Bacteria; phylum Bacteroidota; class Bacteroidia; order Cytophagales; family Cyclobacteriaceae; genus Ekhidna. The sequence continues at coordinate 196,489 of JAVKDB010000010.1, read as the reverse complement.
CTGGAGAATTCACAAATGATAGTGAATACCTGCGTCATCTGGTTCGACAAGATCAGTCTAAAAACACCAAATTTTCTACGTTAAAAACTGCTATTGCAAAAGGTCTTGAAAGCGGAATAAGTGACAGTACCATACCTGATATTATGAAAAAGGTAGAGGATAGAATAAAAGCGGATGGGCGCTTATAAACTTTCTAAAGAATGCGAGATCGATATTTCGGAAATATATGAATATGGGATTGAGAAATTCGGTTTAAATCAAGCACAAGAATATTTAATAGGTCTCCATGATCTTTTTCAAACATTAACGGAAAATTCCGGCATAGGAAGAGATGCATCTGAGTTTTATCCATCTCTAAAGCGATTTGTCTACAAATCTCATATGATCTTTTACCTCCAATCAGAATCTGGAGTGTTTATTGTCAGAACCCTTAGCCAAAGCATGGACTATGAGCGGCATATAACATAGTTTCAATCCTTTAGTAAGTAATCAAAATGAATATTGCAATATGTGACGATTCTCAATCGTTCACAGCTGTTTAATATAATGTCTATTATCGTGAACACTTAATGTGTTCGATAATGGCCTGCGTTATCACTTGGCGTGCCCGTTAATATAGCTTAGGTCTTGGGCGGGATTAATAGTTTGGCGTTGGCCTTTTTCATCAATCAAAAACGATCACATCAATTCATGGCAGTGACGAGCACTCTTTCAGCTTTTTAGGACTGGATAGGGTAGAGAGTAAAAGGTGAATGTGTGCGGAACTAAAACGAAAGAAATTAAATATCTTTACATATGGCCACATTGAACGAAATAAGAAATCGGGTGATTGATAGTTTAATGTCAATTGACAACTCACAATATCTTCAAGCTCTTGAGAAAATGATCAAATCTTCTAATGTCGAGCATGATAAAATACCATTGACTGAAGAACAAAAGATCATGTTGGCTATGAGTGAAAATGACATTCAAAATGGAAGAATGATTGATCAGGATTCACTCAATAAGCAAGAGCTTCAATGGCTAAAAGAAAATTAATCTGGACTCAAACTGCTGCCAGGCAGAGAAGAAATATTTTGGAGTACTGGGTCAATCACAACAAATCAAATGCCTATTCACTAAAACTCCTAAAGGCCAGTAATTCGAAAACTGAATTAATAGCCAAAAACCCTAAGGTTTTCAAGGAAGCTGATTTTCCAGAGACTCGTGTAGCCTCGATGGGACACTTTAGTATATTCTACAAGTTCAATTCCAAAGAAATAATTATAACTGCTTTCTGGGACAATCGACAAGACCCTAAAAAACTTCTGGAAGAGTTAAAAAAATCTAAATAGCAATATGAGACGATACTCAATTGTTCATGCTATTTAGCATAACATTATTATGTTTAACGAACGTCAGTTCGTTACATAATGGCCTGCGTTATGTTAATATAGCTTCGGTTCAGGGGCGGGATTAATAGTGAGCGTTGGTTTTCCCTTCTAGAAGCAGTCTCTTTCATTTCCAAGATGCACTAAGCACTCTTTTGACATTTTTGGCAGGAGGGAGGGTAGTGCGAATGGCAAATGTGTGCGGAATTATAGAACCAACTCTTTATATGTAATGCTTTCGCTATCAATCTGCTATTATTTCTGAACGATTTTGTAATTTGTGCTTATTTCTAATTATGTCTCACCAAGAATTAAAATTCACAGTCGATAGTGCCCTCTTGAGAGAGTTGGGTGAAAAACTGGTGGAAACTGTGCACCTGGCTCTTTCCGAGTTGGTAAAGAATTCTTATGATGCTGATGCTACTGAAGTTGAAGTGATTTTCGAAACTACAGATGCTGGGAAAAGTCGAATTAAGATTATTGACAATGGAGTTGGAATGAACTTTAAGGCTGTTGAGCGATATTGGATGCGAATTGCAACTACAAATAAAAAAGATAAAAATGTTTCAGATGTTTATGGTCGCCATTTAACAGGAGCAAAGGGAATTGGTAGGTTTTCTTGTAGAAGATTAGGTGCCAAGTTGACATTAATAACAAAAGGTACGGAGAGTGCTAAATTAATTGGGAAGCAAAAATCTATACAATATACTAAAGTGGAATTTCCTTGGACTGAGTTTGAAGCCGGGACGGATGTAACCACAATTGTATGTCCTGGAGAGCAGAAGACCATAAATGAGGGTGAGTATACTGGCACAACATTAATCATAGATGAGGCGACAGATGAATGGAGCCATAGAGGATTTGGATGGCTGAAAAGACAACTGGCAGTATTGGCGGCCAATAGAGGTGCTGAAAGAGAAGGTTATGCTAAAGATTCAGGATTCATAATAATGCTTTCGGCACCAGATTTCGAAGGAGGCGTAAGAGACATCCGAGATGATTTGATTAACTCGGGATGGGGGACATTAAAAGCTCATATTAACAGTAAAGGACAGGCAGTTTGTGAATTAAATGCACTTGGATTAGGACGAAGAAATATTGTTTCAAGCAAGGCTTTTTCCGCCTTGAAGGATGTGAAATTGGAGTTGGGAATTATGGTATATAGTGCTGATCAAATTAGAGATAAAAGTGTTTTGTCACAAAAGGTAATGAGTGACATAATTCCAGAATGGGGTGGTGTTCAAGTTAGATATAGAGGATTTCGGGTTGCTCCCTATGGAGATGATGATTGGCTTAATATAGATAAAGATCGTGGGCGAAGATTAGCGTCACCAACTGATGAACTATTGGCTTTTTCAGAATCACTTCAAGGAGTAGATGGCAGCAGGTCTCTTTTGAATATGCTCGGTATGCGCCAATATATAGGAAGTGTCAATATTGGTTCAAAATCAGAAGGCTTTGAGATGAAAGCGAGCAGAGAAGGGTTCGTGCAATCTGAAGAAATGAATCAGTTGAAGCAATTTGTCCGTTTTACGATTGATTGGTCAACAATACTTCGAGATTACTATTTAAGACAAGAATCACAAAAAGTGGCACTTATTGCCAAGGAAGAATTTGAAACTGTAATTGACGAAAAAATAGAATCAAATCGAGTAGTCGAAAGCGCACTTGAATACATTGACAAAGAAATACGAACTGTCGCTCGAAATCTACCATCTGTTGAACGCAGGGAAGTGGAACAGTCAATCACAAAAGCTACGGAAGCAATCCGTAAGCATAATGAGTCTAACAAAACTGAATTATCGCATCTAAGACTTATTGCTTCCACGTCAACTTTACTTCTTATTTTCTCTCATGAGGTGAAATCTCTGTTGGGACTTCTCGAGAATAGTAAAAACTCATTAAATGGAATAGCAAAAACATTATCCGGTGAAAATAAAAGTAAAGTTCTTGATGTTGCGGATTCCTTTCAAGACTTAAATATTAGGTTGGAAGAATTGCTTCAAATGACATCCTTAGTTGGCACGGATAAATCCAGAGCAAAGCCTGGAAGAATTGCTCTAAAACCAAAGCTTGAAAAGGTTGAAAAGGTTTTTGCATTAATAACGAATAAGTACAATATTTCAATCGATTATTCTCAGGTTCCAGATAATGTTTTAATAAAGAGATTTTTAGAAGCTGAAGTGTATTCAATTCTTTTGAACGTACTATCTAATTCAATAAAAGCAGTGATTGCTGGTGGTGAAAGAAAGGAAATCTGTATAACAGCCAAGTCAGAGGATGGAAAAACAATCCTAACCGTAATGGATTCAGGAATAGGTTTGAGCTCAGATCGATATAAGGAGGTTTTTACACCATTTGTGTCAGATCCAGAAGGGAAATTGTATTTGAACTTAGAGGATAAGTTAAATCCAGAGGACAATATGATTGTAGGGACTGGTTCTGGTATTGGTTTGGGGATAGTTAGAGAAATAATAAAGGCGCATGAGGGTAGAATTAATTTCAAAGAACCTTCTGACGGATGGTCTACTGAACTAGAAATTGAAATAGAATGAGCAAAAGGATGAAGTTCTTATGGATTGATGATGAGCCTTTAAGGAAAAGAGCTGCAGATAATTTAGAAGAAGCACTAAATGTGGATGTTTCTTTTATTGGGTTAGAAGGGAAGGATATCGATAATGTCTTGCATGATTTACTAACGAAGGATTCTGAACCAAACTTAATTGTTATGGATCACGTCCTCAACAAAGCAAGTTCAGAGACATTCAAAAAAGGATCCACTGCTGCGACCGTAATCCATGAGAAATGGCCGGAATGCCCAATAGTTGCAATCACAGCCGTGGACTTAAGAAATGATATAGATTCAAGACAAAGATCCGCATATGAAAATATGTTCAGAGATAATAAAATATCTGAGCATTATCAAACAATTGAAAGTATAGCACTTGGTTTCAATATGCTCAAGAAAAAGCGACCAGTCAACCAAGATGAAATATTAGACCGGTTGGTATGCCCTAAATTGGATAGAGAGAGATTGAAAAAAATATTGCCCATAGAAATTAAAGAAGAAGTAAATATTAAGGACGCCAGTTTCATAATTGAAATATATAAATGGCTCAACACAACCCTCTTTTCAAGGCCCGGCTTTTTGTACGATAAACTATGGGCTGCTACCTATCTTGGTTTATCTGAAAAAGGTTTTGATTCAGTCAAGAAATTATTTGAACCGGCAAAGTATATGGGTGTTTTTTCTGATCCATCGAATGAAAGATGGTGGAAAAGTCAATTGACTGAGATTGTGGCAGAGAAAACAGGAAAGGTTGATTTTCCTTGGATAACTGGAAGATATCTGGTCGAACCAAAAAAGTTGAATTATTCTAAAAGTCATCCGACAAAAAAGGAATACCCCCAAACTGTTGCAGCGTTAGATGAATCTATTGATACAAAATGGGTACCAATGAGGTTGGAAGAAACTGAAGCGCACCCACAATTCGAGGATATGTTATTTTTTGAACAACTAAGGGTCATGAAATAACAATGAGTGTCTATGGAAAACACCCTACTTATAAAGATTTCATTAAGAATGAAATTAATACTCTTGGCTTCATTCGCAACCAAAGTTTCCTAGCTCATAATTATGATTTGATTTCTAAGGCAGAGACACTCTATTCAGGGTATAGAGCAATTAAGGATAAACACATCAAAAACAAAGATTTCTCCTTTGAATGCGAATTAGAATTGACTGTTGAAACCAAAAAAAGAAGAGTCTTTTTGGGGGCAAATGTGAAGGTAGACTTCTCAATGGTATCATACATGCTGGCAATCTGTGAATCAGATGGTGAGGATAAAAACCTCATTCGTAAGTTCCATTTTGATTTTGCCATTCCGAAAAAGGGAGAATCAAATAAGCCGGTTTACCATCTCCAATATGGAGGGGAAGAATCCAATCTATTGGCAGTAAATGAAATTTCTTCAGATGGTCTGCATCCAAAAATTTCGTCACCCAGAATTTATTCAATGCCAGTTAATCTTGCACTAGTGCTTGATATTATCTTTTGTGAGTTTTCTTCTGTTGAAACAACAAAAATTACAGATGATCCTAAATGGAAACAATTCATAAAAATGAATGAATCATTTATTCTTGAGCCATTCTTCAATAGAGTTAAGGAATTCCTTGGAAATGGTCATTCCTCCACAAAGCTGATAAGAGATTTTTATTATGGAGGTTAAGGAGATAATCGATATTGACAAACGAAAGAACGGAGTTTACTATACTCCCGAAAACCTTGCTAAATATTTAGCAGAACCTCTCATTAATGGCACAACAAAACTTGTTTTTGATCCGGCATATGGTGAAGGATCTTTGCTCTTGGCTGCTGAGTCTATTTTTAAAAAGAAAATGATAAAAAATGCCAGCATAGAGCTTTTTGGGAGCGATATACATCCAGTTAATGGGCTTTTGACTCATTTACCTAAGGCCAATCTTAAACAATCGGATTTTTTTAGCCTCGAGGATGATTTGCAATTTGATATCATTCTCAGCAATCCGCCCTACGTTCGACATCAAAGTCAATCAAAGGAATTGATTCAAAGTTATCGGAGAAAGTTTGATAACCTTCAATTCTTGAGTAATTCATCAGATTTATGGGCTTACTTTCTAGTGAAATCTATATCTCATTTGAAAGCAGGTGGATCAATTGGTCTAATAATACCGTGGGCTTTTTTACAAGCTGATTATGCTCAAGATATCCGATCATGGTTGATAGATAAGTTTGAGAATATTAAAGTCCTTGCCCTAAACCATCCATATTTTGAAGAAGAATCTGCACAAGAAAGGGTAGTAATTATATGGTTGTCAAACAAAGATCATATAACTAGAAAGATTGAGTTCGCTTTTGCGAGGGATATAGCCAGTGAAATCGCATATAGGGAACTTGAAAGAACTGAATGGAATTCCTACAAAGTTGTAGGTACAAATTATGATCTTGATTCGATTTTTAATCGGATTTCAAATGAGATGAGGTTTTCCAAGTTTGGGACATTAGCTGACACCAGAATTGGTGTAGTTACAGGAGCAAATGCTTTTTTCATAAGAAAAGAGGAAGAATTGACCAATCTAGGTTTTGAACAAAACCAGCTCAAGCCAATAGTTACTTCAGCAAAAGAACTTCCTAGCCTTATCACAAATGGTGATGAAGGTCTTAAACGATTAGTTTGTATTACGGAGAATGACAAAGATCAATTTTCAGATTTTATACAGAATGGAGAACAGTTGGAATTTGATCAAAGATCTCATTCAAAGATGAGGAAGCCATGGTTTGCAATATCTCCGGGTAGAATTCCAGATGCATTTTTCCCTTACAGAGTAGGTAAAATTCCTTATATGGTATTAAATACCCCTCAAATCCAAAGCACAAATTCGATACATCGTATCTATTTTAAGGAAGAATTAACAGATATAGAAGTAAAATGGATTATTGTATCGATGTTATCGACTTATGGGCAATTATCAATGGAGGCCAATGCAAAAACATACGGGCGAGGCATGTTGAAAATGGAGCCAGGCGCTTTGGGGAAAGTTTTAGTCTATAGTTCAAATGATAATCAAATCAATGATGTCTATGATCAAGTTATTGCTAGACTAGGTTCAGAAGAAAAAGAAGTTGCAGTACAAATTTCTACAAATTTTATAGATCGTTTTCTTGAAGTATCAGAAGACCTTAAAGCAATTGCCAATGAAGCTCTAGAAAACATCAAAATGACGAGAAAAAGGCAATGAATCCAAGCTGGTCTCAACTCCGCCCATTTTCCAAGCTCGATCAACTAGCAGAGACCATTATGAAAACAGCATTCTTACTCTCTGAAAATCATAATGTCATTCAGAATTATCTAAATCATAAAGGAGCAAATTTTAAAGTGATTAATCGGGTAGGGGAGTCAGAGTATGATATTCTATGCCGTCAGATCAACATCGAGAAAACAAACTATGCCTTTATATCCAAATCTGATCTTGAAAGAGGTTTGAGAGATGATCTTTGGATTGGCTTAGTTTTGTTTGTAGATGGTCAGAAACCTACCAAATACTTGTTTCCCAGTACAATTTGGAATGAATCGAATCAATTATTTACAGATTCGGCCATTAAGAACCCGGAGTATGGGATTAGTTTAAATGAACATACAATGAAGGAGTTTGTTGAGAACTATGCCTTTGAAAAGATGATAAAGACCTTATAGAATGAAGGATGCTCTGTTTAAGAAATTGGATCATAAATATCTAGATTATAAAACATTCACCACAGGCCAAGAACTCGCAAAGGGTTATAAACCTGATGTTGTCCTAAAAAGAGAATCGAAATATGTAATCTTTGAAAGCGAACACGGTTCGAGTCGTAAACACTTTTTAGGAGGTCTAATCAAAGCAGCTAAATTCTTATCAGGTAAAAATTCAGGAATACTAGTCTTTGTGATTCTGATAAAGGACAACACCAATGAATCTCAAATTTCAAATCATCTGGGTCAGTATTTGAAGTGGATAAAGTCACTTACCAATTTGGAAGAGATTTATGTGATTTCAGATGCCAAATACAGTCCAGGGCAAAATCCATTGGAGGTATGTGGAATTGAATTTTTGAAAGCTGCAAAAAGGGTTGACTGATATTATGTTAAGTAGGATTGATTCTCCGACTAGGCGGGCTGGCAAGGCAAAATACCGAGGGTGCGGTGGGCTGTGTGTCGGGAGTGATTATTTTGCCTAGATTTTTTGTTTACTTTTTTATCAATGAAAAAAGTAAAAGCCCAGCGGCTAGAGCGATCAAAACGAACTCTTTAAATCAAATCAAACTATTTGTGAGCTGAATGATCTACGATATGGTGGGTCGGGAAAACACAAGTGTTCCTGACGTTCTGTAACGTCATATTTTAACGTATTCAGTACCAATGGTCGGTGACCAATCAAATATCGATTCTCAGCAATCAAGAAGTCAGGATCTGTTGTGTGTGCGGTAGGAAAAACTCTTTTCGCGCGTTGGCCAAAAAAGAAAAATTATTAGGCGCTTGGGATCAGGGCACGGCAAGGCGCTGGTTGAGGCGCTGGCCCGAGCGGCTACTTAATATAACGTCTAATTATATAACAGGGAGAAGCGTGATTAGGAGTTATTAAGAATCGGAGCAGTGAACATCAATACTCGCCAGGCCGCAGGCATGGTTAACATAATATGATTATATAAGCTGGATAGTGCGGCTGGATGGATTTGCTTTTGACAATCATGATCGGGGAATATGTATTTGCCTTAACATAAAATCGGAACCGTTATCGAACTTCTTCGTGAAGAACTCATCAGTGTCGATAACTGATTTTATGCTAAATACTCACTGCGTTCGTATTACGGCAAATCCATAGCTTTGTTATATAATGTCCTGCGTTATGTTAATATAGCTTGGGTCTTGGGCGGGATTAATAGTTTAGGGAAGGCCAATTTTCGTCCTTAATAGCAATCACATCATTTCTTATTACACACGAGCACTCCTTTGACATTTTTGGCAGGAGGGAGGCTAGAGGGAATGGCAAATGTGTGCGGAAGTAATTAACTTAAACTAGATATGTAAACCTTGTGAATATGATTGGTACAGACACAATATGTTCAGAAGTTGAGCTGAACAAGCTTACTCTTCTTCGACCAACTTTATTACTCAGATATGATAAAATTATAATCGACAAGTCCGATTACGATGAAATAAGAGCTAAAAAAGATACTGGATGGAGAGAATTGTTACAGAAGAATTTACTATTTCTTGAAAGTGAAGGAACTATCGAAATAGTTGATTTTAAAAAGGAAATATCTGAATATGCTAAGCATTCAATAAAGAAAAGGGGAGAGGAGATTGTCAAGGGGCTAAATCGGAAACAAAAAAAAAGATTACTTCTAGCAACTTGGAAGGATTATATACAATATATTGAAATCAAAGCCTTTCATACTCAGGGTAATGAATTGGAGTACCGTAAACAGCGTGCATTTACTACAAAGCTTCATAAACTCTATACAACTATCGAACAAGATACTTGGGATGATGATGAACAAGATTATATCCTACAAAGCTGTTTTTGGAAAACATTAGCTAGCACCAGTATTTCTAAAAGAGTTAATGGTACCGCCCTTCATTTGGCTAATGAGTACTCACCATTTGTAGATTACATTAAACCAATTACAGGTAGTGAAAGAATAACGAAGATTGATGATTTAGTAAAGCACCTTTATTCACTTTCCTTACCCTCTGTAAGGATTTCGAACTTTAATGAACAAAAAGCATTTATTCAACTCAGAAAATCAAAACTAACAGATTATAAAAACCTTTGCGAGCAACTTGAGGAGATACTTGAAACATTTGAGGAGCACGGCGCATCTTTAGAAGATGTAAAAGAATACTTAAATGAGAGATGGCAATTCGGATATTTCAGTATAAATACATTCTATGACAGACTAGGAAATGTTGCTTTACTTCCCGAATTTCTTATCCAAGTAATTGTGAAAACATTTAAATACTATTTCCCAGGAATTCCAGAGCCACCAATTCCGAGCGATTTGTTAAAAAACACTTCAAAGAAAGCATTATTAAAACCTTTAGGCTCTTTAAGAAAATCCAAAGAAAAATGGCAAGTTACTTTTAGTTCTCTTTTCAATGAACGTGAGGTTCAGCGTATCAGGAAGCACCTCTTAACAGAATACACAAGTAAAAGTGATGATGATTTACCTAATTGGATTGAAAATATCGGTAAAGTCCCTTGGTATGCAGATTCAAAATATGATTGACTTATAGAAACTACATAACCCATTGGGAGGTAATAACGTAAACCTAGATGTACCAAACTTCTTCTATCATGGCTAATAAAAAGACAATTCTAAGTGATTTTCACATTCCCTCTAGTGGGAGTCACCCTAAAGATTCAATAGGAAATATGGGTGTTTTCAATAATGGAAAACAAGTTGGTTCTGTTGAAATTAAGATTGATGGCAGTTCTACCTTTAATACGAATAAAGGTAAGACCCTTTAGGATAAAAATGTAAGATTCTTTAAGAGAAGCTAGTATCTGGCTTCTCTTTTTTTTGTCTTTTTTGGTAGGAGAGTGGCAAATGTGTGCGGATAGATCAGATACTTTCACATATATTTTATCTTAAAACATACAGGCTATCTTTTATAGACTCTTTTTCGGCTGGCATTGACCAAAGCGGACAAATTGGGATGACTTCTTGGTCACACTCTTTTGTTGGGTAGGTATGTTCAAAGTAGTCATATGCAGCACACCCAGCCTTACAGAAAGCACTGTTCGGACACTTTCTGCACGATTGAGCAACGGAGCCAACCAGAGCTAGTTCATTATCTTTTTCAAACCTAGGAATTATAGATCCATTTTCAAACGTTCCATAGTGTAAGTCTGAGTCGAAAAAGGCTGAGCAGATGTAGACCCGTCGGTCAGGGAAGATGGCCAACCTTTCTAGGTTTCTTGCCGTACATCCACGATAGCCGTAGTTTTCAAGGATATGAGCTTGGTCATTTCGAATGAACGCGGGTGGGTAAAATATAGAAATGTTACGTTTTGGCGATTCCTGTTGCAGATAATTACAGAAATCCATCCATTGATCTGGCCCTACCTGCAGATCGGATCTATGTTTTCCCAGTCCCGTCGGGGTGAAATAATGAAAAGAGATCATTTCAACATCGATTTCCTCTGCAAGGTCAATGGCTTCCGGAACATGTTGAATGTTTTTGGTAGTTACCGTGTAAATAACCCTGGACTGGAAACCAAAGCTTACCGCTTCTTTCATACTCTTGATAAGTGGGGTAAAGGTATTTTTCCCGCGCATGAATTCATGGGAATCAGGATTACCCCCATCGAAACTGAAAGAGAAGGAATCGATGTAATTTTTGTTTTCAGTTAGTTTTTCCCAAAAACGATTTGGTAGCAGGCCATTTGAGGTGACAACCACTTTATAGTCGTACTTTTTGCACAATTCCAATATGTCAAAAAAATCTGGATGCAACGTAGGTTCACCACCCAAGAGATATACTTTATACTGACCGTACAAGGTCTTAAGCGAAGACAAAATGTCTTCTATCGTTTCTAGCGACATATGTCTTTCCATATCCAATCGGTCACCCATGTAGCAGTGCTTGCATCTTAGCTGGCATTTTTCAGTGATGTAGAGAAACAGAAATGGTTCAATTGACGAATACTTCATTCAGGTTTTATCTAAATTCATGGATTATTTTCTCCGGAGCTTTCTCCCATGCATAGGTTGTCCAGAGGATACAGAGCGGTATGGTTTTCCTATCGCAAGTGTACCATTCTTCTTCCTGATAAGCATCCATATTACTATAGGCTGGACACCCTCCACCGCATGATTTGGACTGTGAGCAGCCTATACATATTTCGTCGATCTTGAGGTAGGCATTCAGTTCGCTAGACGGGTCAGTGTTCAGGATAAGGCGACCATTTTCAAACTTCGCAAAGTATCGTTCATCATCCATTAAAAGTGGACATAAATAAACGGAGCCATCTGGATAAACGTGGGGGCGATCAAGTGTTCTGGCTGGACACCCTCCGTATCCTCTATCAGCATATTTTGATAAGTCTTTATCCTTAATGAAAGTGGGGGGGTAGTATATAGAAATCCGTGGATCGGGAGGAAGAGTTTCGAGTTCTTCACAGAAATTCATCCATTTCTCGGGAGTAAGTGGAGTCAGATATTCTTTCGCATTTCCTGTTAGCCCCAGATTGTGATAAGAGAGTGTATCTACACCCATATCCGCCAAGAATGGAATCAGGTCAAATGCTTGTTCGACATTGGTTTCTGATACTGTACACATAACCCTAACTTGATAACCCTTTTCTGACGCCTTATTTATGTTCTGTACTACCTTGTCATAATTATCCTTTCTACCTCTTATTTTTGTATGAATTTCATGATGAGAGGATTCCAGACTAAAATTGATAGAGGCCAGTTTATGAGGTGGGATTTTTTCAAAAATATCATCATCAAAGTCTCCGTTGCTACTGATAGTGATGGAATAATCGCAAGCTAGAGCATGGTCTACTATCTTGTCTAGTTGTGGGTGCTTGGTTGGTTCTCCTCCCAGGATATACAGTTTATCATGACCGTAAGTGGCTTTAAAATATTCCATTACTTCTCTGGCTTTCTCTGGGGCGAAGTATTCGGATTTATTGAGTCGGTCATTCCCTACATAGCAATGTTTACATCGAAGGTTACATTCGTTAGTTACGTAGAGGTAGAGAAATCGCTCTCGTGCTTGTCTATATATGCTTTTCATAATTCATGATTGTTGTTCCAATATGGACGATACATTGAGCTTTGTAAAAACTAAATAGGGGTGTAGACTTATTATACAAAAGGAGTGGGCAGGTTCTGCGTTTGGTACTTGAGTGCTCAAGAGGTTTAAAATCTTCCTCTTGGAATGCGTCTAAATTCTCATCAGCCACATTGAACCACTCACTTAAGTCTACTCCAACAGGAGATCTAAGGATAGAAGAGCGATGAAGTAGCCGATCTTCCATGGCCTTGTTTTCTGGCGAAAGCACCAGGTTTTTCTTTTCCAATTGGATTCTTTTCATAGGGTGTTTATCAAAAAAACCAATTGCTATTGTTTCCAATCTGTCCAAAACCTCCCAATCTCCCGTTTTAAAGAGCTTGGGTTCTTCAAGCATTTTAAGTACAACATCTCCCTTTCTGAAGATTGAAAAAAGGCAATCTCCGTGGTAACAGCCAGAAGCTTGAATATCCTCAGAAATGGAGAGGTATTTTCGAGTGAAATTCACTAAGTTTTCAAGCGTTTTTAGATCGAATATTTCTCCATAATGCTCAATAGTAATTCCATGCCTGGCATGAATAGACCTGAATTTTTCAGCGAATTCCCTTTCCGCTAGCTTATCTGATTTATCCAGAACAACAAATGCATCCACATCGCTATTTGTCTTTGCGGTGCCTTTAGCGTGAGACCCTCCGATAAACGAAAACACTAGGTTTTCGGAAAACCCTTCCAGAATGAGGTTTTGTATTTCTTCTAGTAGTTTCAATTCTTAAAGTTTTCAGCGGCAGCCAAGCCCGATACAAAAGATTGTAAAATTCCCTGCGCTAACCCATTACAATCTCCGCAAACAAAAAGGTTTTCAAGAGAACTTTCCATATATTCATTGACTTCTATTTCATCCCAAAGATTTTCCAGTTCCAACCCAATCACGCTAACATCTCTTAATGCTTGTTCTATACTAGCTCCATCTATCTCAGAGATAAATTGTTCCAAAAGCAATTCAAAAACTTCACAAAAAGTATTATGCACTTCTTTTGAGAAAATAGAGGAAAGCCGAACGAATTCCAGGTCTTTTAAAGAGGGTTCAAGATTTGTTATCTTTGTATATTCTTTTCTAGAAGAACAGGTTATGCTATTGGATCTAAAGTCTGGATACCATTGAATAACAGGCTTTCCGCCTCTCTCTTTTCGTAAATTAATGAAGGGTTGGAGAAGCTTTTCTTGAATCCAAGTATCATCAACAGGTTTTCCATCTCCATTCTTTAATTGAATCAAAAGAGCGAAGTTGGCCGTTTTCAAATCTGATTCAGGTGCAATATGGCCGTCCAGTAAAGTGTATTCACCGTAATCCGTAAATTTGATTCTACCACCACCTTCACCAGAACATAAGCAAAAAGTTTTGGTTTTAAGGCCATTTAACTCAATTGTGGTTTTAAAATCATGATGTATCTCATAGGCATTTTTCAAATAATGGTTTGGGAGCTCAAATCGGATTCCCACAGAGGGGTTGGGCAAATTGTAGGTTAACCCTAGTTGCCTAACAGTTTCCTTCCACCATTCTCGTCCAAAACGACCAACAGCCACGATCACAACAGGAGAGGTGACTTTGATTTCCAGTCCTTTATTGACATAGGTTATCTCGTAATTATCATTTTTTTCTAATCTACAGACTTGAGATTCCTGGACTAGGGTAATACTTTCACTGTGTTCGATTCTTTCATAAAGATCACCAATTGTACTTTTTACTTTATGTTCAGGTAGAATACCAATTTCATAATTTTTAAGACTGAAAATAGTGTCATTTAACTTTGGGCTACTAAACTCCACTGTCTTATCAGGAGATATCAATTCCAAGGCCACATTACTCAACTCCATGGATTTTTCTTCTCCTATTTTTTCAAATAATCTTCGCCCACTAGGAAATTTTGAAAGTTTTATGCCATCACCATAATGGATGCATCCGCCAAAACCTGATATAACATTGCATAAATTATTACATCCGTGACACTTTTTTTGTCGATCCACCGGACAAATACGCTTGTCAAAATGTCGCCCTGCTTCTATGAGAAGAATATTGGAGAATGTTTCTTCAAGGCCCAGTGCAGCTCCGATCCCCGCGGGACCACCACCTATTATGACTGCATCATAAGATAAATTCATGGCTGATTTCATCTATATGTTTATTTATTTCTACCTGTTTATGGAGTAACCGGGTGTTGATCGCCCGTACTTCCTCGAGGTAGTCACCAGAATACATATCAGAGTAATACTTTTTTTCCAATATTTTTGATTGAAAGAGAGGTTTGGAACTTAAGTCAAAAATACCTTTGCACTTAGGAAAAT
The DNA here is from genome assembly GCA_040222475.1 of Cyclobacteriaceae bacterium. Taxonomy (GTDB): domain Bacteria; phylum Bacteroidota; class Bacteroidia; order Cytophagales; family Cyclobacteriaceae; genus Ekhidna. The sequence continues at coordinate 181,454 of JAVKDB010000010.1, read as the reverse complement.
CAAGTATAGAAGATATCTGGTTCTCATATTCAATGTCGATGTTACAAGTTGCTATGATTACACTAAATGGTTTTGAATTGAATGCGTTAGTATCAATCGAGTTTACCTTCCACACGGTGACATTCTCTCCATCTTCTCCAAGTTTCTTTTTAAGGCTATTGGGATTTCTTCGAGTTAAATAAAAAACATCCTTGAAAGCGGTATACTTAAGTCTAGGATAAATACCTCTGGCTAGCATGCCACTACCAATGATGAGTAGGTTTTTGCCCAGAGTATTTCGTTCAATGAGGCTAATAGAGATATCTTCATAACCCTTGGAAGAAGTAAACTGGAACTGTTTTCGAATAAATCTAGCTTCTAGTAGCACTTCCCTAAGCAATGTTCTTAACATGGAATTTTGACAGTGATATTTGGAGAATCCTTCGACCTGATCAAAAATATTCGACTCTGCAAGTATTTGGGAGATTGCTCCAGTCGAAATTTTCAACATTCTCTTTCTAATTGCTTCATATCCGACAATTTTTCGGAAGGGTAGATCGTTTAATTCTTTTAGTTCCAGTGTCTTTGTAGAAAATATTTCAATTCGCTGGCAGGTACAGAAGATTTCCACGGTTCCATTCAACACGAAAGGCTCGAGTATCTTTCTTGTTTGTTTTTGAAGGTCAAAAGCAATTGTTTTGGGATGACAAGAAAGGTGATCCAAGAAATACCAATATATCTGATCCATTATATTTTTTTAAAGACCATTTTCAACAGTTGTTACCAATTTAAAAATCCATAACTTTAACTTAAATCCCAACAAAATGAATAAAAAAAGAATTGATACAAAAGCTTGTGGAGACTATAAGTGAAAATCCCGAAGTGGATATCAAACATGAAATCGATTTTGATGGATCAAATAGTTTCACAATCAAAATCTCAAATAACTATGCAGATAAAGATAAAATAAAAGAGTTAGCTGCACTTTTGGTGGATACCGTACTTTAATCAGAAATGATAGTAGACAGTCATTTGCATACTACTGAATCATTGATCCATACTGTCGAACATTCTCAAAAGTTAAAATTTTATTCACAGCATTTTAGGGATATAGATTATCTCTCCTGGGAAGCACAAAAGAACATCGAGGAGTTGCCTCTACTTTCCAAGGAACTTCTTCATAAGAGGAGTTTTGATCTCTGTACATCAACTGATTTCCCTGAATACCTTGGTATCAGATCTGGAACTACCTTTGGTTATGATAACCTCGATCATTTTTCAAGCCTCAGAACCAAAAAAGAACTTCTTCTTGTCCAAAACATGGCCGACTCAATTGAACGGAACATGTCGATTAAACCTATTTTTTTACGTCTTTTTAATGGCGTTAACGAAACACAACTTGAGCAATTCCTTGCAATTAGCCAGAGGTAAATATTATGTTAAGTAGAATCAAATCTACATCCAGGCGGGTCGGCAAGGCAAAATACCGAGGGTGCGGTTGGCTGTGTGTTGGGAGTGATTATTTTGTGCGGCCGGCTAGGCCTAGATTTTTTGCCGAATCGTCGGACCGTTACTTTTTTATCTATGAAAAAAGTAAAAGCCCAGCGGCTTGAGCGATTAAGCGAACACAGATAAAAGACAGATGACCTGTGAGCTATTCTGCTAGTAGCAAGGAGATTGCCACGTCTCCAATCAGCCAACTGGCTGAAAGGTTCCTCACAATGACGTGCTACTTGATGGCTTGTGCTGTGACCCAAACAAAGCGTTGGCCTGCAAGTGTTTTACAGGCAAATTCTTAATCGCTGAGAATCGAGTATTTGAAATCAATCCGACCAATCGTACGGATAACGAAAAAATAAGACGATACACTTTGCCTGGAAATCTCTTGCATTTGGGCTGGTGATCAGGCCTTAGCCTGAAAGCGGGTGGGAAACTATTAATAGCCGTTTGGTCAGGGAACGGCAGAGCGCAGGGTTTGTGCGCTGGCCGAGCGGCTATTTAATATAACGTCTAATTATATAACACCATTCTTAGGAGTAGAATCTAAAAAGAACATCAATCAGAAACGTGCACGTCAAAGTCCAGCTTTGCTGGTTAACATAATATCATTATATAATCTAAGCTAACAGATAATCGCCAAACAGCGAAGCAGTAATAAACAACAGCTTTGTTATATAATTTATATTATGTTAAATAGATATAGTGTGTAAACCATTGGTAAACCCTATTTCATCGTATTTCATAATTGAAATCAATTAATTCGTTCTGAATAAATCTTTGGTTATGAAACAATCTATTACGATAGCCATAATTCTCCTAAGCTCACTGATGGCTCAATCACAATCCAAGAATCCTTATGACACGCTTTCTCTTTCCGAATCAGTTGAACTTTTGTATTCCATGATACATGCACTTCCAGTTAATAATCATGAAATCATAGCTGAACGAATAAATTTTCAAAATTGCATGACTGATATAACCAGGCATTATTTTGATGGACGATGGGAAATATACTCCCTGTCTTATCAGGATTTGGTAACTGGTACAATCAAAATATCCAATTCATCTAACGCTAATTCACGATCAGCAGCACCCGTTAATCACGGTCAAAGCAAAATCGGAACTGAGTGTGGAGTTGAGATTCTTCCTTTTGCTTTTTTTCCACGCATATCTATTGACACACTTCCGGCCACAAAACAATATGAATTGGTTCTTTCTACCGGTGATCAGCGTAAAATAAAATCCACTGGAAGCTATTTCAATGCCGGGAAAAGAAATGAGTTCAGTCTTTACAGCCTGAATAAAGAAAAACTGGAGCAGATCTACCTACTGCTTAAAAGAATTGTTCCTGCCTGCAAAAAAGACCCCTATCAGGATTAACAAAAAAACCACTCGAATGAGTGGTTTTATCTTTCTTGTAAATTATGTATCAGCCCTTCAAAGCATCCAGTTCATCTGCAATCTTCTCTGCCTGATCATTCATTTTTAAATTCACGTAGATATACTTAAGTGTCTCTAATACAGTTTCTTCTGTATTATTCAATTGATATAGCTTTTCCCAATAAGGTAATGCCGCAGTAAGTCTCTCATTAATCTTTTTCGTCAACTCATTGTACTTCCTCTCTTCCTTATATCCAAGAGCATTTCGCTCTTTAAGCAATTCATTACACTCATTGAAAACCATTACTCCAAGGTTAAAATTGGAATTATAATGTGAATTATCACTGTCAATCGCTTTTTGGTAACTTGCACGCGCACCTTCAAGATCACCCTCTTCTTCTTTGATTACCCCAAGACTAAAATGCAGATCAGGATTAGAGGGTTCCTTACTGATGGCTTCTTCAATTCCTTTCTTTGCTTCCTCTATTTTGTCCTGCTGAATCAGGATATTTATCTGGAATTTCTGAATATCTACGTCACCAGGGTTGTGCACCAATGCAGCTTCCAGAATTGAGTACGCTTTGTCCAAATCCTCATCGTTGATGGCATAATTATAAAGTCTGAGATGAAGACTTTTGTCTTTCATGCCTTTCTCAACAGCCATTTCAAAGTTTTTTCGAGCTCTTGCATCATCACCGGCAGCAGTTGCTGCATATCCCGCATTTAACATGGCATTGGTATCGATCGGCATTACATAACTGGCTTTTTCAAAGTAATCTGCTGCCTGTGTAAACTCTTCCGACTGATAGCTGTCAACAGCCTTGGTATAGAAATATCCATAGTAATCCTGAATTCTGCTGTCAGCATTAAGCACCTGAGTACCTGTGAACTCATTGATAGTTTTTTGTTGCGGATCAAGTTCAAGTGCTTTGTTAAATGATTCCATGGCTGTTTCCATCGCTCCAGGTTCGTTATTCAACGTATCAAGCACTACATATATCATCCCTCTGTAATACCAGGTTTTTGCCTTATCCATTGTTTTTTCATAATCAATGGCCTGATCGATGATTGTTTTTGCTTCAGCAAAATCACCCTTATCAAAGGCGGCTTTTGCCTTATTAATATTGGGCTTCTGAGCAAAGGCCACTGTGCAAAGTAAAGCGGCGAAAATGGTTAAAAATTGTTTCATAGTCGTAGGTTTTGCGTTACTCAATTTCTTTGTTTTCTTCTTCATCAGTTTCAATATTGGAGATCTTTTGAACTGCCGAGATCTCATCATTATCATTTAATTTAATCAATCTAACACCTTGTGTGGCTCTTCCCATTACTCTCAGGTTATCAACCGAAGTACGGATGGCTATTCCTGACTTATTAATGATCATCAGATCGTCTCCGTCTGTCACATCTTTGATAGCTACAAGAGGACCTGTTTTATCAGTCACATTCAGTGTTTTCACTCCTTTCCCGCCTCGCTTTGTCACACGGTAATCTTCAAGCTCTGATCTTTTACCATAGCCTTTCTCGGAAACCACAAGCAAGTTAGGAGGATTCTTGTAGTTTACACAAACCATACCAACCACAAATTCTTTGTCAGAAATTTTCATTCCCCTCACTCCTGCTGCCATTCTGCCCATTCCACGAACATCAGACTCATGGAAATTAATAGCTTTTCCTGTGTTGCTGGCAATGATCACATGGTGATCTCCATCCGTCAGACTCACGTCAAGCAGTTTATCTCCTTCATGAATGGTAATTGCATTGATCCCGTTTCTTCTCGGACGGCTGTATGCTTCCAGAGAAGTTTTCTTGATGGTACCACGTTGTGTACACATCACCAGGTAGTTGTTATTGATATAATCAGGATCTTCCAGTGTGGTCACGTTAATGACAGATCGCACCTTATCTCCGCTTTCAATATTAATGATGTTCTGAATAGGTCGTCCTTTGGATGTCTTGCTGCCTTCCGGGATTTCCCACACTTTTTTCCAGAAAACCTTACCAAACTCGGTAAAAATCAACAGGTAGTTATGTGTGGAAGCGATGAAGAGATGTTCTGTAAAATCATCATCTTTCGAGGTGGCAGCTTTACTTCCTACTCCTCCTCTTCCCTGTGTTCTATACTCAGTAAGTGGTGTTCTCTTCACATATCCCTGATGTGAAATGGTTAATACCATGTCTTCATCCGGGATCATATCTTCTGCAGTGAACTCATCTGCGCTGTGCTCTATAACAGATCTTCTGTCGTCACCGTAACGTTCCTTCATCTCCAGGAGCTCGTCTTTGATGATCTGCATTCTCAACGATTCATCTCCCAATATTTCATTCAGATGCTTGATGAGTGCCTGAATCTCTTCGTATTCTTTTTGAATTTTATCTCTTTCAAGTCCGGTCAAACGCTGCAATCTCATTTCGAGTATCGCCTTGGCCTGAATATCTGAGAGTTTGAACTTCTCTATCAGTCCGATTTTTGCTTCATCCGGATCTTTAGATTTTCTGATCAATTCAATGACCTCATCAAGGTTATCGAGTGCAATCAGGTATCCCTCGAGAATGTGTGCCCTTTTCTCGGCTTCTTCCAGTTCGTATTTCGTTCTCCTTACGACAACTTCGTGTCTGTGATCAACAAAATGAACAATTAAGTCTTTGAGATTGAGTGTTTTAGGCCTCCCTTTTACAAGTGCTACATTATTGACACTAAATGAGGATTGTAATGCCGTTTGCTTATACAGATTGTTCAGCACCACGTTGGGAATGCAATCCCTTTTCAGGTCATAGACAATTCGCATTCCTGCTTTGTCGGATTCATCCCGGATATCAGAAATTCCTTCAATTTTCTTTTCATTGATCAGACCTGCGGTCTTCTCAATCATTGTAGCCTTATTTACCTGATAAGGGATTTCAGAGATAATGATTTGCTCTCTTCCGGTACTGGTCTCCTCGATTGTAGCTTTTGCTCGCAGCACGATTCGTCCTCTTCCTGTTTCAAAAGCTGACCTGACACCCTGAAAACCATAGATTGTAGCTCCGGTCGGAAAATCTGGTGCTTTTACATATTCCATCAATCCGTCGATGGTAATATCCCTGTCTTCTATGTAGGCGATGGTACCGTCTACAACTTCTGTAATGTTGTGAGGAGCCATATTTGTAGCCATACCAACGGCAATTCCACTCGCCCCATTAACAAGAAGGTTAGGAAACTTAGCCGGGAGCACCGAAGGTTCTTCTGTACTGTCGTCATAGTTCGGCTGGAAGTCCACGGTATTCTTTCGAATGTCACCGAGCAGCTCTTCCGCAATTCGCCTGAGACGTGCCTCCGTATACCTCATGGCAGCCGGTGAATCTCCATCTACCGAACCGAAATTACCCTGACCGTCAACCAGCGGATATCTCAGCGACCATGGCTGGGCCATTCGAACCATTGTGTCGTACACCGCAGTATCTCCGTGCGGGTGATACTTACCTAAAACATCCCCTACAATTCTGGCACACTTCTTATATGATTTGTTATAGTTGACCCCTAATTCATCCATTCCGTAAAGGATACGTCGGTGAACAGGTTTTAACCCGTCTCTGACATCCGGAAGGGCTCTTGAAATGATAACGCTCATCGAATAATCGATGTACGCACCTCTCATTTCCTCTTCAATATTTATAGGGATAATGTTCTGATTTGACGAGGGCAGATTCCCAATTTCTTCGTCTGACATCTATAGTTTTTGGTTACCTAAAAATCCGTCCGCAATTTAGCGAAAAGTACCATGTAAAACGAGAGAATTAGTAAGGATTAAGCTTCTTTTTATTCTTGCGTTTGTAGCGCCATAATCGACGATGGTTTTCTCCAACTTTCGGGTTCTGTCTTTTCCAGATGGGCTGCCCTCTAACCTCCATTAATCGTCCGGTTTGAGGGTCTGTGTATACATGTTTTAACTGCACATGATCACTTTTCATGGGAGATCGGGGAATATCCGGGATATTGATGCTGATACCTGCCTGAATGAAGAATGCAGGCGTTTTATGGTCGATGGTCTGACCATCGGGAAGGTTGATTGTATATTTTCGAAAATCGATGGATGGTCGAATAACAACCCGGAAATACTCAGACCAGTTGTTTTCTATACTAATCCCAAAATTCGTATAGAGTCCACGCTCAATGACGGATTTATTGAATTGCTTTCCGGCACTGATTTTTCCTACCTGAAGCTCTGCTACAAAATCATAACTCCAGAACTGATAAAACCGATAACCCACCAGTCCAAACCACTTAGTGTATCGTGTGGATTTGAAGTTTGGCTCGTATGATCGAATCTGATTTTCAAGAATCGTTGGTTTCAGGTCTCTCACAAATTGTTTCTCATACATGAACCCGCCTCCAATGCGGAAATCCAAAATATTGTAATGCACACTCAGAAGGAAGGGAATTCCATGTGAGGTGCCTTTGAATCCCACATCGACGGAATCCGTATTCAGCAGAATTTGTTGAGGTCCCAGCAATGGATTGTGAACAGGATTCTCGAGATAGTTGAACGGCACATCAAACAGGTCCTGAACAGAGGTCTCCACTCCCACATCCGGATTGTTTAACCAATTCGTATATCCAATGATCGTACTACCAGGAAGTTCAGTATTTGAAAAGATAAACTGACTTGAAGCATCCTGAAAAAAATACATCCCCGACAGGTTGTGCTTATAAGTGGTCGCACCATATCCGGTGGTTGCCGTAATACTGAATTTGTTGAGGAACACTTTAACCGGATTTCGGTAAATGTTGTACTTCTCATAGATGCTCTGCGCATGCACATTTCCTGACATCATCAGGCATATGAAAAGTGGTAAACAATATCGTAGTTGTCTATTAATCAAATCGGACTCAAAAATAAGGATTAATCAAAACGTGTAATATCAAATACCAGTGTGGTATACGGAGGAATGGAAGAAACATAGTCCGGAATAATGAAATCAGCTATAAGGTCGTCGGTGATAAAGGCTGGTATGACTCTGGCACTCTCCTGATAGGCTTGTGATGCGGGAACAATGACCAGGCTCCTTTCATTTGGCTGCATCAGGCTAATCCCAAATTCAAAGCCCGGAGCAAGGGGTCTTGGAACGTTTGAACCAATGGTGTACCGGAAATTAGTCTCACTGTCAAAAGTTGACTTGTTGAGAAAGGTGCCGGTATAATTCACAACAATGGTTTCACCGTTTACCGGCAAGGGTCCAAATCCTTTGGATATTCGTTTATAGGAAAGTCCTGAAACAAATTGCTCAACTCTGTTGAGCGGATTGGCGATCGTGTCATTCAGGTTTTCTGAAAGGATGTAATTATTGATTGCTGTCAATTCCTGGGCATAAACAGCTGCTTCACTTTGGACTGCTGTTACTTCCACTTCAAGTAGTGTAATTAAAGCTGAATTTATGGCTCCCGATGTAAGGTCTCCGTACCCCTGAGCAGGAGGCAGGATGATTCCAAAGGTTTCGCCTGCTCGCATGAATGTCAATCCTGCATCAAGCCCCACGGGGTAAACAGCTCCTGTTCCCTGTTGCAGCAGCAGGGAGTCTCCATTCGCGCGTTGATGGGCAGCAAGTACATTTCCTTCAAGATCCGATAAGGTGTAATAAATGGCGAGAACACTTTCTGCCGAAACTGCAGTACCTGCCGGATTTGAAACAATAGGGTAATAGTAAATGCCTGAGGCATCACGTGTAGCCGTGATATTCATGGTGGTCAGCCAATCGGTAATTGCGACATCAGCATCAGTCGCAACGACCTCATCTTTTCCGCAGGATAACGTAGCTAAAAGTATTAAACCTGACAGGATCTTTCTCATCAACCTCACAAACGATGAATGTGTTAAAAGATTACTTAAATGTTTGGCAAAACATCTGAAATACCACCATCTGATCCAGCCCGAGTTTTTCTCCTATCAGCATCATTCGCTGATACTCTTCCTTTCCGATTTTGTGATTGCTGTTGATGATGTCTTCATCATTTTCCAAAAAGAAACTGGCAATGAACCTGATCAGAATGTATGGCGAATTCAACACCTCTTTCTTATACTCTTTGTAGTCAACCTCGCCTGTGGTATCTATTTTGCGAATAGCAACATTGCTCATATCACATGCTTTGTTGATTGCTATTTTGAGCACCGAAAAGTACTTATCAGACCAGTTATAATAATTCTTAATCAGAAATTTCATGGCATAGACCACCGGATCTTTTTTCATGAAGTAGCCACCCTTCGAAAGCTTCCTGGCTTTTTTGTTTAATGCAATTTCCTCAAACAGGCTGATGTGACCATCTGCAAGGGCAATTCCAACCGTTGGAGCCATCATCACCAGTGAAAAAAAATCATGGTCATTAATCTCCAGATATGGAGCTTCAGTTTTCAGAAAATCCCTTTTCAATTCCGCGGCTGCTTCCAGAATTTCCGGGATTTCAACCATGGTTTCAATTTCGTATTCGGTAAACATTGTCGGGCGATTGTGATTTAGCTCTCAAAATAAAACCTTTTAATGAAATGAACCTGAAAAATGTAAATAAAGTGATTGTCGGTCAACGTGAGTCCGACATAACATTGGCCAGGTGTATTCAAAACGCTACTTCGCTCTCCAGTGACTGATAGGTGTGAAATTGAGTCACTCCCTTTTTTCCTGTAAAAGAAAACTTCTCTGATGCTTCACTTCTCGGACCATCAGTATAGATCTCAACCGAATTCTCACCTGCCTTCAACGGGGCTCGTGTATAATGTATCGAATGAGGCAATGTCTGCCAGTTACGTGTATCCGCCTGCTCGGAAGCGAAGTTGAATACTCCGACCAGAAATCCGATGGTCTCATTTTCTTTTCGCACCTGCTTCTCCACGACTTTTTTAAGTGCGACCCGTAACAATCCCTTCCCCAATTCTTCCAGCATTCGCTCATTCAATGTTTTGAATGCGATCCCGTTAATGTCTTCCGCTTTTTCAAGGGTATAGTAATCGCCATTTACTTCCAGGTCCGCATAGTTGAAGTATGGCTCTCGCTCCACATACTTTGGAAACGCAACTCGTGTTCCGGTAAGATCTGAGAGGCTTGCTCCGTCTCCGTCATCATCCACATTATAAAAGAACGGAAAATTGAGCCCTAACTCATCATTCTGAAAAAATATTTGTCCTCCGTCTCCCTTTACTGCCACGAATGAAATGGACCATTCATCCTTAACCGGGGCAAGGCCATTATGCCAGAAAAACACGAGACTCCCTCCTTCCGGAATTGTATGATCGTATTTATACCCAAACTTTTCTTCGTATTTGTCAAGATCTTCCGGGAAGCCTGACAAATGTGCCGTACGCATCAGGTCCTCTTTCAACTGATTCGGAACCTCCAGACCAAACAGAGTTGCAAACTCATTCTCATAAATTTCCAATGCATTTCGATAGGCTATGAATGCGTTATTATAGTCCCCGCTTGCATCATAAATAATACCCATCAGATTATGAATAAAGGCATCTTTTTGATACTTATTTTCCGAAAGGTATTTGTCTCCAAGTTCGTATAACCTGTTATTCAGTCTTCTGCATTCAATCAGGGCCTTATCATAATCACTCATTTTAAGAAAATTGAGCGCTTTGTAATAAAGCAACATCAGGTGTTCATGGTCTTCACCAGGATATACAATCAGGTTCGGATTCAGGAAGTAGGATCCGGCAAAATTCAGATAGTTCTTCCGATAGTCTTCACCAAAGATGTAGGCCTTTTCCAGCCAGACATTGCTTTCTTCATACTTACCTAATAAATGGCTGACCACTCCCCTGTTGGCATAGTACAGAAATCTGGTTTTACTTCTCTCTGCTTTCTTATTTTGGGCAAGAATGGATTCAGCCCCTTCCAGGTTTCCCTTCTCAAAATTCTTATTGAATTCATAGTTTAGCTCATAGAAGGTGGCACAACCTGACAGAGAAAGCAACAAGGCGATATAAACACATCGATTGAACATAATCGGTTTGTGAGATTAGGGGTGAATGGTCAAATAGCTGATTAGTCGTCAGCCGGCAACATATCGTTGCACAGACTAATTCTTAATAAACTTCTTAATCTCTTTATCTCCCAACCACACCTTTTCATTGGTTTCGATATTAACCAGTTCAAGGTTCACTTTGTAGTTGACTACTTTTTCTTTCTTATAAGAATCTGTTACTGCTGTAATGAGTCCAAACATCATATAATCGGCACCCATTTCTTTCCCCCATTTTGCCTGAGTTTCCGGAGCGGCGTATTCACCCTGATCGGCTCTTTCTTCTCTTAATTTCTCGCGAAATTCCGCATTGGATACAACTCTCACAAAACCGGAATTAATAAATTGCTTTTCAATGTCCTTGATAAATGTTTCCGGTTCGATGTGCTCGGTACTCTTGTTTTGTATGTAGCCTACAATAATGGTCGGTTTTCTGTCTTTGGTTAGTCTGAAGTCATTGTGCCATGGTCTGTTTGTGACATCCTGGATCATTTCTTCTGCCACCAGTTTGGAATCTGTATCATTCCATCTTCCACTGAGGTCGATTTGTTGATCCGGATTAACTCGAGTGACTTGTCGGTTACAGGAAAAGGCAAGCACTGCAATGGAAAGTATAGTTAGTGTTTTGATCTTATTCATTGTCTTTCATTTTGATTCGGCAAAGTAAAAACAAATCCCATGCCTAAAGTATAAACATGGGATTTAGCTGTCATTTTTTAAAAATAAATCTTGTTATAAAAAGTCCGTTACCATCTCCTTTTCCTGAATCACTTTCAACACCACTGGTGACAAACGCAAGGGTCCAGCCTTCCTCAGCCATTTGATTTAGTTTTGATGAAATAAGTGCATCGTTTGAAGCGATATTCTGAAAGTTGATGCCCGCAATGCTGTAGAAGTTCAATAATTTGGATTCGGCAAAATTATCAATCTTAGCATCTTTTCGATCAACATCTTTCTGGGCACTCTTTTTTCCGTCTGTCCGTTCAGTGGTAAACGAGTTGATATCCAGTTCATCTTTGTTCTCTATCATTCTGGATCTTCCCAGTCCGCCGGGAACAATGGATTCCACGACAGTGATGACTTTAAATTCCTGTGCATAAGAAATCGTGGTTGCAGCTGTTGCAAATACGATCATAAGTAGTGCTTTTTTCATAGCAATATGTTTGGTATAATAAATTTAATCATGGAACAGCAGCGAGTTCCTGCGTCTTAAAAATCTGCTGAAACCCGCAGATTCAAAAACCTTGCCGATAATGAGTTTGGTATGGCAAGCTGATTGCCTGAAATGTCCTGGATCCAGGAATAAGAAAGGGTATTGTCTGCACCTAAGGCATTGAGTACCTCGGCTCTTAAGTTTAAGGTTTTCAGGTACTTATTGTTAAGTAGTTCAAATGATTTCGAGAAACCAATGTCGAGACGAAAGTATTCATCACCGGAAAAAATATTTCTTGCATTAATTTCATTAGGAGGTCCTAAGGGAAAGCCGGAACCGAACACTGAATTCACATAAACTCTGATTGTTGGATCTCCGGACATATGATCTTCGAAATAAAAGGCCAGGTTGATGTTTTGATCTGAAGGTCTTCTGATATAGCCTTTGTCATCTTCCTGAATGTCTTCTTTTGTTTTCAAAATACCCAGACTAAACCAGGATTGCGTTCCTTTTATAAACTCTCCATTAAGCCTGAAATCAAACCCATAGGCGAATGCTTCTGCGTTATTTTCAGCAAAATACCTGAGTCTCACATTGTCAATATCATAGGGAATGACATTGTCCAGCTTCTTATAATAGGCTTCTGAGGTGAACAAAAAAGGCCTGTTCCACCACCTAAGCAATCTTTCCATTCCTAAAATGGCATGTATTGATTCTTGTGCCTTTACGTCATTCCTGATTTCTCCTTTAAGATCTCTGAGTTCTCTATAGAAGGGAGGCTGACTGTATTTGCCCAATGAAAACCGAAAAGAGGTTTCCTTTTCCCAGTTGGTTCTAAATCGATAAATGAATCGGGGACTCAGGAGCGTCTGATTATTGTAATCCAGTTGATTTCCTCTTACTCCTACATTTATTGCGTGCGCGGAATCGTTAGAAAACAAAGTGAGCTGCAGATATCCTGTCAGCGTGGTTGTGATGAGATCCAGTTCATTGAAAGTGCTTTCAGTAACTGTAATAAAACCGGCAGAATCCAAAAACGAATACTCATTTAACTGATCTTTAATGGTGTTGTGATTAATGCCCACGCCTCCTTCCAGAAGCAGGTTGTTGGCTGGCAGCCACTCATTTCTCCATTCTGCTGTGAGGATAGTTGCATCCAGATCATTTCTGCCATAGTTAAAGTTCGTACCTATGCCTCTTACCACCACACACTCGTTGAAACCATTTGATCCCGGATTGTTGTCTACATCACATATTCTGTAGGCTCCTTCTACATTGTAGTATTCCTTTTCAATCGTCCGAACCCCTGATAGTATCCATCTGCTCAGGGCCTGATCTGACCATCGATGAGAGAGGTTTACACCTGATTGCCAGGTGTCATAATTCAACAGCTCACGTCCTTCAAAAGCAGTCTGAATCCTTAGTGTTTGAGAAACAGAACCAAATTCTGTTGTTTGTGATTCGGGCAATGTGAGGTATCTGTTCCGACCGTAGGCAAGCAGCCAGTTTAGTTTCGTTCGATTTACCTGCTGTCCTTTTCGGGAAAGGTCAAATGTGAAAAAAGCCTGCGCATCGGTGTAGGAAGGCAAATACTGCCCATCCGTTTCGAGTGTATTCAGGAGGTATCTGGAATCACTGTGTCGAGCCCCGAACGAATATTTTATGTGATCGGAAATCTCATTTCCAACATAGGCTGAGCCGCCTAATAAGCCGAAATTAATATTCCCGTGAAAGGATTCGGGTTCTCTATACAAGATGTTTAAAGAAGATGAAAGTTTATCCCCGTATTTCGCTTCCCATCCTCCTGCATAGAAACTGATGTCATCCACCATGTCGGGGTTAACAAAGCTCAGCCCTTCCTGCCTCCCGGCATTTGACAAAAAAGGCCGATATACCGGAATGTCGTTGACATACACCAGGTTTTCGTCAAAACTCCCACCCCTCACGTTATAGGCGGACGACAATTCATTGTTTCCTGTTACTCCGGGTAAAGTCACGAGCACTTTATTGAAATCACCAAAGGCCGAAGGAAGGTTTTTAGCCGATTTTGCGTCGACTTTTGTCGCAGGATCAATGGCGTCACGTTCGCGATTGGCAATTACTTCCACATCATCAAGTAATGTATTTCCTGACAACAGGATAACCTTTAGGCTTTGAACTGCGCCCGCCTCAACATTGATCGTTACTTCGCGTGTCTTGTATTGAATGTGAGAAAAAATGAGCACATCTTCACCAGGTGCAAGACCTATTTCATATGCTCCATCTACATTAGAGATGGTACCAATCTGATTATTGGACTTCAGGATGATGTTAACTCCTGGAATGGAAGTGCCCGATTCGTCTAATACAACGCCCCTTATTATTCCCTCTGACTGTCCTGTAACTGTCAGCACTATCAAAATGGAAATGAGGGATAGGATGCCTTTCAAAAGATCAGACAGATTTGAGATTAGCGATGGTTTGTTCAGGATCATCAGACTTAAAAACGAAACTACCTGCCACAAGAATATCCGCACCAGCCTCAAATAATTGTCTGGCATTCTGATCCGTTACTCCGCCATCAATTTCAATCAGCGTATCTGCTCCAATGGAATCAATCATTGCTTTTAGTTTACTCACCTTTCCATAAGTAGTCTCAATAAACTTTTGACCGCCAAAGCCCGGGTTGACAGACATGAGCAAAACCAAATCAGTGAATGGAAGAATATCCTCCAACAGATCTACAGAAGAATGAGGATTTAGCACAACACCTGCTTTGGCCCCCAGTTCTTTTATTTGGGTAATCGTGCGATGAAGATGATTACAGGTTTCATAGTGCACACTGATAATTTCTGCACCAGATTTTATGCATGATTCCAGATACGGATCAGGATCCTGTATCATTAAATGAAAATCCATAGGCTTCTTCGCGTGCCTGTGAATGGCTGAACAAACTGGAAAACCAAAGGAGATGTTAGGAACAAAAACACCATCCATGATGTCAATATGAATGTAATCTGCTTCACTTTTATTTAGCATCTCAACATCTCTCTGAATGTTGGCAAAGTCAGCAGCAAGGATTGAAGGGGCAATAAGTCTGTTCATTGGAAGTTTATGAGTTTGATAACTTTCTTCTGATTATCGTATTGCAAGGATAGAAAATAAAGTCCTTCCTGGACAGATTTCATTGCAAACTCATAGTGTGTTTCTGATTTTGACAGCCTGATTGAGCCTTCCTGCAGTATATTCCCCTCTCCATCAGTAATTTCCAACTCAAGCTTACCTTTAAGCCCTTCCTCAGTTTGAAAAACGAGTTTATCCCCGGTAAACGGATTTGGATAGAAATAAACCAGTTCATCAAGCACATCACTTAGTTGTATTGCTTTTCCTGTTTTGATGTACGTATAGAAGGGTACTCCACTACCAATCAGTGTGTCGGGATCGTGTGAATTATGACCAGCCGATCTGATTGCCTCTATAACCTCCATTGAGGACCATTCCGGATTGGTCTGCCAGACGCCTGCTGCATAGCCTGCCATTTGTGGTGCTGAATAGCTGGTTCCATTTCCCCTGGTTATGGAGCCATTTCCCCTCACAATCGTGGCACCAAGTCCCAGGGCTGCAACGTCGGGCTTAATTGTACCATTAGACGCGGGACCCAATGAGCTAAATGCAGTCCATGTTAAGTCGGGATTCACACTTCCCACAGTCAGCACCTGAGCGACATCAGCCGGAGGTGTAATGTATCTCCACTTATTCGGCGGGTTATCTCCATGATTACCTGCACTGATTACCACGAGCATTCCTTTTTCCGAAGCAATTTTTGCTGCTCTTGAAATGATGGTAGTTTCTCCATCTAAATCATCGTAATCGTAGTTGTGCTCTTTTATATCAAACGAGCGATATCCCAGTGACGAGTTAATTATATCAACTCCTACACTGTCTGCAAACTCTGCTCCCAACAACCAGTTGTACTCTTCAACACGATCCTCACTCCCGTTTTCCTCAGTAATGCAAAGGACAAAACTTGCACCATAGGCGGTTCCTGAGAATTCGTCTCCGTATTTTGCTCCAATTGTTGAAAATACGGATGTGCCATGATCACCTAACCTGAAAACATTACCGGAATTTTCAACAAAGTCTTTCGATGCAATAATCTGGTTATTACTCCAGAGATGTTCGAACGGTTTAAACTTATCCACGCCTCTGAAGCCATTGTCCAACACAGCAATCAATAATCCTTCTCCATAAATACCCTTTCTATGCATGACATCCGCCTGAAGTATGGCAAGTTGAAGGTCTGTTGTGGCTGAAACAGATGGAGGATCTTCAAATTCAACCGGTAGTTCGAAATCAACAGTTTTACGGGACAACTTTTCTCCTTTCGCAATGAGTGCTATACTGTCCACGAAATCCAGTGGAGCAATAGAAGCAATCATTGAATCCTCTGTCTG
Organism: Cyclobacteriaceae bacterium; assembly: GCA_040222475.1. Taxonomy (GTDB): domain Bacteria; phylum Bacteroidota; class Bacteroidia; order Cytophagales; family Cyclobacteriaceae; genus Ekhidna. The sequence continues at coordinate 165,019 of JAVKDB010000010.1, read as the reverse complement.
GATGATTGCTGCATTCATCCATTTTGAAGTGAAATACAGATCAATTCCCAGGGATTTAAGACTGTCTGCGTATAATGGATGTACCGGGAGGTCAAGACTGTCAATGGCTATATTATCTTTTACTCTTCGGTTAATCGCTTTTTCAGACAGGAAGTCGGATGGTTTGCTTAATCTGAATGGATACTCCGGCCCGATTTTGTCTGTAAAGAACACTACGTAACGATCTGTCTGGGAAAATGTCTCCATCATTGTAAGCATCAAAATCAGACCGATAAGAATTCTATTCATTTCCTGCTTCTATTAATACCTGATGCAAAAAGCGTCCTCCTTCAATTTCATTCAGCTGTCCGCAATTCACTGTGCAAAAATTCAACGTCAGGTAGCTCTTTTCCACGAGCCCCACTCCTCTTGCATAGATTTCGCTTCGCTCATCCTGATTAACAACATTGCGGGGAATATCCTCTATAATCAATCGCACATGATTGGACGTACTGACCGAATCGATGATCGCCTCTTCCACGTTTTGATAGTAATAGGTAGTGGCATCCCTCGAGTTAAGGCTGTTGCCATCCCATGTCTGCCCCACCTTAACTGGGAATACCAACTTGATAAATGGGATGTTATTCTCACTGATCGACAGAAAATTTGAAGTTTTTGTGACCATCCAGACCGAGTCACTGTCCCAGGTTTCTGTAGCATTCTCTCTCTTATCTCTTCGAATCAGGTAGCTGGTCTGGTCGGCAGAAACGATAGAATCAAAAATGGTTTCTCTGAGCTGATAAACTGTTGTATCAAATCCTGTCAGTTTGTAATTAATTTCTTCCACATCATAAATTCGGTATTGACCAATTTGAATGGGGTAAAAATCGTAACCTAACGTTTCAGGGGTCGGTTCCCTGCTTTCATCACAGGATATCAGACAGACAAATAAAAAAAGGGCAGTAACTATTCTCAATTTTTGGACATCTGATTAAAACTTTGATTGATCCACCCTCCCCCAATAACATCTTCTCCTTCATAAAAAACGGCTGCCTGTCCGGGAGCAATAGCACTTACGCCTTTCCCAAAGAAAACTTTCATCGTATTCCCGGCCTGTTCAATAACGGCAGGGGTCCCTGCATCATTGTAGCGAACCTTTGTTATTGTGTCCTTTCTTTCATCCAGGGATTCATACTTCTGCATATTCAACTTATTCACATACATGCCATCCCTGCTTAATTCATCAAAGGTTCCCAATACTACACGGTTCTTATCTTTCTGTATTTCAGTAACATATACCGGATAACCTAAAGCAATTCCCAAGCCTTTACGCTGACCAACTGTATAGAACGGATATCCCTCATGAGTTCCGACAACCGAGCCATCTTCCAAAACAAATTCCCCTCCATCAACCCGCTCTTCCAGCCCTTCCACTCTCCTTCTCAGGAATCCACGGTAGTCATTGTCCGGAACAAAACAGATTTCGTATGATTCAGATTTGGTAACCAGCTCATGGAAGCCCATGCTGGTAGCGGTTTCATAAATTTCGGATTTCTTCAGCTGTCCCAGTGGGTATTTGGTCCTGCTCAGGCTTTGCTGCGAAATCCCCCACAGTGCGTAGGACTGATCTTTGTATCCGTCAATTCCTTTGGATACAACAAAACGACCATTCTCTTCCCGGATATTAGCATAATGACCTGTGGCGATAAATTCGCAATCCAGTCGGTCGGCCCTTCGAAGTAGCGCATCCCATTTGATATGCGTATTGCACATCACACATGGATTGGGCGTCCTTCCCTGCAGGTATTCATCTGTGAAATAGTCAATAACCGAATCACCAAACTCTTCTCTTATATCGATGATGTAATGTGGGAATCCAAGGTTTACGGCGATGTTTCGCGCATCATTAATTGAATCGAGGCTGCAACAGCCTGTTTCTTTTTTGCTCCCTCCGGAAGTTTGGTAGTCCCACGTTTTCATGGTCATCCCGATCACCTCGTATCCTTCTTCGTGTAGCTTGACAGCCGCCAGAGAGCTGTCTATTCCGCCGCTCATGGCGACCAGTATTCGTCCTTTTTTACTCATAATTTGCTTATTGCCGGGTTCACAGCCACGGTTTACACATTTAAAAATGCAAAGTTAGTTAATTGGTTCGGTTGGTTTAAAGTTGAATGGTTAAATAGTTGACTTGTGAATTAGACTATTCAGCCAATTAACCAGCTAACTATTTGACCATTACCACAACTAGCAACATCCTCCGCCATCATAAAAATTGGTGCTTTCGCTGACATAGATATCTTTTCGCTTAAGTGCTGAAAGATTGCCGGCTGTTTTATCACAAACTGATAAAGGCTGATTGTACATCAAAATATGGCCGCCGTGATCATCAAAAAACTCTTCATCACCGATGTAAATGGCTGTTTTTCCGGTAAAAACACACGGGCCATCTTCAGGCATTGGGTCTTTTATGGCACATACTTCAACACTTTCAATGAATATTGGCGTATCTGTTTGATAATGTCCCGGATCCAGGATTCTGTATGGTCTTTTTGCTCTGATTTCCACAGTTCCAAAACCCACTTCTGTAATCATGTCAATATATTCCTGCAGCGGCAGGGAACCACTTAAACACAATCCCCTCAATTCAGGATCATTCTTTAAATGCTCAGGCATTATATCCTCACTCACAGGGTCTGAAAGAACCAGCCGTCCGTACGGTTTGAGCACACGATACATTTCCCTGAGCGCTTTCTTTAGGTCTTCTTTATGAAAGATATTAAACAGGCAATTTTGTGCTGCCACATCAATGGATTCATCTTCAACAGGCAGATTCAACGCATCGCCTTTCCTGAGACTTACAAATTCAGGTTTAAACCAGTCATTGGACTGCTCTGCTTCAACAAAATTATTTTCACATGCCTGTAGCATTTCATCTACAACATCTACACCGATCACCCCTTCCTTTTGCCTGCTGAAATAAGAAAACTGCAACAGCTCCATTCCGCCACCTACTCCGACATATAGAATTCTCGGATTATTGATGAGGTCGCGCGGATGGACGGTGCTTCCGCACCCATAATTCATCTCCTGCATCTTCTTAGGAATATCCAGTCCGGGAAAAGCCCAAATTGGAGTGGTTGTACAGCAGAGCCCGACATCCGGAGTTTCCGCAGCTCTTTTATAAATGTCTTTTGTCGTTTCCAGATATGCTTCCACTGAGTTAATTGTTAGTTGTTATGGACCTCCTATAAGATCGCAATGTTAAGAATAGTTTATTACCTACGATAGATTTAACACATTCAGATTCATCAAAATGTAAGGTTCCCGATAATTATCGAATCTAAAAGAAACTATGTATACGAATCCTGATTTTTTAGTGCATCGTTTATTAGTGATTACCATAAATGCCTTTATTTGCAGGAAAATATTTTGAGGATGGCGCTAAAGACTTTTGTGAAGGTATCTAATGTTTCCAGCCTTAGCGATGCTCGCTATTGCGCTGGCATGGGTGTAGATATTTTAGGATTTAATATTGACCCTGATTCAACCGAGCGACTTGATGAGACCACATTTAAAGAAATAACAGACTGGGTCGCAGGTGTAGAGTTTGCAGGGGAATTCCATGATTCCAATCTTCAGGGAATTAAAGACGCTGTGAAAGCGTATCCCATTCAGTTTGTTGAATTATCGAATCTTGATCTGATAGAAAAAGTGGCATTATTAGGGAAGCCACTCATTTATAAGGCTTCAATCAATTCAGAAGACGACCTGGGTCGGTTCGGCTCCACATTAAGCTACCTTGATGAACTTGTTCAGATTGTTATCATTAAAAGCACGAATGAATCAATTTTTAACAGCTTAGATCAACAGATTACTTTTTACAACGGAAACCTGAAGCTGGTCAGGGGATACGGTGTAAGTCCTGACTCGGGCGTAGAACGTTTCCCTGGAATCGAGATGGAAGCCACAAAGGAAGAAAAGCCTGGCCTAAAGGACTATGGTGAGATCATGGATGTGCTTGAGGTACTCGATGAAGATTGATTCCGGGGAGAACTACAAAAGAGATCTTCCATTCAGATCACTGGTCAGAATATCTGACATGTAATCGAGAAAGGGCCTCATTTGTCTGAAGGCATCTACCACTTTGTCAGAAAAATCTTCACTTAAAGCTTCTTTTTCAGTGAAGTCATGACGGACCATGAATTGTTTATAGCGCAACAGATCAATATCCGGATGTTCTTTTGAAAATCCTTTAGGTGCAGTTTTAAGCTGTTCGCCTAAAAGCTTTCCGAAAAACGATTTAAATGCGTTTGAAGTAACGATATCTCTCAGCGAATCTCCATCCTGTTCGAGTTGTTTTCTGATATGAAGAAGATCCTGTGGGTTTGGTCCGAAGAAACCTCCCATGACAAAAGAGCCTTTTGGTCCCATCTGAAAATAATACCCGCCTCTTAACTCAGCGGTAGCTCGCCGAAGGGATCCTCCCCAATTCGTTTTATAGGGAGTTTTATCTTTTCCAAATCGTACATCACGATATATCCGGTACAAACTCTTCTTTGGTGATCGATTTTCTATGTTATCATAAAGAGTCATCTTCTGTAAAACCTGATCAGTGAATTCAAGCATTTCAGCATGAGATTGCTCATACAGCTTTTTATTTGCCTGGAACCATTCCCGATTATTGTTTCTATCAAGTTTACTCAGGAAGTCAAATGTTTTTCTCATAAGTTCTTAAACAATCAGGCAATCTTACGGAGAGTTTCTGAAAGTGCAGAAAATTATCCCTGTGATTCTCTTTAATTTTAAGCGGTGAGTATAGAATCATTTACTGCAATCGATTTTGAAACAGCTTCATGGAATCCGGGCAGCATCTGCCAGGTGGGACTGGTGCGGGTGGAAAATGGTGAAATTGTCACTCAAATAGATCGCCTCGTTCGGCCGCCGGACAATACTTATTTCTACAAAAACATTGAGGTCCATCACATTCGACCTGAGGATACGGAGGATGCTCCCACCTTTGAAGAAGTGTGGTTTGATATACGGAAATTTATTGAAGACGAGGTTGTGGTTGCACACAGTATCGGGTTCGATGCAAATTGCCTGAGAAGTGCGCTTGCGTACTATGATCTTGTACAGCCTGTTTTCGAGGAGCGTTGTACACTGAGAATTTATCGAAGAGGCCTTGCCTACCTCAGCAAAAAGTACCGAATTCCTCTTAACCATCACGATGCGTTGAGTGACGCACACGCCTGTGCCCAATTGTATTTAAAACACCTCGCTCGTGAGAACCTGCCCAAAACAGGTTCATTATTTCCTGATTATCAGGACTTGTAATCGCTTAATTTTGTCCGTTGCTCATAAAATTCAAACGATCATGAAAGAAGACATTGGGGGATTAAAGCTCGATGATATCAATCAATGTATTTCCATACTGGAAGCATTAAGCAACGATACGAACAAGTTGTTTGAACTCTCTGAGGAGACCCGGATCGCTCTGATGCAGGCGGCAGGAAAGGTGTCACGGCCAGATAGAGACGAATTGATAAGAAGAAGAAAGGATGCTAAGAAGGCCGCAAAACGAAAGATGATTGAGCGGGATAAGCACGCCAGAAAAAATACCGGCATACGAAGTGCGCGTGAAGCGACAATTTTTGAGGCTCCTAAACAGCTTGAGAATGGCAGACAAGTTGATCAAAAGAAGGTTTTGGAATCACCCAGAAACTGCTACGTCTGCAAAACGCTATACACGGATGTTCATCACTTCTATGATTCAATGTGTCCGAAATGTGGAGATTTCAACTATGCTAAACGATTTCAAACGACTGATTTAAGCGGTCAGGTAGCGCTTGTCACGGGCTCAAGGCTCAAAATTGGATACCACATCACATTGATGTTATTGCGCTCAGGAGCGACTGTTATTGCCACTACACGATTTCCGGTTGATTCCGCAATTAGATTCTCTAAGGAAATGGACTTTTCAGAATGGGGTGACCGCCTTAAAATTCACGGGCTGGACCTCAGGCATATACCCAGCGTCGAGATCTTTTGTAACTACATTGAACTCAATTATGATCGCCTTGATATTCTGATAAATAATGCCGCCCAGACCGTTCGTCGGCCTGCCGGCTTTTACAAGCATCTCATGTCGGCCGAGGAGTCTCAGGTTGAACAACTCTCAGAATCTGTTCAAAGCCTCCTGGCAAATCATCACGAATGTATTCATGAGTTAAGCATGCTTTCTCAAAGAAAGAGCAACAAGAACCTCCCGGTTTCATGGCAGACACCTGAACCTGGAATCGGACTGAAAGCATCCGCAAGACTTTCACAAATTCCGTATAGTTTTGACCATACACTCCCCGCTGAAGAGGTGTTCCCGGAAGGAAAGCTTGATGCGGATCTTCAACAGGTAGACCTTAGAAAAACCAACAGCTGGAGGTTGAAACTGGGGGAAATTGAAACACCCGAAATGGTTGAAGTTCAACTGGTTAATGCCGTGGCTCCATTTGTCTTGTGTAATAGACTCACGAGGTTGATGAAAAAGGAAAACACTGGTAAAAAGCATATTGTCAATGTTTCTGCCATGGAAGGCAAATTCCATCGGTTTTATAAGGAGGATCGTCACCCTCATACAAATATGGCCAAGGCTGCCCTCAATATGATGACACATACTTCAGCCCTGGATTTGGCTAAATCCGGTATTTATATGAACGCCGTGGATACAGGCTGGGTCACTGATGAGGATCCGGCAGAATTGTCAAAAAGAAAAGAAGAAATTCATGATTTTCAGCCACCTCTTGATATTATAGATGGTGCAGCCAGGGTCATGGATCCTGTCATTGACGGGATCAATACCGGCAAACACTGGTGCGGTAAGTTTTTGAAAGATTATCAGCCAATCGACTGGTAATGGCCAATTGGAACCACTTCTATCTTGTTCGTATTGAATTCCTTGGCTTCAGGTATCATGGGTGGCAAAAACAGAAAGGATTGAAGAGTGTGCATTCCATGATTGACAAGACTCTGCTTTTCGTTCTCGAGCATAACAACTTCAGAACGTTAGGGTGCGGCAGAACGGATGCTAAAGTTTCAGCAGATGATTATGCTTTTGAGCTATTCTGCATGGATCCGATTATTCCGGAACAACTGCTTCACCGACTTAACAGGAACCTTCCCTCTGACATTCGAACCAAATCTGTAATGGAGGTCAATGCTAATTTTAATATCATCCAGGATGCTCATATAAAGGAATACCATTATCTGTTTTCTTTTGGTGAAAAATCGCACCCATACAATGCACCGCTTATTCGAGATTTTGGAAAGTTGCTGGACATAGGAAAAATGATTGATGCTGCTTCTGTATTTGAAGGGAAGCACACCTTCAAAAGATACGTCAGCAAACCATCCGCTGGTGTGAATTTTGAAAGGGATATTCTTAAGTCAGTGATTGAGCCTCAAAATAAATTAAAGGGGAATCTTATTCCCGAGCATTCATACGTGTTCAAAGTGTCTTCCAGCGGGTTTATGAGGTATCAGGTCAGATTAATGATGGGAGCACTTGTTGATATAGGCCGGGGTGTCTGGACAGTAGATGACCTTATCGAGTCTTTGTCAAACCCCAATGGAAGTCAGATAAAGCATGTCGCTCCATCATCAGGATTGGTACTGCATCGAGTAGAGTTTGATAATCAGGATTGATTAGAGACCAGGCCTGACGCCCGGAATTCCTCTATGGCTTCCTCAATTTTTTCCGGATCAAATGGTTTGGTAAAGAACTTGTGTACTACGTTTTCCTTAATGGCCTGATCAATTTCATCGTTGTAATTATAGCCGGTCAGGATGAAGTATCCAATGGACTTGTAAAGCTCCCTCGCCTCTCTTATGAACTCAACACCGTTCATTTTAGGCATACTCATGTCGCTAATTACAACAATGATTTTACTATGTGCTTCTTTGAGCTTTTCAAGTCCTTCTTCTCCTGATGAGGAGGTTATCACGTGGTACTTATCTTCGAACGTTACTTTGAAAAGAAACAGATTGGGTTCTTCGTCATCAACGTAAAGTATTGATATGTCATTATTGCTAACCATTTGTCTTTTGATAAAGTGGTAATGTAATAATCAATTCTGTTCCTGTAGCCGGGGTTGATATTACCTGAATATCTCCATTATGTTCCTCAATAATAGCATAAGTTATAAAAAGCCCCAGACCTGTCCCTTCGCCGGGGGACTTTGTGGTAAAAAAAGGATCGCTTATTTTCAGCAGGTTTTCCTCGCTGATTCCAGCTCCATTGTCTCTTACTGAAACAATCATTTTTCCATTATTGACTTCTGTATTGATCCATATCTTTCCATTCTCGGTGATAGCCTGTATCGCATTGGTAAGGACATTCATAAAGGCTTGATGTAGCTTTCCCTCATTTCCATTAACTACCGCTTTGTTTCTCGAATAAGATTTTATAACTTCTATACTTCTCAGCTTATTCCCAAGGATTAATTGACAGTTTTCAAGTATATCTTCAACACTGCAATATTCATTGGCATCAAGGCCTGCCCTGCTGAAATGACTTAGACTTTTAACAATTTTAGATGCACGATCCACTCCTTCATTGATAATATTAAAATAGGGTTCTAATTCCTTTCCTTCCTTCTTGAATTTTTTATTCATTGTGGCCGAAAGTGTATTTACCCCGTTTTTAATGTAATTAAGAGGGTTGTTAATTTCATGTCCTACTCCGGCAGCCAGCACACCAAGTGAGGCCATTTTCTCTGAAGTAATCAGAAGCTTTTGAGTCTTCTTTAATTCTTCGTTGTTATCACGCAGTTTTGCATAGGCAGCTCTGTTTTTATATAAAAGAAAAATCAGAATAGAAATAACAGGAATCGCACTTACGAGAATTCCTGCATAAAGTTTATTGATGAAACCCTGACTTTGAAGGTCCGCCTGCTGTCTGGAAAGTTGAATGCGATCCTTTTCTTCCTTGAGCTTAATTGGCACCATAGAAAGATTTCTGTCGACAATATCCAGAAATAAGGAATCCTGTAAATCGAGATACTTCAACTGATTTTTAATGACTTCATGACTATTCTGATCTACCAGATGAATGCTTGCATAAAGTCGAAGATTCTCTAAAAGCTGGTGTCTTAATTTAAGAAAAGTGGCGAGTTCATGACTTCTGTCAAGATAACTTGTGGCCATATTTATGTTCCCCTGATCAAGTTCCAATTTTGCAAGGAAAAGCAATGATTCAGCGATTCCCTTTCTTTCTCCAATACTCTCGCAGGCTGCAAGTGACTTTTGAAGGTAGTAGTCAGCAGAATCATATTGACCACTATACCTTAGAATCTCACCGATATTCCTCAGGGACACAGCTCCCCAATTGATATTTCCGACCTCATTGGCCATGAGCAAAGCACTGTCGAAATAATTACGTGCAAGTGAAAAGTTCCCCTCTTTTCTGAAGGTTATCCCTACATTGTTTAGTGAGTAGACTTGTACATTGAGATCATTCAGTGATCTTGAAACCTTATTGGCTTCAAAAAAGTATTTTCTTGCCTCGCTAAAATCGGAAGCTCTTTCAAAAATCAATCCGATGTTGTTCAATGTTGTTGAAAGCCCATAGGTCTCCCCTCTGGTTTTCTTAATGTCAATAGAACGCAGCAAGTACTCGAGTGCCGTCTGGTAATTCCCCAGATCATAATACAACAATCCGATATTGTTGTAGCCATTGTTAATTAATGTAGAATCTTTAAGTGCAAAAGCAATATCGAGTGCTTTGAAATTGTGCTCAAGAGATGACTGATAATCAGCTTTGTAATAATAAACTCCGGCGATGAGCCTTAATGATTTTGAGACAGTGGAGGAATCACCGCCTGCCTTTGAAAGTTCTAAGGCTTCTTCTCCATATTTCATGGATTTATCCGGATAGTTATGCCAGTTGGTTATGATTAATTGGTGAAGAATATCAATTCGTTTCTTCCCTTCTGCACTTTTAAGAGATATCTCAAGGCTATCGGTTTCCTGCGCAATGGTGCTGGTCAGAAAAGTTAAAAACAGTGCGATTTTTAGAAATACTTTTTTCACATAGCCAAATCCAGTTTTATAATATAAACATTTTTGGTGTAAGTAATTCTATCAAAGTGGAATCAGATCAATAAGTACCAGTATGTGTAATACTTACTCCTATTTGTCCTAAGCGAATCTAAATTTCATGTATTTAATTTTTTCACCACGCTCTGTCCAAATGCGTTCATATTTGGTTCGCACACCATGATGATCTTCCAAAAGGTCAGACTGATACAGATCAGTAGTGAATTTGAAGTCAGAAATATCCTGATCTGAAATAATCCGTAAGGTATAATCAAACAGGAACGTGCTATCTGTTTTGAACCTGAACCACCCGTCCTTCTTCAATATTTTCTTGTATAAATTCAGGTAAGTCAGGTTAGATAGCCTGTGCTTCTCATCGCGATCCTTAGGCCTTGGGTCTGGAAATGTCAACCAAATTTCATCAACCTCTCCTTCTGAAAAATGATCGCCCAGAAGATTTATATAGGTCCTCAGAAATGCAACATTATACAGATTGTTTTCCCTGGCATACTGACTTCCCTTCCATATTCTGTCTCCTTTTATGTCAATTCCTATGAAGTTCTTTGCTGGAAACTTTTCAGCAAGGCTGACCGTGTATTCGCCCCAACCGCAGGCAAGCTCAATAGTAAGTTCATTCTCATTTTTGAAATGCGAGGACCAGTTCCCTTTAATTTTTTCAAATTCAGGTTTCCCGTACTCAATTACGTTTTTGCTTTGTCTATTATCCGAAAACTTTCCTAACTTGTTTTTTTTACCCAAATCCTCTGTCAATTAGTTTCAACTATAGTTTCAAAGTAATGAAAACAATCTCATTTTTCTACCTCTTCTCAATGTGTCTTTTTTCATTTGCTCAGGAAGATTCTGATATTGTGAAAATTGTCGACGATCTCACGATAAAGTGGGATAATGAGGCGTTAAGTCTAAATACGTATGCCGGGCTCCAGTCGTATTGCTCAACGAAACCCTACCGTGACAAAGTGATACAATTACTTAACGATATTCACCATTATGATACCCTTCTGTATGGCATTGTCTCGAGGAAGCTGGAAGGTGATAGTGATGATGAAGAAGCTAAAGCAACATTAAGAGATATTGAGAAGCTGGAAGTGGATTACACGACTCAAAACTTCAAAGCTTTTATTCACAGAGAATGCAATGGTGTGAATGAAATTGAAAGGAACTACGGCCGTGAAGGCGGAGAACAGTATGATAAGGAGGTAAAGAAATTGGAGAAAGAACTGGTTAAGTATGTAGAGAGTATTACTTCACGAATTGACATTATCGATGAACACATTCATCACCTGAAGTTTGATTGATCTCATAAGGATTTCAACAATCAGAATGTTCCGCTTCCAATTAACCTGATCGCACTTTTTCCCAGATGGTCAGAGATCAACTTTCTATACTGTGGGCCTGAAAGAAATTCTTTGAAAAATTCCTCCATTATCGGCTGCCAGTCATTATCCAAAGGCATGATAATACCAAATTTATCCCCTGCTTTATCACCCGCCTTGTGTCTTTTTATTGGAAAGTCCTTCTTGTAAAATTCCAGGTAGTAAAGGAGATCTACAATAGCGAATGAGTTCTCATTCTTTGCGACTTCTGTCATCACATCTATACCTGATTTTAACAGCACAATCTCCATTTCCGGATAGTGCTGAGTCTTAATTTTGTTTAGCCTGTCCAGATAGGTGGAGGATGGAACCGAGTAAGCCACCATGCCACCGAATTCATCATTGATTTTACTCATCATAGACAAGTCCTGCGTCTTTTCGTGTGTGATTAGAACTGAAATATTACTAATGTATGGTGGGCTGAATTGGAATTTACTTTTTCTCTCATCTGTAATGCTTGTGTTACTCAATCCAAAAGTTCCGCCTTTTGAATCTTCTACTGCCTTAAGAAATTGTTGAAAATTGTTTTCATCAATTCGCTGGTATGTACGGATAACTGAAATGTCATATTGATCCTTTACATATAATTCGAACTCATACATCACATCAATTAACAGCCCTTTCACTTTATTTTGCTCTGTTGTCTTTGCAAAATCGGTCACATCATTGTAGATGTAAATCAGGCTTGCAGTCTTCGTCTGAAGCGCTGACTGGAAGCTGTCTCCGCGGAATTGTGGATAGCATGAAAAGGAGGTCAATAAGAACAGAATGGCTGCAGTGATTCTACACCCGGATTCAATTGAATGTCTCATAGTGGCATTGGTTTTCGCTTAATTAAGAATGTCCGTAAGAGATAAATTAAGCGTGATTTTATTATCAATTGAAAACACGTATGTATCAAAAACTAACAGAATTGACACGTAACAAGCGAAGGAGATAAAGACCATAAAAAAAGGGCTCTTAGATACTATCTAAGAGCCCTTTAATACATGTATTTTGTTATTACTTACTGATCATTCTTAATGCGCCTTTGCCCAAATTATTGATTACCATTTCCCGATAGCTTGCAGTCTTAATATAATCTGACATGAACTCAGCGAGTACTCCGTCCCAATCACTGCTCATCGGCATGATTATTCCAAACTCATCACCCTGCTGATCTCCAACCGGATGTCTTTTAACCGGCTTTCCTTTTTCAAGGTACTCCAGATAGTAGTGTATATCTGAGAACCCAAATGCATTTGGGTTTCCTGAAATATTCTCCAATATGTCACGACTGGAAGTGACATTTGTAATTTTCATGGAAGGAAAATTATCTGCCTTTGCTTTTAGCATCCTGTCGTAGTTGGTTGTTGATGGGACTCCAAATCCTGTTTTAGATGAGAAAGCTGTTCCAATATTATTCATATTGGTAAGAGTCGGAAAATTTCTGTGGGAAATCAGCACTGAAATATTATTCAGGAAGGATGGACTATACTTGAGAAACTTCTTTCGTTCTTCCTTTACACTTGTATTACTCAATCCAAATACTCCACCATTGCTATTTCTAACTTCTTCCAGGTATAATTTGAAATCTTTGTTTGTCGCTTCAACATAGGTTGATGAAATGGTTATGCCATATGTATCTTTTACGTACTTCTCAAATTCATTCATGACATCAACCAAGAGTCCTTTTACTTTTCCCGATTCATCCTTTGCTGCAAATCCATTGACTCCAGCATGTATGTAAACCACTTTCGCAGTTTTGCTACTCTTTGCAGAAGCATAAGAATCTCCCGTTTGTTGAGCATTTACAAAATTCATTCCTGCCAGAAGAAGCAGGACAATAGTTGTTTTCTTTAAAATTGTTTTCATGGTTAATTACTCTAAATGTTGCTAGTTGACTCCTTCGATTAATCTGAGGGCACCTTTACCAAGATGCTCTCCAATCAGTTTTCTGTATTCTGGTCCTCCTATGAATCCTGAATTAAAAAATTCCTTTATGATGGGTTCCCAATCTGAAACTTTAGGCATGATAACCCCAAATTTATCCTGTCCCCTGTCTCCTACAGAATGTCTCTTTATTGGATTAGTCTTAAGTGATTGGATGTAGTAGTGAAGGTCAATAACGGCAAATGCATCATTGTTTCTTGATACTTCTTTCAGTACTTCATCCACTGATGGAAGTGAAACAATTTCAAGGGAAGGAAAATATTGCTCTTTAATACCACTCAGTCGATCGTAATAGGATGAGGAAGAAACAGAATATGCTTTCTTTCCGGCGAAGCGTGTACTTATCTCTGCAAGGCCAGGGAGTGTTGGTGTTTTTGAATTCGTTATCAATACCGATACATTATTCATATAGGCAGGGCTAAAACTGTAGTCAGCGAGACGATCTTCCCGAATGCTGACATTGCTTAATCCGAAGACGCCACCAGTTCCTTCTTTTACCTGTGACATAAAAATTGTAAAATCTTTGTTGGGCACCTGAATAAACTCTGTTCTTACCGAAATGCCCTTTTTCTCCCTGACATACGTTTCGAATTGCTTCATAATGTCTACCAGAAACCCTCTCACCACTCCATCCTCACCTTTGTCAACAAATCCGGGAACACCATCATAGACATAGTAAAACTTAGCAGATTTAGTTCTTTGCGCAGACGCGTAAGAATCTCCTCTAAGCTGGCCAACAACTGAAATTGAAGTGGCTAACATCAACATGCATAATGCAATCAGTGGTATTTTTTGCATAACGTAATGTATAATCTGAGTAGCAGAACACCCAAAAATTGGAACTTATTTCGATAAAGTTAGAGAATCCCTTTACAAATGATAATTAATCAACGAAGAGATGTCCAGAAAAACCAGATTGTTTACATTTTTGATTTCTCTATTTGAAGCTATCCAATAATCTTCTCGCGCTATTCCCCAAATTCTCGGTTATGATCTGACTGTACTTAGAGCTGTCAATGAACCCGGAGTTAAAAAATTCAGCGATTACAGGTTCCCAGTCTGAAGATTTTGGCATTATTATCCCAAATCTGTCCCCTTTCTTATCACCAACGGAATGTCGCTTAATATTCAATTTTTTAGCAAGGATCTCCAGGTAATAGTTCACATCAAGGATTGCGAATGCTTTCTCATCAGCTGCAAGTTTTTCCATGATTTCAGTTTCAGATGAAAGGAATACTATTTCAAGTGATGGAAGGTATTTTGCCTGTATTTCGATTAATCGTTGATGATAGGAAGACCCTTTAAGTGTGTAGGCCTTTAGTCCATTAAATGAAGCTGAGATCTCATCCATGCTTGAGAGCGTTGCTATTTTGTCGTTGGAAACCAGAAGGGATACATTGTCCATATATGGCGGGCTGAACTTGAAGTTGTTCATTCTTTCTTCGCTGATGCTAATATTACTTAATCCGAAAACTCCTCCTTTTCCGGATTTCACATCCTGCATAAAGTTTTGAAAATCACCGTCTTTGGCATAAATAAATTCACTGGAAACAGTAATCCCTTTGTTATCCTTCAAATAAGTCTCAAAATTTCGCATAATATCCGCTACCACTCCGGTTACTTTTCCATCCCTGCTTTCCACAAAACCAGGAATCCCGTCGTATACATAGATAAATTTGGCTGAGCCTGAATTCTTTGCCGTTGCATAAGTATCACCTGAAAGCTGTCCAAACGAATTGAAGGACAAAAGCATAACAAGAGTCAATAGAGTGTTGCTGATTGATTTAGGGTTTTGCATGTTTGATTAATTTAGGTTTTTCGCTGCTTGAAGTTAAGAAAATGCAAATACGTACTGAAATAATTTCGATGAACCCATCATCAGGTGTTATCAAATGATAATTTTCCGGCTACTGCCTTCTTCCTGCTAAATTTTCTACTTTCAAATAAATCAGAGAACAGGTTGGTTGGCCAGTTGAGGATATTGAGATGTGCCTTTCAACCCTCAGGAATCTTATATTTTAAAACCGATGATTAGGATATCATCGGGCTGAGTACGCCCCCCCTGCCATTCCTCAAGATAGGTATTGAATCTTAACTGCTGATCTTCCATCTTGTGATGGTAGTTTTTCAACATTAGGTTCTTAAAATCAGTGATTCCAATCTTTCTGTCTTCAGGTCCTCCATTCAAATCCTTAGCTCCATCAGTTGTCAGATAAAACATTGGCTTTTGCTCCTCATTAATCTTTATTGTATTTGAATTATATTGATGTCTGAAGTCGAATAAATCTCCCACCTGCATTCTGTCAGATTTAAATGTCCTGACCTCATCGTTCTCAACGACAAACAGATCAATCTTCGCCCCGGCGTATTCTATAATTCTAAGATCCGACTCAATTTTAAGTATAGCAAGATCAGCACCTGTTGAAATCTGTGTTTCCTCCTTTCCTGCAAACTTTGATTGAATTTCCCTATGGACATATTGTAAAATCGAACCTGTATACTCAATTCCAATTTCTGCAATTACTTTGCTTAGCGCATTGATATATATTCTGGACGCCATCCTTGCCAAATGTCCATTCCCCATGCAATCAAAGATCGCCAGATACACAGTCTTTCCCTTTTTGTGCAGCCAATAGCGATCTCCACCACCCTCAGCTGATAAAGGTTTATCAATGACAAATGAATCAGGTATAAAATCAGCAAGTGTGTTTTCTCCTGCTGATGACGGGTGATGATGCATTTTCTTTAAAACTTATAATCTGACATTTAACTTATGAAAAATGACTATAAGGTTCAAATTAGTGAAATAATTATTCCAGTCCGACCACTAGAAAAGCCTCATGACTTTTCCACTTCATTGGGATTACGAATACAGCAACTTCTGAGGGGAATTTCAACTGTTTGGGCATTCCTTCAAAAACGATTGGAACAGAGATGTTAAAATTGTTCCCATAATTAGCCCTTACACTACCGGCGATCACATTTGATATCTCTCCGGCCATATCCAGAATATCCTCTGTGGTAGGCTCTTCAATGCCGATAAAAATATTGATAAGATCAGCATACATGTTCTTGTCTGCTGATATGTATACAAATCCTTTTCTGTTTCCTGAAATACCTATTAGTCCTGTGAAATTTTTCAGGGTAAGTGAATCAGATTCCTTTATAAACGGCACACCAATCTCAGATGTCACATCCGTCAGGTGTTTGAAGTAATTCTCAAGTGCCTTTATAAACAGATTGCAGGTGGTCTCAAACTCTTCTTTTTTCGTATCCATCTACCCCCTTTTCAAAAGTTTATCAAAAGCCTTTTTGAGGTCGTCAGCGTTGACCGGTTTGTACATGAACCCACGAGCTCCTTTGTCCAAAGCCTTAAGGCCTGTTAATTTGTCTGAAAGAGCAGTGATGATCATCACTTTTGCTTCCGGATGTATCTCCATAATTCCTTCAAGGCACGTAATGCCGTCCATTTCAGGCATGGTAATGTCAAGGGTAATTACATCAGGTTTCTGTTCTCTTACAATTTCAAGAGCGGCACTTCCGTTAGAAGCAGTACCTATAATCTCAAGATTATAGTCACCGAGGTTTTTCTCAATGGTGCGACGCATAATCGAAGAATCGTCTACGATAAGTAACTTCATTTCTTATGCTTCCTTAGGATTAATTTTTATTGAAGTGGGTACTTTGATAATCATTTCAAAGAATTGACCTTTTTCATAATTAATTTCAAATGATCCATTTAGTTCGGCAATTTTAGTTTTTATCACACCGAGTCCATGACCTCTTCCTGAATATTCATCCACTTCATCGTTGGTGGAAAAACCATCACTGAAAAGTAGATCAATAATCTGGTCTTCTGTCATCTTATCCCTGTCTGATTCCGGAATGATGTTCTTGTTAATTGCCTTTTCTACAATTTGAACTGTGTTCAATCCGCTTCCATCATCTTTATATGAAATTATCATTTCATCACCACTGTCATCTTCATCAATGGCAACAGTTATATTTCCCTTAATCAGCTTTCTCTTGGCAATTCTGACATTAGGTGCCTCAATGCCATGAGCGATAGAGTTTCGCATCAACTGGATCATGATGTCCTTAACAGGATCCTGAATCAGTTTGGGAATACTCAGGTTTTTATCATTGTTGAAAATGAAATTGATAGCCTTCCCGCTATCTTCACTCATTTTCACAAGTCCTCTTTTCAGGGAATCAATAAGATCATAATTTGTATCTGTCTGCTCTTCCCCTGAGAACTTGTTGTAGATATTAGCCACTTTTCGCAGCATATCTCCCATATTTCCAACAATGATATCCACCTCATTTATTTCATAAAGAATATTAAGGAAATCATTACCAACAACTTTCGGGCTGTCTTTGAGTTTTGATATGGCGTCTTCGATTCTGTGGAACCTGTCAGTAAGTATCTGCAGTCCAATGACAATGGAGTTTCCTTTCAGATTGTGAATGATCTGGAATGTGAAAGTAAGCAACTCGCTGAAATCAGTGCCACTATGGGTTTCGTATTTTTCAGAAATACTTTTTAGCACTTTTCTTGAGTTAACAATAAATCCACGCAAAAGCGCAGGATCTATTTTGAGGATACTGAGCATTTGCTCCATCTCCATTTTCTTCTTCTCATCCGCTTCTTCAAGTTGTTGCTGAAGTAATACGCCTTCTGTTTCATCAGAAACAGACACCATGATTTGTTGAATTTCTCCTCGCTTGTTTTCTATCCTCGTGAATGAGAGTCGGATGTACTTTGTATTCACCATCCCGTTAGATTCCGTAAATATCTTGACCTGCTCAACCGGATTTAGCTGATTGACAACATCTTCATCGATATCCGGATTGAACAAATGTTTCATGAACATTTCAAGGGCTTCCAGGTCTCTGGGAATAAGTAAAGTCCTCATGAAATTTACAAGTGTCTCCCCTGCAATTTTCTTAGAATTGAAGATCGTCTCCATTGCCTTTGAGTGAAGTCTGCTAATCTTATGCTCTCTGTTAAGCAGAAATATTCCTTCTTCCACATTTTCAAACACCACCTGAGACTGCTTATAAATATTCTCATATAAGAACCTGGCCTTGTCTCTTTCTCTTTTCAAAGCAAATTGAGATTTATTTATCTCTTCAATCATCAGATTGAATGTATCAGCATAATGCCCGATTTCATCCCTGGTCTTGATCTGCACTTTTTGGGTTAGATCACCCGCTATAACCTTTTTGGTAAATTCTTCAAGAGTTTCTACATCTTTCAACAAGTGAGCGATGATATAAGCTATGATAATGAATGTTAGAACGGCAACAGAAGTATCAACTATCAGAACGGTCAGAAGACTTTTGTTTGCCTCAGAAGAGATATTTTCCGTGTAGGTCTGAATTCTTTCGGACATAAAATCTTCTGTTCGCTTTAACAGATTGATTTTTGTTGTGATCATTCGATACCAGTATGCCGGGTCTTCATTGTATCCATTGTTTTCACTCAAAAGGATTCTTAGTCTGTCTACTTCAACAACATCCTGTCCGCTTACTGTATTGTTGTAAAAAACAATCGATTCAGGATCAGCAATGGTAATAAAAGCATCCATAAAGGCATCCTGAGCAGATACAAGACTAAAAAACTCCTGAAACATTTCAGGTTCCATACTTCCCAATGAAAAAGCCTGTGTACCTATGGCACGCTCAATACTTGCGCGCTCTTTCGCTTTTAGAAAATAAATGATTGCGTGAACCTGCTCTGCAGCTTCTCTATTCCGCGACTCGCTAATTAATTCATTTACGGTCCGCAGTGCCACCTCATTGATTTCCGAGAAATAATTGATGGATTGTTCAGGTGTTATAAACCGGGTATCAACTTTCTCTCTTATTTCCGGAATCCTTTCCAGGTATGTCTTTAAATCCCTTAAATCCTCATTGTGAAGCGTGACAAGTTCAGCCAATTCGGGTTTCTCTATTTCTAAATAGAACTGTTGAATTGTACTGTCAGTCTTATAACGCTGTTGCGCAAGCTGGTTGTCAAAACCATCTTCCGTTGCTGACAGGTACCCGGAGGTTATACCTCTCTCCTTTTGCAACTCATGTACAGCATGGTTGATCTCAATTCCAACAATAATTGCTTTATTGAGTCTTTGTGAATCTGTGAAGTCCCTGTAATGTTCTTGTATTTGGATGTAATCAAATACAATGATGATAGCTATCAGAGGCAAAAGAGCAAGGGCAAACTTGCTCTTTACAGACAGGTTATGCAGCTTGTTCATATCATAGAACTTTGTTCACAACTTCCAGTAGCGCTTCCGAAGTAAACGGTTTAACAATGTACTCTTCCGCTCCGAGCTCTTTCCCTTTATTCACAACAGTTTGTTGCCCTACCGCACTTACCATTATTACCTTAGAGGTCACGCCTTCTTCCTTAAGAACTTTCAAAATTTCAAGCCCCATCATATCTGGCAAAATATTGTCAAGTGTGATAAGATCAGGTTCAAGTTCCAACGCCATATTAATGGCTGATTCTCCATCTGCAGCCTCTCCCACTACTTCATGACCTGCTGCTGCAAGTGCCGTCTTGATTAAAGACCGCATATAAACGGAATCATCTACAATTAGTACCTTACTCATAGTTGTTGTTTGTATTAGTTGGTTGTTTATTATTTAAAGAACTTCTTTGATTTTATCCATGAATTTCTCATTGAATATCCAAATGAAGTCTGGCGAAATATCAAGTTCATCTCCCTGAAAAATAGCTTTAAAATGAATCACAGAGTCGAATGAAGTGGTTTCGTCTGCCAGAAAACTGTTCACCTTATCCTGATGCATGACATGCAGGGAAGGAACATTACCATAAATATCCACGCCCAAAAAGTTAGCAAATTCGGTAATCACAGCGGCTGCAACCATGTTATCGATTTCTGTTAGAAATCCCATGATCATCATTTTGCTTTCTGCAGTGTCCTGACTAAGAATTTCTGCAGGAAGACAGGCTTTATTAATTTTTTCAACATCGCTCTCACTGAACACAAGGAAACAAGATCCTTTTAATTCACCCATGAGTTCAGTCTTAATCAGACTTACATTATTCAGACCCTTCGTTCCAAATTTTGAAATATCTTCTTTATCAATACCAAAAGCCACCTTTTTAAGTGTTATCGGACTTTGCAGTATTTGTTCCATCGAGGATTTCGCCATGGAAAGTCCTCCGTTTATTAGCTTGGTAGCTACCTCTATTTCATTTTCTTTCAAATTATTCAGCATTTAGATGTTGGTTAAAATGGTAAGTTTCTATTTTCCGGCTCTAAGATATTCTTATTGATCATACGATTACTTTTTTTTCGACAGAAGTCCCATCATTTTAGTTTGAAGAAGGAAACTGCCTGTTTTAATCCAATAGCAAGGTTGTCAAGTTCTTCAGAATTTGCTCTGATTTGTTTAGCGGAAGCATCATTTTGTCCCACAATCACATTAAGATCCTGGATTGCATTGTTCACCTGATTAGCCCCTGTGCTTTGCTCCTGACTGGCACTGCTTATTTCCTGAACCAGGTCAGAAGTCTGCTGAATCTTCTCTACAAGATTTTGAAGCAATTCTCCTGATGTTTGAGCCACCTCTACACCTGTCGATGAGACCTGATCAATCTCGGAAGATGCCAGCTGACTTCTTTCAGCCAGTCTCCTAATTTCAGCAGCTACAACAGCAAAACCTTTTCCATGTTCACCGGCTCTTGCTGCTTCTACAGCGGCATTCAAGGCCAATAGGTTTGTCTGTCTTGCTATCTCGCCAATAATTGATATCTTATTGGTAATCAGCTTCATAGATTCTAATGTTTTAACTACTGAATCATTACCACTTTCTACATCTTCAGCAGAACTGACCGCAATTTTTTCGGTTTCGATCGCATTGGTCGCATTCAATCCAATACTTGCAGACATCTCCTCCATGGATGACGCAACCTTCTCTACTGAAAAGGTTTGATTTTCTGCTCCGGAAGAAAGAATTTCTGAAGATTCTTTCATCTGACTACTCGCTTTTTCGATATCAAAGGATGACTGGGTTATGAAACTCAGAACACTTTGCAGCTTTTCAATCATCAATTCAAACTGTGACATTAATTGTCCAACTTCGTCTTCTGAGCTTTTCTTGATTTTGACAGTCAAATCGCCTGCTACCACTTTACGAACAACCTTAGAGGCATCAATTATCGGAACTACAATGGTTCGACTGGTAAACAGATAGATGAACAGGCCTAGAACTATAATTATTACAGAAACGATATATATCGTATTCCTCATAACTGAGAAATTCTGATTTACCTCTGATCTTACACCTTCTGTGGTCTTAATGGCTATGAGGTTTTCCAATACCGGAACAATATCTTTCGACAAAACCTGAATGCTTTGAATGGAAGATTCAGTCTCCATCATATTGATGATATCCTCATAATCATCAAACGTCCCTAATGAAGACATTACAATGCTTTGCTCCTGAATGAGGATATCCGTGAGTGCAATAATGGAATCCGACAATGCTTTTGACTCTTCTTCCCAGGTATTTGAATCCTGAATGATTGATTCCTTTAGAGCCGGGTAGTCAACGTGGTAGCCTCTGAGGTTTTCCTTAGATTCTTCATCACTTCTGTTATAAATCCAGATTGAAGTCAGGTACTTGCTTTCATAGACGAGTTCCTTAAGGGACTCCAGATTTTTAACTGATGTACTCTTCTGGGAAGAAATGTTGGACATTACACCCTCCGAACGAACAACCGATCCTAGAATAATCACAAAGCTTATGATAAATATACCGGTAAGGGTCAGGAAGCTCAGCAACAGCTTTATCCGTATGGATGAGCGGAATGCTGGTAGTTTAATCTTATCAAATAATTTCATTTTTCTAAATATACTATCATTTTGATTGTCTCTGATTGAGTATTGCTTCACCTATCTTTTCGATGGCTAAAACTTCATGTGCAGCTCCAAGTTTAATCGCTTCTTTGGGCATTCCAAACACAACACTCGTCTTTTCATTTTGCGCAATGTTATGAGCGCCATTATTTTTCATTTCCAAAAGACCTATAGCCCCATCTTTCCCCATTCCTGTGAGGAGGACACCAATTGCCTTGTTCTTTGCATATCGAGCCACTGACTTAAACAATACATCAATCGAGGGCTTATGGTGGTTGACTCTGGGTCCATCCATAATTTGCACCCTGTAATCGGACGGGCCTCCTTTCAGCATCATATGCTTATTTCCAGGAGCAATCAGCGCGTGCCCGGCATACAGACGATCTCCATCCTGCGCCTCTGAAACAGCTATCTCGCATTCTGTATTTAAGCGATCTGCAAATTGTTTTGTGAACATTTCCGGCATATGTTGAACTACGACAACACCCGGGCTCAGAGCTGACATTCCTTTTAGGATCATCTTTAATGCCGTAGTGCCTCCTGTAGATGCCCCAATCGCAACAACCTGCTTAGTTGGCACCTTAGATAAGGTGCCATGAATTTTAGAAGGGATCCTTTCGGATTGATTTAAATCAATTGAAAGCTTTGACAGATTGGCTTTAGCGGCTGATTTTATCACTCTTCTCAGGTACTCACTCTTTTCGAGCAGTTCTTCCCTGGTGTTGACCTTCGGCTTAGGTAAAACCTCTACAGCGCCGTATTCAAGTGCTTTTAAAGCTGCATTCGTACCTTTTTGAGTAAGTGTTGAAATGACCACAACCGGAATCGGATGCTGTGACATCAGCTTCTTTAGAAAAGTAATGCCATCCATTTTTGGCATTTCAATATCCAGTGTAATCACATCTGGAGCCATTTTCTTGAGTTCTTTAACTGCCATATACGGATCGATGGCTTCACCTATCACCTCAAGGTCATCATCCTCAGAGAACACCTTCGCCAGCGATTTGCGGACAAGCAGGGAATCATCAACAATCAATATTTTGATTTTTTTACTCAAATCTTGTGTCGTAAATCATGTGTTTGCTGAATGTATCTCATCTTTACCACTCCGGTATTAGTATCAAACAGAATCTTCCTGCCTCTTGCACCTCCAATACTTTCAGCTATCAACTCTATTCTCTCAGTTCCCAGGATTTTTTTTGCTAATTCAGCATTCCTCTCTCCGACGTTCATCGTGAGATTTACCAGATTGGCTCCTCCAAACATTTTGGCTTTTATGTTCTCCCTTTTAGCTCCCTTCCTTTTCATTTCTTCAATCAGTCTTTCCATTGCAACATTTCCATACTTTGCTGAGGCAAGTCCTTCTCCATTCCAAAGTGGCAGCATGAAGTGATTAATCCCTCCAATCATATTTTTTGTATCGAAAAGACATACAGATATGCAGGAACCCAGCACTGTGGTTACCACAAATGGATCCGCACTGACAAAAATGCTTGACGGATACAGGTAATGCTTTCCTATCTGTACTTCGCTATCAATCAAAATATTTCCCCTTCCTGGTCACTATTATTGAACAACACCTCATCGTCCATATCTAAAATATCATGAGAGATATTTAGAGGAATTCTAATCTCAAAGAATGCACCTTCCCCTCTCTTGCTCTCCATTTCAAGAGATCCGTCCAGTATATCTACCAATGAATGGACAATAGACAAGCCCAGTCCATGCCCGCCAAATTCTTTTCTGGTGCCGGTATCAAGCTGACGAAACCTGTCATATATTTTATCCATATTCTCAGTTTCAATCCCAACACCAAAGTCACGTACACTGATGCAAAGGTTGGATTCAGAATCACCTGAGACGTGAATAACCACTTTTGCACCGCTATTACTGAATTTAATGGCATTGGCCATGAGATTTGAGAGAATAACCTCCAACTTATCACGATCAGAAACAAATGAGTCAGCAGCTTCATAAATGAGGTCAAAGTCAATTCCTTTCTTCTCAGAAAGTGGCTTAAATGACTCAATTAGATCCAATACCAGATGCCTGATATTAAGATTGGACAGTTCTGGAAATGATTGACCGGCCTCAATTTCTGCTGCATTGAAGATGTTTCGCATTTGAAAGTTCAATGCATATACTTCGTTGTAGATTAAACTCGAATTTATTGCTGTCTGCTTAACATTATCAGGATTTACTATCACCTGATTGAGGAGTCCCAAAATTGATGTTAATGGATTATTGATTTCGTTCTTGATGTTAGAGAGGAAATCACTCTTCAGCTTTTCGGACTTCAACAACTTAGCATTTACCTGCCGTAATCGTTCTTCCAACTCTGCATAATCTTTTCTTAATTCTTCTATATTGTCGATACTACTCATATTTAGGCAATTCTCATTTTTTTCTATAGACAGTGGGCATTACCTGAGTCAACGGAACTTCTTTCCCGATAATTGATTCAGAATGGCCAAGGAAGAAATATCCTCCTGGTGCCAGCTTTTGACATAATTTATTAATGACTTTTTCTTGTAATTCTTTGTCAAAATAGATCAGAACATTACGGCAAAAAATGATGTCAAAATTATCCCCGACTCCATAATGACTGTCCATCAGGTTTTGGCGCTGAAACTTCACTTTTGATCTGATAGAAGGTATGATTCTAACTTCTTTTTTTTCTTTATTCTTACTCTTCAGAAAATATCTGTCGCGTATGTTAACAGGTATGTCCTTTATTCTTTCGTATGTGTAAATGCCGGAAATAGCCGCTTTCAGTTTGTCTACAGAAATATCTGTTCCGATGATGGAATAATCCACTCTTAAATTGCCAGGAGTGGCAGCAAATTCCTCAAACACCATCGCTATGGTATAGATTTCTTCTCCACTGGAGGCTGCTGAGCTCCAGATATTCACTTTACGCTGATTTTTTTCGATTAACTCTGGAATCAGTTTGCTTGTCAGAAAATCAAAATGTGCCGATTCACGAAAAAAGTCTGTTTTGTTCGTGGATATTGCATCTATCATTTCCAGTAATTCTGCTCCTCCGTTTTTACCAAAGACAAAATCAATGTATTCACTAAACGTATTGATCCCCGTTTTTCTAAGTCTTTTATGGAGTCGTCCCTCCACCATCGTTTTTTTAAATGGCGGCAATTTTATACCATATCCTGATGTAATGAATTCACTTATTCGCAAGAACTCATTGTCAGTCATTCGCTGCCTTATCGGGACGATATTTTCAACGATATTTTGTACCATCAAAATTTTTCAAATTCACTATCCTGAACATCCAAACTGTCTCCTAAATCAATTTCAATTCCCTTTTCATCCAAATCTGATTCATTCGCATCGTCCTCCCTATTGGAGTCATGATTGCTTTCATCTTTCTTGTTTGAAAAAAATCGGTTGTTTTCCGCTATTGTAAAGAATGAAATTGCATCACTCAGGATGTTTGCCTGATTGTTTAGCTCCTCGGAGCTGGCAGCAATTTCTTCAGCTACCGCTGCATTTTGCTGAACGACATTATTAAGATTTTGAATGGCTCCATTAATCTGCTCTGCGCCACTATTTTGTTCAACGCTGGCGGATGATATTTGTCCGACCAGTTCTGCTGTACGCTGGATCTCGGGAACAATACGAGCCAGAACATCCATTGAAGCTTCTGCTATTTCAATTCCAAGTAATGATTCCTCGTCAATCTCCTTAGCTGCCAATTGGCTTCTCTCAGCCAGCCTTCTGATTTCAGCTGCTACTACCGCAAAACCCTTTCCGTGTTCACCCGCCCTTGCTGCTTCTACTGCTGCATTCAACGCCAGAAGGTTTGTTTGTCGTGAAATTTCGCCGATAATCGAAATTTTATCGGTGATTGTTTTCATCGAGTCAAGGGTACGCTTCACCATTTCACTGCTATCTTTCAGACTTTCAGCTCCTTTTTTGGAAAGACCCTCTGTTTCAGTTGCGTTAGCAGTATTTTCTTCAATATTAGCAGCCATCTCCTCCATTGAAGAGGATACCTCTTCTGCAGAACTGGCCTGATCAGAAGCCCCGTCAGACATAACCTGAGAAGAACGGCTCATTTCATGACTGGCATTTGCAATACTTTCACTGCTGGTAATAACCACTGAAACGATCTCCTTCAATTTTGAAATCATGGATTTAAGCTGAATGAGTAATCTGCCGGCTTCATCCGTGTTTGAATCGCCAATTTCGATATCCAGATTTCCTTTGGAAACGCTTTCAATAATTTCATATGCGCGACCCATGGATTTTTTCGTATACCGGGAAAAGGAAATAAAAAAGATGATCAATATAATGAGTCCAACGACCAGAGTAAACAAAATGTAGAAGACAAGACTCCCTGCTTTTTCAACTGAATCCGGATCACCTGCATCAAGGGCACCCATGAGCCTGTATATCAAAACTCCCAAAACTACCGCTATAAGAGAGACGAAAATTATTGCTAAGGTCTGTTTTTGATTAAAATTCATTTTGTATATCCTAACTGATTACTTCTTTTTTTCGGATACAGAATCATGAGCTTCCTGCATGTACATCACGTCCTGAATGCTAAAGACTTCATCCAGATCCAGCAACATGATGAAATCATCTTCTTTCCTGATCATTCCGCGAATGAATTCCAATTTGTATTTAGCTTCTATACTTGGTGATGGCTGAATTTCTGACTCGGGAATTTCCAATACTTCCTGTACTGAATCAACCAGTGTTCCAATCTGCAATACTTCTCCTTCTACCTCAATCTCAATCACTATGATACAGGTATCCACAGCGAATTCAATTGGGTCAAGTCCAAACTTTATCTTGGTATCGATCAATGGCAATACTTTTCCTCTCAGGTTTATGATACCTGCCATATAATCGGGAGCGAGAGGGATACGGGTTATTCCTGGTACCTCCAGAATTTCAATGACTTTTTTGACATCAACTCCAAAAAATTCATCATCCAGTTTAAATGACAGGAATGAGTCAACAACCCCTCTGTCAAGTTCTTCTATTTCTTCATTTCTCATGCTGATTTCTTTTGTTTAATCATTTTTCTTGCAATTATCTTGTAGGCATCCAGTACCAGTGCGATGCTTCCATCACCAAGAATGGTGGCTCCTGATACAAATTCCTGATTTCTATAGTATTTGCCTACTGGCTTTAACACTGCCTGATACTCTCCAATGATGGAATCCACACAAACTGCTATTTTATTTTCTTCGTTTTCAAGGACGATCACGCTTGTTTTCTTAGGAGCTGTTTCTTCTCTGATATCAAATTCCTTCCTCAAATCAAGGTATGGAATTTTTTCACCGTCCAAAACCAACAGCTCATTGAAATCATTTGACAGCTCTGCACGGGGGATCTCAAAACATTTCTGGATATCAATAAGTGGTACAATGAAGGATGTTCCCTGAACATTGACCAATAGTCCGTCAATTACTGAGAGAGTCAATGGAAGACCCAAAATCACTTTGGTTCCTACTCCAATTTTTGATTCAACTGTAATATCTCCTCTAATATCAAGAATGTTCTTTTTGACGACATCCATTCCAACGCCTCGACCTGATATATCCGTTACACTTTTCGCCATACTGAATCCCGGTACGAATATCAGATCGTAAATTTCCTTTTCGGTAAGCTTATCGTCCTTTGAAATCAACCCGCTCGAAATAGCTTTTTCTCTAATCTTTTGAGGATCAATTCCTTTACCGTCATCTTCTATTTTTATAAAAACTTTTGCACCTGAATAGTAGCTGCTTAGTTTAATCGTTCCTTTTTCCGGCTTCCCTAATCTGACCCTTTCTTCTTTTGATTCTATCCCATGATCCAGGCTGTTGCGAATCAGATGCATAAGTGGATCAGCCAGGCTGTCAATAATCTTTTTATCAAGCTCTGTATCTCCACCTTCTGTCAGGAATTTTACTGATTTTCCCAACTGTGTTGAAATATCTCTTGTGACACGATTAAATCTTCTAAACAGATTGCTTATCTGAATAAGTGTCATTTCAAAAGCAATGTCACGAAGCTGGCGAGACAGCTTTTCCACATTATCAGCAATGGCATTTAGTGCCGGGTCAAAATTATTCTCTGCATAAAGGGAAAGCCCCGCCTGGGTTGTGACCAGTTCACTGACCTGATTCATCAGTTCATCAAGCTTATCTGCAGAAACACGAATACTTGTTATTGCCTCTTCCTGAACTCTTGATTTGGAAGCATTCTCTTCCATCTCTTCGTCTCCCTCATGATCATTCGCAATTTCTTCTGATTCGACTTGCAAAGCTTCTTCGGGAATTGACGATACCAGCTTAGTCAGGCTGCTCAGGGTAATCGGTTTGGCCGACAGGTCATTGATTGGCAATTGAGTCGTAAACTCAGGAAGTGACAACAGGTCACCATCATAAACCGACTCAATTTTCAATTTGCATGTATCTTCTACAAAGATGAAGACATCCCTTATTGGATTTTCGTCTGCTTCCGTAACGAGTATCACCTTCCAGGAAGTATAGCAGGTTCTTGGATTAAACTTTTTATCCATTGCTGTGCCATCGATATATGACCATGCACGAGATTTGCCTAAATCGCTTAATTCATCAATTAACAGTGCCGGATTGGTTCCATCTGAAAAAATATTTTTCCCAGGATTAAATGATATAAGGAATGTTTTTTTGTTGCCTGCCAGGGTATTGGTGTTCTCAGAATGTCCCTGATGTTCGTCAAGGAGGTTGATAATTTCGCTTGTAAGCTTTACATGATACTTAGCATCTATCGGATCAGGAATATCCGGTGTATGAACAATTTTCTTTAAATGATCTAATGATTTAAAAGTCGCATCTATGATTGTCTGGTCCAGCTCGATTTCATGACTTCTGACTTTGTCGTAGATCGTCTCAAGGTTGTGAACGAAATCCGCGACTTTTATTGAGCCGTACATGCTGCTGCTGCCTTTTAAAGTATGCATAGATCTAAAGACTTCTGCAATCAGGGAGGAGTCTTCCGGTGCCTTTTCGAGCAGCAGCAAACTCTCTTCTATTTTGCTAAACAGATCTTCTACTTCTTCAAGGTATACGTTATGAAGATTTTCCATTATCTGATCACTTTTTTCACTATTCTTAACAATTTCCCTTCTTCAAATGGTTTGACCATCCAGCCTGTAGCTCCGGCCTTTTTTCCTTCAAGTTTTTTCTCAGCCTGTGACTCTGTAGTCAACATGAGAATTGGAACAAACTGATAGGTGTCATCCTTTCTAACAGCCTTAATCAAATCTATTCCGTCCATTTCAGGCATAAATAAATCCGTAATGATTAGTGAGATGGCAGAATCGAAATTTCTTAATACTTCAAGTCCGTCTTTACCATGGATTCCTTTTACCACATTATAGCCGGCATTCTCCAGAGAGTTTCCCACAAGTTCTCTGATGCTTTCGGAATCATCTACGATTAGAATGTTTTTCTTCATTTAAACAAGTTTTGGGATGAACATTAATTCTTTGAATCCCGCACTAACGATAATCTTTTTCAGGTCTGATTTTAAATCAGCATCGATCGTTACGGTCTTCCCTTTTTTAATGTGGTGATTTTGATAATAGTAGAGCATCTGTATATGGCTCAGGTCGAGTGAGGTAACCTCACGAAGAAAAAAATCAACAAAGTCATAATCTTTAAAAATCGGGTTTATCAGCTCCATAAAGGTGTCGACATTATTGATAGTCAACTCGCCCTCCATAATTACTTTCGTCTTTCTGATTTTTTTTCTCTTGGAGGGCTCCAGTATAAACTGAGCCGCTCGCAAACCTGATTTCTTTTGAATTTTGTTCTCCTGAGGTGCTGGAGGAGTGACCTTTTTGGGTGCTTCCTTAGCTTGTGTCTGCTTAATTGCTTTCAGGGATACCGGGCTTTCTTTTTTTACTTTTACCTCTTTTGTTTTAGAAACAGCCTTTAATGCAGTTTTTGGCTTTGCCAGTTTTTTAACTTTTGAAGTCACTGCTGTTGTAACTTTTGATTTAGTACCTGTAACAGCTTTCTGACGCGCTTTTGGATTTTGTGCTGCCTTTTTCTTTGACACTTGTTCGGGCTTTCCCTTTCGCCCTTTCATATTTGAACCCAATGCGGCCATATATTAATTCAATTTCGTTTTTCGTAAAAATTCAGCAGCAAACTGCATGTAGTCTTTTGCGCTATTCGAGCTTGGCGAATAGGCAATAACTGACTGCCCGAAAGATGGCGCTTCTGCGGCTTTAACATTTGTTCTTATTTCACTTTTAAATAGCGGGACATCAAAATTCTCTTTCACGTAATCCTTAACTTCTGTTGTAAGTTTTTTTCTGCCATCAACAAGAACAGGAAGTACGCCGGTTGTTTTTAAATTTTTGTTGAAAGAAGATCTGACTTCATTTATGGTTTCTCTGATTTGTTCAAGCCCCTGAATACTGAATACGTCAAGTTGTATTGGGATGATAACATTGTCGGAAGCACTTAGCGCATTGACAGTCAGAGCTGATAATGATGGCGGGCAATCAATCAGAACATGATCATACCCTTTTACTTTTTTTAAAGCCTCTTTCAGAATGAATTCCTTCTTTTTTCCTTTTTTCTCAAATTTAAATTTACTCAGGTTAAGGTCTGTAGGGATGATGTGTACACCTTCACGTTCAACAAAAATTTCTGAAATACCTTTTTTACCTGACAGCAGATCGCTAACCGAATAATTGAAATCATTAATGCCTAATGAATAAGAAAGGTTTCCCTGTGGATCGAAATCGATCACGAGTACTTTCTTCTTTTTTTTAGATAAGGCGCTGGCAAGGTTCACGGCAGTTGTTGTCTTACCGGTCCCTCCTTTTTGGTTAATCACGCTAGTTATCATAGTTGGTTGGCTTCCTGGCAGTAATTTATAGTATCAACTGATAAAAAAAATTAAAAATCGATCAAACTGGAAAGACATCAGTCTGAAAATCTTAATCCGGCGATCAACCCTGCAAACTAAGCATGATAAATGTACAATATACTTATGTATATCAACAGTTTTGATATATGAATATTGACTACAAGATGTCTAAATCGGCCACTACGAATGTGCTGCCTGTTATGAGAATAATATCGCTCTTTTCTGCCTGGAGTTCTGCCGACTCAAGCGCGTCGTTCACATTTATAAAACCTGGTCCCTCCAGTGCATTTTCTTTAGCGATCGATTCCAGCTCTTGAACAGGCAATGCTCTGGGAACCCGGGATTGCGTCCAAATATTTATGGAATCTAAGGGAAAAAGGTTAAAAATGGGTGTCAATTTCTTATCCCTGACCGTTCCAAATATCAAATACAATCGTCCTTTTCTGATCTGCTCAATGCGGTGGAACAGTAAACTTAAACCTTCCACATTATGGCTAACATCAGCGATGATGAGTGGAGCCTTTTTTAGTATCTGAAACCTTCCTTTAAATCCCGTAATTCTCTCCATGTTTTCCATTCCATTTTGAAAATCATTGTGAGTAATTCTCCAGTTCATTCTCCTTAATACTTCAACTACCCCACTGATTCCTGACATATTCATTGATTTGTAATACGGCAGAGTCGGATCCATCGCTTTGTTTTCAGGCAAAATAAGTTTCGCATTGAGTTCGTCTGCTCTATTCTTAAAAACATGAAAAATTTCCTCCTGATATTGCCCAATTACTACCGGTGTATCAGATTTAATTATTCCGGCTTTCTCAACTGCAATTTTTTCCAGAGTATCACCCAGTAAATCTGTGTGATCCATCCCAATGTTGGTGATTAACGAAACTTCAGGTTTAATCACGTTTGTACTGTCCAGTCGACCCCCCAAGCCTGTTTCAATCACCGCTATATCTATCTGAGCTTCCGAAAAAAACCAAAAAGCCATGGCTACTGTTACTTCAAAAAATGAAGGATTAATGCGAACAATGTGAGGCTTCATCCTTTCTACAAAATCTATAATGGAAGCCTGATCCATTTCCTTCCCATTAATCCTGATTCGCTCGGTGAAGTTTTTCAAATGTGGAGATGTGTACAGCCCTGTTGTATAACCTGCTGTTTGCATAACTGCGGCTATCCCATGAGCACTGGTTCCTTTGCCATTCGTTCCGGCTATATGAATCGTTTTAAATTTTGTGTGAGGGTTATCCAGCACCTCCAAAAGAGCCAGCGTGTTTGTAAGGTCTTTTTTGTAAGCTGACTTCCCTGTCCTCTGATACATTGGGAGCATGCTGTACAGGAAATCGAGGGTTTCCTTCCAGGTCATTTGGTTTTAATGATGAAAGTCAGTGTTCCGGTTGAAAGAGGGGCTGATTTGTAGTCGGATGTCTTACTGAAAGTAAGTTTTTGAACCGCTGCTCTGTATTTTCTTTCAACGGATGGAGAAACTGTACTGATTACTGTTTCGATTTTAACAAGATACCCATCCTCGTCCACTACGATCTTGTAAACTATTTTTCCTGTCTCTTCTGATTCATCGTTTGGTTTGGGTTTAAAATCCCATATCCAGCCGGATAGCGCAAGACTGGCACCTTCTTCATTTCCACTGCTGGCACCCTGACTGCCATAAATGGCACGTTCGTCTATTTCCGGCTGCTTCTCTTCCTGAACCTCCTCTGTCGGCTCATCCTTTTCTGCCGTCTCATCCACTACCTCGTCTGCTGTCTTCTTTTCAATACGCTCATTCATAGCAGCCGAAGATGCTTTCACAACTTCTTCTACCGGTGTTTCACTTTCTTCAACGGTCTCCACTACTTCTTCGATTTTTTCACTGGTATCATCAAGATTCTCAGTTACTTCATCTTGTATGTTATCACTTTCCTCCTGTTCGGCATCTTCCTCAGGTGCTTCTTCTGCGGGACTTGCCGATTCAGTTGGCAGAACAGCCCCGGCCGATTGTGAGAATCCAAGCTCAATTCCATACTCAGGAATTGGGGGGAATGGTGCCTTCCAGGCGATAAGAAAATAAAAAAGTACCAACAAAAACAACTGAACGCCAACCGACACAAGCCAGCCGACTCTCTTGTTTTTTTCCTCTTTTTTTTCAGAATCTTTCATCACTCGGGTTTCGTTGCTATGGAAACTTTGGCTTTCAGACTTGTCGCAATTCCTGCGACTTCCACGAGGCGTTCGACAGGAACAGATGCATCACAATGCAACACCACAATCCCCTCTCCATTTCCCAGGTTTGACCTAAGGACAGCTTCGAGGTTTCCTCTGCTGGTCTTTTTGTCATTCACAAAATAGGTCAGGTTTTCTGTAATAGTGACACTCACTTTCTGCATAACAATCTCCGAGGACTTTGACGATGGCAGATTAACAGGCAGGCCGGACGGGGTAATAAAAGAGGCAGTAAGCATAAAGAATATCAATAACAAAAAGATGACATCAGTCATAGATGACATACTGAAATTTGCCTGTACTTTATGTTTTGACTTCAGATTCATAACTTCTTTGGTTCCTGAAGAAGGTCTATAAAATCTATAACGTTAGATTCCATTGTATGGATCAACTTTCCTACTTTGGCAACCAGGTAGTTGTATCCCAGGTAGGCAAGAATTCCAACGAACAACCCTGCTGCAGTGGTGATCATAGCTTCATATATTCCTGATGACAGGAGTTTGGGGCTTACAGCGCCTTCTTCCTGAGCAATGGCGATAAATGCCTGAATCATACCTGTTACGGTCCCAAGAAAACCAATCATAGGTGCAGCTCCAGAAATAGTTGCGAGTGAATTAAGGTTTTTCTCAAGCCGATAGATTTCCAGTTTTCCAACATTCTCAATACTTACCTCAATATTTTTTAACGGGTTTCCAATTCTGCCAAGACCCTTTTCAATCATTCTGGCAACAGGAGTATCTGTTTTCCCACACAACACTTTCGCTTCATTGATTTCTCCGGAAATAACCAGTGATCTTATTTGATCTTTAAACGATTCTGGTGTCTTACCAGCAGCTCCAAGGGTTCGTTGCCTTTCTACAAAAATGTAAATGGCAATCATCCACAGCAAAAGAATAGGGATCATCATGTATCCCCCGTTAATTAAAAGTTCCAATACAGAAATTGTTTCCTCCACTTCTTCAGGTTGAAGGTTCTGCAAAAAAAATAGTGTCATAGTCTTTTTATAAAAAAATTGAGTTAGCCGGATAAGTTTTAAAACTCATTCAGCTAACTCAACGGTTATTTTAACTTATTAGTGCGTCAGTATTTCAATACCCAGACATCATCTCCATATTCCCCTTTATAGCTGTCCAGGTTTTGAATCGCAGAAGCTACTGTAGGAAATCCTGCAATCGCTACTCTGTGAAACAACCCATTTCCATAAGGAGGTATGATGGACGGGCTTTTACCCTCACCCGCCAATTTGTTAGCATAGTCCATGGCAATATCACCATCTACAAAACTTCCAATTATGATGAATGAATTACCTGTTCTCTCCTCAATCCTGTTTATTGTTCCGGGAGTTGCCGCCACTGATGTTTTTGCCGGAGTTGTAGCAGCCGGACGAGTTGAGGCGTTATTCCGGGCCGGTGTTTCATTCTTCTTAGCGGTATCAGCATCGGTATTCTCTGCCGGTTTTTCAGCTTCAGGAGTTGGTTTTTTAGCAGGAGCCTTCTTAGGAGTCACCTTCTTTGCCACTTCCTTGGGTTTATCCTCTCCCCAGTTATTATAGGCATACCAGAAGATTGATCCAAGCGCAATGAAAAGGATAGTTCCAAAAATTACAATTTTGGTAAACTTCCCTCTACTGGCTTTAGCTTCATCTTTTGAGAAAGTTGTGGCAGGTGCGGCAGACTTAGATTCTGACGCAGTTGTTTCCATTTCACTCTCAAAATCCTTGAATTCATCGTCATCCAGCACGTCACTGTCAAAAACGGAATCAGGTATTTCTTCATCCAAATCGATATCACTCGCATCGAAATCTCCAAAATCATCTTCTGAATAGAAATCATCTCCTAAATCGTCCGAGGATTCACTGCTGTCTGAGGAATCAGAAGCCGTGTCAGGCTCCGAATCAAATTCAGCGTCTAAATCCAGCCCGGCTCCAAAATCATCATCAGCTTCAGCTGTTGGTTCAGAGTCTGGCTCGGGCTCATCAGCCGGAGTTTCTTCCTCTTTTTCTTCATCTCCGAAGGGATCAGACACCTCATCGTCTGCTGGTTCATCGGCTTTGTCTCCGTCATCACCTAGCACTTCATACTCCAAATCTGGTAACCCAAAATCCTCATCATCTCCGAAGAAATCATCTTGTTCTTCGTTTTCGTTTTTATTCTCGTCAGCCATAGTTTGTTAATTGACCGAACCAAGATATAATAAAATTAATAATTAGGAAATTTTACTTCAGAATCTATAGCCGGCCCCAAGCTTGAAACTTGTTCCTCTTACCGGGTATCCAAGATATTTTTCGTATTCATTATTCAACAGATTATTGAGTTTCATAAACACGGAGGCTCGATCAGTAATCTTGTAATCGGCTGCAATATTCAGGTCAGCAAAAGCTGAAAGTTTCGTGAATCCAGGAGCCTCATTCAAAGGAGCTCTGATTCCCCCCACTGCCACCAAGTGAGTCGTCAGAAGAATCTTCCTTTTGATAAAATGAGAATAATATATCGAAAATTCATACGAGGGTTTATGCCAGGCTTTTTCAAGGCTTTTGACAGAATAGCCAAATAAATCCAGAGTTGCCCTGACTTCAGCCTCTGAACTCAGTGATAAAACAGCTTCCCCTGAGTACCTGAAGATGTTCACCGTTTCACTGTCATAAGTCAGTGTAAACGTGGAAGAATCAGACTGAGAAGGAACAAAGAATGGCAGACCACTGTAGTTATCAAGCGAGATTCCAACCTTCACTGTAAAATTGTTGATCGGTGAACCTTTGACACCACCTCCAAAAGATGAGGTTAATTCCGAACTGCCAATTACAAGCGAATCATCCAAAAATTGATTCATTGAAAGTAAAGAATTCAGACTATTCCACTCCACTCCTCCTTTTAATGATCCAAAAAGTGACCACTTATCCGTGAATTTCCAGTCTGCGAATACGGAAGGATAGAAGCCGGATTCAGATTCAACATCATCTGTCTTTCTTGAGGCAAGTATGAATCCGGCTACCAGTTTTATTTCATCCGAGGTATGTGAAACCCATGGATTGATCTGAAAAAGGGATCTGTTGTATTCAAGTCCGCCTTCATATTTACCAGTATATCCTTCAAAGTTCAAACCTGCTTTTATTGTTTTGTCCAGCTTGAGAGCTAACCCCGATTCGAACTCCAAACCTGATTCTTTGTTAATATCACGTCCATTAATGAATGTCTGTGTTGCAGAGGTCAATTTCGGCCTGATAAAATAAGTAAGCTCTTTGCCTTCTCCGGTTAAATTGATTGTAAAATCAATAGTGGACCATGAAGCCTTATCGAGCTGATCTGAGCTAAAACCTGAAGTCAGCCTGTCTGTGTTTCCATAAAACCTGTATCCGTTCCTGTTATAGTTCAAAACCGGTCTGAGGACAAAAGATTTCTTTCTGTAGTCGGCAGCAAAGTCAAAAGAAGAAACAGAAGAGGCACTATTTTCGTCCGACACTGGTCCTTTTGCAAAACTTTCATGATATAATCGACTTCCCAGTCTTATTGATTCCAGCTTTATAAACAACCCGACATCCAGTAGAGGTGAACTGTAATTTCCATAACCTGCTTTAATATAATTTTGATATTTCGCGCTTGGATATGGTTTATTGAATCTTGAAAACCCAACTTCAGATTTATAATCCGGCCAGGCAAAGTCAGGTTCTATTGACTTATAAGTCAGGCTCAATGGATCCTGTCCAAAATCTTTCATCTCAACTGCTAAATTGATTTTTTCAGCTACAGGGAGAATGATTTTTTTATCCTTCTCAATGACAATTTCCGCATCAACCACTTCACCTCTTGCAGTTGAATCCGTTTGTGCATTTAGCTCATTCAAACAAAAAATCATTAAAATCAGAATCGCCTTTCTCATTTATTGTCCTTTTTTGAAATTGTGTCTTCGGTAACCAGGCTCTCTATGGCTTTCAATCGCTGCTCTGCAGTCAACCTGGCTTCTTCATCGGTTGAATGCTGGATGATTGATCTGAGTGTCGCTTTGGCCTGAAACAGTTCCTGTTTTTGAACATAGTTATCAGCAATTAACAGGTACGACTTATCAATCCACGCAGTATATGATCCAAAACGGGAATTGAAGTCAAAGAGCAGATCAATAGATTCCTGATGGTTTCCCTTGTTGAATGCTATCAGGGCAAGGTTGTACATGGCCTCTGCTCCTATTACATCCGGATTATCTGTAATCTTTTTGAAATTCTCTATGGATAATTCTGTATTACCAAGTGCCATGTATGATTTGGCTCTGATCAAAACGGCATTCCTCTCGCCGTTCAATGGTTTCCAGTCATCGGCAACAATTTCATCAGCAAGTCTAATGGCACCTTCATAGTCAGCTTTTTTATAAAAAGTGTTCATCTGCCCCAGTCTCCCGTTGTAGGTATCTTTTGATGACAGATTCAGTGAGGTCAATTCACCGTATCTATTTAAAGCAGCTGCATAATTGCCAAGGGAATAGTTGATATCTCCAAGCCGGGAAAGCACCCTTCCAGTAAGTTCGTTTCTAACACCACTGATGGTGCTGAACTGTACATTTGCTTCCTGCAGGTCTCCCTGCCTGAAGTAGGCATCTGCGAGATAGTATCGGGCCTGAATCAAGTGTGAACTATTTGGGTATCCTGAAATAAACTTCCTAAAGGCTGTAGCGGCTGCAGTATAGTCCTGGTTGAAATACTGTGACTTGGCAAACTCAAATTCAACCACTTCGAGGCTTTTATCATTAGGGTTCGCCTGTTTGTACTTTTCTATAGACCCTTCAATGTCTTTGATTTTTACTCCTTTGCTTTCAAGCTCCTGCAACCCAAGAATTGCATTAAAAGCTATTTTGGATTGAATGTGATTTTTAAGAATGTATTCGTAATCATTGCCAGCTTCATTCAGCCTTTCAAGGTTTGTATAGCTAACCGCCCGGTTCAAATAAGCTTCCGGCAGGTAGATACTTTTCGGGTATTTTGAAATAAGCTCACTGAAATGAAAAGCAGCTCGTTCGAATTCTGCCTTTTCAAAGTTCAATTGTGCAATCTGAAAAGTGGCAGCATCACTTAGAGTGGAGTTGAAATTGATGACCTGGTTGAATGAGTTCACAGCTCCTGAGCCATCCCCCAGATTCTTTTTGACCAACCCTATCTGATAAAACAGGTAATCGGACTTTGATTGTTGATTGGCCCTTTCATACATCCCCAGTGCCTTTTGATAGGCTTTTGTGGCATAATATGCGTCAGACAATCTGATCTGAGCATCCAGTTTAAGCTCACGTTCCGGGCTCATCGCAAGAAATTTTTCAAAGAAACCAACAGCTTGTGAATACTGCTGAAGATTATAATGCGCATAACCAAGTCCATACCATGTTCTGGAGTCCGGTTGTCTTTGTTTCATGTAATAGCTTACGGCCTCCTTGTAATTGGAAAGATTAAAGAATGATTCCGCCAGAATAAACAAGGCATCATTCTCAAGTTTTAAATCAACAGAATAGTTGACACTCTCCTTCATCCATTGAATGGCTTCTTTAAATCGAACATCATTGAATAATAATTGTCCTTTTTGATAGGTCACTTTTTGATATACTGATTTACGCGACTCGGTAGTGATTCCAATTTCTTTCAAATGTGCAATCGCCTGATCATAGTTTGATGTCCTGAGGTAGGCTTCAGCCACAACCTGTTGTGCTTCAGATACCCATTCCCCGCTTTTAAAGGTCCGGAGGTAGTCCTGCAGATATTTAATGCCTTCTGAATAGTTCTTCTGGTCGATTAAAAGCTTTCCTGCCATGAATACAGACTCCTCTTTAATTTTAGGATCTGAAGACGCTGAAGCCTCAATGTAAGCGTTTGATGCTTTTTCAGGTTCGTTGGAGGAAACATACAACCTTCCAAGCTGAAAAGCACTCAACTGCGCATAGTCTCCGGACCTGATTCCTGATTCAATAAAATATTTGATTGCCTTGTTCTTTAATCCGAGTTTAAAATTTGCTACTCCCGCCTGGTAGTACAGTGCTGCAGACGGTTTTCCAGGATGCAGTTCAATTGCTCTCCCAAAAAAGTTAGATGCCTTATCAGCCTGATTTTTCAGTGCCCAGGCCTCACCTATTAACTGATAGAAAGCCGAATTCGTCTCACTTGTCTCATCAGTCAGTTGAGATTGTGCCATTTCGATTACCTCATCATACTTTCCATTTTCAAGCCGAATCTTTGCCAAAAAGTAGTTGGCAGAAGTACTGTATTCATCATCTTCCTGTACTTTGGTAAATCGCTCAAATGCCTTTTCTTTTTGATTTAAGTGATAAGATGTAAAGCCCTGATAATAAATAACTTTACGATCCTCAGTGTCCAATTGAAAGGCACGGTCAAAGTACCCTGAAGCTGCACTATATTCATTTGATGTGAGTGACACATATCCCCTCATGAAATAATGGTCCTTACGATCTTTAGCCGGAAGGTCACTTGTGTCAACAGCCCGCAGGTATTTCCCGGCATCATCAATGCTCCCTTTGTGAAAATAGAATTTTCCAAGAGTAAACCCTGCCAGTGAACTTCCCGGGGATTTCGAATGCTCTGCAACCAGTTTTTCCAGTTTGGTCTGATCCTGCCCACCAAGCTTTAGCCTGCTTATTTCGATCATAAACTCTTCTGAAATGCTTCTGCTCCCCTTTGATTCAAGGAGCAACAGAGCTGCTTCATATTTTTCAGATTGAAAAAGCTCGATAACTCTGCTCTGAGAATCGGGATTTATTCCTGTTGAATTCTGAGCTGTCGTCGGGAGCACCAGCTTTATCAGGAGAATGAAATAAATATATCTCACGTAATCTTGTTTTTGACCATAAAAGTGAACGTTGAGTCCGCTATAAATTGTCCTAATTCATCAATTTATATACCAGTTCTGTTAGTACAGCATGATCTTTTTTAGGTGCTGACTGAATTCCTTTTGACTGAAGATCTGCCTGTTGAATGTAACCAATATTATCAATCACTTTTCCAACTGAATAGTTTCCTGCCGCCATCAGGTACTCCTTTACAAAATACGGACTTACTCCAATTACGCCTGCAAGCATCTTTTCGTTGGAATTTTTTGAATGATGGACCAGCAATAACTTACTGAAATAAGTAAAAAGGCTATAGATGGTCAGAACCATTGGGTTGTTTGATGGGTTTGATGCAAAGTAGTTGATAATTTTAATCGCTTTTTGCCTGTTCTTCATTCCAAGCGCTTTCTGCAACTCGAAAATATTATACTCTTTGCTGATTCCGGTGAATTTTTGAACCATTGCTGCCGAGATGCCAGAATTTTCGGAAAGATTGAGCACAAGCTTTTCAATTTCGTTTGCCAGACGTTGCAGGTTATTTCCTATATTTTCTGCAAGCATCATCACTGCATCTGTATCAATCCCAACTCCGCGCGCTTTGCAATAACCCTGAATCCAACCTGGAACTTCATTGTCGTATAATTTCTTCGAGGTAAGAAAGATCGCATGCTTTTCGAAGCTCTTGCCAAGTCTGGTACGCTTGTCAAGTGTTTTGTATTTATACCCAAAAACCAAAATTGTGCTTGGAAGAGGATTTTCCAGATAATTGGTAACAAGTATCTGAGTATCCTCCTTAGTCCATCCTTTTAGCTCCTGAGCCTCCTTCACAATAACTACCTGACGTTCTCCCATCATCGGATATCTTCTGGCTGCCCCAATGATTTCGGTCAGGTTCGAATCTTTTCCATACAATATTATCTGGTTGAAGCTTTTCTGAGACTCATCCAGTGCATGCTCCTCAATATTGGAAATGATGTTATCTATGAAGAACGTTTCCTCTCCCTGAAGAAAATATATTGGTGCATATTTTCCCTGTTGAACTTCACCAATAATTTGTGCGTATGAAGACATGAATCAAAGGTAATTTTTTACCTCGCTTTATACCATCGCCGACCTAATATTTTCTTAAGTTTACCACCCGTTAATTGGTATTTTAAAAAATCAGGTAACCTACATAGCCAGGAGTTAATTTTATAGCTTCGCATCTCAATTGAAAATGAGAATACTTTCAGCCAGTCTTCTTTTTCTGTTTTTGCTGCCTGTTTATTCCCAAAAGGAACTTAGGGACAGTCTGATTAACAGGCTCGAACAAACACGAGTGATCGATTCAGCTTACATTGACATACTGAACGAGCTTTCTTTTGAATTTATTAAATCTGAGCCGGCCAAATCACTACCCTATATCAATGAAGCAATCAGGCTTGCGGATTCGTTCAGTTATTCTCCAGGACTTGTCAGAGCTACTTCCAACAAGGGAAGCAGTTTTTGGGTAGTCGGGCTACAAGACCAGGCACTCTCCTACTATCTGCTGGCTTTATCTTTAAGTGACGAAAACAATCACCTGGATCGTGCACGATTGAATAACAACATCGGTGAGGTATTCAAAAAGAAAAAACTTTATGATTCTGCCATGCTTTACTACTCAGAAGCATGGGGAATTGCCCGAAAAATCCTCAAAAGAAAACCATCGATCATCGCCTATAATATTGCCGAGACGTATTTGTTCAAGGGTGAAATTGATTCCTCTTCGCACTACTACAATCTGGGCAGGCAATTCGCAGATGAATCAGGAGATAGAAGAGGACTCGCTTATGCTCTTTTTGGACTTGCAGAAATTAAATTCAGGGAAGGTAAATTCCCTGAAGCACTGGAGCTAATGAAGGAGTCACTAAGTATCCGTCTTCAAATTGAGGATACAAGAGGTGCCATTCAGAATTACCTGAAAATTGCAGACTATTACCTGAAAAGCAATTCTTTTAATCTCAGTAGTGAAAACATTCAAATTGCTAAAGGACTCTCCAAAGAGATAAATGCCAATGATCTTTTGCTGGAGATATCATACCTGGAATACATGTTGTTAACGGCAGATGAGCGCTATAAAGAGGCCAGCATTGTACTCAATAGTTACCAACAGCTAAAAGACAGTCTGAGGACCCATGAGTTCACAAACACAGTAGAAAAAATCAAGTCATCACTTCTTGCTGAAATCAGCTCTAAAGAAAATGATCTGCTTATTCAGGAGCAGAAAACCGCAAACAGATCCAGTCAATCCAGACTCATGTTCGTGATCACGCTTGCAGTTTTATTAATAATTACGATTGGGCTTGTGTATCAGTTTAGAGAAAAAGAGCGGATGGTGAAACACCAGGCGGAGAAGGATTTGCTCATTGACAAATTGAGATCCAGAAATAAGAATCTCGAGGAATTTAACAGCGTTATCTCACATAATCTCAGGGAACCCCTGACGCAAATCATTGGCTATTCAAAATTTTACGAAAATGGAAATACCGGCTTAAACACCGACGAAATAATCGGACATATTAAGAAGTCCTCATTTAAAATTGATCAGACCATCAGGGATTTAAGTACTGTGCTCAATGAGCGTGAGCCGGAACCATCTGAATACAGGAAAATCAATTTGAGAAAAGCAATTGCAGACATTCTCGAAAACTTTGATGAAGAGATTAAAGCAACAGGAGCTTCAGTCTCTCTCAAAATAGATAGCGAAATTTCCATTAAATCATATGGCCCGTTCCTCCATGATATCTTCCATCATCTCATTTCCAATTCGCTTCGTTTTAGAAGCAATGAAAGAACATTGAAGCTAACCATTGAAGGTCGTATCAGGAAAAAGAAACTGACAGTGACCATTGTCGATAATGGAACCGGTATGGATCTAAAGGAAGTCAAAAAGAAAATGTTCAGGATGTATCAAAGGTTTGATCCGGTGAAATCAGGCCGTGGCATTGGACTCTACCTTGTAAATAACAGGGTGAGCGTGCTTTCGGGCAGTATTTCCGTAGAATCAGAAAAAGACGGGGGGACAACTTTTCAAATCACCCTGCCGATTGCGTAAAGTATTTATCTACCAGCGTTTTGAGCATTTCCATAGATAGAGGTTTTGACCTGTACTCTGCAACCGGCTTAAATTCTTCCGCCTTTGTCTTATCGGCCGGATCAATGGAAGAAGTAAGCAGTATGATCTTATTCCGTTTCATTTTGCCATTAAGCTTGTCATATTCATTTAGAAAATCCCATCCATCCATCACCGGCATATTGATGTCTAAAAGAGTTAGGGAATTATTGCTTTCATCATTCTCAGACTGGAAAAATTCAAGTGCCTGATCGGCTCTGTCGAATATAACGACTTCATCTACCAGCTCTGACTTCTCAATGATTAGTTTATTGAGCGTATTCGTGGTAAAATCGTCATCAATCAGTACTATTCTCCTTTTTTCAGGCATAAGTGGCGGGTAGTACGTTCTCTATAAATGTACTTAGAATTGCTTAAAGTTAAAAATAGAATGATTAGTTCCATCTAATCCAGGACTTTCTTAAATACCGGATCTCTAAATGTTCCACTATCTGTAATCATGGAAAATTCAACCTCACAGGTGAAAATCGGATCGATCCAGATTGTCTTTTTCTCTTCATGGGCTTCTTCCTTTACCGGCTTTATTTTGCAATGATGATCAGCGAATTGTGTCGATAAAGATTTCAGCAT
The DNA here is from genome assembly GCA_040222475.1 of Cyclobacteriaceae bacterium. Taxonomy (GTDB): domain Bacteria; phylum Bacteroidota; class Bacteroidia; order Cytophagales; family Cyclobacteriaceae; genus Ekhidna. The sequence goes on along the minus strand of JAVKDB010000010.1, from coordinate 121,088 downwards.
GAAATCATCAAACCCGGTACCGACTCTGCCGCGATAGATCAACTCATCACCCTTCTTTTCAGCCAGCTGAAGTGACCCAAAATATTTTTCTCTTTCTCCTTCTCCCCTGGTATATCCAATGATCACGCAATCCATTGTCTCTTTCACCTTTATCTTAATCCAGTCGGAACTTCTTTTTCCAAATACATAGCGTCCATCAATTTTCTTGGCTATGATACCCTCGATACCCATCTTCTTTGTCGCTTCGAACAACGCCCTCCCGTCTTTAATGCTTTCGCTTATTCTGTAGTTTGTCTCTCCAATTCTTACTGAATCTGTCATCCACCACCGTCTTCTGTCCTGCGGATCATTGACCAAATATCTTCCATCCAGGTACAGACAATCAAAAAGGTAGCAGTAAGCCGGACTTCTCTTTGACTCCCGATCAAATCCTTTTTTGGTCATCAGCCGCTTAATTACTTTCTTAAAGTTGGCCCTGCCTTCCGAATCAAGACAGACAATCTCGCTATCAAAAATTGCGTTATTGATTCTGAATGCTTCCTCGGGGACATTCAGCTCCGGAAATTGATCTGTGATGTCATTAAGGTTTCGACTATAAATTTTTAGTTCACCTTCATTCAGGTATATCAGAGCCCGAATCCCGTCCCACTTAACCTCATACTCATACCCTCCAACAGGCACTTTTTTTGAGACATCTGCCAGCATTGGTTTCATCACATTTCCAAGGAAATCCTGCTGGGGATTATCCACACGTTCCAGCAGCCATTCTTTGTCTTTCATCAAATGCATCCGGTACTCTGCGGATAATTGCTTTCCGGAGAGCCGGAAGTAAAAGCCCTCTTTCTTTTCTTTTGTAATTTCATAACGGCCGGACGCATACACCCACATCATACCACCACCATATTCAGCCTTCGGAATCTCACCCTCGAATGTCAGGTACTTCAATGGATGGTCCTCGGTCTGTACAGCGAGGCGTTTTACCCCGGGTTTAGGAGGCATTCCTCGTGGTATGGCCCATGATTTCAGGACACCATCCTGCTCCAGTCTAAGGTCATAATGCAAATGTGATGCATGGTGTCTCTGGATGACAAATCGACTGCCCGGTGTATCATTTTCGGAATGGAATGGCTCGGGAGTTTTGGTAAAGTCTCTTTTCTTTTCGTAATCAGAAAGCTGTTCAGGGGTTTTATGCTTTTCATTGGGCGGTAATGATTTGGCAGCATAGGCTCTTTTATCTGTATGCAGAGGCACAGCCCATCCTCTGATTGACTCCCATGCATCACCAGAGCTAAGAACCTTTTCCATTGTGGTCACTAAGTTCCAGTCTGAGAGTGATTTCAACGCTTCAAGTTCTTCCCACATTAGCGGTGTTGAAGCCGTTGCTCCTGGTCGGCCTCTAAGGCTGTAAGGACTGATTATTGTTTGAGAAGGACGATTGCGATAAATATCAATCAGGACTCTTCCTTTACGATGTTCCTTTTTAATATGGAGCGTCGTTTCCTGGTATTTGTTGATAAAATCGGTCGCGATCTTCTTTGCACATTCGAAACACTCCGAAAACGAGTACTTAGCTTCAATTGGAGTTACAAGATGAAGCCCTTTTCCCCCGGTGGTTTTTACAAAAACATGGTAATTGGATCGTTCGAGGTGTTCTTTCAGGTTGAAGGCAATTTGCTTCAGGTCATTAAAGTCATATCCGTCTTCAGGCGGGTCCAGATCATAAACAATGTAGTCCGGCTTGTCGCTTTTCTCCGCAATGCTGTGAATCTGATGTAGTTCCAGGCAGGCCAGGTTGGCAAGCCATACCAGTGTCGCCTCCTCTTTTGCTACAATGTATTCTTTGAGCCGTTCCTGACCCAATCGTTTATAATCGATCCAGTCAGGCGTCCAGTCAGGTCTGTGTTTTTGAAAAAATTGTTCTCCATAAATACCATCCGGGAATCGAACAAGAGACAATGCCCTTCCTCTGATATGATTGAGAATGGTTGGGGCCAGTTTTAGGTAGTATTCAATGACTTGAGCTTTTACAATTCCGTCATCAGGATACAGAACTTTATCAAGATTTGAGAGTTCTATGGTGCGCTTGCCTACCTCTGTATGAATCTTTTGTTTAGCCATCTAAGTGACCCGTTTCATTGAATTCATTCAGATAAAACGAATTTCCTGTCTGTTTTAACGAATAGAAAGAACAATTTCTATGTGGAAACCCATCCATGTAGTTTAACGGATAATTAAGCATCCAGCAAAGCAGTATTCGCATGGCCCTGCCATGCATGCAAATTAGTATTGAATGATGATCCTGACTCAATACCCTATCCATAGCAAATTTTTGTCTTTCCATTACCTGAATAGGACTTTCTCCTCCGCCAATATTTAGCGTCAGATTACCTTGTCGCCACTTTGATAAAGTTTTTGCATAGGCTGCACGTTCCGCTTCACTCGTTTTTACACCCTCCTGATCACCCCAGCTTATTTCATCAAATCCATCCATTGCATCAAAATCAACCCCAAAGGGAGCCAGTGTTTCATGTGTTCGGATCAGGGAAGAGGCATAGAATTTATCAAAAGAAACACCGCTTAGCCTCCTGCTTACACTGACGGCTTGTTTTTGGCCAGAATCATTCAATGATGCATTTATCCCTCTGCCCTGAACCATGCCGTTCCGGTTAAAGTCGGTTTCTCCATGTCGAAGCAGGTAAATCGTTTTGGTTTTCAATCCTGTTTGAATTTGGTTTGCGATAAGATGAGTAAAGAAAGAATTTTTCCTGATTACGTACAATTAGATGTGCTCAATGAAATGAGCAAAGGAAGTATGGTCGAGCATTTGGGAATAGAATTCACTAAAATTGGTGATAATTATCTTGAAGCTACCATGCCGGTGGATAACCGAACAAAACAGCCAATGGGTTTGTTGCATGGCGGTGCGTCTGTTGCACTTGCCGAGACGCTGGGGAGCGTTGGAGCTACCTTATTTATTGAAATGGGTAAACAGCATGCGGTAGGACTTGAAATAAACACAAATCATATAAAATCGGCCAGGAGTGGAAAAGTGACCGGAAGAGCCACGCCTATACACCTTGGAAAAGGAACTCAGGTGTGGAGTATTGAGATAAGGAATGAAGAAAATCAACTTGTAGCAATTAGTCGAATCACCATGGCCGTGCTAACCACAAAATAGTTTTGGAGAAATTATCAAAATTACTTTCAGACATTAATACAGAGTCGCTTATAGAAAAGCTGGCTGACTCGTCCTATTCATTTGCATGTTGGCGCATGCCTGAAACACTATTAACTAATTTGATTATTAGTCTTACGCCTCCTTTGTCATCAGGCAAAAGTCTCGATGAATTGGGAACTGGATTCTTATTTAATTCATTTGCAGATTCTCACCCGATAAAACCCTTTCACATTAAGGCCGACCTTATTGTTGGAAAAGATCTTCAAATAAACCCAAGTGTAGGCAGTGAACAACTTGATTCTTTCATTGAAACACTTAAGGAGTCAGTTCCTGTAAGGAAAAAATCAGTTCCCGGAAGAACTCCATCCAATTCATTCGAATCAATCGTTCAAAAAGCACTTAATGAAATCGAAAAGGGAAGCTTCGAGAAAGTGGTGCTGTCAAGGGTTCATGACATTTCGTTACCAGAGAATTTTTCATTAATGAGTTTCTTTGATGAGTTGTGTGACCAGTACCCCAATGCTTTTTGCAGTATGGTTCATTTGCCCGATGAAGGAGTTTGGGTTGGAGCTACCCCTGAGTTACTCATTTCAGATAACTCAACAAGATTTAAGACGATCTCCCTGGCCGGCACAAAAGTCATGGAGCAGGAACAGGCATTGTCAGATATTGCCTGGACACAGAAAGAAATTGAAGAACAGGCATTCGTAAGCAGGTACGTCATCAACTGCTTCAAAAAGATAAGGCTTAGGGAATTTTATGAAAATGGACCAAAAACCATTAAGGCCGGGAATCTGGCTCACCTGAGAACTGAATTTGAAGTCAAATACAGCGAGGTTCAGTTTGAAAAGCTTGCAGATCAAATGCTCGAACTTCTTCATCCAACTTCAGCCGTCTGTGGTATGCCGCTTGAACCCGCCAGAGATTTCATTCTTGAAAATGAAGGTTATGACCGATTGTTCTATTCGGGTTTCCTGGGCCCTGTTAATTTCAATGAATCAACTGATTTGTTTGTCAATTTGAGGTGTATGAGTATTTCAGGCTCTCATGCCCGTTTATATGCCGGAGCAGGTATTACTCATGATTCTAACCCACAAAAAGAAATGAAAGAGACAGAGATGAAAATGGTAACACTTATGCGGATCGTCCAACGCTGATGCTTCATCCAACGGTCTACAATACTTCAGAGGTTTGTCATGCGCACGGCATAAATCATGTCGTATTGTCCCCGGGATCAAGAAATGCGCCTCTGATTATTTCCTTTTCCAGAAATGAGAAGATTAAGAAATGGGTGATCCCGGATGAGCGATCAGCAGGTTTTGTGGCACTGGGCATTGCTCAGAAGCTAAAACAGCCTGTTGTTTTGTGTTGCACATCAGGAACTGCATTGCTTAATTATGCACCGGCTATTGCTGAAGCTTATTACAGGGAAATTCCGTTAATTGTAATATCAGCAGATCGCCCTCCTGAATTAATTGATCAGAGAGATGGACAGACGATCAGACAGTTTGATGCCTTAAAGAATCATGTTAAGTCAACTATACAATTGCCTGTTATAAGGACTGGTGAGGATGCTCGTGTATATACCAAAGGATTGACTGAGGTAATTCTGGAATCATCAAAACTTCCTTTGGGACCAGTCCATATTAATATCCCCTTCAAAGAGCCCTTCTACCCTGCTGAAAAACAAAAACTTACATTTATAAATGAAAATCAAATTAAGCCCACTTACGAGAGTTTTCATGATGATGCACCTCTACTTGATTTAAAGGGTAAGAAAGTGCTCATTCTGTCTGGACAACAGAATTACAATGAAGACTTATCTAATTTCTTTACATCCATTCAGGAATTTGTTCCAATTCTGCATTCTCCCTTAAGTAATCTCAGAATTGAAGGAATCGCACACGCTGATCTATTTCTTAAAAACCAGTCCGAACTACAACCTGACATATTACTCACGACCGGTATGTCCGTGTTATCTAAGTCAGTTAAGAATTATATAAAGCATTTTAAGCCAATAGAACACTATCATTTTGATCCTGCCGGGATTAAGGTGGATACGTATTCCACGAACCCAAACCTGGTTCAATGCTCAATCCAGTCTCTCAATAGACAAGATTTCTCAAATGCAGCTATCCAATATTTGAAAGATTGGGAGACCCATGAAGGTAATGCTCGCGACCATATTGCCAATTGGAGCTTCTCAGTATTCAGTGAGTTGTCGGCAGTAAAAGCAATTTTGGGCCATTTACCTGGAACCACTCAACTTCACTTAAGTAACTCAACACCAGTAAGATATGCTGAGCTATTTGGTATTGGAAAACAGGTTGAAATATGGAGCAACAGAGGAACCAGCGGTATAGATGGCTGCACTTCCACTGCTGTTGGCAACTCATTGGTTGATTCAGCTATTCACCTACTTATAACGGGTGACCTTGCATTTCACTATGATCGCAACGCTTTCTTTAATAATTATGATCTCCCCAACCTAAGGGTTATTGTCCTGAACAATTTGGGTGGTGGGATATTTCGCTTAATTGATGGACCGTCCAGGCTCCCTGAACTTGAGGAATACTTTGAAACAAGACATGACAGGACCGCTAAAAACATTTGTGAGGAGAACAGTATTGAATACACTCTTGTTGATAATATGAACGATTTAAAAGTTACACTTGATAGCTTTTATGATCAATCACCGAAAGCTAAATTACTTGAGATAAAAACTACTCCGGAAATCAATCAGAAAGAATTTAAAGCATTTAAAAACGGAATAAATGAGTACGACAGGCATTAATTGGACCACAGTAGAAGAATTTGAAGATATTACCTATAAGAAGTGTGGTAAGGTTGCAAGAATTGCATTTAACAGACCTGAGGTAAGAAATGCATTTCGCCCAAAGACGGTAGGAGAACTTTATAAGGCTTTTTTAGATGCAAGAGAAGATCCTGGCATTGGTGTCATTCTTTTTAGCGGCGAAGGGCCTTCTCCAAAAGATGGAGTCCATGCTTTCTGCAGCGGAGGTGATCAGCGTGCACGTGGACATCAGGGATACGTGGATGATGATGGAATGCCAAGACTCAACATCCTTGAGGTTCAACGCTTAATTCGTTTTATGCCCAAGGTTGTCATTGCAGTTGTACCCGGATGGGCAGTTGGAGGCGGGCATAGTTTGCATGTTGTCTGCGATTTAACACTGGCCAGCAAGGAGCACGCAATATTCAAACAAACAGATGCAGATGTAACAAGCTTTGACGGAGGTTATGGATCTGCTTACCTGGCAAAAATGATTGGGCAAAAAAGAGCGCGAGAAATATTCTTTTTAGGAAGAAATTATTCCGCTCAGGAAGCATACGAAATGGGAATGGTTAATGATGTAATCCCTCACGAGGAACTTGAAGATACGGCTTTTCAATGGGCACAAGAAATCTTAGAAAAATCCCCTACATCGATTAAAATGCTAAAGTTTGCTTTCAACCTGACTGATGATGGCATGGTTGGTCAGCAGGTATTCGCAGGTGAAGCTACACGATTAGCTTACATGACTGATGAGGCTAAGGAAGGACGGAATGCCTTTTTGGAAAAGAGAAAGCCGAATTTCGATGATATCAAATGGATTCCTTAAGGTTATAAAAGTACCTACCTGTTAATACATTTAATTGAACCTGAATTACAACAAAGAAGATTTTATTGACCGCTGCAATATTTAAAATTTTGGTCAACTACCTCAGTTTCCTTAACAACCTTTCCCTTTCAGAATAACCTTCTCATTTTTCATATCGAATGTCAGGTTGAATGTCCTGGCGATAATTTCGATCGCATCTTTAGCTCTCCGCTCTTTGAATTTTGCTGTGAGCTTGCAATTTCTGAGGTTTTCATTTTCAAACTCTATATCAATACCATAAACATCTTCCAGAATGAGCTCAACATCAGACATCTTAGATCGTTCAAACGTGAGCGTTTTAGTCTTCCAGGCAAGGTAATTTGGATTGTTATTGTTTTTCTTAAATATCCCGGGGCTCGCGTTATCAACTGTTCCAACCTCTCCTACAGACAGCTTTACGGTTAAGTCCGTTTTCCCTGACTTTCCAGGCTTCACCAGCGCAACCAGTCCTGATTCCACACTTACCTCTGTTTTATCTGTAGATGCATCAATTACAAAAGAAGTACCCAATACTTCTATTCTGGCATTCTCAGTGATTATAATAAAAGGTCTTGACTCATCTCTTTCAATATCAAAGTAGGCTTTTCCTGTAAGTCTGACTTCACGGATATTATCTGTAATGCTCACTGAATTGATGGATGATTCGCCATGCAACACAATTTCACTGCCATCAGCCAGTTTTTGAATACTATCGTCACCGGAAAGGCTGAGCCTAATGGAAAAAACAAGACCAAGAATAACAACTGCAGCCGCAGCATATCTGGTCCAGTTCCAGCCTCTTGAAATTTTAATCACTTTGGCATCAGCTTCTCCAAGTATTCCATCCAGAATTCGATTATCCGGCTCGGGCGCCTCCTGAAGACTGACCCAAATATTCTTCGCCTCATTGAACTCTTTTGAATTATCAAAAGACTCACTTCTCCATGAATTCACCTGTTTAATTTCGTCTTTGGTGCATTCCCCGGAAAAATATTTCGCTAACTGCTCGTTCATATTGTTCTTTCTATCTGATTATTAACAACTTACACTTTCCTTTACCCCTATATCAAATATTAAAAATTATCATATTTTGGATCATAATTTAAAGGAACAAGGTTAGCCAGTCTTTCCCACGCCCAGTATCCAAAAGATGTTGATGCAAAACTATCCATTACCTGTCCGTTTAAATCAATTCTCAATGGTCTTTTTAACAACTTCAATAAAGATATTTGTTTTCCCGGATTTCTCAGCAACGTTCTGTTCTCATCCAACGAATCTGCATAAATGACAGAAGAAAATTGTGTATCAAGCAGAAAATTCAGGCTTTCCTTTTCCTTATTATAGAATACTACCAGGTAGTCCTTGAAATCGAGCTCCCAGTGTTTCCCTTTGAAAACAAGAATATCCGCAGCGTCAGTTGGTTTTAATCGATTCGCTTTAATCCGGGTCGGATCCTTCGTTCTGGATATCTTAAATCCATCTTTTTTTAGGCGGTCCTCTAATAGAGATTTTCTAAAATGATTCCATGAGCCATTGTAGCTCTTTTTTCTTTCAGCTCTTATTTGTTTCCTTGTAAATCCGCCATCAGGGTTATAGTCATTCTGAAATTTTATCTGTCCTCTGTACCTGAGGTCCGTATCCGTTCTTTCGAATGATTCGAGGAAATAAGTGATTTGATAAGCCATTGCTTCATTTCTTATCTTAATCGGTTCTGTGGCAAATGCCACAAGTTTGTTGTTTGATTCATGATACGTAAAGCTGATGACTTCAGGATTTGAAATGTAGCAATGTCCTGCATTGAATGAGGTACCAAATAAGTCATTCTGAAATAACTCAAAAAATGCATACCAGGTATCATATTCATTCGTAATGCGCTCAGCCACCACCTCAACTTCCTGTAATTCACTAATAGATGGTTCCATCTTATGACGCTGAATCCTGGATCCTCCATTGTACTCAGAAATATCATAGACAGCATTTTTATAGCCTACATAAGAGAATACCAGATCATAATACCCCGGAGGAATTCTGTTTAGACGATAGTTACCATCAATATCAGTAGATATGCCAATGGTCGTCCCGTCCAAAAACACATTGACATCTTTCAAAGGATTTCCCCATTCATCTGTTACTGTGCCACTTATACTAAAGAGTTTTCTCTTCTTCTTTTCGTTTTGCTCGGGTGCTTCATAATGAATAATTATCTGATCCTTAAAAAAAGAATACTTAAGGTTGGTACCAACAAGGAGTTCCGACAGGAATTGATCTATGGGAAGATCCTCAGTTGAAATTGAATATTTGCTGCCTTTTGGAAGAAGGTCTGAATTGTAACTGAAAAAATAGCCAGTCTGTGCTGAAAGTGAATCAAAAATTACCTCAAGCTCGATATTTTCAAAACTCAAAGTGATTCGCTCATTCTTATTCTGGCCCAGGCAATGTAATGAACAACAAACGCCAATTAACAGAAGTATGCTATGACGCACCAACTTTACTCTTTAAATCGCCTAATTTCTCTCTCAATACTTTCAATGCTTTTCCCATTTGAACTTCTACAGTCTTTACGGAAATACCCAGGTGCTCAGCTATTTCCTGATACTTCAAACCTTCAAATCTGCTTAATTTAAAGATTTCCGAACATCTTGGAGGTAAATTATCAATTTCGCCAACAATTCTTGCTCTCAATTCATCAGGGTCTTCTGGTTCTATTACACTTTCGCTCGAAGATTCCATAAACTGAACCATGTATTGCCTGTAAGAATCTTTTACTTTCTCGTGTTTTATGGCATTCAGACAAGAGTTGTGAACTGACCTGTACAGGTAACTTTTAATCGAAGAATCAGGGGACAGTGTATCGCATTTCTCCCAAAATTTTACGAATACTTCTTGTGTAATCTCCTCCGCATCTTCTCTGGTATCCATGAACCTTGCAGCATACAATACCATCGTTCCGTAGTATTTTGTAAAAACCAGTTCAAATGCCCTCTTATCTTTGCTAATAAGTCTGCTAACTATTATCTCTTCGTTATCCACCAGGTCAATGATTGTAAAATTTGAAAAATGCGAACTAAAGATAGATGAAATTCAGAAAGAAGGAATTTCCAGGAAAAAATTTGCTGATTATGAAAAAAAAGTAATCGAGCTTATTAAGTCATGGAAAGAAAATAAGCCATACTTCGAATTTAAAACATCCGGGTCAACCGGCAAACCAAAGACCGTAAGAATCAGTCGAAATAAAATTGAATACAGTTGCCGATCCACCATGGAAAAGATTGACCCTGATAATACATTTTCCTCATCCCTGCTTTGCATAAATCCTGAAATGATTGGAGGCGCTATGGTTGTCTTCAGATCATTGATACGTAATCTTAATCTTAGAGTGATTGCCCCTCAATCTGACCCTCTCAGTCAAATTGAAAGTGAAAATGAATATTACGATCTCGTGTCACTTGTTCCTCTCCAGATGCAATTGGCAACTAAAGAGCAGGTTAATCGGTTCAAAATTTTACTGATTGGTGGGGCCGTTTTCGGAGGAATTAACTTCCAAACCAATGCTAAAATCTACGCAACTTTTGGAATGACTGAAACTGTTTCACACTTTGCACTGAGAGAAAGTACTCAGAGTTTCTTCGAATGTGTCGGGGATGCCATTATTAAAAAGACGAATGATGGCAGGCTAAAAGTGAGCGGAACCATCACTGACGATAAATGGCTCACCACGAATGATTTGATTGCATATCAGTCTCCGGTCAGGTTTAAATGGATTGGCAGATCTGATTTTATTATCAACACGGGTGGAGTAAAAATTAACCCTGAAGAAACTGAGGCCAGACTCGCTCATCAACTTAACGCAAATTTCATCATTACCTCTGTTCCTGATAACAAACTCGGTAACAAAATCATTCTTTTGATTGAAGGTCAGCCGCATGATGTTCACCTGAATATTGACATGCTGGAAAAGTATGAGAAACCTGGAAATATTCATTTTCTTGAGAAATTTGTAAGAACCAAATCTGACAAGCCAGACAGAATTCGAACAAGAGAAGTTTTTCTCTCTCAATTAAAAGAAGAATAATTCAAAAGTTATTTTCAACTTGGCACACCTTTAATTAGTTTAGTTATTACATCAAACACCCCTAACGTGAAAAGCCTGGATTTTATTGGAAAACTAATGTTTGTGATTCCTATGGCCTACTTTGGTTTTGGACACCTTGGAAACGCGAACAAGATGGCTGGAATGGTTCCGGATTTTTTACCTATGTCCGTTTTATGGGTTTATTTGACCGGAATGGGACTTGTGTTGGCTGCAATTGCAATTATTATTGGAAAAAAAGCTAAGTTAGCAGCACAGCTTCTCGGTTTGATGTTATTATTGTTCGCTGTAATAGTTCATCTGCCGGCGGGATTGGAAGGGAGTGATGCAGGAATGTTCACATTCTTTAAAGATCTTGCACTGGCCGGGGGAGCCTGGTTTATGAGTTCGCACCTTAAAGATTAAAATCTAACCTATCAAGGTTAAATATGAAGAGGGCCCTGATGATAGTAATCGTCAGGGTTTTTTTATTCAAAAAAGTGAATAATTTCCGCCCTTTCTGAATTTTGTCAGATCAGGAGGATCAGGTTTTGATTGCTTCATATATTTCCTTTTACTGGTTTCGAATAGCTGCTTTATCATTGCTGTCGTCTTCCCTCCTCCTGAAATCCTTCTTCCGAATTGAGCGTCTCCTACGGAACCGCCGTGCAATTCTCCTATTTGCTTCCATACTTTTTCTGCCCGGCCCGGAAAATTCTTCAACAACCAGTCATGAAATACTTTTTCAACCTGACCATTTAGCCTGACTACCGTATAGCCTGCAAAAGCTGCTCCGGCTTCAGCACTTCTTTTAATAATTGAGGGAATTTCATGGTGATTTAATGAGGGAATAATGGGCGCATTCATTATCCCAACCGGAATTCCTTTCTGACTGAGTGTACTTATTGCTTTGAATTTCTTTTTAGCACTCGCCGTACGTGGTTCCATTAACCTTCTGAGCTTTTCATCTTCTGATGTGATGGAGAAGATGACCTGAACCAGATTGCTTTTCGCCAGACCAGAAAGGATATCTATGTCTCTGGTAACCAGGGTGTTTTTAGTAATAATTCCTATGGGATGTTTGTATTTAAGACAAACATCCAAAATTTCTCTTGTTATTTTGAATTTTCTTTCGAGCGGCTGATAACAATCAGTATTACCGCTCAACATGATAATCTTTGGCTTATAGTTTTTCTGAAGAAAAGTCCTTTCCAACAATGCAGGTGCATCCGGCTTCACTATGATTTTTGTCTCAAAATCAAGGCCGGCACTGAACCCCCAATATTCATGGGAATTACGTGCATAACAATAAACACAACCGTGCTCACAACCCTGATAAGGGTTAATGGAAGCAGACATTCCAATATCCGGACTGTTGTTATAGGAGATTATTTTTTTTGGGCTTTCATAAAATATTTCGGTTCCGGGACGCTCCAATAACAATTCTTCATCAATCCCTTCCACGTGCTCCAAAGTGATTTGATGTTCCAAAAACCTGTTGGGCACATTAATTTGTGCCCCTTTTCCCTTTAAATAATCCATTGATTAATATTACTAATATTTTTAGTAATATTAATGTTCATGTCGAAAAAGATACGCGCTAACGAGACCCACCAAAGCCCCCATCATATGCGATTCCCAGCTGACTCCATGGTTGGATGGTAGGATTCCGAAAACAAGCCCGCCATAAATAGAGACCACTATCAGGCTTATAAGAACAGTTTTGAAATTTCTCCTGAACAGGCCGTAGAAAATGAGAAAAGAGGCCAGTGAATATACCACTCCGCTTGCTCCGATGTGGTAAAACGGCCTTCCAAAAAACCAGACCAGGATATTGGTAAAGAAATAGGCATGCAAAAAGACCCTTGAAGCAATGTGCGAATAGAAAAAATACAGACTTCCACCCAAAGCGAGCAACGGAATTGTGTTGGATAAAAGATGATTAAAGTTTCCATGCACCATGGGCGCAGCAATGATTCCCAACAGTCCTTTAATACTTAACGGGTAAATACCAAGAAAACCCAGGTCAATTTCCAGGTAAAATTCCACCGTGAAAAAAAGCCACATAATAAAAACCAGCCTTAAAGGTGCTACTGCGCTTGCATGCATGCCTGTAAAGAAACAAAAAACCCTGACATCTCTGTCAGGGTTTTTTGTTGATTATGATAATTTTCTATTTTGAAGGATCGTTGATCATCTTAAGCTCCATAAGTTTGGCTTCTTCGTAACCGACAGAGAGGTATCCTAAAACACCTCCTGAAGATTCAGCGATTTTTTTTGCAAGCTCTTTGAGACTTGCGTGAAATTTTATAGAGAAGTTTTTATCCACCTTGGGAAGGATGAAATTCAACTTTCTCAACTCCTTTGTAATTGCTGAGATTCGTTCTTCAGTTCCAGATGGCAATTCATCAATGAGGCTGTTAAAATTGTCTTCAAAAGCTTCGCCAACAATTTTATAAAATTCTGCCAGCTGCTCTCTGGATCTGGATTGCTTATTTCTGGCCACATTGATTGCTTCTTTTCTTTCAGATTTATCAATGTTTCCATCAGCACCGGCTATTAGAATAGCGACATATACAGGTGCTTTCACAATCACTTCTACTTCATCTTCACGGAGGGATTCAAATTCTGGGATCATTCTTTATTTAGTTGAAAATTTCGCACGAAATTACAAAAAAAAATCCTCGATTCTGATAATAGAATATTATTAACTTAGAGTATACATGGAAATCGATTTTACCTATCTGGAAACGGTGAGCGATGGAGATAATGACTTCATCCTGCAATTCATCAAAACGTTCGAAGAAACCATACAGGCACTCTCTGAAAAAATGCAGTCTGAGCTTGATACCGGTGACTTTGAGAATCTTGGAAAGTCGGCACATCAGCTTAAGCCTTCTGCCAAAATGCTTGGACTGGTCAGTGGGGATCATCTGGAAGAATTGCAGAACAACCCGGAATCTGCCAACCAGGAAATACTTACTTCGATAAGGGATGATTGCAGCGCAGGATTGCAGGAGCTTATTGAATGGGCAAAGGGAAATGGGATTGTATATAGTTAGCTGTTAACTGATTGGGTTAATTTCCTAACCCCCTCGTCCGAACGGGATATTGATCAGAGCTCAGCGGGCGAGCTAACGCATGGCCCACTATATTCTGCCTAACAGTGGTCTCAGTCTAAGCAGATCCTTCTATTCTCTTCTTAGCGCACAAACTATGCGTTCCTTGCTTCCAATAGTGGCAATGATGGTTGCCAGAATCCAGGGTGCGATCACCCTCTCTGCCACAATTAAGAACTCCTTAATAACTTTTCAGTGCCAATACACAGTCTTAACCACTCACTTGATTTCCAACTCAATTTCCTCCCCAAGAAATTTGGGCTTTCTTTGAAAAATATACAGATCTGCAACAGCGAATGAGCGGGCGAGTATTTCCCGGAAGGCCAGGCTTAATCCGATTGACTGGTCTTTATCAGCGGAATAGGCGATCGCTTTTATTCCGAATTTATTGGCAATGAATAAGGAGCGATAACAATGAAATTGCTGTGTCACGATGGTAATCGAATCCTGACCAAATACTTCTTTCGAACGCACGACTGAATCCAGTGTCCTGAAGCCGGCAAAGTCCATGGTAATATCCTTATCAGGAATATTCAGATCGCCCAGTGCATTTAGCATATCTCTGGGCTCATTGTAATACTTTGAGCTGTTGTCTCCGCTCACCAGAAGATGACGTACTTTGTCTTTTCCATAAAGCGCTGCTGCTGCGCTCATACGCTCTACAAAGAAGCGATTTGGGCTTCCGTCTATGGTTCTTTTACTTGTCCCCAGGACCAGCGCCACTTTGTTTCCGGGAATGTCTTCTTCACTGTAAATATTGTCGGCTGTAGAACTCACCACCCATATATTGGTGATCAGTATAAAGAGCACCACCGAGACCGCAGACCAGGTGAATAGTTTGATTATTTTTTTCACAACACCACCCCTCTTTTTTTTAAAATCAGATCTGCCTCACGAACAATCCTACGGTACCATTCCGCTTTCAGACATTTCTGTTCCTCCGTTGATATGGGTGGAAACCCTGCTTCCAGTTTTTGCATAAGTGTATTCAGGCACAAGGCAGCACTTACAGATAAATTATAGCTTTCGGTAAACCCCTGCATTGGTATATGAACAAATCCATCTGCCTTTTCCCCAGCTTCTTTACTTATTCCGTCAGATTCCGTTCCAAAAACAATCGCAGTTTTTATCCCCGGATCAATGTCATTGATTGAAATGGAGGTTTCATGAAGTGACGTGGCATAAATGGCGTATCCTTCGTTCCTGAGCTTATTGTAGCAATTTTCCACACTTTCAGGAGATGGATGGGTATAAAAAGAGAGCCATTTTGCTGCCCCCTGCGTAATCGAAGTGTTTATTTCAAACCCTTTATTATTCTGTATGAAATGGATATCCTGAATTCCCATGCATTCAGCCGTACGCAAAACGGCATTGATATTATGGGGCTTTTCAATGTCTTCAAAAACAAGGGTCAAGTGACGTGTTCGTCTGTGAAGAACCCGGTCAATGAATTCCTTCTTATGTTCGGAAACAAATTCTTCCAGCTCTTCAATTATCCGATCATCCTTATTCTTTCCCATTTTCTCCGAAAAGACCTAATTGATTTTCCTCGTCTTCCACTTCTTCCTTAATTTCCTCTTTTAAGGCCGCCAGATCAATTGCAGGCGTTACGGCACTCTTGAGTTCCACCTTAATGACATTTTGAATCGGCAGCTTGTTTCCCACCGCTTTCCAGCCTTTAATATCAATCAGATTAATGAGGTCAAGTTCTTTTGTCTCATGCTTTCGTCCATCCTTGTAGGTAACTTCTACATCTGCCTGAATACCTTTTGATACAAACACCAGTTTTGATCCCTGAGCTTCTGTTGTAATTAAAAAACGTTTGTTCAGGGTATTGGTCTCAATAATGAACCGCTTAACAAAGAAGTTCTTCGTTTCTCCATCATAGTGAATCGCATTGAACGCTGCATCTGTCTCCAGCTTATAAATCCCAAGTACTTTATCAAAATCGTAATGGTTGGTCAGCTCGAACGAGGTGGTCTCGTAACTGCCATCTTTGTAAAATACCACGACCTGATCTCCTGAATTAAAATTACCCAAAAGATCGCCACGTTCATCTCTGTTAAGTCTCCCCACGATCGGATCGTACCAGATATCCACTCCTCCAAGGGTTGATTTACCTTCTTCTTTGAGCACCACTTTTCGAACCGGGTATTTCGTCAGTGTATTTCCTCCTGCTCCTCTGCCTTTTATCTCCAGTTCAGAGAAATCAAAATCGAATATTTTCTTCCTGGCTGAACTGGACTGAGTCAGTGAAATGGTAATGATCTCCGCTTCACCATTTGGATTTGCAGAGAAGTAGAGGACTTTTCCCTTGCCACCTTTGGTAAGATCGTAGGGCCTGTCTCTTGTAACTGACAATACCTGGAAGCGTTTAACAAATGACTTTCCAGACACACCATCTGCATAGACCATGTTGTAGACCATTCGCTCGTCTTCCTTCTTGAAAACTCCGGCATGCAGGATGTTTTTTCCGACAAAGGTTTTATCCTGTATCCTCGTGACAACACATTTTCCGTCTTTTGTAAAAGCGATGATATCATCGATATCGGAGCATTCGCACACGAACTCATCTTTCTTTAATCCATACCCTACAAACCCGTCTTCTCTGTTGATATAGAGTTTTGCATTGTTTGCCGCTACAACGGTCGCCTTGATGGTATCGAAGTTTGTGATTTCTGTTTTGCGCTCTCTTCCTTTGCCATATTTATCAAGCAGGTTTTGATAATACGCAATGGCGTACTCTGTCAAATGGTTCAGATGATATTCAGTCTCCGCCAGATCTTCTGACAGTTTCTTCATTATCTCATCAGCTTTAAATGAATCAAACCTTGAGATTCTCTTGATCTTTATTTCTGTCAGGCGGACAATATCTTCTTCTGTTATCTCCCGATAAAATTGAGGTTTGAATGGATCAAGTCCTTTGTCAATGGTTTCAATCACAGCTTCCCAGGTTTCGCATTCTTCGATATCCCGGTATATCCTGTTTTCAATGAATATTTTTTCCAGTGAACTGAAAAGGATTTTTTCCAGCAACTCTCCTTTTCTGATTTCAAGCTCCCGCCTGAGAAGATCGATGGTCTGGTCAACGGACTGTTTCAGGATTTCAGAAACCGTGAGAAACATCGGTTTATCATCAACAATAACACAGGCATTTGGAGAAATCGATACTTCACAATCCGTAAAAGCATACAATGCATCCATTGTGATATCCGGAGAAACACCTGAAGCCAGGGATATGGCTATTTCTACTTCCTGGGCGGTGTTATCCACCACCTGCCTGATTTTTATTTTCCCCTTGTCATTCGCTTTGACAATCGACTCAATGAGTGAAGTAGTGGTCGTTCCATACGGAATGTCCTTTATAAGGAGTGTTTTCGAATCTTCTTCAACGATAGTAGCTCTGACTCTTACCTTCCCGCCACGTTTCCCGTCATTATAATCGCTTACGTCAATTTTGCCACCGGTAAGGAAGTCTGGAAGGAGTTTTGCTTTTTTCCCTTTCAGAATGGCAATTGACCCTTCAATTATTTCGATGAAATTGTGTGGGAGCATCTTGGTAGATAGACCTACGGCAATGCCCTCAACACCCTGTGCAAGTAATAATGGAAATTTGACAGGGAAGGTTACCGGCTCTTTCTTCCGGCCATCGTAAGACAATTGCCAGTTGGTAGTCTGAGGGTTGTATAAAACCTCCAGTGCAAATTTGGAAAGACGAGCTTCAATATATCTGGATGCTGCTGCAGAGTCTCCGGTTCGGACGTCTCCCCAGTTACCCTGCATATCGATCAGCAGGTCTTTCTGTCCCACATTGACAATGGCATCTGCTATTGAAGCGTCTCCATGAGGATGGTACTGCATCGTGCTTCCTATGATGTTTGCCACCTTGTTATAGCGACCATCATCCATTTCCTTCATCGCATGGAATATCCTTCTCTGAACAGGCTTTAAGCCGTCATTGATTGCAGGAACTGCCCGCTCAAGGATTACGTAGGAAGCATAATCCAAAAACCAGTTTTCATACATCCCTGAGATAGGGATGACTTCATGTAATTCTTTTTCTTCGTCGTGTTCTTCTCCCATTAGTTAAAGCTTGCTAAACTTTTATCAATACCTATTTGCTCTTTGTAATTATGATGAGCTTTTCTAATCATTGCTCGAATTCTGTTGAGCTCTTTGTCAATTTTCTTATAGTTCAATGGATACCAGATTGATGGCTTACAGATGACTTCCTTACCAAATTGATCTGTATGATATAGATGGAATTTATAGAGACCTCCAAGGGAAATAATCTCGACATCCTTTATCTGGTGATACGGAATCTGTATTTCATAATTCTTTTCATGCACATACAGATTTTCTTTATCATAAGAGATCTCCTTAAGTGCTTTGTAATATTTTCTAAAATCCTTATAACCGAAAATAATAATTAGCATGGGATAGCCGATAGCTAAAAAATACCCAATGGCTTTTCCCTGCATTAAAGGGGTCCATGAATACATAAGAATAATAAGGAAAAGCAGAATGATACTTCCAATCTTATACATCTTAAAAAATCTGGTTGTTAAAGATTTAGTACGTTCCATCAAGCAGCTTCTTCCTCAATCAAATCTTTCTCCACTCTTAATTTTTCAATGATAAACTGCTGGCGATCAGGCGTATTCTTACCCATATAGAAGCCCAGCAATTCACTAATTTTCGTGTCCTTCTGAAGGATGACTGGTTCCAATCTGATGTCTTCTCCGATAAATCCGGAAAATTCATTCGGAGAAATTTCTCCAAGTCCTTTAAATCTGGTGATCTCTGGTTTATTACCCAGCTTATTCACAGCCGCCTGCTTTTCCTCTTCTGAGTAACAATAGATGGTTTCCTTCTTATTTCTTACTCTGAACAATGGTGTTTCAAGAATGAAAATGTGGTTGTTTCTTACCAGCTCAGGAAAGAACTGCAGGAAATAGGTCAACAGCAGCAACCGAATATGCATCCCGTCTACATCAGCATCTGTTGCAATGACTATTTTTCTGTATCTCAGGCCTTCGAGTCCGTCCTCAATATTGAGGGCGTGTTGAAGCAGATTGAACTCTTCATTCTCGTATACCACCTTCTTTGTATGGCCAAAACAATTAAATGGCTTACCTCTTAGTGAAAAAACGGCTTGTGTCTGAACCTCTCGGGTTTTGGTAATAGAGCCACTTGCACTGTCCCCCTCAGTAATAAAGACCATTGTGTTATCCTTTTTTGCTTCATCCCCCTTTTTATCGTTGTAATGAATCCGGCAATCTCTTAATTTCTTGTTGTGGAGGTTTGCTTTTTTGGCTCGTTCGTTTGCCAGCTTCTTGATTCCGGCAATTTCTTTTCGTTCTCGCTCAGACTGCTGAATTCGCTTCAGCAGGGCTTCAGCTGTTTTACTGTCCCTATGCAGGAAATTGTCAAGTTCCTTTTTGATGAAGTCATTCACAAAGGTCCTCATGGTCGGGCCATCCGGACCAACATTCTGTGAGCCCAGCTTCGTTTTTGTCTGGCTTTCGAATACCGGCTCCTGAACACGCACTGCAATGGAGGCTACCACTGAAGACCTGACATCCGCTGCATCAAAGTTTTTTCCATAAAATTCACGAACTGTTTTGACAATTGCTTCCCTGAAAGCAGCCAGATGAGTTCCACCCTGGGTAGTAAACTGACCATTTACGAACGAGTAGTATTCTTCACCATATTGATTCGCATGAGTAAGTGCAACTTCAATATCTTCACCCTTCAAGTGAATGATTGGATATCGAAGGCTTTCCGGATCGGATTTCCTGGTAAGTAAATCGAGGAGTCCATTTTCTGAATGGAACTTCTTGCTGTTAAGGTGAATGGTCAGACCTGCATTCAGATAGGCATAGTTCCACATCAGGTTTTCCAGGTACTCGGGAATGAAGTGGTAGTTCTTAAATACCTCACCATCGGGTTCAAAAATGATCTCCGTTCCGTTCCTTCCATCCGCCTTTTGAATTTTAGAATCAACGGTCACTTCTCCTCTTTCAAACTCCGCCAGCTTCGTCTCACCGTCTCTGAAGCTCTGTACTTTGAAATAGTTGGATAACGCATTTACCGCTTTCGTTCCCACTCCGTTCAATCCTACAGATTTTTGAAATGCGCCGGAATCGTATTTACCACCTGTATTGATCTTAGACACACAGTCCACCACTTTACCCAAAGGAATTCCGCGACCATAATCACGAACCCGTACCCGATGATCTGTTACTTTAATCTCAATGGTTCGTCCGTGCCCCATCATATGTTCATCAATACTGTTATCGATGATCTCTTTAACAAGGACATAAATTCCATCATCCGGTGATGAACCGTCACCCAGTTTACCAATGTACATTCCTGGTCTCAGACGGATGTGTTCCTTCCAGTCGAGAGACTTAATGCTATCCTCGGTATAAATCGCTTCTGCCATTAATTAAAATCGTTATACGCTATGTACTTATCCAGTTTTGAAAATAAGTATAAATATCCAATAAGCACACGTAACAACCTATCTCTTTGGAGTAGTTTTACTTGAAATAAGTCAATTTAAAAATCTGATTACCAGTGTCTTTTATTTCTTTTTGACTACTAAAAAAATTAGTCCTCCGAACCAAAAAAATACAAAAACAGGTCCAAGAAAATTCAAATATGCATAGTTAGACGGACTGATATGAGTTGCGTTATTCCATACCCCAACAAATCCTACGAGAAAGGTGAGATAAACATTGAGGATAAAGATGAGACCCGTCATCCATGCAAGAACATTTTCTGATGTTCCCTTAAATCCCAGATTCAGGATGATGCGGAGTAAAATATTAATCCCAATAAAAGCAGTGATACTGTAATAGAAAAAACGGTGTTTATGGATATTTTCAACACCGTCAATATTCAGATCTACACTAATGGGGAGGTATGCGTAAATCAATAGCAGAATGACCACAAACATGAAAGTGGATGCAACATTTAATACTTTGACTGCTTTGATCATAATTAAGACAGGAATGCGTTTACTTCTAATTTTACAAGACAAAAGAAAACCCCATTCACAAGGTAAATGGGGTTCTGTATTTTAATCGAAATTCTTATTTTACTTTATCGATGATGGCTTTGAAAGCAGCCGGCTCGTTCATTGCCAGGTCGGCTAATACCTTTCGGTTGATTTCAATTCCGGAAGCAGTCAGTTTCCCCATGAATTGAGAATAAGAAAGGCCATGCTCTCTTGCTCCTGCGTTGATTCTTTGAATCCAGAGTGCTCTGAACTCTCTCTTCTTTGCTTTTCTGTCTCTGTAAGCGTAAGTCCATCCTTTCTCGATGGCGTTTTTGGAAACTGTCCAGACATTTTTCCTTCTGCCGAAATACCCCTTGGCATTCTTCATCATCTTCTTACGACGAGTCCGAGAGGCTACATGATTTACTGATCTCATTTGTTTTGATTTTTAGCGATTGGCGTCCGTATTGCTACGAATCTTTCAGCCAATAACCGGGTTTAACATTTAACCATTAATTAAGTTTAAGCAAATTCTTGACGTTTGTTTCGTCAGCCTTGCTTACCACACTCATATATCGAAGGTTTCTTTTTTGCTTAGTCTCCTTCTTTGTAAGAATGTGATTCTTAAACGCTTTTTTACGTTTGATTTTTCCTGAACCAGTCAGCTTAAATCGCTTTTTTGCTCCGGAAATTGTTTTTTGTTTTGGCATTTCTATCTAATTCTAACTCTATTTCTTCTGTACTTTCGGTGCAAGGAATAAGAACATTCTTTTCCCTTCCATTTTTGGAAGTGCTTCTACTTTCGCATAGTCTTCCAGTGCCTGAGCGAACTTTAACAACAGGATTTCCCCTCTTTCCTTAAAAACAATGGTACGTCCGTAAAAATGGACATACGCTTTAACCTTTGCTCCGTCGCTCAGAAACTTGATGGCATGATTCAACTTGAAATTAAAATCATGTTCATCCGTGTTAGGGCCAAACCTAATCTCCTTTATTACGGTTTTCTGGGCTTTGGCCTTTATCTCTTTCTGCTTTTTCTTCTGCTCGTACTTAAACTTTGAGTAGTCGATGATCTTGCAAACCGGCGGATCGGCATTCGGTGATATTTCTACCAGATCCAAACTTTGTTCCTCAGCCATTTTTATTGCCTGACTCACAGGATACACGTCCACCTTTACATTATCTCCTACAACCCTCACCATACTGGCGGTGATTTTATCGTTTACCTTGTAAGGTTCTTCTACTCGTACCCTACCCGGATTTCGTCTTCTAATTTTAGCGATTGTAGTTCTTTGTTTAGTTGAACATTAAAAAAACAGAGCGCAAATATCGTGATTATTTATGCTTATACAAACCTCAGGTCAATTGATCTGCTACTTTATTCGTGAAAAACTGCACAAATTCGTCAGATTTCATGCTTCCAAGATCACCTTCACCATGCTGGCGGACTGAAACATTCCCATTTTCCTCTTCTTTTTCACCCACTATGAGCATGAACGGGACTTTCTTTACTTCTGCATCCCTGATCTTCTTACCTATCTTCTCGTCACGTTCATCAAGGAAACCACTGATGTCTTTTTCCTGTAATTGAAGGTGAAGTGCTTTGGCATATCCATGATATTTTTCAGATATCGGAAGAATAGCCACCTGATCCGGTGCCAGCCACAATGGGAAATTACCTGCTGAGTTCTCAATGAGAATGGCAATGAACCGTTCCATAGAACCAAACGGCGCTCTGTGGATCATAACAGGTCGATGTTTTTGGTTGTCACTTCCAATGTATTCCAGCTCGAACCTTTGAGGCAGGCTGTAGTCAACCTGAATCGTTCCAAGCTGCCACTTCCGACCCAATGCATCTCTTACCATGAAATCAAGTTTCGGACCATAGAACGCAGCTTCTCCGTATTCAACAACAGTATCCAGTCCTTTCTCGTCTGCGACTTCTTTAATTTCTCGTTCCGCTTTATCCCACAATTCATCCTCTCCAATGTACTTCCCTGGATTTTCCGGATCTCTCAGGGAAACCTGTGCCGTAAAGTCTCCAAATCCTAAAGCTTTGAAAACATACAAAACAAGATCTATCACTTTAGCGAATTCTTCCTTTACCTGATCCTGACTGCAAAATATATGTGCATCATCCTGGGTAAAGCCTCTGACTCTTGTCAGACCATGAAGTTCTCCGCTTTGTTCATAGCGATAAACTGTTCCAAACTCTGCGTATCTGATTGGTAGATCTTTGTAGGATCTTGGTTTAGACTTATAGATTTCACAATGGTGAGGGCAGTTCATTGGCTTCAAGAGAAACTCTTCATCTTCTGCCGGTGTGGTGATGGGCTGAAATGAATCCTGTCCGTATTTTTCGTAATGACCTGAAGTCACGTACAATTCTTTGCCTCCAATGTGCGGGGTTACCACCTGACTGTAGCCTGCTTTAACCTGGGCCTTACGCATGAAATTCTCCAAACGCTCACGCAAAATGGTCCCTTTTGGCAACCAAAGAGGAAGACCTTTTCCCACCTTCTCAGAGAACGTGAATAACTCAAGTTCTTTGCCAAGCTTTCTGTGATCACGTAGTTTCGCCTCTTCCAACAGTTCGAGATGTTCCTTCAACTCTTTCTGCTTTAGAAAAGTTATTCCATACAATCGGGTTAGTTGCTTTCTCTTCTCATCCCCTCTCCAATACGCACCTGCAACACTCAGAATTTTTGCTGCCTTCACAAATCCTGTATTTGGAATGTGCGGCCCTCTGCACAAATCAGTGAAATTACCCTGCTTATAAAAGGTAATCTGCCCGTCTTCAAGGTCTTCTAATAACTCCAGTTTGTACTCATCTCCTTTGTCGGTGAAGTATTGAATGGCGTCTTTCTTTGAGATCTCGATTCTTTCGTACTCGTTCTTTTCTCTTGCCAGTTCAAGCATTTTATTCTCTATGATTTCAAGATTTTCAGAATCAAAATCCTGTTCTCCAAAATCAACATCGTAATAAAAACCATTTTCAATTGGAGGTCCAATCCCCAATTTCACGCCCGGGTACAAAGCCTCCAGGGCTTCTGCCATCAGGTGAGCGGATGAATGCCACATCGTAGACTTACCTTCATCATCATTCCATGTGAGCAATTGCAATGCAGAATCAGAATGAATGGGTCTGAATGCATCCCAAACTTCTCCATTTACTTTAGCCGCAAGAACGTTTCTGGCAAGCCCTTCGCTGATGCTCATTGCCACATCCAGAGATGTACTTCCTTTTGAGAATTCCTTCTTTGATCCATCTGGAAGTGTAATGGTGATTTTATCACTCATTATTGATTATTTTTTTAGATTCTATTTCAGGGAGAGGTAACTGATTCTCCTCAAATTTTAAGCGCTGCAAATATGCAATTTTTCGCCGGACCAAATCTGCTCTTTGCCGGGCAACTGTATCTTCAGGATATAAATAGATCACATGGGAGTAGTAATTCAATGAGAAGGATAGCCATCCACGATCTTCGTACATTCCTGCCTTCTTTAACCATGCATCTCTGCTTGTTGAATCTCTGGAAATCAATTTATCGGTATAATAGTGGGCAGAATCCCATTGATTTTCAGCGAGATAAAGATCGGTCATTCGAAATAAAACTGAATCTGAAGCTTCAAAATTCTTTAATGCATTTCTGGCTTCTGCCAACTTTCCGACCTCTTCGTAATACCCTGACAATTGAGAATGGAAACGAAAGTCGTATGGATTTAATACTGAATATTTTTCAAAAATCATAAATGCCTGCTCGTCGAAACCCAGGTTCAAGAGCATATAAGGGTAGCGGTCAAATATGAAGTCATTGAGACTGTCCATTTTTGCCAGCTTTCCCATATAATAGGCAGCCATCAATGTATCATCTAATTCAATATATCGTTGAGAGGCAAACATCAGGTCTTTTGCAGATTGCCTTCGACTCATATAAGAACGAAGAAGTCCAAGCGCTTCTTCTTTTCGTCCCAGTTTTGAAAGTGCAAGTATCCTCTGACCAAAAAATTCCTCTATCAGATCAAATTCATCACTCCATCGAACAATGACATCTAATAGTGCCTGGTACTTTTCATGTTTTGTGTAGTAATAGATGTATTGCTCTACCAGCTGAGGAGTCATCCCCTTCTGTCTTTTGAACTCATCTAAAGCATCTAAACAAGTAGAGGGCCAGCTCAGGTAGTCACAATAATAGAGTTTTTGTTCAATCAGGTGAAGATTGTCTTCATTGCCTTTCAGGTCATTATCAATCCGAATCAGTGCCTGTGTATAGAAGCTCTCACTAATCTCAGGTATAATAATCCTGTCTCTTTGTGAGGTGCACGAAATTAGGATTATAAATAAAAGGAATGCTGATTGCCGCATATACGGCAAAATTAGAAAGTAATTGGTCTAAACTAATTTCCGTGCTTCAATTTCTCAACATCGCTTCTCAAATTTCCGATCATGCTGGCCAGTTGATCCATTGATAATTCATTTGCAGAATTAGGATCCGGGAATTCAAGGCTGATAAAGGCTTTTCCTTCCCATATTTCCAGTACTTCTGAAGGGTCCAGTTCATAGGCATCAAATGACTTGTTATCTGAAACAAGGAATAGTTTCCCTTTCTCTGCGATGTAGTTAAAAACTCTTTTGTAAACCAATCCCTCAGATCTGGTAACTAATACATAGGTTTTTCCATTGGAGATATCACTGAGTTGCTCAACGTATTTACCAACAATGATACTGCCCGAAACAATAGGCAGCATAGAATCTCCATTAATTTCAAACGCCCTGTATGTACCAGATTTGGGAAGCACCGGTAAATTGAATTTTGGCAGATCCGTCAGGTAGTCAGTGTCCGCATATCCATTGGTATAACCTGCCGCAGCTTTCACCGGAACGAGTTGAATGTGTTCTTCTTCTGCCTGATCTACTGTAACAGCCAATACTTTCAGGTGTTGTCTCGGAACATAATTTTCCTTTGTCAGATCATCGTTGATCAGTTCATCAACGGAAACCTTAAAAATTTCGGCCATTCTGGAGAGGTTATTCAAACGGGGGTCTGCCCTTCCCTCCTCATACGCGCCGACAGATGGTCTGTTGATTCCGAGTGCTTCAGCAAAGGTTTCCTGAGTGTAGCCGAATTTTTTGCGCAAAAACTTTATGTTACCGGGTATTACTGACATTATTGAAAAATCATAAAATTGGGTTCATGGATATCACTTCTCATATTGTAAAGGTCGAAATATGGTCCTTCTTCGTATAAGTCAACTGACCTTAATCGTTGCCTGATCTTTCGGATGACTCCTCTTAATGTTTCATCAGCTCCAACCAGCAAATAACCGTACAACTCTTTTTGTTCTTTTACTGAAGCGAAGAATTTCACCTGATAATTGCCTGATTTTAACTTTTTTGAAGTTATCCTGAGTTTATACTGCTCATCAAGAATCAAATCATTATAGGAAGTTGTCTCCAGCATTTGATTATAAAATTAGTAATTATTTATTAAATACTAAAATTATTAGACAATCAACCACAAATAAGGTAGTTCCTTACTTCTTTTAACCCGATAGTATTCAGGTAAATACGAATCTCATCTCTTGCACCCCGGCCTGATACATATGAAAGAATGAATGAGTCCATGTATTTATCAACCTGTTTGTAATTGACCATATCCTTTCTCTTTGAATCAATTACATCTATGTAACCGATGATATTAATTCCTTCATTTCTCAGGTACCTGCTCCACCTTCGTGATTGTTTACCACCCCAGATCCAGACATCAGGGTAATGAAGATTATTTTGCTTTAACCAGCGGGCTAAGTATCCGGCTTTGATTTTATTGAATGCATCCCTTGAATACCTGGGGTCATTTCTTGTCAGACGACCCGGTGAATCTGTCCAGCTAAGTACAACAGATTCCACTTTTTGCATTTTCACACCCTTTTCCATCAACCTGAGAAAATATTCATAATCTTCGGGAAACGCGCCTTCCAGATAACCACCATATTTATCATATAGCATCCTTCGCATCATAATCGACGAGTTGACAATTGGATATTCTACAAATTGATTGATATATATTGATTGTGGAGTGGTAATACCATTTAACCAGTCTACATAGCTGATGAACCCCCCATTTGACTCATCTCCAGTGTATTTAACCTGTCCGGAAACAAGATCAATGTCTTTGTAAAGTTCCAGAAATTGAACCTGATCATGTATTCGATTTGGATAGGAAATGTCATCTGAATCCATTCTGGCGATGTATTTGCCGGAAGCACATTGAAGACCTTTATTCGCTGCAAAAACAACACCTTGTTTTGTCTCAGTCAGTAATCTTATTCGGACATCATTATCTGCTTGTTTTTCGGCAACTTCTCTGCTTCCATCTGTGGAATTGTTATCAATTAACAGTAATTCAAAATTCTTATATGATTGATTTACAATACTTTGTATTGAATTGCCAAGTGTAGATTCGGCATTATAAAATGGAAGAACAATCGATACAAGCGGCCTATTATTCATTGCCTGTATCCTCAGGCTCCGCTACAGGAGCAGTTGAGGTTGTGTCAGCTTTGTTTTTCTTCTTCTTGAACAAGCCCTTAAATGGGGACTTCTTTTGCTGAAGTGAATCAGGTAATGCAGAAGCAAGTGAATCTGCCTCCTGGGTAACCTGAGGCTTTGGCTGAGGTTCGGGGCGATTATCTACCAGGTTCTTACCAAAGTACTTGTTGTAGTATTCCTGCTCTACATTGAAATTGTCAGTGGGATCATACTTATACAGGTACTTCGTTTCCGGTTCTTCCTTTTTACCTGATGCAACCGGCAGTACTTCAATTGAGTCCAGTGAGGCAATGGCTAATGAATCAACTGTCAGCGAATCAGCGAAATCAGAAGCTACCAGATTATTTTCTACCGGCTCTGGTCCATATACATTTTCCATTGGTGCTGTACGCATTCTGTACTTCTTGAGCCAATAAGGTTCATACTTTACAATACCATATTTTGTTCGTCCTCTCACTCTCCATGGCACGACCTTCTCTCCGGCATAAGCGTAATAATCCGTTTTCGGCTGTGCCACCACACCCAAAGAGTCGTTCTCTCCGCTATTGTTCATCCCCGCCAGGTATTGTGTCCTGGTTGCTTCATCTAATTGCCAGACATATGAATAGTAGGCGTTTCTGGTTGAATCGTCCAGTATATAGGTACTCTGAAATGCCGGACAAATGATTTTATCCTGACAGGCCAGAAGTGTAAACAGGCTTAATACTGGTAAATATCTCCGCATACAGGGAATTAGGCAATCCGTGTGATCAGACCCCTAAATTAGGACTATTTTGATACAACTTAAACATGAACGCCAAAATGGCTGATTTAGTAGAATTATCTTGAGGAAAGATTGTCATATATCGTGCTGTAAATCAGATCCGTCCATTGTGTATACATTTTGCCGGAGGGATGAAGACCATCTGAAGCAACAAAGGAGTCGTCGTTTTTAGCCAATCTGGATCCTGGTGTAATGTCAATGAACACAACTCCCAGGGTCTCAGAAATTTCCTTGGCTAATTGGTTGTACTGATATAGCTCCTTTTCAATTTTATCGGAATCAAGACCTTTGTCTTTCACGAATGGAGTCACTCCATAATCAGGGATCGACACAACGAATACGCTTTCCGGATTGCCTCCTGCAAATTGGATTGCCTTCTCCAATAATTCAGTAAACTCATTTTTATATTGTACGATCGGATATCCGCGATATTGGTTGTTTACACCAATTAGCAATGAAACGATATTAAAGTTCCCGACCATGTCTGCCTTGTCGATTGCTGCAAGAAGCTCATCGGTTGTCCATCCGGTTGTAGCAATAATTTCCGGATTGCTGACTGTAACTCCACCCTCTGAGAGTTTCTTAGCCAGTTGCACCGGCCATCGTTGTTCTTCTTCCACCGCTTCACCAATGGTATAGGAATCTCCAAGTGCCAGGAAGGAATGGGATTGATTGTGATTCATATCAGAATTTGTAAAAAAACTTATGGAAAGAATTAAACCAGTTAACAGTAACTTCATATGGAAAAGATAAAATTATTGTCCAAAGTGAGGCTGAATATTCGTTCAGCCTTAAATATCTAAAGAAAATGAAACGAATTCTACTAACTACAACAGCTTTTGCATTACTATTTTGTGCTGCAACTGCTCAAACTACCCTTACTAAAGAAGAACGCAGCAAGGCGATCGAACACCTTAAGGCTACTCAGGCAGAGCTGCTAAAGACTGTAAAGGGACTCTCCGAAGCTCAGCTTAATTATAAATCAGGTGAGGATTCCTGGTCCATTGCAAACTGTGTGGAACATTTGGCAATTTCTGAAAACAACATCTTTGGAATCGTACAAATGACTTTACAAAATGATCCTGACCCATCCAAACGGGCAGAAGTTAAGATGTCCGATGATGAGATTATTGGTCTGATTGAAAGCAGAGAACAAAAAGTGAAGACCCGTCCTGAATTTGAACCAACCAATAAGTATGGCAGCTATGAAGCCACTTTGACTGAGTTCAAAGACAAAAGGAAATCCAACATGAAGTATGTCAAATCATCTGAGGACGATTTAAGGAATCGTTATTTTGATTTTCCATTCGGAAAAGTTGATGCCTATCAGGTTGTTCTCTTCATGTCCGGGCATACCAAACGGCACACAGATCAGATAAAGGAAGTAATGGCTGATGCCGGATTTCCAGGATCCTAAGTGGTATAAATCTCTTAAGAGGGTGTTTCAAAAGTGATAACCAGTGTCAGGAATAACGATTTTGAAGCACTCTCTTATTTATTGCTTAACGATCCAGAAATTCTTTATCCTTTTTTGGCAAACCCTTCACCACCAGATCATAGCTGTCATTGATCCATTCAAGAATTTTATCATCGGGAATGCTTCCATCCGTCAGGACTGTATTCCAGTGCCTTTTATTCATATGATACCCCGGAATAACGCCCGAATACCGCTCCCTTAGTTCCACAGCTCTTTCAGGATCACACTTCAAATTGATACTCACAAACTCTTCTAAATCTGTCGCTGAATACATTTTTCCTGCCACTTTAAATACGAGCGTATTTTCATCAAACGGGAATTCCTCAGTTGTCCCGGGTTTGGCCAGACAGTAGTTTCTAAATGTCTCAATATTCATCCCTTAAAAATAATTCAGGTTTTATTATTATTTTTAGACTAATCTAAAAATTTGTTTTGATTAACTATATTAATAAATTTGAATAATCTTATTTATGATTGAATGAAAAATGAACTAAAGTTGTTTGTCGTTATGCTCTTCGTTTCCTGTGAGAGCCTGATTCCTGCAGCACCAGAAGAAAATGAATTGCTGGATGGACCTATCGATGGGTTGAATGCTTCTGAAAACGCTCAATTTCTTGCCGGAGATGTTGCTTTCAATGATGAGGTCTTTTCTTCCGAAAATGGGCTTGGGCCTTTATTTGTTGCCACTTCATGTGGCAGCTGCCATGCGGGAGACGGGAAAGGTCACCCTTTTACAACACTTACCCGCTTTGGACAGACACAACCAAACACTCCCCCAGACCTGTCTATTGGTGGTCCTCAGTTGCAAAACCGGGCTGTTCCGGGTTTTGAGCCTGAGTCTGTCCCGGATGGAGTACCCTCAATGAAAATCAACCCTCCAGCTGTAACAGGATTGGGTTTGCTGGCATCATTGACAGATGCTCAATTGCTGTCCAATGCGGATCCCAATGATCTTGACGGTGACGGTATTTCAGGAGTTCCTAATTACATTACTCCTCCTTCTTATTTCATTCCGGAAACCCATCATCAGCCCGTAGCGGGTCAGTACATTGGGAGATTTGGGAAGAAAGCGGCAGCCATTGACCTGCTCCAGCAAACGGTGAATGCTTATAATCAGGATATGGGAATTACTTCTTCCTTTGAACCGATAGATACATGGTCCGGTCTTACCACAGATCCTGAAGTGTCTGACCAGACGATCCGGGATGTGGTTTTCTATCTGCGAACACTTAAAGCACCACTCCAACGTGATCCGGGCAATGAAGCAATCATCAATGGCAGCTCTGTTTTCACATTGATCCAATGCGGATCATGTCATACTCCTCAGTGGACAACACCAGCCTCAGATATAGCAGCGCTATCGAATCGAACATTCTATCCATATACCGATCTGTTGTTGCACGACATGGGAACCGGACTTGATGATGGGGTAACTGAAGGTGCTGCTGAAACCTTTGAATGGCGTACCCCTGCACTTTGGGGGCTTGGACTCTCTCCTGATTCTCAGGGTGGTGAATATTTCCTTTTGCACGATGGAAGGGCGAAAAGTATTGAAGAAGCCATTTTGCTTCATGGCGGAGAAGCTTTGAGCAGCAGAAATCAATTTTCAAACCTTTCCAGATCTGATAAGGATGATCTTCTTTCTTTTCTCGAATCCCTATGATGAGACTATGAGAAGAAAAGAATTCATTAGAACATGTGGTTTTGGTTGCATTGGGTTACTTACCGGAAGCTCACTCCTTCATGGATGTGCATCCACAAAATACATCAACGCTCCTATTAACGGCTCCTTTCTAGAAATCCCGGTTTCAGCGTTCTCAACAGATGAAGAGGGGAATGAGTATCGACAATTCGTAATCGTTCAGAATGATCAATTGCAATATCCAATAAGTGTTTTCAGGATAAACAGGGATTCATACCAGGCACTTTATATGCGGTGTACGCATCAGGGTACCGAGCTTCAGATATTTGGTGATCGCCTGCAATGCCCTGCCCACGGAAGCGAATTCAAATCGAACGGGGAAGTCCAGAACGGACCCGCGGATACCAATCTCAGATCCTTCCCGATAACAATTCAAAATAATCTGCTTAAAATCGATCTCTCATGAAATGGTTTTCCCTGCTTTCTTTTGTTCTTGTATCATTCCATTCTTTTTCACAGGTAGATCCTTCGCTGCTAAAACGAGAGACGGCTGATACCTCCATTACCAATCAAATGAATATGGATGCTGTTTACAGTCGACCATTTTTGTCGGTTGGCAAATTGCCGGTTTCTGTAGGTGGCTACATTGAAGCTGATTATCAATATCTGGGAGAAGATGGAGTTACTGATGGACATTCCTTTCGAATTCCGCGAATGACGCTTTTTGTTGCTTCATCTATTCACCGAAAAATTCGGTTTCTTTCAGAAATCGAACTGGAAGAAGGCGGTAAAGAGATTGCCATTGAATTTGCAGCACTCGATTTTATTTTTCATCCATTGCTGAACCTTCGAGGTGGAGTGATCATGAATCCCATTGGGGCATTCAACCAGAATCATGATGGTCCAAAATGGGAGTTTGTCGATCGCCCCATTGCGATGACACAAATGCTGCCCGCTACCTGGAGTAATGTGGGATTTGGTCTGTATGGAAAACAGTATAGTAAAGATTGGGCATGGGGTTATGAACTTTATCTGACCAATGGATTTGATAATACCATCATCGATAATTCAGAAAACCGAACGTTTCTTCCCGCTTCGAAAGTGAATAGTGAACGATTCGAAGAGAATTCCAACGGAGAGCCATTATTCACCGGTAAACTCGGACTCAGGAATTCGAACATCGGAGAAATTGGAATTTCATATATGGGTGGTGTATTCAATAAATATCAGGAAGATGGAATTCAACTGGACAAAAAAAGAAGAATGGATGTGTTGGCTGTTGACTTCAATGCTACACTTCCCTGGACGCAGACCAGACTTGTTGGAGAATGGGCATGGGTATCGGTTGACGTTCCTGAAACGTTCAGCCAGCAATTTGGTGATCGGCAAAAAGGAGGCTTTATTGATATTGTCCAACCACTAAAGAAAGGTACTATCCTGGATTTTGAAGGTGCAGTGCTCAATCTATCCTGTCGGTTGGAATATGTTGACTGGAATGTCGGGCAATTCAACGAGACAGGTGGTAATATTTCTGATGACCTGTGGGCAGTAGTCCCGTCTTTGAGTTTCAGACCATCCTCACAAACCGTAATTCGAATCAATTACAGAATAATGAGACAACAGGATATTCTGGGCAATCCTCCAGCTAAGATTGGGGGAATACAGTTTGGAATTTCCTCATACTTCTAATTGAAGCCCCAGGCAACTCCAAAACCAACGAAAGAATCCGGTGCAATTTTTGAGATTCCAGAACCAAAGGAGACATCAAATTGAAGGTTTGGCTGATAAAGGTAAATGACTCCTGCATTGAATCTCTGATCTGAATCACCGTCTCCGAAAAAACCGTAAGGCTCTGCAAAGACTGACCAGCCGTCTGCAAGAGCTACACCCAAAACGGCTGAATACAGTATGTAATCGTTCTCACCGGAAATAAATCCAATGTTATACCCCAAACTCAAATTATCAGAGAGTGTGTTTTGAAAGTTGAAGCGGAATTCTGAAATGGAAGAAGATGGTTTGAAGCGGTTATCTCCTGTCCTGAGTGTGATTTGTCCTATGACACTCATTTGCGGTTTCCATCCGTCTTCCTGCATGAGATGTACCTTAGTGCCCAATGTCAAAGGACTAAAGCCCGAATTTCTTTCACCGAGCACTTTGCTTCCCAGGTAGTTTTGAGTAAGTCTTAATTCAATCCCGTCAGTGAGGCCCCATCTAAGCAGCGCATTTAAGAAGGTTGAATTCCGTATTCCGGCTGTGACTTTTTCTGAAGAAACTCCTGCTTCAAGTAATAAATCACCCTGAGGAAGGACGAACGCAGATGCTGACTGAGTCGGGCGATCAGTAACAATGGATTCACTCCCCTGAGAAACAGAAGCTAAGGCAAATAACAACAAAGCAATCGATAGTAATTCTTTCATGGTTCAACCTGGTTTTAAGTTCTGGAAACAGCTCTGATAATCATTACAATTACGGCCATCAGGAACATCAAAATAGATATTTTGTTGATGGTATGCATCGCTTTGATATTGAAATTTCCTGGGCGATTTGGGTCCTTCTTTCTAAAAAAGTAGGTCAGTACTTCGGTGAAGTCAAAATAGTTGGTCTTGTTTCCCTGTTCCTTGTCGCTCATTTTTATCAAATGTTATGGTTACAAATATATTTCTTCCCTGGCTTGCCTCGAAATGAAATGATGTTGATTATACACCCAACTGAAACATTCACCGTTTTTTCAACCTTACCGCTAAAGGACTTAAACAGACCGTTTCTGGAATATCCGTTTTTATTCCATCAATGGATATCCTACCTTAATCACAACCTGTAAAAAAGCCCACTCAAATCGGTCCTTTTTATCAAAAATATCTCGCAACTTATCCTGTGATAAGTCGTTTAAAGTTTTGACCGTATGTAATATGGTTAATTAATGTGGAGCCGATCAATTTTTGTTGATCGGCTTTTTTTCTATAATTAATTGGAAATCAATGCATTCATCTTGGACATGCTTTCTTTCAGTGAATGAACGGAACCATGAAGCTTTCCGGAAATTTCTCCGTTATTTTTTGTCTCCCTTGAAATAACTTCGACAGAAGTCATAACCTCATCGATCTGATCTGTTTGCTGCTTCGCTACATTCGATATATTCTTAACACTTTCATCAATTGATCTAAGTTCATCAAACATCCTGGTAATGTATTCATCAGCTTTTTGAGAAATCTCTATGCTCTCTTCGACAAGCGTTTCAATCTCCTTTGAGCTGTCACCTGTGTTTTCTGCAAGTTTTCGCACTTCAGAGGCCACTACATTAAATCCTTTTCCCGCCTCTCCTGCCCTTGCAGCTTCTACGGCAGCATTAAGTGCCAGCAGGTTTGTCTGAGAAGCGATTTCGCCAATAACTTTTGTTCGTTCGCTTATATTCTTTACCGCATTAATTGTCTGATTCAAAACCTCTCTGTTCAGGGTCATAAACTGAAGGGTGCTGTCAATTTTGGAAGCCGTCCTGCTTGCCGAATCAGCATTTCCAATGATCGATGCTGTCATATCTTTCAGGACTTTGTCCATCTCATTGACATTGGCTATTTGTTCATTTGCATTGCTCGCCAGCGTCTCTGATGATCGCTCAACCAGTTCTGAAAATTGTTGTTGAGCCATAGTTGATGATTTCACCTCTCCCAATACTTTACTCAACTCCTGATTTTGCAGCTCTGCTTTCTTTGCGATCTCCTCCGTCTTCCTTTGAGAAGTATTGGTGATTCGCATGATGTAGTATAGAATGAAAGCCATTGAAATCAATGCTACTATGTAACTGATGAAGCCATTATCAACCACAGGTATCAAATCCCCGGTAAACCTTTCTTCGGATGTGTAAATGATGGTCAATACAACTCCCACCATCATCACATTAAACAACAAATTAATATGATTACCAAAAAGAACAGCCAGGCACAAAAGTGCCATCAGATAATAAAGTCCGTCTACATAAATACTCAACGGGTGAATACTCTGATAAGTCATGTACATGCCCGTAAGAAGTGTAAATGGAAGTCCTGATGAAAAAACCATTCCTGCCAGCTTATACCCGGTTGTACGCAGAAGGATTAAACTCAGGATGGTCACTCCTCCCATAATTAACGGGATGCCCAATTGATTGAACAAATTACTCTCCGTGTCAAGAAGCGAAATATTGGTGATGGTTCGTACCGTAACGAATGTCAGAGCAACGAGTGTAAGTCCGGTAAGTGCCCGGGCTTTCGTCTGAATCACATAAGATTCCTCCCTCGTTCGCCAGGTAAAATAGTCGAATATTTTTTTCATTAGTGGCTGGATTACACATAAGTATAAGGTGTGCAAAATAGCTGTATATCACTTAAAAAAACAGTTGTTATTAATAAAAACTCAGGCCTTACCAAGCATCCTCATTGTGGTTGATGGAATTTTCTTTTTGAGCGTGTCTTCAGAGAACAACATCCTTCTCACTTCCTCAAATCGTTGATTAATATTTTGAACCCTACAATCATAGAGCGTGTTACCTTTGTGGTATAAAATCAACAAACCATGGACAACAGAAAATACTTACCCTTTGTAATTGTAGGATTCATAGCACTTATCGTGTTAGTTTCTGCATTTAATCGCATATTTTACCGAATTGAAGCATCCGAACGTGCCGTTCTTTTCAGATCACTAAGCGGGACACTTGAAAAAGAAAATATCATAGGCCCGGGATGGCACGTTAAAGCTCCATGGAATGACATTTATACGTATGAAGTGTCAGAAAGCAAAGTCGAAGAAAACATGGATGTCCTTGACAAGAATGGACTTAGCATTAGTGTAGATGTGACTATTCGCTTTCACCCGAAATACGACGCGATTGGTACCATTCAGGAGAATTTCAGGGGAGATTATATTCAACGTCTGGTTATACCGGAAACCAGATCTACCGTTCGTCAGGTCATGGGACGGTATACAGCAGAAGAAATCTATTCAACGAAGAGACCATTGGTAGAAGCAGCCATTATAAAAGAAACACGAGAGGTGTTAGGGTCAGATGGAAATGAAGTAGAAATGAAAAGTCTGCTTATCCGTTCCATCAAATTACCAGATCAAATCAAGAATGCCATTGAAAACAAGCTTGAGCAAGAACAAGAAGCACTGGCTTACCAGTTTAGGCTGGATAAGGAAAAAAGTGAAGCTGAGAGAAAAAGGATTGCTGCTGAAGGAGAAGCTGTTGCCAACAAAATCATCAACAGCAGTCTTACCAAAGAATTACTGAGAATGCGTGGTATTGAGGCTACTCAGCAGCTTGCTAATTCTCCCAATGCAAAAGTGATTGTCATTGGTGGCGGTGATGGTGGATTGCCATTAATTTTGAATGGGAATTGATCATTAAATCCACGATTAATTAATAATTTCGTAAATTCTAACAATCAAAAAGAAACCATAAGAGAAATGTCCAATACTGCCCAAATTACTGTTGACGGAAATACCTACGAACTTCCAGTGACTGAAGGTTCCGAGAAAGAAAGAGCTATTGATATCAGTTCATTTAGAGATCAGTCCGGAATTATAACACTTGACAGAGGATTCAAAAACACCGGGTCATGTGAAAGTGCAATCACATTTCTTGATGGGGAAAAAGGAATTCTTCGGTACAGGGGCTATCCGATTGAACAACTTGCAGACAATTCCACGTTTCTTGAGGTAGCTTATCTTTTGATTTATGGTGATCTTCCGGAGAAGAATGTTCTTGAAAATTTTTCAAAGGAAATCACACGTCATACACTTGTAAATGAGGATATTAAAAAGATCCTTGACGGGTTTCCTTCTGCAGCACATCCCATGGGCGTTCTCTCTTCAATGGTTACAGCCCAAACTGCTTACTATCCTCAGAGTCTGTTGCCTAACCGTTCTCAGGATGAGGTGGATTTGAGTATTCTGAGATTACTTGCCAAAATGCCAACATTTACGGCATGGGCTTATAAGAAGAGGATTGGACATCCTGTAGTTTATCCTAGAAACACCCTTGATTATTGCGGAAACTTCCTGTACATGATGTTTGGGCTTCCATCTGAAGAATATGAAGTAGATCCTGTTGTAGCAAGCGCTCTGGATAAATTATTGATCCTTCATGCAGATCACGAACAAAACTGTTCGACTTCAACAGTAAGAATAGCAGGATCAAGTCAGGCAAGCTTATGGGCATCCATTTCAGCTGGTATCAATGCCTTATGGGGGCCGCTTCATGGTGGTGCCAATCAGGCAGTAATTGAGATGCTCGAAAACATCAAAGCGGATGGTGGCAATACGAAGAAATGGATGGCGAAAGCCAAAGACAAAGATGATCCATTCAGATTAATGGGATTTGGTCACAGAGTTTATAAGAACTTTGATCCGAGAGCCAGAATCATTAAGAAAGCAGCAGATGATGTGCTTGATTCTCTGGGTGTGGTTGACCCTATACTTGATATTGCAAAAGGTCTTGAGGAAGAAGCACTTAACGATCCTTACTTCGTAGAAAGAAAGCTTTATCCAAACGTTGATTTTTACTCCGGGATTATCTATCGCGCACTGGGGGTTCCGACAGATATGTTTACAGTAATGTTTGCACTGGGAAGACTTCCTGGCTGGATTGCACAATGGAAAGAGATGCGTGAGAAAGGTGAACCAATCGGTCGTCCAAGACAGATTTATACCGGAGCTAATGAAAGGGATTATGTTGATTTAGGTAAACGTTAACCTTTATGAAAATGAAAGAAAACCCCAAACGATAGCAATCGTTTGGGGTTTTCTTTTGCTTCATATTCCTAAGGAAGTGATGTAAAGAGCGGCCTGAATCTTTTAATTGTTATTTCCCAGCTCTATAGCCCAATTCGTCATAATGTCAGACACCTTCTGATCCCATTTTCCCGGCTTTCCATAAAAGGAATCGTCCGGAGTTTCATGTATTGTATTCCAGTGATCAAGTCCTGGATATTTTACCAGCTTATGATCCTCATGTCCTGAAGCATCAAGGACTTTTATAATCATGTCATTATCAGATTCGGACATGATCCAGTCATTCAGTCCATACAGAATTCTGACCGGAGCCTTTAATCGCTCCCACTCCCCTGCCAGATCAAAATCCTGCAATTGTTGATAATACGCTACTGGTCGACCGTACATATGTCGAGG
Organism: Cyclobacteriaceae bacterium; assembly: GCA_040222475.1. Taxonomy (GTDB): domain Bacteria; phylum Bacteroidota; class Bacteroidia; order Cytophagales; family Cyclobacteriaceae; genus Ekhidna. Next base: position 82,482 of record JAVKDB010000010.1, on the reverse strand, counting down.
TGAATGATAGTTTGATGCTTTAATCGCCGGATACTCATTTACCACTTCTTCATACGTCTTCTTCTGAATGAGCATGCCATAATACAATGGGATAAACGCTTCGTTCATCTTCCGGGCAATAGTCCTTTCATCATCTCCGGACATCTTTCTGATTCGGCGCTCGATTTCAAGCATGTGCTCATACCATGTTTTAAAAAAGGTCCCGTCAGCTATTACTCCAGCCAGATTGAACTCATTTGCCAAAAGTGGAGCCAATGCACTGCCCATGCTCGATCCATATACAACAATCCTGGTGGTGTCCACATATGCTTTTGTTTTCAGTGCCCGAATTCCGGCGCGATATCCGGACAATTCAGTAATGAAATCAGTCTCAGCGCAATCTCCTTCACTATCCCCGACTCCCGGCTTGTCCACACGCATTACCACCATTCCGGTTTTTTCTATAAAATCATTGATTTGAGTCGGCCAGTTGCCGCTTCTTCCCGGATAGGTTTCCAGTGTGCTGCAACTCAGCCCGCCAATCATGACCAGTGCCGGCTGTCGACCGGTCCTGTTTTTTGGACGGGTGATAATTACACGTTGTTTGATACCATAGTCACTGACTATCCACTCATATGATGTGTCAATCCCTTCATGAGATTCCTTTTCAATGGCTTGTAGTTCTACCGATTTTTCCAATACCTGGCTACCTCTTTTAATCATCAATCGTGTTCGACTGCCTGATCGGAGTGCATAGGTGATAGAGGTCCAGCTTTCATCAGTATCAGCCCTGCGTTCATCTACCTGCAGGATTACATCACCGGCCAGCAATCCTGCCCTGTCCAGCGGGCTCCCATCAATAATGGAGTGAATTTTAGCTCCGGGTTTTCCGTTTTCTGGTGATACAATCGATGCATCCCAGGATGCTCTTCTAACAAGATCCTGCGCAGATGCCATGGCAGGTATAAGTAAAATGAATAGTGTGATTCGTTTCATGTAGTTTTTCAAACAATAGTAATCAGAGCATTGAATCACAATGAAGAATTTATTTGATTGCAGCTGTTAATTATGCGTATACCCATATATCCATGACTTCTAATTATCAGGAACCGCCAAATCGACGTTATATGATGGGATCTCGTATCCTGACACACATCCTGTTCTGGCTGCTCTACTACATTACTTTTAGTATCATCTGGGCAAACGATGGAAACTACTATGCGTCATTCGGGCTGGAATTTGTGTTGATGCCTGTCCGTATTTCGGCTGCTTATCTGACCATGTATTTTCTGATTCCACATTTCCTGTTGAGAAACCGCCAATGGAAGTTTATGGGCCTGCTGCTGGTGACGCTAATCCTGGCAGGTATTTTTCAACGTGTTTTCATCTACTTCTTCCACGAACTATTTTTTACTGATCAGCAGGTTGAATTGTGGGATATCTATGGTATTGTTCGGGCCATTATTCTGGTGAACTCAACTGTTTTGCTACTGTCTGCCGTGAAGATGTATCACTATTGGCAGGAGGAATATTTGGCCAATGTTCATTCCGGAGAAGAGCTTATTGAGGTTCGTGCGGAGAAGCGGACTTATCGTATTCGTCCAAACGACATCCTGTACATAGAGGGTCTGGGAAATTATGTAACGTATTACTTTTCCAACAGAAAGCCTTTGATTAGTTACAGCTCGCTTAAAGAAGTCGAGCATTCTCTTCCATCTTACTTTGAGCGAATTCACAAATCCTTCATTGTAAATACAACCTGCATCGATTCGTATACCAGCGAAAATGTGGAAGTTCAGGGACGAATTCTGCCTGTGGGTAAATCGGTGGAGTTGAAGTTTCAACAGCGTTGATACAAAAACTCCGGCACACACATATATCAAACCTCTTATTAGAAGGATTTTGGATTAGTCAGCACCGTCAATGATCCCCTGTTGACCTCCGAAGAGGACACGTGCGAGCACATGTTGAGGCCTGATTTGGTGCGCCGAACAAACCCAATTTTTGTTACATTCTCAGATTTGTATATTGTAATGCCGGAGCGTTGTAAAGGTAGTCATTCATCCTGATAAATGGATTCTTCACTGCTCAGGCAGGATGGAAAATTTCAAACCAGGAAGGCTTTAGCACCACAACCATTATCAACGAATATGATTTTTTGATTTTACTAATTATTTTAGTAATGTGAGATTTTACCAAAATACAAGACCAAGCCAGGGAGTGGCATTCAAGCCGTGGGCTGACCGGATTAAAGAGCTGTTCGAGGAACAGGAACTTGAGATGCCGGAGAAAAGAGAACTCGTTTCATATTACCATGCGAACCTCTCCTATGAGGAAGTACTGAACAAAATACAGTTCAGACACACTAAGAACGTCTGGATGGAATTGAATGTGAAACATAAATATGGTTTGTTTAATATTCACTTCAGTACCAGCACTCAGGCGAGGGAGTTTTTTAAGAAGTTCCCTGAGTTGAGGGAGGAACTGGAAAAGATATGAGAAATAGCGCCTTACATACTCTGCCTTGTCTCCACCAATTCAATGGAAAGCTCAGGACCAGGTACATGAAACTTAATAATTAGTTTTGGCTCATCATTTGAAATCCAGATACGGTTTTGAGGCATCCTGCCGTCGGTCATTAAATGAACAACTGTACAATTGAAGGTGCCGGCAGGAACAGTTACTTCTTCCAGACCAATATAATAGAGCGATGCAGTTGACACGGTCATACTTGTTGGCACCAGCGAGGTGAAATTCAGCGTATCCCCTTTTGCAAAATCAGTGGCATTGAGCAACATATAAAGTTCTTCCCTGACAACATCATACTTGTAGAGCGAGTCCATCGGAAATTGCTGTACGGCTGTATCCCGGATTACTTCATACATTCCCTGAACACGTTTGTTATTCATGTCCAAATCGACCTTCAGGCGGGTAGTGTTCATCTGCATACCAATCGAAACGCTTTGCATCTGATAAGAAGAATCCAGTTTGAATTCAGCTTCTTCGTACACGCTTCCGTCATCAAAACGTGACGTATCTCTGGCAACCAGACGTCCATTTTCCCAATAGAAACCAAAAATCATCGACCCGACTTTGCTTCCGGTTGAATCAAACATGTGATAGGTATTTGTAACCGGCTGAATCGTTGAGGCATTCAGCGGCTTGTTCAACCATTCTTTGACAGGTTCATCTTTTTTAGGGCCCTGGCATGCGATCAGCACAAGCGTGATGAGTAGTTGGTACGATTTCATTATCTGTTGTTTAATAGAGAACACTTTAAACAAGACAACCGTGCTCCTTTGATGTAGTAATCCTGCCGTTCGTCAATATTGGAAAGATGAAATATTAATTCAGCTAATGCTACGTCCTTTAACTTGTATCAATCGAATAATTTAATATTGCATCCGATTATCCAATAGCAAGAAATGGAACACTCACAAAACAACAATCCCCTAAAAAATCCTGAATACTTAATTGCCTTTGGTGTAGTGTTAATTAGTGTTTGCGCTCTGGTGGTATCGATCAGACAAACGACCATTATGTCAGAACAACGGGCATTAATGCACCAACAGGCCAAAGCTGCGGTATGGCCCAGACTGGCAATGTCGGTGGGTAAATCACACTCCATAGAGGATAATAGCGTCACCGATTATAGAATAACAGTAAGTAATGCCGGAGTTGGACCTGCAATCATCAAATACGTCAATGTGTCTTTTAAAGGGCAGCCCGTTAGTAACTGGTGGGAGTTGTTTAGAAAATTCGAAATGGATGAGAATATTCCGTTATACATTACCAATTCCACCATTAGCCAAAGTATAATCAGACAGGGGGATGATCTAAGAATTCTGAGTCTTGGTGACAACCTGCCACTGGCACAAGAGTTTTTAAAAAATTCCGGAGATATAACCTTCGAAATTTTCTATGAATCCATTTATGGAGATATGTGGAAATATAGTGCCGGCCTGACTTCTTCAGATGACACCACTGAAAGTATTGAAACAGATCTTGTTTTTTCTCAGGAAGAAGAATTTAAGAGCTAGATCACAGGGCTTTATCAGTAACACCTGGCTCCTTTTCTGCTTTAATTAACTTACAGGTTGTAGTCTAAAAGCAATGCGCACATTCAGATCCATTGGATTAACCATCCTTCTTCTTAGCACAATCATCCTTTCCTTTTTTATCTGGAAGTCTGAAGCTCAGAAACGTATGCTAAAACAGGACATCATCGAGCTTTCCAAAGTTAAGTATGGGCTGTTCAATGTTGATGAATGGAAATCCATTCTCGCTGAAATCATCTCAAAGAAGATTGATCAATTTAATTTCAATAGGGAAAACAGGGATGAAATGGAGGTGAAGGTTTCTGACTTTCTCCACAAGGCGATCAATGAATTTGAACAAAATTTCAAACAGACCAACCGGAAGCAATCCTGGTTTGGAATTTCCTATAAAAATGTGATCGCCAACTCTGTCAGCCTTTTTACGCGGCTCAGAGAGAATGTTCCCGAACTAACCAATCAGATCATCACCTATCTTGATGATCCGGGAAACAGGCAGAGCCTCAAGCAATACATCAACAAAAAGATTGGTGAATATGCGGATGAGACTTTCTCTCAAATTGATTATTCTCATTTGAACAGCATTCTCACAGCACACAACTATGAGAACAGAATTGAAGCCCTTGATGGACTGCAACAACAAATCAGGACGCTTGATAAGCAAAGCAAAATTTTCAGGTATTCTTTGATTGCATTCATCCTGATCCAGACCCTTGCTCTGATTGTTTTCAGAAAGTTATCCAAATTGGAAACAACCGTTTTTACCGGGTTGGCATTTACCCTTCTCTGTCTCGGGCTTAGTTTACCCATGATTGATATTGACGCCCGAATCAGCGAGATGTCATTTACCCTTCTCGGGGAAAACATCAGGTTTACCGATCAGGTGCTTTACTTCAAAAGCAAGAGTATTTTAGAAGTGGTCTCCATGATGTTTCAGCAGGGAAAAATTGACCTTGCCTTAGTTGGAGTACTGGTATTGCTCTTTAGTGTCATTTTTCCTATTTCCAAATTGGTTTGTACGCTGCTCTACACCTACAAACAAAAATTAAGGGATGCCACATGGATCAATTTTATCGTTTTTAGGACGGGAAAATGGTCAATGGCAGATGTAATGGTCGTGACTATTTTCATGGCTTATATTGGCTTCTCCGGCATTATTACCGAGCAGTTGAAACAACTGGAAAGTATTGCTTCAAGCTTCGATATCCTCACCACCAATCAGTCCACCCTGCAATTGGGTTTTTACATGTTCACCTGTTTTGTGGTGATTAGTTTATTGATCTCACAGCGGATACAAGACTCCCGGGTAATTCCATCATAACCTTATCGGAGTGTGTTTGCAACTGCACTCTCTTATAATCAATTAGAAAAATAGAAAGAAAGCAGCAATGCTTACCTGGCAAGAGATATTGCCACTCAATAGAAAACTAAATACTACTGTCAATTTTTTGTAGACAGGTGGTTTGGACTATTTACCCTGAAACCAAATAAAATTAAGGCAAATCCAAAGCGGTTGATACTTTAAAAAACATTCCAATGAAAAAGATATTCATAATCCTAATCCTTGTTAAGTTGAGCATACTAAGTACTTATGGACAATTCAACTGGCGTATAGACACACTCCACAACCCAATTCCTTTGCAAAACGGGAACGAATATGGTGGTGTTTTAAAACTTAGTGCTGATGGAACAACACTGGCTGTCGGGGCAAAAAAACATGATGGTTGGACAGGCTTTGTAGAAGTTTTCCGAAGAGATCCTGAAGACGGCACTTCATGGGAGAGGATTGGACAGACCATTATTGGCCCTGAAGGAGGCAGGTTTGGATCCGCCCTGGACATTAGTGAAGATGGCAATCGGATTGTCGTCGGGGCTCCTAGTCCAGGTGGATTAAGTCATAATGGATATTTCCAGGTATATGATTATCATGAAGGCACGAATCAATGGGAGCCTATTGTTGTAAATTCAATCAATGAGGAATCCGTTTTAGATGCAACAGGATGGGCAGTGGCCATGACTGCCGATGGAACACGCATAGCCATCGGATCTCCATATATTGAAGTAAATGGATCAGCGCTTGCCGGCGAAGTAAACATATACGATCTGGATATGGCATCTGATTCGTTTATTCATTCAGAGACTCTTCACCCTATTGGGGAAATTCAGGAAGGTATGCGATTTGGGACTACCATTTCAATGACTTTAGACGGTTCAGTGATAGTGGTTTCAGCCCCCTACTTTGATACGATAACAGATCAAAATGCGGGTAGAATTTATGCTTATAAAACAAATGACGGCATCAACTACGTCAATGCAGGACTGAAAACGGGGGGCGGCTACTTTGGGGAATCCATCGCAATCGAAAAAGTCAATGGAGAACCCGTTATGGTTGTTGGCAGGGCCGATAGCCGTTTGGAAATGTATGTGGGAGTAGCTAATCCATTTTGGTCAGCACAAGTTCCTGAGGTTATTAATGGTACCATGGGTTCATCTCTGGGCAGAAGTGTTGATATTAACTCAAGTGGAGACATTATAGCTGGTTTGCTTCCTACTTCGAGCTCTCCTCCGGGAATTGGTGCTGTTAAATTTTTTGAATTAGATGGAGCGTATTCCTGGCAGGAAGCAGGAACGATTGAACCACTTGGAACAATGATCGCTGAAAATTTAGGAAAATCCGTTTCCATAAGTGAGCAAATATTTACGTGTGGCGCATTCTACTTAGCAGCCGGGGCACCCAATATAAACGAATACAGTCCTCCACCTTTAGAAATGCAACCATATGTTATTTTGGAAATGAATAAAGTCTGCTATAACAGTTTACCTCCTTCTAAATTGACATCTGAAGAAGTGATCATTCATCCCAACCCTGTCAAAAACGGATTTTTAACTGTGGAAAGCGTAGCGGGTTCTTGTTTAGTTACGGTTGTAAACACTCGAAATAAAGAAATACTAAGAAAAACGGTTAATTATCCGGAAGAACCTCAATTGGATTTAACGGACCTTTGTTCTGGTATTTATTATTTGAAGGTATATGATGGCTCCAAAAAGCTAATTACGACAAAGCGGGTTGTAGTAGAATGAAGTAGCGTTTCATTGACAAATTCAATATGAATAGAAAGGCGTAGCAAATGCATACCCCTGGTGACTAACTCTGAAGGACATTCATACTAAAATTGACATTCTGATACATGACCAAAACCCAACCAGTTTCCTGATTGGGTTTTTGTTTCTCTTGAGTCCAAGCTGCAAGCTTGAACTAGCATTACGTATACGCTCGGACCAGCTAGGGGGGAATTGCCAGATCTTTACAAAGCTTCTTCCTATCTGTCCCCAACTGATATGCCATTCAATGGAGTTCATCGTGATTCATTAGAATTTTTTTTAGGAAAGCTTAGGAGAAAATGAAATCAGGAAGGTAAAATGAATCCCCAATGACTGTTGCCCGTTTGTATCTGGTACTCGGTGATTAATGGCATTATCTAAATTGTAGGATTAGGAATGCTACTATTAACGAAATCACTGTCAAAGTAACAATACCAATAAAAAAATCAGCCCAGGGAGCCCGATTATGTACTTTATAGTCTCTAAACGAATCGTCTGTCTCCTTTAACGATTTGGCAAGTTTCCATTTAACATATATTCCAAGCCATTCAACCGGAGTTACATTAGGATCCATATGATCGTTTTTCATCTCCCTCCAAACATAATCCACCACACCCCAAAAACAAAAATTCCATCAACGAGGACGAATTTTGATTTTGTTAGTATGACCTTTGAATAGGAATTTGGAGTTCTTCAGACAACCTCTTCATCTCACTGCCAAACCATTCATACTCTGTCTTGGTTGTTAGCTCAAGAGATTTATATTTATCATACAATAGAGTTCCTGTATAGCTAGAAAAATTGAACCTACGATCACTCGCCCTGCTTCTTACCTGATGATCAACTCTCGTCTTATCTATTCGAATACTATGAAGTTCCTTATACCGAATATACTTCCCTGATCTTACAAAGAACACATAAAATAAATCTCTAATTACATTATTATTTGTATCAATCTCGGTTACATATTTTGTTGAGAAAAAGAATACAGAAAGTACAACCAACACAGCAATGAACCATTGAGAACTCGTCCAGAAAAGCAGGTATACACTCCACCCGGTAAAAGCAAGAAGAAGCATCCACCTGGTGCTATCTGAAAAATAATAATCTTCAAATCTTACCATCCACCTTTTAAGCGTAGATTGTATCTACGCTTTCAATCAAGCAATAAATTCCATTCATTTCGAGGACTTTCAATCAATCCTGCCTCCGCTCCTCCTTCGTTCCCGATACATGAGAGCTGATAGCTTTCCATTCACCGTTTTCTTTGATGAATACATCCGTTGATTTGTAGCTGAGCGAATAGGAACCATCCAGGTCGCTTCCTACAATGGTTCCCTCTCCAAACAAAGTGGCAGTGCCATTTTTAAAGATCTCCAGGCTTTTAATATCAAAAAAGAGTGAGTCATAAGACGAACCGTACTCAGCCACATATGCCAGTTCATCTTTCTTACTATACGTAAGACCTCCGTCATCTACCAGTAGGTAGTTCTCATGAAGCAGCTGGTCCAGAAGCACGGTATCCTGATCATCGTAAGCTTTTGCCATGGATACCATTTTAAGGTTGGTCAATACTTCATAATCGTCATCACTCAGGATCGCTTCGGAAGAAGATGCCTGATCAGATGTGCTACATGATACTAAAAACGCTAAAATCAGGGATACGAAAAAAATCTTCATCATTGGTATGTTCTGGTTTGGCTACAAAAATGCTCAATTAATCAAATAAGAAAACGTGGTGCTCAATATTTAGTTAAAATTGAACCATGGAATTAAGCGAATTGAAAGCGAAAGCCAAAGAAGTTGCACAAAAAGCACATGCCCCATACAGCAATTTTCGCGTCGGTAGTGCCATCCTGACCAAAAGCGGTCAGGTCTACACCGGATGCAATGTGGAGAACATGTCGTACGGCCTGACGATCTGTGCCGAGCGAAACGCGATATTTAGTGCCATAGCTGCAGAAGGTAAAACACAGATTGAACAGGTTGTTGTTTATACGGAAACTCAAAGGCCGGCTACACCATGTGGTGCCTGTCGCCAGATCATTTATGAATTTTGTGAGGAAGATGTGAAAGTTCACAGCTTTTGTGATTCGGAAAAAACACACGATACTTCCATCATGGGCCTGCTCCCGGATGCATTCAACCTGAATGACTATTAAATAAAAAAAGGCTCCCCGTGGAGAGCCCTTATGCTGCCTATTCGTACAGTAGCTGCTACTCCACGATCAGACGGCTTGCTGCTCTTACATTATCCGACTCCTTCAATATCAACAGGTAGATGCCTGCCGGTTTTTCGGTCAGATCAATTTTCTTTTCTGACTTGATCAGATATGCTTCAATTAACTGTCCTGTCAGCGTTCTGATCTCCAACTGGTACTCCTCCCCGCTTTTTGGCTGCACATACAGGTAGTCATGAACCGGGTTGGGATACATTTGTATTACATTCGAAATTTCGTCAACTGCCAATGGTTCGTCAATCGTTAAGAATCCGTCTTCAAGCGTAAGGGTGTAATTATTATCCTCTCCTCCCGAAAGAGTAATGTCATAAGTACCCACCGGGCTTGTTGAGGTGGCAGCTGTAGCAATCGCTGGTGGAATATCAATGTCTGAACCACTATCTCCGTTCACCAGTTCAGCGTATGAAATGGTCAACTCAGGAACAACATCTCCTTCCCTCATATAAATATCATCCGCGGTAGCTGTCAACGCACGCTTATCAATAGTAAGGATTCCTTCCACCAGATTCAATGTATAATTATCAGCTGAACCTCCTGCCAGGTTGATCGGATGCTCCCCTGTTTCTGTTGCTGCAGTAGCCGTTGTGCTTACGGTAGGCACTGTATTCAGAGCCGTTTCATCATCTCCATTCACAAACCCATCATAAACTACAGTCAGAGTTGGATTGGCATCACCATAGATTTTATCCTTGTCATCTGCAGTTACCGTTAATGTCGCCCGCTCTACAGTCAAATCCTGATCCACATCAACTGCTGCTTCATATGCATCATCTCCACTCTGGGATGCCGTAATAGTGGTAATCCCTGTTCCAATAATGGTTACTGTATTACCTGCAATAGTAGCAACAGATTCATCAGAACTCACATAATCGACTGTCAGTCCGGAACCTGCTGTTGCTGTCAGGTCAAAAGCTGCATCCCCATACACTTTAGAAGCAAGTGCTTCAAAAGTAATTTCCTGTGATGCCTTCCCAACGATCAATGTCTGCTCTACGTCAACAGCCGGATTGTACAGATCATTTCCCGCCTGAGAGGCTGTAATAACTGTTGAACCAATTCCGACAATAAAAACATTACTTCCTGAGACTGTTGCCACGGACTCATCAGAACTAACGTAGGAAATAGACAGCCCTGAAGTTGAAGTAGCCGTTAAACCGAAATTAGGACTATCAGGTGCCACCGTTTCCAACGCTTCAAATGTGATAATCTGATCTGCTTTTTCTACCAGTAATGACTGCTCTACATCGGGTGCAGGGTCATAAGATCCATCTCCTCCCTGTGAAGCAGTGATGGTAGTCGTTCCCACTCCAACAATAGTGACTGTGCTTCCTGATATGGTCGCTACTGACTCATTAGAACTGCTGTATGAAACCTCGAGGAGAGAACTTGCTGTTGCAGTAAGATCAAACGGATCGTCTCCATACACTTTGTCTGCCAATGCTCCAAATGTGATGACCTGATCCATTTTTGCTGCTACAATGGTTAAATCCTGCATGACATCCGATGCTGCATTGTAATCATCGTTTCCAGCCTGAGATGCAGTGATAGTTGTCGTTCCCAATGCAACAATAGTTACAGTGGAACCGGAAATTGTTGCAACCAAAGGATCAGAAGATTCAAACGTGACCGGCTCACCTGAGTCCCCTCCGGTGGCCGTAAGGTCAAATGCGGGTTCATCAATTGCTCGATCATTTAGTGCATCAAAGGTGATGACCTGATCTGCTTTAGATACTTCAAAAGTGTTGATAACGGATGGTGCCGGATCATAATCAATATCTCCTGCCTGCTCAGCTTTTACCTGAACAGTACCTGCCCCTGTGATGGTAATCTCCTCACCACTAATAGTAGCAGGTCCGGAAACCACGCTGAATTCAACATCAAGCCCTGAGGTTGCTGTTGCACTTAGTGCAAAGGGAGCAACACCAAAAGCGACATCATCGATTGTCGTGAATGAAATAGTCTGTGCATTTTTAAAGAATGTCCAGCCTGTCACATTGCCATTATCCAGTGAACTAAACGCGTTGAACGTAGCTCCTCCTGTTGCAGTAATGTCTTCTAATTCCAGGTAGAAAGCTTCAACCGTGCCTGATGCCTGACTAATCGTAGCAGTGCTTCCCTGTGTCACTGAATAAATCGCAATCGGATCATCGGCTGTGCCTACCGCAACTAAATCATTGACCGTAATAGTAATACCTGCACGAAGTTCGATATCTGTTCCGGCATCAAGCGTAAGCGTATTGAACGTCATGTCTGCCGACAGGATTCCCTCATCCGTGCTGTTGTATCGAATAAATTTGAAGTCGTTAAATGAGAAGGAATTGCCTGAACCACCAAGCGTACTAAAAGAACTGCTTGAGGTAATGGTTGAGGCACTGCCATCAAAAGTCAAATTGTCACCTCCTACACCCATGCTTCTTGTGAAAAAATCAGATGCTCCCAATGTGACATTTTTAACATCCGTCCCAAAGAAATCAAAACTGAAATCAATGTGTACGCTTTGCCCGTTAAAGTCCAGGTCTCCGCTATGATGATTCAATTCACGAACAGTGAAACCACTCTGGAATGTCCAGCTTCCTTCTCCTGTAAAATGAAAATATGAATTTGTGCCCGGCGCATCATCCTCCAATGTAATCGTTTCGGGATCAGATGACAGAAAGTAAACATCATCCACACTCATCGTCATGTTCGGATCAAAATCAAATGATCCATACACGTTTAATGCATTTCCATCTGCATCAAATGTCGGTTCATTGGAAACTCCGGTCCAGGTAATATCATTGAAGCTGATGTCACCACCATCAACCAGTACCGTTTGTCCGGTCATGGTGAATGAATTCGCATCAAATATGGCATTGTCCAATACTCCAGGCTCATCGGTATGCATGGTGGACCCTCCGGAAGCAGTTGCCCAGTGATTGGCAAAATCAGTCCAGTTACCACCGTCTCCAACCCAGTAATAATCTGCTCCAACCAGTCCGGTAATGTTCCAGCCCGTATTATTTCCATTGTCAATGGTTTGAGTAGCGTTGAAAGTAGCCCCTCCTGTTGCATCCATATCCTGCAGAACAAGATAGATCGCATCAATTGTGACGGTATTCATGGAAAATGTGGATTGAACACCCACACTGTTCGAACTGATATTTGTCGGACTTGATTTGGTTCCGTCCAATGTCAAACTTTGATTGAATGTCTGTGTTTCACCAGCCTCAAAAGAAATGGCAGATCCGGGTTCCACTGTAAAATGTTCGAGTGTATTGGATCCCAACACTTCTCCAACCCCGGTCATGATTACTTCATGTATGGAGATTCCATTTCCCTGAAAATCTCTTGAAATAGTAATCGTCGGTGTACCCGTAATAACAGGGGTAGAAGAAGATGATTTGGTGAAGTCCCTGCATGATACGGTAGTATTTCCAAAATTTGCTATGGGGCTATTGCTTCCACTTCCAAGATCGAAATCAATGGAACAGGTGATGCTTACATCATTGTAATTAATTGTTCCTTCTCTATGATTAAATGAAGCCACACTTATATCAGATAGCAAATCGTATTCTCCCGACCCTCTGAATGAAAGAAAGGTGATGTTTCCTGAGCCTGAACCATCAAATGACAGCCCTGCTTCGTCTCCATACAGATCAAAGCCATAAAGACTCCTGGTCATTTCGTCAATAAATGTGACAGATCCATAGACTTTGAAATTATGCTGATAATTTGAATTAAGGGTTGGCTCATGCAATGCTCCTGTCCAATCCATGTCTTTCACATTTACTCCTCCTTCCAAATCCTGATTCACCGTCTGGCTTTCTAACGTAAAGGAATTAGCGTCAAAGTAAACATTATCGAGCTTGTCCGGATAGTCAGTGTGCATGGTGCTTCCTCCGGATGTAGTGGCCCAGTGATTCGCAAAGTCTGTCCAGTCTCCGCCATCGCCTATCCAAAAATAATCCTGACCTGTAATAGCATTGATCATCCACCCGGTATTGTTGCCGTCATCAACGGTTTCATTGGCAGTGAATGTAGCTCCACCAACACCATGCACATCCTGCATTTCAATGTATGAAAGTGTAACAGCACCTATGGCTTTGCTAAATGTGGCCTCTGAGCCCTCTGTATCGGCATAAATGGAGATTGGATCATGCTTGGTCCCGTCTGCTATAAGATTTTCGATGGTAAACACATCTCCGCTTTGCAGCTCAAGTTGCAATCCGGCCGGAACGGTAATGTCATTAAAACTGTTTGAGTTTCGCAGTACCCCATAATTATAAAACTCGACATCATAATAGGTAAATGGGCCATCTGCACTCGTATCTCCATAAAAGGATGAAACGATGATTTTTGAAGTTCCTGCGTTTATTGTTTGATTGGTTCCCTGAATCCACCAGCGTTCTGCTGTAATCTCTGATGATCCAAGGTTGATCACCTTCGCTTCTGCCCCGGTGGTGTTAAATCTTGAACCGGCATCAATATCATTACCATTAGTTGTCAGCGTACCTGCAGAGAGGTACAGACTATTTGTTTGAAAATTGTCCTGAAGCGTCCATTCACCGGCAACTCCATTGAACCGTGTAATCGATCCTGAGCCCAGAGATGTGCCATTTGAAGTAATTGTATTGCCTGCAAGAGTCGACTCAAACTCAACGTCACTGAAATCTGCTGTCATATCAGAAGCAAGTGTTAAGGAGCCATAGATATTCAGATCATTACCATTTCCCAGAGCAGATGGAAAATTGGTTACTCCGGTCCAGTCCATTGACTGGCAATCTGCTTCTACATCAATGGTAACAGACTGACCTGAGGTTGTGAAAGAATTGGCATCAAAGTAAACATCGTTGGTCGATGTTGGTGCAGAGGTATGGAAGGTTGATCCGCCCGATGTGGTCGCCCAGTGATTGGCAAAATCAGACCAGTTCCCGGTACCTCCTACCCAGAAATAATCCTGGGACGTGGCGGTAAAAGTGAACAGAGCTAAAAATAGAGTGACTAAAAATTTCATTGTGGCAGCATTTAAGAATTTTAAGAAAAGATTTAACTATTCTAAGTTCCCTAACTACCTGGCTGTAATGAAACGGTTTTTAGTCAACGACATATTTTTTTTAGTCAACGACAACAATAATGCTGAAGAGATGTCAAAGCAGAGAGATTCTTGACATAAAATCTGCCTTGTAGGCTCTTCCGATTGGAATTCTCAACTCATTGAAGAAAACATACCCTTCACTGATCATTGTAATTCTTGAGAAGTTGACCAGATAAGATTTATGGATCCGCTCAAAACCAAATGGGATCAATTTATCTTCAATACTCTTAAGTGTATGACTAATCAGAAAAGACTGACTTCCTGAAAAAACTTTGGCATAATTATCAAAAGCTTCTACATAGTCGATTTCTTCCGGAGCTATTGATATTAACCCCTCCTTATCTTTAATGAAGAATTTTTCGGGCTTTGGCTCTTTTCTTTCGTTCTGAATTTTGTAAAACGCCATCTCTACATTCACATATATATCCTGCTTATTGAACGGTTTCAACACATACGCCACAGGGTTGGTTTTTCGGGCTCTCTCCAGCGTTTTCGAGTCGTAATACGAGGTGATAAAAATGAATGGAACCGGATTATTGCGGTTAATGAAATTGGCGATATCGATTCCGTCCCTATCCCCGGACAAATTGACATCCAGCAAAACAAGGTCGAAGGTGTTTTCACTTATTTTTTTTATGGCATCATCGTACTTCAGCGCAATCTTCACGTCCTGAACCCCTATGTCCTCCAGGTGGAAAGAAAGGTCATCAGCGATGAGTGGTTCATCTTCAACAATCAGGACGCTTCGGTTCATATAGCAATATAATCCACAGGTATTGAAATCATCACTGACATAAAATCTTATACGAGCTTGTAATTGGTAATGGAAAGAACTGCACTCGATCCGGAGGAGAAATCATAGGACACTTCTGCCTCCAGTTTCATGGCCAGAGATCGAATCATCCGCATACCGAAGGAGTCTGATTTTTCCACATCTTTGGTAGTTCCCACTCCATCATCTTTCACGGTCAGCTCCAGTGTTTTTTCCTTTTGTTTCAAACCAATAATTAAAGAGCCTGTTCGCTCATCGGGAAATGCATGCTTGAAGGAATTGCTGATTAACTCATTCAGAATCAGTCCAATGGGAATAATGGTGTCGACATCTATATTCAATGCTTCTACATCGTAATTCACTTCCACTTTCTCGGAAGTTATCCCGTAGGTTGATCGCAATGCGGAGGTAAGATTTTGGACATAATCAAGTACCTCTACTCCCATCAGATTATCATTTTGATACAGCTTTTGATGAATCAGTGCCATGGACTTTACCCGATTCTGGCCTTCATTCACTGCTTCCTGTGCCACTTCATCCTCAATGTATCGTGATTGTAAACTCAGCAGACTCGATATCACCTGAAGGTTATTTTTCACCCGATGATGTATTTCCTTCAACAATGTTTCCTTCTCACCTAAAGATTTTGCGATCACCTGATTAGATTTTGTTCTGGCCTTCAGAAGAACAATGAGGAAAACGGCAGCCAGAATGACGAACCCTGAGGCCAGTATCAATATGTTTCGCTGATTCTCGGCCTTTTGGTTTTCTATTTCGAGCTCCGCTATTTCCTTTTCTCTCTGCTCAGACTGATACTTAAGCTCCAGTTCGTTTATCTTATCTATTCGCTCATTGCTGGTGATAGAATCCATTGCAACTGCATGAAGTTGCAGGTACTGATACGCTTTTTCATAATTACCAATTCTGGCAAAAAGATCTGAACCAACCCCCTTAAGGTTCCGCTTCTGATAAGCATCCGCATATTCAACTGAAATCTTCTCCGCTTCCTGAAAGTACTTTTCAGCCTGGGAAAAATCTTCCTTTCCCATATAAGACATGACCAGACCAATTGTACATGACAGTTCTGAGTTCTTGTCTCCGCTTTTTCTGCTCATTGGTAAGAGTGCCTCAAAATACCAGGCACCACTATCATAATTCTCTTTATACAAATGATTGGATCCCAGTGCCTCATAGATCGCCCTTTTCGTCCATAAATCTGGTTTTCTTCCAATAATTCTTTTGCCCCTCAGGAGATACAAATAAGCTGACTCATAATCTCCTCTTCTGTTAGCTATGGAAGCGAGGTTTATCATCGAGGATGCAACACCCAAAGAATCACCCCTCAGGACATCAATTTCCATACTCTTTACAAAGTATTCATCCGCTTTATCAATGTCATTGTTATTAAAAAAAAGTGTTCCAATGTTATTGTAGGTACTTGACAAATCACCGTAGGACTTTTGATCTTCATAGTAAGTAGCTACTTCAAGAAATAACTTCACCGCCTGCTCGATTGAGCCCCGAATATCATAAACGATAGCAAGCATTTCTCTGGAGCTGGCAAGGTCTCTTTCATTGCTTCTACTCTGTGCCAGTCGGATGCCTTCCTTTGCATAATATTCTGCCGTGTCCACATTGGACAGGGAATATTCCCAGGCGAGATCCATCAACAATAATTGCTTTACTGAGTCTGAAGTCGCCTCTTTCAGACTGGAATGAAGGCTGTCAAAAAGTGCGGTTTGAGCATTGGTTGATAGGGAGCTTAATAGAACGATCAGTGGACAAAGTATGTATTTCACAATGTGGTAGTTTGAAAATACTGCTACTCCTGTCAATATTTCCTGGCCAGAATTTCTGAATAGATAACGGCCTTCTTAGCTTCCGTTGTATTCAGTCCATCACGAATTTCATCCGCAAATGTGTATTCAGCCTCTTCGTTTTTCTCTTCCTTAAAAATGCGAGGTTCCCTGTAATGTTCGTCAGGCTTGTATTCTATATCAAATCCCTCCGCACGTTTAATCGACTCTTCATACACTCGTCTGCTTTCTTCGTCTGCAAATGCACGTCTCTCACCTTCCAGCCTCATTTCCTCAACAGGCTCTTTCGGTTCCTTTTTAATCGGCTCTTCAACAATTAGCTCAGGCTCTTCCGGCAATGCCTCTCCGGTGATTTCCTTCAGCAAATCCTCGAAAGACTTTGCTGGTGCCTGCTTAGGTGGATTATTTTCAGTGCCCGGCCGTGGAGCCGGAGCTTTTTTCTTCTTACTTCTTGTCAGGAAGTAGACAACAGCAGCCAAAATGTACCAAATGATTTTATAATCCTCCATTAGGGCTAAGATAAGAAAATTGAAAGGTCAAAAGAGAATTCTATTTTTAATTAAAACCGTAAAATCTAAAAATTCCTTAAAACAATCCAATTGTTCGTTTGTTTATCTTTCTGATTTTCAGGGCTTTTAAGTGAATTACCTAAATGAGTCGCATGTTATCACTTACAGTGTTTAACTTGCAGTCTAATTAAGCAAAATGGCAGACTATCCAATCAACCATCACCTGTATACTTATCTGTGGAACAAATATCGTCCGGCTCTGTTAAAGCTGATGATGGACGCTGCTGGCGGATCACAGGAATATAAGTTTGAGCAGCACGAGTTTCGAGATGTAAACCCAAAGGAAAAAGGTGGCTATTGGTTTAAAATGGAGGTTTTTAAGGGTAAGTCACAGACTGATATCAGAAAGTCTGTTGTTGCTCAGGATCTGCTTATTATCCTACAGCGTTCAGGGAAAGCTCAGGAACTCATGGAAACCACTTCTTTTGAGTTTGTAATGGACAAGACATTTACACTGACCATCACACAGCTTGAAAAGATTGAAGTAGTTGAAGAGGAGGAAACTGAAGAAACTGCCCCGGAAGAAATCAAAACAGAAGTGGCCGAAACGAAGGAAGAGGCTGAAGCAGAAAAAGAAGAAGAAACCAAAGAAGAAGTGATAGCGGAGAAGGAAGAAAAAGGTAAAGCGACAAAAGCCAAAAAGAAAAAGGAAGTAGCCGAAGAAAAGTAGTCTTCGAAAAAATATCTCAGGTTGATAATACTCAGCCCAACAGAAAGGTTCAATAGCAAGATGTTGAACCTTTTTTTGTAAGAAAAATTTCAGCTGATAATTCCCGGTCATCAAAAATTGAAAATCTACCTTTGTCCGCCATGAATAACATCTCTATCGCCATTCATGGCGGAGCAGGCACCATTTTAAAAAGTTCCCTCACTCCCAGCCTTGAACAATCCTACAGAAAAGAGCTCCAGACAGCCCTTGATGCTGGATTTGAACTTCTTCACAAGGGAGCCACAGCAATTGATGCTGTGGAAGAATCAGTCAGCAGACTGGAGGATTGTTCGCTATTTAATGCCGGCAAAGGATCCGTCTTTACCTCGGAAGGAACACATGAAATGGACGCTTCCATAATGTCGGGAGATACCAGGCAGGCAGGCGCTGTTTCAGCCATCACTGGAATCAAAAATCCGATTCGACTTTCACGAATTGTAATGGAAGAATCCGAGCATGTCTTTTTAACAGGAAGGGGAGCAGAGGAATTCGCCCGACAGCACAAGTGTGAATTCAAAAGCAGGGACTATTTCTTTGATGAATTCAGGCATCAACAATGGCTGGATGTAAAGGGTACGGATCAATTTCAATTGGACCATACTAACTCAAAAGATGAAAAATTTGGAACCGTTGGTGCCGTTGCTCTGGATCAATTCGGAAATCTGGCCGCTGCAACCTCAACCGGAGGAATGACAAATAAAAAATTTGGCCGTGTGGGTGACAGCCCCATGATTGGCGCAGGAAACTATGCTTACAATAAGACCTGTGCTGTTTCCTGCACCGGAAGTGGCGAATTCTTCATTAGAGGAGTGGTTGCTTATGATGTTTCCTGTCTCATGGAGTACAAAGGAATGAGCCTGGCTGATGCCTCTCATGAAGTGATACAAAGACGCCTTAAAGAGATTGGTGGAGATGGAGGGCTTATCGCCGTGGATTCAAAGGGTAATATTGTACTGGAATTCAACACTGAGGGGATGTACAGGGGGCAAAGAAATGCACAGGGATTGAACGAAGTGGCAATTTACTCCTGATCTTAAACAAACTCCTCATGAATTGGTAACACCTTAATTTTCTTCTTGTCAAGGGTGAACTGATCACCGTTCGCTAAAATATGAGTTACCAGGTTTGACATGGACATAGGTGTTCCTTCTTTCAACTGCTCATGGGCGTTGTGGGTAAGATATGCCGCATCCATTACTACAATCATGCCGGAACCAATGACTTTGAATTCATTGCAATTCTTGATTATGATACCTGTGTCTTCTGCCAGTCCTATGCCCAAAAGTTTCGGATAGGTAGCAACAGCCTCAGCCAGCCGGCCAAATCTGCCACGTCTGATAAAATGCGTATCAATAATCAAATCCGGTATCAGACCAAGTCCTTTACTTAATCGAACAGCTCCCTTTAACAATGCTTCTGTGCTACTTCCTCCCGCAATCATTTCATGCGTCATTGCCATTGCTCCTGCACTTGTTCCCGCAATCACAAATTGCTCATTTATGAACTTTTCAGTCAGTTTTTCATGCAATTTACTTCCCCCAATTATGGATGAAATTCGCGACTGATCTCCACCGGAAAACATTACGCAATCAGCATTGGCGAATCGGGCGATCGTATCCGGATCATTACACTGTTCGACCTCAACAATGTTTTCGATAGTCACCTGCGTACAACCCAGTTTTTCAAATGCTGCCAGATAATTATGGCCAACCTTTTTGGGAATACTTGATGCGGTTGGAACAACTATTATTTTAGCATCGGGCCCACCACTCTCCCTGACCACATGGGAAAGAATCCCTTCTTCAATGAAATCAAGGCCTGTATACTCCTTTTTTCCTTTATCCTCATTTCCCCCAATTGGAATAAGCGTTCCTTTTACCTGATTCATTTACTACTTGTCAATATTCGATTTTGAGATCGCAAAAATCGCAATTAATTCTTATTAAAAAATCTATATTTAAAGCAATCAACCTGATTTACGCAATTATTCATATGGAAATTCGAGAAATACGTGCACTAAGAGGACCAAACTACTGGTCAATAAACAGGCATAAACTTATTGTAATGGTTCTTGACATACAGGAAATGGAACAAAGGCCCACGAACACCATTGATGGTTTTCTGAATCGGCTGAAGAAAATGTTTCCTTCTATGCATGAGCACAGATGTTCGGTTGGTGAACCAGGAGGATTTTTCAGTCGGGTTGAAGAAGGAACATGGATTGGACATGTGATTGAACACATTGCTCTTGAAATTCAGACGTTAGCCGGAATGGATGTTGGTTTTGGCAGAACCAGGGGTTATGGTGAAGAGGGCGTTTACAATGTGGTTTTTGCTTACATGGAAGAAGAGGTTGGAAGATATACCGCGAAAGCCTCAGTGAGAATCGCTGAAGCGCTTATTAATGCTAAGCCTTATGACCTGGAGGAGGACATACAGGAAATGAGAGAAATTCGAGAGCGCGTGCGTCTCGGACCAAGTACCGGTTCCATTATTGAAGAAGCAGAAAGCAGGGGCATTCCATGGATCAGATTGAACAAATACTCACTTTGCCAGCTTGGATACGGAGTGAATCAGAGAAAAGTGCAAGCCACAGTAGCCAGCACAACCAGCAATATCGGGGTAGAAATAGCCTGTGATAAAGAGGATACAAAGTATTTGCTGGAGCAGGCAGAAGTTCCCGTTCCGAAGGGAGATATTGTAAGAACGGAAGAAGGCCTTAAGGATGCTATTGACCGTATTGGTTATCCGTTGGTAATTAAACCGATCAGTGGAAACCACGGAAGAGGAATCACAACAAATGTGCTGGACCGGGCCGAAGCAAAGGTCGCATTTGCAGCAGCAAAAAAGGTTTCTAATTCTGTTATCGTAGAAAAATACATTGTCGGAGATGATTATCGGTTATTGGTTATCAATTTCAAATTAGTGGCCGCAGCAAAGCGCACACCTGCTCATGTGACAGGTGATGGAAAATCAACCATTCAACAGCTAATTGATAAAATAAATGAAGATC
This sequence comes from Cyclobacteriaceae bacterium, assembly GCA_040222475.1. GTDB lineage: Bacteria > Bacteroidota > Bacteroidia > Cytophagales > Cyclobacteriaceae > Ekhidna. The sequence goes on along the minus strand of JAVKDB010000010.1, from coordinate 61,152 downwards.
CAAGGAGAGGGTTTGGCCATGAAAAAGTACTGACAATGATTGACGTCAATGATCTGACACTCAGTATTTTAAAAGAAGCTGGTAAAAGTTTAAAAACAGTACTGAAAAAGGATGAGGTATGTAATCTGAAGGATACAGCAAATCTGAGTACCGGAGGTACCGCTGAAGATGTAACCGATATTGTTCATCCCTACAATATTTTTATGGCAGAACGAATCGCAAGAATAATTGATCTCGACATCTGCGGAATTGACTTAATGACTACAGACATTGGTAAACCATTACCAGATACTGAGGGTGCCGTCATTGAAGTTAATGCAGGGCCCGGCTTCAGAATGCATCTCGCTCCTGCGGAAGGATTACCTCGCAATGTTGCCGGTCATGTGATAGACATGCTTTATCCTCCGGGATCAACTTCGAGGATTCCGATTGTGGCTGTAGCCGGGACCAACGGGAAGACAACCACTACCCGACTTATTGCTCACATGGCCCGGATGAAAGGACATAAGGTGGGTTATACGACCACTGATGGAGTCTACATTCAAAACCGACTTCTAATGACGGGCGATTGCACGGGTCCGGCGAGTGCTGAATTTGTATTAAAGGACCCTACTATAGATTTTGCTGTGCTTGAATCAGCAAGGGGCGGGCTGCTGAGAGCCGGACTTGGATTTAAACATTGTGACATTGGGATTGTAACGAATGTATCTGCTGATCATTTGGGACTGAAAGGCATCCACACCATTGAACAATTGGCAAGAGTAAAAGGAGTTATCCCTGAGACCGTATTTCCGAACGGATATTCAATTCTCAATGCAGACGATGATCTGGTTTACGAAATGAGAAAGAACGTGAAATCAAAAGTGGCACTTTTTTCACTCGATGAAACCAATAAGAGAATGGTAAGACATGCCAAATCAGGAGGTTTGGCAGCAGTATATGAAAATGGATACATTACCATATGCAAAGGAGAATGGAAAATGCGTGTGACCAAAGCCATCAATGTTCCACTAACCTTTGATGGCAAAGCGACCTTCATGATCCAGAATGTACTTCCTGCCGTACTGACAGGCTATATCCGTGGATTTTCCATTGAAGACATCAAAGTCGCCATTGAGTCGTTTATCCCCTCTCCTGCTCAGACACCTGGTCGACTCAATATGTTCAGGTTCAAACATTTTAACGTACTTCTTGACTATGCACACAATCCGGCAGGCTTGCGAGCGCTACAGGATATGATTGAAAAAATGAACGGCCAGCCTAAAGTCGGAATGATTGCGGGAATCGGTGATCGACGACCGGAAGACAATCATGAAATAGGCATGATTGCTGCCGAAATGTTTGACGAAATAATCATCAGACAGGATAAAAACCTAAGAGGAAAAACGGAAAAAGAATTGATCGAAATGATTCACAGCGGGATAAGAAGTGTGGATTCGAATAAACCGGTCACCATCATTCCTTCAGAAGAAGAAGCAATAACATTTGCCATTACCAATGCAAAGAAAGGGTCGCTCCTGGTCTTCTGTAGCGATGTAGTGCCTGATGCGCTAAATCTTGTGATGAACTTCAAAGAGAAGGAAGCAAAAGACCTGTACGATATATAAGCGTTGCATTCTTGTTAAACCAAAAAAAAATAGGAGGGTATCTTAGTGAGGAAGTAGCGGTTTTGAACCGGAAAGAGAAGATTTTTTTGATACTCTCAACCGGAATCTTTGTCTTCCTTTTCCTGCTTTTCTTTCAGCCTTTTGGAGTAAATAATTATGATCCCAAAGAAACGATCACTCCCCTTTTCTTTGGCGCAATGCTTCTTATAGGACTGACAATCAGTCTTTTAATTGCTTTTAATGAATTTCTTATTTTCCCCTTAGTGGTCAGACAATACAGCAGGAAGAACATGCTCATTTGGACGGTTTGGTCCGTAACCTGGCTGAGTTCCGGGGTTTTCTTATTATACAATTTTCTTGGCAACTGGCACGATTTCCTTTGGTCAAGTTATTTTCAATTTATCGGGAACCTCGCCTTTGTCAGTTCAATCCCATTATCAGGAATTCTCATCTACGTACACGTTCGAGAATTAAAAACTTCATTGAATGAGGCACATTCCTATTCACATAGAGCTGAAGACGGAGATCGACTGATTGTTTTGAGCGCAGAAAACGATAAAGATCAGATTACCATTCCCCTCAAATACCTTATTTACCTTGAATCTGAAGACAACTACATCGCTATTCATTATTTAAAAAACGATGCAATTGCCAAAACACTGATCAGAAAGAGTTTAAAAAGTGTGCAGGAAGAATCCCATAATCCCGTACTGATCAGATGTCACAGATCATTCATGATTAACCTTATTCATCTTCAGAAGATTCAGGGAAACAGGAATAAGATGAAACTCTACCTGAATCACACCCCTCATCCCCTGCCTGTATCGAGGCAGTATACAGAATACATCTATCAGCTCATTAGAGAGTGACCCCTTACCATTTATCCCAAATGGTTCATTTTCATCCCAAAAGAGCCATTAAACGGCAACTTCATCACTCAATCAACGATCATAGGGGAAAAACCAATCAATATGAAAACACAAATTGCATATCGAAAAACAAGCAGGTTGTTAACCTCATTCAGCATTCTCATATCTCTTACATTCATGATCGTCTGGCTGCCTCTGGTAAGGTCTGTTTTTGACGGAGTTTCCTATCAATGGGGCACCAACTTTTACGGCTTTCAGATCCAGGGAGCCGGAATCACCCCTTCCTTTTCATTTTTGGTTATCCAACTGGCATTCTATGCTGCTTTGATCTGGTCAATGTATTGGGTGAAAAACAGATATTTGTTTGAAGGATTGTTAGTGCTTTGGTTCTTTAATGTTTTTGGCAACCTTTTGTCTGACATTATCATTAACGGAGACACCATGTTTCATGGAGACACACTCAATGTACATATTTCAATTACCTGGATCATTGTTCCACTTTCTATTCTGGCTATCATTTTCATCATCTTCATAATACTTGCTGACAGAAAAGCGGATAATCAGTCGATTCATTGGAATGCCCGGAACACCCGGCTCATGTGGTTGATACTGGGGCCCATCCCAATTCTTGGTCTTCTCCTTGCATCAGGTGAACCACATGGTATTACAGATCAAATTGGTGTAATCATTGCCATTGCTCAATGCTTTCTCATTCCTCTGATATTCAGACCATACGGCTCAAAATCCTTACAACCAGAATAGCCAGGAATATCATCGGGCACAGACTCTATGTAAATAACTGTGCCCGATTATCTTTACTGTGCTAATGTTAAAATCCATGAATAAATTCTTATTGATCGGCAGGCTGTTAATTCCCATTCTATTCATTTCTATTGGTTCCTGTTCAACAGATCGCAACACGCAAAAAGCTGAACTAAAGAGACACACTGTCGAAGCTGATGGTCATCCAATTGCTGTTTGGGAAAAGAGTGCGATGAGTGCAAAAGAAGCAGTTCTGCTTGTTCACGGGAGAACATGGAGCGCCATTCCCGATTTTGATCTTCAGGTGGAAGGTGAAGAGCTTTCATTAATGGATGGACTGGTTAAGGAAGGATATGCGGTATTTGCTGTAGACCTGAGAGGATATGGAGAAACCCCACGCGATGAAACGGAATGGTTAACTCCGGACCGTGCGGCTAAGGATTTGGCCATTGTAACGAAATGGATTGGCGAACAAAAACAATGGACAATAAAACCCCATCTGTTCGGCTGGTCAATGGGTTCTACTAATTCTCAATTGATGGCTCAAAGAAACCCGGAGCTCATTTCCTCCCTCACCCTGTTTGGTTATTGGTTTGATAATGATTCCAAAATTCCAGCTGATACCTCCGCAACACCCCCTCAAAAGATCGTAAATACGGCAGAAGCTGCGGCAAGTGATTTTATCATTCCCGGATCAATCAGCCAAAAAGCTATCGACAGATATGTTGAAATGGCATTGGAATCAGATCCGGTTAAAGTTGACTGGAGGAATCTTGATCAATACAACGAACTGGACCCGTCCAAAGTGACTGTACCCACCCTTATTTTGCAGGGAGAGCATGATCCGATTGGGCCGACGGATCGACAGGTGAAACTGTACACACGACTTGGAAACGCACATAAACAATGGATTACTGTGCCAGGCGGGGATCATGCGGCATTTATGGAAACATCCCGACCCTACTTCATTCATTCGCTTGCAGGTTTTCTTAGAAGTATTCCAAAGGAATAGTTCCCCAGGAATTTATTTCCATCATAAAAGGTCGTAACTTCGCGCCCTGAAAATCAGCGAATTATGATCTCTACTCAAAATATTTCCCTTCAGTACGGCAAACGGGTGTTGTTCGATGAAGTGAACATCAATTTCACTCCTGGTAATTGCTACGGTATCATTGGAGCGAATGGAGCCGGTAAATCAACATTTCTCAAAATCCTTTCCGGTGAAATTCAGGCCAATTCAGGATCTGTAAAAATTGAGCCAGGAAAACGAATGGCGGTCCTGAAGCAGAATCACTTCGAATACGATGAAGTGCAGGTACTTGATACAGTTGTTATGGGACACAAAGAGCTGTGGGAGGTCAAGACAGAGAAAGATGCGATTTACGCCAAGCCGGATTTTTCAGAAGAAGACGGCAATAAAGCTTCAGACCTGGAAGCAAAATTTGCTGACATGGACGGATGGAATGCTGAATCAGATGCAGCGGCACTTCTGAGCGGGCTGGGGATCCGTGAGGAGAACCATTATAAACTGGTTAAAGACCTTAGTGGAAATGAAAAAGTACGAGTGCTCCTTGCACAGACGCTCTTTGGAAATCCTGACATCCTGATTCTGGATGAGCCTACCAATGATCTGGATATTCAGACGATTTCCTGGCTGGAAGATTACCTGCTTGATTTCAAAAACACGCTGATCGTCGTTTCTCACGACAGACACTTTTTAGATACTGTGTGTACACACGTGGCAGATATTGACTTTGGTGCCATCAAACTTTACACGGGTAACTACTCGTTCTGGTATGAATCAAGTCAGCTGGCGCTGAGCCAACGGAGTTCCGCCAATAAAAAAGCGGAGGATAAGAAAAAGGAATTACAGGAGTTCATTGCCCGGTTCAGTGCCAATGCTTCCAAGTCAAAGCAGGCAACCAGTCGTAAAAAACTCCTTGAAAAGATCAATGTGGAAGACATTCAGCCTTCCAACCGGAAATACCCTGCCATTATTTTCACCCAAAACAGAACAGCAGGTGATCAAATTCTGGAGATCGAGAAACTCAGTAAAGAACAGGAAGGCAACTACCTTTTCAAAGACCTTGACCTTTTCGTCAATCGTGGTGATAAAATAGCAGTTGTCGGCGATGACAGTCTGGCGGTTACTTCATTCTTTCAGGTATTAATGGAAGAGCAAAAAGCAAGCAGCGGAGCATTCAAATTTGGACAAACCATCACTCCCGCTTATTTACCCAATGAAAATTCCAAATATTTTAATTCTGACCTCAACCTGATCGACTGGCTGAGGCAGTATTCAGCAGGTGAAAAAGATGAAGTGTACATTCGTGGCTTTTTAGGCAAAATGCTGTTCTCAGGTCAGGAGACATTGAAGAAATGCAAGGTCTTGTCAGGAGGTGAAAAGGTACGATGCATGATTTCTCGCATGATGCTTCAGGAGGCTAACCTGCTGATCCTGGATGAACCGACGAACCACCTGGATCTGGAATCCATTCAGGCGTTTAACAATTCACTGAAGGATTTTCCGGGCACCGTACTATTTACTTCCCATGACCATACATTCACTCAGACCATTGCCAATCGTATTCTGGAATTACGTCCGGATGGGTTCACCGATACATTGAGCACGTATGATGACTACCTGGCGAAGAAGGAACTTGTTGCTGGTTAAATGGTTAAATGGTTAAATGGTTAATTAGTTAAATGGTTAAATGGTAATCACCGGTTAACTATTTAACTAATCACTGACAACTAAGAACTTCATCAGTTATTTGTTAACTTGAACATAAGTTGACAAGTACGTGACCCTTATCACCATGGCTAACCAAAACAAGCAATCGACAAAAGATCCTATTGTCAATTGTCACACACACATCTTCACCGGAGATCATGTGCCTCCGTATATCGCCAAAACATTTGTTTTCTGGCCTGTTTACAAATGGCTCAATGTTCACAGAATCATTCGTCTGTACAAATTCTTCACCAGATTAAAGAATAAGTGGCTATACAGTCAGAGTTCCTTGTATAACCGGATCAAACGATTATTGGCCAGGATAAAGCTGAGTCTGTTCGGCAGAATCTTTCTCAAATTATTTCTTTACTGGCTGATAATTAATACGCTCTACATCATTTGTCAGCTGGAAACTGTCAGGGTATACATCCTGGAAACAACCGGGATCATAGTAAACAAGCTGACAGCTCTTGATTTCATTCCCTATTACTTCTCCAAAATAATTGACTTTTTCCTTAGTGTTGGAATTCTGCTGAACACAAGTTCTCTCTGGATTCAGATGGCCATTGTGGTGCTTGCTTTCGCCTCAGCTAAAATGATCCGAAACCTCATATCCTTTCTTTTGAAGCATGCCTATGGATTGATCAAAATTCTGCCGGGGAAGAAAAGTCAGGGGTTGATTGAGCGATACATCTTACTTGCCAAATTTGCCATGTATCAAAAACAGAGCGGGATTTTTCCAAAGCTCAGACATCAATACCCGGACGACAGTCGATTCATAGCACTCCCGATGGATATGGAATTTATGGATGCCGGAAAAGTGCCTGTATCCTATCCTGAACAAATGGCGGATATGAGTACGCTGAAAAAAAGCAGGACCATGGGGAAATACCTGGAGCCCTTTATTTTCATAGACCCAAGAAGAATAGAGACACATCATGGTTTCCTTGATTGCGACATTCAGGAAGGAAAGGTTACCCTGAAGGATTGTGATGTTCAGAATTATCTGAATGAAGGATTCAGCGGATTCAAAATCTACCCGGCACTTGGTTACTATCCGTTTGACGAAGCGCTACTGCCATTGTGGAAATATGCTGCTGATGAAGAGTTGCCGATCATGACTCATTGCATCGGCGGAACCATTTATTATCGCGGAAAGAAAAAGAAGGAATGGAACACGCACCCGGTCTTCCTGGAATCAGATGGCAAAGGAAACACCCGGCCATTATCCCTTCCTCAGAAGAAGAATGTCAACTTTTCTGTCAATTTCACTCATCCGCTGAACTACCTGTGTCTGGTCAGCGAGCCGCTCCTCAGGAAACTGGTAAAGGATGCGAAGAGCGACGATATTCGAACACTGTTTGGCTATGTAGATGATCAAACACCACTGAAACATGATTTATCACATCTTAAAATCTGTCTCGCCCACTTTGGCGGAGAAGAAGAATGGGTGAAGTACCTTGAGTCCGATCGTAACGCATTCTCACAGCGGCTGATCAGAGATCGGGCAACCGGACTTAATTTCTCTGTGGATAATTCCAGTGCCTTGAATTGGAATATCCTGAGTAAAATCTGGCATGGAGTGGACTGGTATTCGATCATTTGCAGTTTGATTGTTCAGAATAAGAACATTTACACGGATATCAGCTACATACTGAGTAAGCCAAGAATTCTTCCGCTGTTGCAGGAAACCCTCGATCTGAACCTCAATCCACACCTGCGTAAACGGGTGTTGTTCGGTACAGACTTTTACGTCGTGAGAAATCACTTCTCTGAGAAGGACCTGCTGGTTCAGATCAAAGCCGGGCTCTCCGATGAGGAATTCGATTTGATTGCGAGAGAGAATCCGAAGAGTTATTTGAGGTAGTTGTTAGTCCTGACAGAGAGTGGATCTGTCAATAACCCTTTGGTTGCAACAAAAAAAGGATCTACATAATTGTAAATCCGATTCCTGCTTTTTTCGATGCAACGTTGTTTATTTTAAGAGTTTTACGTTCACTGCATTCAAGCCTTTTTTCCCTTGTTCCGTTTCAAATTCTACCTTATCATTTTCTCTGATATCATCAATCAGACCATTAACATGAACGAAAATATCTTCGCTGGAATTGCTTGGAGAGATGAACCCAAAACCCTTTTCATTGTTAAAAAACTTTACTGTTCCTTCTTGCATTATTATTATATTTAATTGTTATTGTGTGACTAATCTATTCGTTCCACATTTACGGCGTTTAAGCCTTTTTTTCCTTCTTCTACTTCGTACGCTACTTTATCATTTTCCATAATTTCATGGATTAAACCACTGGTGTGTACAAAAATATCTTTCCCGGATTTGCTTGGAGTGATAAATCCAAACCCCTTTTCGCTATTAAAAAACTTTACGATTCCTTCTTGCATTGTGTGCTGATTAATTGTTCTTATAATATTTCATTGCTGTTGAAAATCCCGTTTCTCATTGCTGAGAAAAGAATTGTTCACAGTTGTTTCAATAATGAAGAAAAAACGTTTGAGTTGACATGTGTCAAATCAACTTGAGTGGAAACGTTGGAAGGAAATTCTTAGATGAGAATACTACTTTAACGGATACTACCTACTGTTTGGAACAGCGTATTTGCTTATTTATTGACTCAAAAAACTTTTTGAGCATTGCAAAGCTAGACCATTTATATCATATAAGAAGCGAAATGTTGCCTTTTGATGACAAGACGATCAAAAGAGCAAAAATTAACCAAACACTACACTCCTATGCGACAAGGTTGGGTGACTAATGAGGCAACCCCTTCCCTGTTTCAACAAACTGTGTCAGACTGTTCGCCAGAAAATGATCCCAGGTTGGCGCACACACATTGTAGCAATCAAAGTCAGGTGTTAATCCGACATGGGTAAATGAAAGCAATGTACCGTCTCCCTGTGATTTGATATCCCAGCGAATCGTAGTGCCTACCCACTCGTGTTCAAACTCCGGCTGACCATCAATGCATTCCCAGACTATTCTTTTATATGGTTTGTACTCGGTGACTCTGAACTTCCAGTAGGCTTTTCCAAATGAAGTCTTAAACTCGTTCCCGACTTTCAAAACCGGATTACTGGTTTTCCCCCACCAAAGAGATAAGCTGCAGTTGATTGCATCAAACACCTTTTCCTCTGAACCCCTGACGGTGATTTCTTTTGTATAATGCATTTACGTTTTTGGAGGTATGACGAGTCGGTAATCGAAAACCGGACATTTATTCTTCAACAATTCCTTTTATGAAATCCGCTTTGGTAAGTACCAGAAACAATGCCGATGAAATACCGGCCGAACCAAACATCATGCACATCACCATGATCTGGTATCGTGCGGCAATGAAAGGAGAAACGCCGGATAAGATCTGACCAGTCATCATTCCCGGCAGGGAAACAAGACCCACTGCCAATAAGGAATTGGTAATTGGAATTAATGCAGCCTGCAAAGCGATCACACGTGCTTTTTCATATTCAACATTTCTCTCCAGTTCAGCACTTAACCGTTCCCCGGCCAGACTGATGCTGTTCATGGCATTGGCAAAAATCATCCCGGCAAGAGGAATAATATAGCTGGGCGAATACCAGGGCTCCAGATTGAGCACCCCCTGCGTAATGAGGATCAGGATCGTTCCGCCTCCCAAAGCAATGGCATAAAAACACTTCAGGTACACTTTTCTTTTAGATATTCTGATTGTCCGCAAAGCGATCCAGCTGGCTGAAAACAACATAATTGACAGCACGCCAATAACGATCCATGAGCTATCAGCATTGAAAATGAAAGTCAGCAGATACCCCACAAGAAAGAGCTGTACCAGCATTCGGAAAACTGCATAAACTGAATGTTGAAATCCGGCCTTCCATTTCCATACAATAAAGATCACGACCAAAACCGGCAGAAAAGCCAGCAGTAAATCAGAAAACTCAATGGATTGTATGGAGTCATTCATTCCCTGCGAATTTACACACAAGGCATCTGTCAGTCTTTACCCAGTTTATGCATCGCAACTGCCGCATACAAAACGGCACTCATTCCTGTCGGATCGTTTGTTTTCGCTTCCAGTTGATTATAATCATTCACTGTTTCCAGAACCGGGCTTTCGGGCGTAATTCCGGTCACATTTCCGGCCTCATCCACACGCTTTGTAACAGCCAGCCACCCGCTTATCGCAGATCGCTTAAACTCTTCTTTATTGTAGAGCCAGCCATTGGTTATTCCTTCTGCAAAGGCATAAATGAACATAGCAGAAGCAGAGGTCTCCAGATACGTGGACTCATCATCCAATACCTGATGCCAGAGACCTTCCGGCGATTGTTGTTCACGGACACTTTCCGCATGTTTTTGAAAAATTCGTGCAAGGGCTTCCCGTTCCGGATGATTCTTTGGCATTGCCCGCATCAATTCCACATGGGCCATCATCGCCAGGCCATTAGCCCTGGACCACTTAACCGCTTTTTTTTCAGCATTCACTCCCTGAGAAATTCCATGTCGATATAGTCCTGTATACTTTTCCCTTAACTTGTTATTATAAAGAATCACCTGCTTAATTGCTTCTTCAAGGTATCTTCTGCTTCCATACGCTCTGTAAGCCCGGCAAAGGAGGGAAATACCCATATACAGATCCTCTGCTTTTATATCAGCATCTTCAGAAATGTCGCGAACGAGCATGCCATCAGGAAGTCTGGATGCTTTATACATAATTTGGTTAAGTCCTTTCGAGACCATCTTCTTATGGTTATCGTTTTCAGAGAAATAAAGAAATGGCATTAACTGAGGACCATAATCCTCCGGTTGCTGATACCGAAAATATCGGAAGAATGGTGGTTCAAGAACTCCATTAGAACTTTGCTTTTCACTGATCTCAGCAAAACTGTCAACGAAGAAATCGAGGTGATCTCTGACAAACTTTTTATACGCAGGATATTGAAAATGTTGAGCACTCGACCAGATAGCATCAAGCGCCATCCCAGTTGAATATTTCCAGTCATTCATATTTTCGGGACTTTCATGGAGCATCGCCATAACAGGTTGAGGGTAGCTCCATTCATCAGAACCGGATGACCTGAACCGATAAGGATATATATCAAATGAATCCCAGTCACTTCTAAAATCGGTTGAAAGTTCCGTCCGTCCGTCCTCGTCCTTCATCCACAAATAAATGAGGTGATTCTCCGAAGAAGGTGTGTATTGAATTCGAATAGCATAATCCCCCGGAAACGAGGATAATAAATCGCTGTACTCGCTCTGATATTGCTCCTCCGAAGTAGCAACCGGTATCCCATTCAATGCTGTTATTCCTTCAAAAATCAGCTGATCATTGAACCACAATTTGATTTCTCCCGGACTGGCAGATAAGGCAATGAATCGTCGGTCGATGGAATGAATCGTAATCATGGTTTCGATCTCAATCGTTTCCCTGGATTTCAACTGCGGATTCATGACAAGAATACCTTTTTGAACCGCATCAATGGGCTTTTCCCTGAATTCAAGCACACTTTCTTTCTGATATTTTTCGCTAATCTTTCGTGCGATCTCCGCAGGTGATTGAGCGATTGACTGAAGAGCAATCAGAATCAGTAACGAAAAGAGATATTTCATAAAAGGAACAGCTTATGAATTTATATACGGAAACAGCTGATGAAAAAATAATGAACACTCCCTTACTCTCACTCCCAATGCTTTTAAGTTAAGAGTTTTCGTCACCGCGAGAGTTACAAAGCAGACTTACTAAGCAAAAGTAAATTGGACAAAGTAAAAGATCACTTCACTTCTTTCCGATGACGCATTCCTTAATTTAACAGCATTGCCATTTCCCTTGAGAGTGAGGTTCTGATACTCCAGACGAAAGAGTAAACACTCAGATTAATTCATATACCAGTTTTTCAGCCTCACCTCTACACCTGCGCTTGTCTCATTGACAAGCAGTTTGAATCCTTCAACATCACTGAGTCCGCCACTTCCGCGGTAATGATAGGGATATACAATTCCGGGCTTAAACTCACTCACCGCACTGGCTGCCTGATTGATGTCCATCGTATACGGAAGGTTCATGCATATAAACGCCACATCAATGTTTTTCAATGCCCTCATTTCCGGAATATCTTCCGTATCCCCTGATAAATAGACCTTCTTTCCTCCCATTGTCAACACATATCCATTGCCTCTGCCCTTCTTGTGTCGCGAAGATTCATCATCGGGCAGATTATACATAGGGATGGCCGCTATATTGATTCCATTGAAATCCGTAGCGCTTCCATTATTAATAACAATAGCTTTAGCCTGCATGGACTCAGGCAGCTTATCCATAACCGCCTGAGGAACAAAAAACTGAGCCTTCGAAGTATTGATTGCCTCCAGGGTCTTCATGTTGAGGTGATCCCCATGAATGTCTGTGATGAGTATTATATCCGGATCGTTAAGTCCTTCAAATTTTTCAGCACCACCATATGGATCCACATAGATAGTCTGGCTATTCCATTCAAGCGCAACCGTTCCGTGCGTGATGGGCTGAATGATCAAATCTCCCTGATCCGTAGCGATTCGGTCCGCATTATCCCGGGTTTGTGAATGGATTGAAAAAAGGAGCGAGAAAAATAGTAGTGTAGACAGAAGTATTTTCATAGCTGTATTGTTACGAGTTAGAAAGTTAAGAAATGAATGTACAAAGAACCAGAAGGTGATTTAAATCCGGAGGGGCAATCAGTTTACTTTTTGCATAAAGAAGGACCCAACCTTGAAATGAGAGACACAATAGACATAGGCATCCCGCTCTGACTCAAAAGAACCAACAACTTCCTCATCATGTATCACAATGAATCGTCCCTTGTATTTTTCTACAAGCTCTTCTTTGTTTTTCTTAAAAAACTGAAACTGCCTGTCCAGTAGCTCTCCCATACGTATTGGTTATCTCTACAATATTAATACGTTGAACATCCCCGAAAGATAATAGTTCATTTAATTAAGTGAAGCAACACGACTTGCCTGCAATCATTATGCATGCTAGATTCGATTAATGGATGTTTTAACTCCGGCGCAAAGGTCGAAAAATATGCGGGCGATTAAGAGCAGAGACACGAAAATGGAGGTGGTTCTGGCGAAAGCGCTGTGGGAACGGGGGTATCGTTTCAGAAGAAACTCATCAGGCATTTTTGGAAAACCGGATTTTAGCTTAAAAAAATATAAGATCGCGATTTTTGTAGATAGCGAATATTTCCACGGAAAGGACTGGGAAACGGAAAAATACAGAATCAAGTCCAATCGTGAATTCTGGTGGAAGAAAATCGAATCCAATATCAGACGGGACCAAAAGGTGAATGCTGAACTAAGAAAATCCGGGTGGCGCATTCTTCGCTTCTGGACAATGGACATAAGAAAAAACCCTGATCTTTGCTTACTTGAAATTGATGTGGAAATGGATCGCCTGAGGAATGTTTGAGTTGAATTTAACTATCCAGTTTCCCTCTTCTTTTGACCAAGCCTATAAAATCACTGAGACCAATTAGCCATCTTCTCTGAAGTTCATCATATGTATTGTGTATCTGAAGAGGAAGTACAAGTTGCAAATTATTTGCCTTCATTTCATCTGTTTGATTCCTACTTATTCCAGGCTCCAATGTAAGTAGATGCTTGGATGGAATTCTATCCGCTTCTGACAAAACCTGCCTCCATCTATCCTTACAACTTGTTTTTACACCTAACATTGTCAAGCTTGCTGAAGGAAAATCCTGATTTTGATATTCTTTTATTCCTGGAAAGAGAAAATCAGGGGATGCATTATTTTCTGTCCTTGCTCCTCTTTGATAGTCTATTTTGTGTAAATCAAAAATTTGCTCAAGATGATTTTCCAGAGAAAGACCAGCTCTGGCCTTTCGTCTGTTTTGAACGGACAAACTAAAAGTGATGAAACCATCAACATCCGCGTTCCCATCATCTGAAAAACCCTCTTCCAGCCGCTTTGAAACTATATGTCTCTCGAGTCTCCTAAAAAGTGACTCTTCAAAACCAATCCATTTCATTAAGGTTTCATCTGGTTCCTCTATAATAGAAACCTCCTTATCAAAGTTGTCTCTTGCAAAGGCAGAAAACTCTTTGGTATTTGGAAATGCTCCTTTAAATCTTTCAAGAAGTCCGTCAAGTCTCTCAGTTTCAGGCTCTTCTACATCAATACCCAATTCATCCAATATAAACCTAACGGTAAAGTCTACTTCAATATCATTCTCCTCGAAATCTAAAGAAGAAAACCTAAAATCAATCTGTTTTGGTATTCCAAATAACCAGTAAAGTTGATTTTCTACTGTAGAATTTGAAGCTGTAATAATTATTATAAGACTGCCATCAACTCTCTTGGCTATAAACATTGAGTCACCAGTTTGAGAAAGATCCATTACTTCATTAGAAGGAAAATATAGCCTATACTCAGATCTGGTTTTATGAGCAATTCTAGCGTCATACCATGTAACTACTCCTTCAGCTACTACTCCTTCATTTTCTCCACCAAACCATATAAAACGTGTATTTAGAAGAGCTTTTTCCCCAGAACCTGAGCCAAGTACCATTTTAAGTTCCTTTGATCCATTAAACTCATGTTGATGAGATCTGTTAGGATCAACCTCAACAGCACTTAGTTTCTTTGCTGTTACAGCTATAAAATATTGAGAAAGAAAACCTTGCTTCAAAACCCTTATTTTTTCATGAAACGGTTTTCTATATTAATCAAATTGAGCTAAATGCGCAATCATTGGGTAAAGGATTTGGAATGATATACTAATTGTAGAATAATAAAGCTAAGCCAAGGCAGTCTCCCCAAGAGGTATTCTAAGTTGGTTTTCAGATACACTAATTGCCTTCTTTATGTATGGTCGTAACTTTTGAGCAATTGCTTCCGCAACAGGAACAACAACGGCATTTCCAAATTGCCTGTAGGCTTGCGTTTCTGAAACCGGGATTTTAAAATAAGATTCACCCGGTTTATCAAATCCCATCAGGCGTGAACACTCTCTTGGTGTAAGTCTCCTTGGCCTCTCCCCTTTTTGCTCAATTAGAATTTCAGATCCATCTTTATAATATCGAGCTGATAAAGTTCTTGCAACATTATCAGGTCCAAAAAGACTAAACCCAAACCCATTACCTTTTGCCTTGTGCCTCTTCTTGTACTCAACCAAGTACTCCCACAATCTTGGTGTAAGAGTGTATTTGGAAGAGACTCTTCCAAATTCAAAAAATGGGGCTTCATCTTCCTCATTTTTATCATGAAGAATGTTGGTGAGTGATGGGTTTTCTTCGGGAATATTAAAATCAGAAAATCTAAAACCTACATCTTGCCTAAAACCCACGATGAAAATTCTCTCTCTATGCTGAGGCACCCAATTTCGAGCATCAATAACTCGGCATTCAATTTTGTACTGAAGCTCTTCTTCAAGTGTTCTTTTAATTATTTTGAAGGTATTACCACCATCGTGACTCATCAAATTTTTTACATTCTCCAATAGAAATACAGAAGGCTTATGATATTCAATTATTTGTGCAAGGTCAAAGAACAAAGTTCCTTGTGTGTCACATTTGAACCCATGCGCTTTTCCAAGCGAATTTTTTTTTGATACACCCGCTATAGAGAATGGCTGACATGGAAAACCAGCAACCAAAACATCATGTTCCGGTATAGACCTTAGTGTTGATTCACTTTGTGTAAACTCTCTTATATCTCCAACTACTTCATGATCGCATTCATAATTTGCCTGGTAAGTAAGTCGACTGTTTTTATCCCATTCACTCGTAAATACACACTGACCATTAATACTATCAAAGGCTTTTCTAAAGCCACCTATCCCAGCAAAAAGATCTATATATCTGAATTCAGCCTGTCGAGTTGAAAGACTACTATTGGCAGTTTCTGCCATTATCTTTATTGTTTTTAGCGCCATTGGCTGAGGTTTAGATTCGCCATTAATCCATCGATATATGGTTCTATTGCTTACTTCAAGCTTTTCAGCAGCTTCTGTAGGACTTAAACCTACTTTTTCTAATAAGGATGCAAACTGATTCGATGTATCTGGGAATGATTTTGACATTTTGGCAAAAATAATGTATCAAAAGTAAAACTAAAAGAAAAAACTAATAATTTTAGCAAATTATATTAATCAACCTCTCCTCTCTCAACAACTCCATTGATGGAAGTGGCGGGAGTAATTCGACTGAAATTTGTAAATTGAAAACCTCAAACCAGACCCCTGTACCATGAAATCAGCATTAATTGTTATCACAGTATTTTGTTTCACTCTTGAAACCTTCTCACAAAATCAAAACCAGTCAGCTCTGACCATAGATCAGATTATGCAGGGCGAAGATTTTGTGGGTTACCTGCCCGGCCAGATTGACTGGTCCGATGACAGCCGTTTTATCTATTTCAGCTGGAATCCGGACAGAGACACGATCCGCTCCACCTACAAAGTAGATATCAATTCGAAAACAATCGATAAGCTCACGTTTGATGAACTGAAAAATCAACCATCAGGTGGAGATTTCACAAGAGACTATAAATGGAAGGTTTTCTCTAAAAACGGAGACCTCTATCTCATGAATAATTCTGACTACAGTGTCAGACAAATCACCAATACACTTACCGGGGAATATGGAGCGGAATTTTCAGGGGATGAAAAATCCATCATATACCAAATTGAAGACAATCTGTTTCGATGGAATATTGCAGATGGAACAACCACCCAACTGACAGATTTCAAAGAAGGCAGTGACAAAGGAGACAGAGGCAGTAGTGACAGTGAGCAGGAGCAATGGCTGGAAACTGACCAGTTAACATGGTTCGAAATACTTGAAAAACGTAAAAATGAAGGGGACGCAAGAAGATACCGACGTTCTCAAACACAACCTGATCGTCCAAAATCTGTCTATATCGGAGATAAAAGACTTGGATCACTTACCATTTCACCGGACCAGAAGTATGTGTATTATCAGCTTTCTAAAAGTGCACGGGGAAAGAATACTGTAGTTCCTGATTACGTCACTCAATCAGGTTTCACCACTGACCTGAATGCCAGAACCAAGGTTGGAGGTCCTCAAACAACATTTGAATCATGGGTTCTTGACCTTGAAAGAGATACTACTTATCAGATATCCACTGAAAATATCGAGGGAATTTATGATAAACCGGCATACATGAAAGAATATGCGAAGGACGGTGAAGAATATACAGATAAATATGAAAAGCCACGTGAAGTGAGAATCGGGGCACCTCAATTTTCTGCAAGCGGGAACGCGGTTTTAAATGTAACCTCTCAGGATTACAAAGACCGATGGATTATGTCTTTGGACCTGTCTACGGGCAATCTCAAGCTCATCGACCGACAACATGATGATGCCTGGATCGGCGGGCCTGGAATCGGATGGTTTTCATGGGGTGCCATTGAATGGATAGATAATGAAAATTTTTGGTTTAAATCTGAAAAGACCGGTTTTGCGCATCTCTATACTGCAAACGTGAATACCGGAAAAGTCAAAGCACTGACAAAAGGCACTTTCGAAGTATTGAATGTTGAGTTGTCTAAAGACAGGAGCACGTTCTATCTGACCACCAATGAAGTCAGTCCCCATGAACAGCACTTCTATCACATGCCGGTAAAAGGCGGAAAAATGACTCAGATCACTTCACTAAAAGGAGGACATCAGGTTTCTGTTTCACCAGACGAAAAGAACCTGGCCATCCGATATTCAGCCACCAATAAGCCGTGGGAATTGTACCTGATGCCTAACCAGGCAGGTGCTTCGATGACACAGCTGACAGAATCTGTTACAAAAGAATTTAATGCTTACAGCTGGAAAGACCCGGAAATCATCCGTTTCAAAGCTCGAGATGGTGTGGATGTTCCCGCAACTTTGTATAAACCCTCAGAGGATAAAAAGAATGGTGCAGCAGTTATTTTCGTGCATGGAGCCGGATACCTGCAAAACGTTCACAGATGGTGGCCCTCCTATTACCGAGAACACATGTTTCATAATATCCTTATTGATAATGGCTATACCGTACTGGCTATTGACTTTAGAGCAAGTGCGGGATATGGAAGAGACTGGCGAACGGCCATTTACAGATTCATGGGTGGAAAAGACCTGGATGATCAGGTGGACGGAGCAAAATATCTTGTAGAGCAATTGGGAATCGACAAAGACAGAATTGGCATTTACGGCGGTTCGTATGGTGGTTTCATCACGCTCATGGCATTGTTCAACTCACCCGACACCTTCAAGAGTGGAGCAGCATTGAGATCAGTAACTGACTGGGCACATTACAATCATGGATATACTGCCAATATCCTCAACACTCCTTTGGAAGACAGCATAGCCTATGTCAAAAGCTCTCCTATCTATTACGCCGAAGGATTGAAAGGAAACCTGTTAATGCTTCATGGGATGGTGGATACCAATGTTCATTTTCAGGATGTAGTCCGGCTTTCTCAACGACTAATAGAATTGAAAAAGGAAAATTGGGAATTAGCGGTCTTCCCGATGGAGGCACACGGTTTTGTCGAGTCCTCCAGCTGGTCGGATGAATACCGTCGAATCTTCAAACTATTCCAGGAAACATTAAGGGAATAGTTTATTCCCGAAAAATACATTTTGCATTGTTCCTGGACTGAATAGTGACCGGTCTTGGAATCTTTTGATCACTGAAGGAATTATTGAAGTCGGTCGCACGGATAAACACGATCCCTGAAGCAGTTATTTTTTTCATTTCTTCTTCAGGAATGTCGTATTCTATTGTGTATGAGGTAAGTACCTCGCTTAGCTCTTTAATCTGTTCAGGTTGAGCTTTGTTTTTTGAATAGATCCTGATCAGTCCGCCATCCTCCAGGCGAATAATCATTTCGCTTTTCTCCGGAATAACCGCTGTTGATTCTCCGTAATCTGCCACTTCTACTTTAAAAGTGTGATTACTTCCCGATCGGACATAATAGAAGTAGTAATAAGGTGAAATGCCGCTTATCGGTCCTGTAATCCTGTTCTTAATGGTTCGAATGATATCATCCGTAATCGGATCCTTTTCATCCACAAGATATTTGCAGCGTTGTGCAGCCACATCCTGCAAACCAATAAGCAATAAAGTGAAAAGAGCCAGTATTCGATATCTCATAGCTAATTATCTGATCGGATAAATTTATAACTAAAACAACAACAAGAGTGAAATTACCTAAGTTCGGTTTGATCAGGCAAAAAACTAAGCAACTTATACTTAATTTTAATGATACCTAAGTATCCAATACATGTCCAATAGAAGAGACTTTTTAAGGAAGAGTTCAGCAGGACTCCTGTCCCTCCCGCTACTTTCATTCGATTCCGCAAGAAATTGGTCACTTGACCCGTTGATTCAAAATAATCAGGATGAAGAATCATACTGGAAAATGGTCCGAAAACAATTTCCGTTAAAGGAAGGACAAACCTACTTTAACAATGGCACCATGGGTCCAACACCCGGATATGTGCTTGACAAAATGATCAATCACATGATGCATTGGGGGGAACATGGAGCTGAGGTGGATTATAAAGATGGGTCAGGCCCGGAGCTACTGAGCGGGTACTTCCCCTGCAATGAACTGCGTGAGAAGCTGGGGGAAATCATCAATTGTGATTTTAAAGAAATATCCCTGACCCAAAATGCGACCTTCGGTATGAACTATGTTGGTATGGGACTTGACCTGAAAGAAGGAGATGAGCTTTTGAACACCGACCAGGAGCATGGTGGTGGGTTTGGAGCATGGCAGTTACTGGCAAAAAGAAAAGGATGCATATACAAGCAGGCCACTATGCCTGTGCCGGCAAATGATCCCCAGGAAATTATTGATGCGATATTTAAAGAGGTGACAAACAAGACTAAAGTAATCGCTGTTCCTCATATCGTTTCCGTTTATGGAACAGTGATGCCTGTAAAAGAAATTTGCAAAAAAGCTCGTAAAAGAGGGATTTTCACGATTCTGGATGGAGCCCAGTGCGTTGGTCATGTAAAAGTGGATGTGAAAGACATTGGATGCGATGCGTATTACTCCAGTCTGCATAAATGGCTCCTTGCACCACAGGGAAGTGGAATTCTCTATGTCAATAAGGATGTTGTTGAGGGAGTCTGGTCAACGATTGCCAGTTACAACTGGGATAATCAGGAGGATCATGGATTCAGGCTTATGCAAAATGGGACAGGCAATCCGGCTGTAATGGCCGGATTTGAGGCTGCAGTTGATTTTTACAATACAATCGGGGAAGATCGTTGGTTGGGAAGAATTAAGGAACTGGGCGGTTATTTACGAAGCGGCCTCAAGCAATTTAAGCATGTGAAAATTCATTCTTCAACCAATGAGGAAATGGCAGCTGGAATCACCACCTATGCCGTTGATGGTCTGACAGGTCCTGAATTACAGAAAACGCTGTGGGAAAAAGAGCGGCTTCAACCCCGATCTGTTGGTACTGAAGTCATGAGGCATTCGGTACACATCTATAACTCCAAAGAAGAAATAGACAGGGCACTAAAAGTGATTGGTGAGCTTGGATAGCCTGCTAAAAGAACGCTGTTACCTGCACATTTCCGGTGTGTATGGTTCTCGTGTTGTCTGACTTTCTTCCATTGTAAAGCAAAGAAAGCTGCATTCCTTTCGACAGTTTATGTTGCCAGTTTAACTGCCAGGTCTGATTGATGCCAGGTTGAAGAGCCTCAAGCAGAAGGTACCCGAGGTAAGTACCTGGATCCCCTTCAAAATCAATGTTAACCCATGCCAAAGACGCTCTTAGTGATCCTTTTCCTGCCTGACTCCAAGTGAACTCGCTCTTATATCGCTGGATCAAAGAAGACTCCTGTGAAGTCTCCAGCAGTTCATTCCTGTTGTTCTCTCGCTGATAGCTCCCTATCACACGAACTGAATTGGTTGGTTGCCAAATGAGCTGCGGTTCCATGCCATTCTTCAGAATTCTAAAATTACGGCTATCAAGAAAATCAGAACGATTGGATAATTCTCCAAACGTGGAAGAGATTCTTAGGGTGTACTCTTTATTCAGGCTGACTTTCACATTCGACAAAACGCTTTCCTGCTCTTTCAATTCAAACCCCTGAGTCAACAACTGCTTGTTATTCGTCTTTAGCAGCGTAATATCACCGGCCACTCCTCTCCCATTTCTGTTATAGAAAAATGTGTAGCGTTTTTGGTCTCTTGCTGATAAGACATTCGGATCATTCGGATCAAGTGAAAATGGATTAAGACGGTTGTTGTAGCTGTCAGAAATTGTCCGGTAATTGATGTTCAGATTGATGTTGGCTGACAGTCTGGAAAGGAATACCTTAATTGCCTCCTGCTTTCTCCATGAAACTGGCAATCTGACATCCAATGAATGGGTATAAAAGGTCTGAAATGCGGTGATGTAATCATCTGTCGGAGTGAAGATCTTCACATAGTTGCGCTCATCAGGATTGATGGCTTCAAAAAATTCATTCAAATCCTGCACCCCGTCATCATTCAAATCCCTCCAGGTATGTGTGCCTTCCCCGGTCACAACAGGAAGATAAACAAATTCACGTCTCAGTTCGCGGCTGTTACCTGTTGAAAACGAGAAATTTTGGGTCAAATTATTCTTCAGGTATCGCCCCCACCAGTTGACCCTGCCTGAGATGATATCATCACCCGGGACAGTAAATGCCTGATAGCTCTCCGTCGATCTATAGTTAAGGTCAATGGATAAATTGCTTTTCTCACCATTAACTGAATAATTCATCTTAAGATTTCGTGAAAACAAAAAGTCTTCCATTCTTCCATCAATCGGAAGTCGATCCTGCCTTAACAGGTAGGAAATCCTGAATGTGGATTTAGTAGAATCCCCGCTGGTCAGGTAAAACTCATGTGATCTGAAGTTCATCTGCGTGTTAATCACACTATCAGCCAATGTCAATTCATTTTCATCAAGCTCAAACACATAACCCGGTATGATTTTATACTTTCTAAAACTCAGATCCGATAATGATCGCTTCCAAAAAGCATTTAATGAAGAACTCTGTGAATTCTCCAAATAGGAATGGGATGAAACAAGTTGCAATGCATTGAACGTCTGATTATAGTTGAGAGAATGTTTCAGCCCGTTAAATACGCCTTCTCTGTTTCGGTGGTCTATTGCATAACCCAACTGGTTGTTGGCATCCTTCTCCAAAGAAGCATCAGCCCGTACAATCAAATCCTGTACTCCTACAATTGTATCTGATCGAATATCCCAGTTCCGGTCAAACTCAATGGTCCTGTATCTGTCAATGGATGTAAAATCATCCGTATCATATTCAACCGACAGTCCCGAATAAAAACGATAACCATCAATAAAGGAACTTCGTCCAGCTGATCGAATTCCTCCATAATATCCGATACCGTTGTTATCATTATCATCTATGGTTGAATACAGATTTTTATCCGTACCGGAAAAGGCAGTTTCAGAAAAGACTGTTTCATATTCATTCACACGAACCTCCGCTCCCACATTTACAAGTTGTCGACTGTTCGGCATTGGAATAAATGCTCCAGGCTGGTATCTGCCCTGCCGTACTCCATTTTCCGGGGAAATCCACTCATAGATCCGGCCGTTTGAAGAGGTCTGCTGCAGAATATAATCACCATTTCCTTCTCCAACATCTGAAAATGTGACAGGAAATAGTTGTTGTGTCGGGTCAATGGAATACTTAAAAACAGATTGAGGGTTTCCATCAATGTCCAATGTATCGACTTCTTCATATAAGATTCTGCCCTCATCAAATCGAATCGAATCAAAGCCTGAGATGAACGCCTGATCCGTTCGATCACCCAATGACTGAAGCTGATCAAAATCATCCTCATTAAGGGCAAAACCAAAATTGGTGTTCGGATTATCCTTTTCCCGATAATATCCGGAATAAAGCTTTACCCTGTCATTTTCAATTTCCTGTGAAACAGCAACTGCTGACCTGCTATAGAACTGTTCAGCATATTCAAAATCGACACGAATTCTTGAAAATTGCGTGATAATGATGTGGTTATTAAAAGTAACCTCTCCCAGATTATAATCAATCACATAGTCCTGATCAAACCCCCGATTCATAAGCCGACCATCAAGAAATACCTTTTCAGAGTTAGCCAGCACGATGATAAACCGTTCACCATTTGGACCTCTGACTTTATAGGGTCCCGTGAGTCCTTCAATGGAAGGAATTAAGATAGACGCAAATTTTCCCTTCGCCACTGCTCCGGAAATTGTAGTAGAATACTTCCATTTCTTTTTCTCACTGGCATGAGAGAATTGCAGCCCCTGAACGTTCTTATAGTATCTCAGAAAATAGTCTTCTTCAACAGAATTATTCAGCACGATATCCCCGGCGGTTACAGCAGTTTTATCATTGTATAATTTGATAAACACATTGTCAAAATCCCGGATTTGCTGTGTATTTCCTTCTGGCTGGTACGGAATATTTTGATCGGTAATTACGGCTGAAACATACAGATTATCAGCTATTTGACCATTCATTTGCAAATTTAAACTTGAATTTACAAAGACACTCTGCCTGTTGCCGAATGAGACGCCACGTGTAATAGCTCCATACTTTTCAATACTTCCAAATTCAAACAGCTCTTCCTTCTCCACAGGAACCGACTGATTGAATATATCCCTTGCTATCGATGAATCATAAATGAAAATATCACGATCCTGAAAAGTTTTTGTAACTTCATCAGATAAAACTCTGTAGCAAATTTCTACAGAATCACTACTACTCATCAGAGTGACAAGCTGTGTGATCTCATCATACTTTAAGCCTGAAAGGGGTGTGATTGATCCGGGTTCTATAGCGACCGAATCCAGAAGAACTTCCTTTCCGGCAGGAATAAATTTACACTTTAGGTTCTGAGCAATAGATTCAATACCTGTGATGAGAAAGGTACTAAGAAGAAGCCAGCGGCATAGAAATGAAAAAGGTCGTCCCTTCATTTTCCTTTGATTCAAACCAGATATTTCCCCCGGCGTTTTCAATTCCTTTTTTTGCTAAAGCAAGACCAATCCCGCTCCCCGATGATTTAGTACTAAAATAATTAAGGAATATCTTATCCTTCAGTTCATCAGCAATCCCCTTCCCATTATCACTCACCGACAATTCACATTTACCAGGTCGTATTACCAATGAAATGTTGATGATCGCAGGTTTTTTATCTACAGACTGAATGGCATTCAGGACAATGTTATTCAGGATTCGCTGGAAAATATCCTTATCTGCATGAACTATGACGTCCTCTTCTATTTCAAGATTGATCTTAACATCCTCAGAGTGATACAATCCGGCCACCTGACGAACGAGTTTGCTGAAATCAAATTCTGTGTTTTCAGGAGCAGGCATCTCGGCAAAAGCGGAAAATGAACCTGCAATCTGACTCAGTGTATCCACCTGAATCAACAAGCCTGACAATGTTTCGTACTCTTTCGATCCTTCTTCGTGCCTCCTGATCAATTGCTGAATTTTCAGCTGCATTGGTGTAAGCGGGTTCTTTATTTCATGAGCAACCTGTCGTGCAATTTCCTTCCAGGCAGTCTCCTTCTGACTTCTTGCAAGGGCAGATTTGCTTTGTTCCAGCTTAACAAGCATGGAATTATAGTCACGAACCAGTGAACCAATTTCATCAGAAGATTCATATAGAATAGGTTTGTTCTCTTCCTGCAGGGTAATCTGACGAATCTTATCTGCCACCATACGGAGGGGCTTCATTAGGTTATTGAGTACCAGATTTCCAAACAATGTGGCAATAATGAAGATGAATCCAAATATGGTAACAAGGCTTCCGAAGATCTCCAGTTGTTGCCTTTTCAGGTGATTTTTTGAATCAAAGAATGGCATGGCAATAAACCCAACTACCTTATCCGCCCGACTGTTAAGTGTTGCGTAGCTCACTTTGTAACTAAGCTGCCCTATGGATTCCTCTGCTATCATGCTTTGGTTTTCCTTAGCAATTAATTCAGTAAATACGACCGGATTAATCCGGTCACTTTGAAGCCTCAGGTCAAACACTTCATTCTGACTGGTTGCCTGAAGCACACCCGATGAATTGTAGAAACTGATATCTGATTGCGTGAAATCCCTTATCCTGGCAAGCTTGGCGGAATTAATATCCGCCGGACTCTCCATCTCATCACTTAGCAGTTCAGAAA
Organism: Cyclobacteriaceae bacterium; assembly: GCA_040222475.1. Classification (GTDB taxonomy): domain Bacteria; phylum Bacteroidota; class Bacteroidia; order Cytophagales; family Cyclobacteriaceae; genus Ekhidna. The sequence goes on along the minus strand of JAVKDB010000010.1, from coordinate 35,991 downwards.
TGTAAAGTGCACGCTTCAAATAATTTCTGTTGATTTCCTCCCGGTAAGAATCATTTAACGAATTCAGCAGGGCGAAACCGGATGTGAAAAGGGGTGTAATAAACGCCAGGCCAAGATAGAGTTGTATTTTACCTGTAAAGTTCAGTCTTGCCTCCTTAAAATTATAGGAGCTCAACAGAACTATTGAACCAAGGAAGAAGAGTACGATGAGGAAAAAGAATGAAAAATTCGTCAATTGCATTCTTCTGCTGTACTTTTTACTAATTATCAAAATGACTCGTCCGTCTCTTGTCTCCACACCATAATAGTGTCGCGCATTTTTCTCAATTCCGTTTTCATAGAGTTTCTCATTTTCAAAGTCATCCCCTTCGGGCCATTCTCCCTGACCAAATTTGCTCCGTTGAAATAGAATTTCGCCCCCACTGAATACTGCGTAATCAAAATCATCCGAAGGGGTGAAATACTTACTGTCAGTCAGTAATGCAGGAAATACGGAAGATGGCACCCTGCGCTTAAGCCCAAGACTTATTACAACTCCTTCCAGGGCACATATGTATTTAAACTCATTGCCCTCATCAAGAAAATAGATATCCTGATAATCTGACAGGTTCTTCGAAGAAAGCAATGAATACATATCTCTGTATAAGGATGGCTTTTCCAGAGAATCAATCATTTCAACCTGATACTTATCAAAGTACGGATTTAGAAGTTGAACATTAATCTCTTCGATCTGTTCGGATCGGGAACTGTTGACCGCATACTTCTGTCTTGCTTCCGTCATGACCTGATTCAGGTAATATTCTCCCAATACATCACGCTTAATCAAAAGGTGATTGGCAAACTTTTTCTTTGCGTCAAGCTCTGATTCTTCATGAAACTTATAAACACTAAAAGCCAGCGTACCGGCAGAAACAATACTTATGACCAGCGTGAACAGCAGGTTATTGTACTTAAACTCACGCAACCTGTTACCCCAATTCAACTGACTTAGGACAATAACCGTCAGGACAAAAATTAAAGCGACTAATACCGAAGTGAGCGAGACAAATGCAAAGAATGAGGTGGAAAGCATTACAATGAGATAAAAGTAAAGGGTTGGTTGTGATCTCCTTATAAAGCCGGTTAGTCGGAATGAAAACAAGAATGTGGACCCAATTTGCAATATGACACACAGGTAGGATACGACTCTTAATATGTCAAATTCAATGCTTTTCCCCACATCCAGTGAAACCTGTGAATTAGTGAGGATTCTCCATAGAACCCAAAAAATTGAAACGGAAACGAACTGGTAAAGAAATGCGACAGGATACAGCATCCTTCCTGAGGGCCATTGCTCTTTGGTCCTGAATCCTCTGGACCATTTCACGGTAACCATAAATAGCAGGATACAATTGAGAAACAAATCCCCAAGTGTTGGATTCCATAGAGACCATGTGAAATGTAACGGGTCAAAGAGGGAGTACCTGATCAACGACTCTAATACGCCGAAAAGCAACGTTAGCAGTCGAACAAGTGCTGCAACTCCCACTACTACATAGAATGCATTCGAAAGAGTAATCCAGAATATAATCAGCAGGGATAGTACTCCCATGCTTACAAAAATTAAATCAACAACCCTTGAGGGCGATGGATCTATCTCGTAATAGAACAGCTCCATGTATTGATGCGTGCCCCTGTCCATGGACAGGGAAAGGAACCTCTTGGGAAGTGAACTGTTCTTTGTTGAGTTAAGGTATTTATTTGAAATTTCAAACCGACCGATGAGCGGGTATGTTGAATACGACGTACACTCTGTTTCTCCCTGTATTTTCTGAGCCAGAAAGAATCCATTCTCATTATAAATAACCGTCAAATCCGGAATGTCCGTTCCAATAACCCAGGGATGATTATCACTCCATTCAGTCACTGTATCCGCACAAAATATCCGTTTTTGAAATCTGGTTGACCTGTCCCCCTCTTTCCTCCAGTCGATTAAATCTTTACGTTGATCCTCAATTAGCTGATCGAAATGACGTGCTATCCTATTCTCGGTTACTCCGTTCCAGTCAATCAGGAAATGGTTGATAAGAATGCCGGTCAAAGCTACAACTGTGGCGACTATCGGAATCCGCAAATTCATTCGTTTCTGAAGATACAATAATCGAGCCTCATAGACTCAAAAGTTAGTTCGTTTTCCAGATGAGGTAAAGAAAAATAATTCTGGAATATCTGAAGTTTATGGGAAAAAATAACAGAGCTGCTGTCAGCATTGTAATGAGGTAAACATTGATGGAGGGATCATCAAAAAAAACATAGAGGATGAAGTAGGTGACAAGAAACAGTCCCGTAGAAAAGGCATAGCTCACATACATTGCCCCATAGAAATTACCCGGCTCCTTCTCATATCTAAGATTGCAATTGGGACAATTCTTATGCATGGATGAAACCTTTTTCAGGTTAAACATATTATGCGTAAAAACCTCACCTTCCCTGCATTGCGGGCACTTAGCGTTTAAAATACCTGACAATGCTGATTTTTCGCTCATTCTTCTTACTGTATCTAAACCACAAAAAAGCTACCACGCCCACGACGATATACGGAGTAAAGAAAAGATAAAGAATCCCAAGGTTCAGGCCAGCAGCAAGCTCCGTCTCACCATGACTTACATTATTCTTAATCTGAGTCCGACACATTGCACATTGTGCCCAATTTAGAAATGGAATAAGCAGTGATAATGCGATTAATGCCAGACGTTTCATACCTCAAAAGTAGTACGGACTTATCATAAAATACACGATTACTCCGGTTATTGAAACATACATCCATACCGGGTATGTGTATTTGACCATTCGTTTGTGTTTCTCAATTTTATCTGTCAATGCATAGAAGAAAGCCAGTAGTACAAACGGAACAACAAGAATTGAAAGAAGGATGTGGCTGGCTAATACTACAAGATAAATAACCCGGCTCACCCCCACTGCTGCGCGCTCCTGATCATCCAGTATACCGTCGTAATTGATATCGCCAAATTTTACAGATTCAACACTTGAATGATAAATGATATAGGAAATAAGGAATAGCACCCCCATGAACAATGCTGAAAACATGAATGTCCTGTGCAGTTTAACATTACCCTTTCTTATAGCGATTAAGGCACCAACCAGAATAAGTGCGGTAAGTGTATTGATTCCTGCATGAATTCCAGGCAGGAGTTTAACCCATTCCCCAGCGAATGAAAGCTTCGCCGGAAACAGAATCAAAAATGTGACAACCAGAGGAATCAAAGCGGAAACCACGTAAATTATACGAAGGTAAAACCTGCTATCGGTTAGTTCCTTTGTCATAAGATTTTTGAATAATTAAAATATCCAGTTCGGTGAGTAGTCTGTCTACCCCTTCCCTGCTCATTTCATAATAACCCCAAACACCACTTTGATCAACCAGAAGCAGTTTTGTGTCCAGCTGAGTACAATTAAGATACTGGCTGTCAGCAATCAACGGAATATCCTTTTTTGAAGTTCGATAAGAGACCCTGTTGAAATGGTTCAACTCCGCAGCACTCAGTGAGTCAGCGGTATAAACAACAGTTATTACAGAAAATTGCTTACAACTCTCGGGAATAGATATGACCTCTTTCAGCGCGAAAGTGTTACTTCCAAATAATTGTAGAAACAAATACCATCCAACGGGAATCAGAAATACAACAAAAAAAGCAAGACGCTTTAGTCCTCTGTTCCCGGCCAAAATAATTTAATAGAGTGCGTTATAAATGGAGTTTCCCTGAAAGATTAATATGAAAATCAGGAAGACCACAAATAACATAGGTAGCACAATAGACATTTTCAATGACTTCTTCTCATGTCCAAGGTGCATAAATTCAGCAACAATATAGTACGCTTTAACAATCGTGAGCGCGATGAAAACGACAATTCTTAGCCATTTATAATCGTGAGGTACAGTAAACGCAATGGCAAACTCAATAAGAGTAATGACTGCCAGATACAACATTACCTTAATAAAATTTCTGACTTTCGCCTTGTTTACCGGCTGTACTTCGATCTGTGGACTTTGCTGTTCCATTATGTTATATGCGTTACGAATTTATACTAAGTAGAAAAAGGTGAAAACAAAGACCCAGACAAGGTCTACAAAGTGCCAGTATAAACCAACCTTCTCAACCATCTCATAATGTCCTCTTCGCTCAAAAATACCAACTGTCGCCTGGTAGAAGATGACGAAATTTATAAGTACTCCACTGAAAACGTGGAACCCGTGAAATCCTGTGATGAAAAAGAATAAGGCTGCAAAATTTGGCGGGCCATACTGATTGGCACTGAGTCCGGCTCCTGTAACAAAATTACCTACGGCATTCATTGATATATCTGCACCATGGATGAAGTGACTCCACTCCCATGCCTGACACCCAAGGAATGTCAAACCTCCAAGCAGGGTCCAAAGCATCCACTTCTCCACTCCTTTTCGATCCATTCTCTCCCCGGCTTCAACAGCCAACACCATTGTTACACTACTGATAATCAATATAAAGGTCATGATTCCAACAAAGACCAGTGGCAACTCTACCCCGTGAAGGAATGGAACTGCCTCAAACACTTTCTCCGGAATCGGCCAGTATTCCTGCGAAAACCTGAAACTCTCAACCGTACCTTCATAAGAAGGATGAGTAAATCTTATCAGACCATACGTGATCAATAGAGCCGAAAAGGTAAAAGCATCAGAAAGGAGGAAAAACCACATCATGACTTTTCCATAACTAGCCTTAAAAGGAGACACTCCGCCGCCCCACAGGCCTTTTTTACCTTCGTCAACTAAAGTAGCAGTATTTGACATGAATCAGGATTTAATCGGTTAGTTATTGAGTATCAAAAATAAGTATAAATACAACCAAAGTCCACCAAGAAAGTGCCAGAAAGTAGCGCACATTTCTATTCGCAACATGTTTTTCGAATGAACTCTAAATTGAAATGAATTTGTCAGCACAATTCCCAGAAAAACAAGTGCACCAAAAAGGTGAACGATATGTAGTCCGGTGAATACATAAATAAATGAGCTGGCCGGGTTTCCAACAAAATGAAAACCTCCATCAACCAGTTGACCCCATGCTTTAAATTGCCCGACAACAAATACGATTGCCAGAATAGCAGTGATTAACAGACTGATTCGAATGCTTTTAATATTGTTTCTTTTTGCTGACAGGTAAGCATAGTGCATGGAAATACTGCTCGCTACTATAACAACTGATGTCCACCTGAATAGTGAGGGGAAATCCACATAGACCCAGTCTCCAACAGATTTCTTTACAATATAAGCACTGGAAAAAGCCATGAAAATTATTACTACAGAGGCTAAGAATAGCCATAGTGCAAATTTCTGTGGATTCATGGATCTTGTCCCTTTCTTCAACTCAATCTCTCCTGTCATATTTTATCCAATAAAAAAGTGATCTGTACGATCGGTAAATAAATGAATGATCCAAACATTATCCTTCTGGCCTTACTGTTGGAAGTGTCCTTCATCAAACTGAACGTCTGTGCAAGAAAGAGTGCGCCACAAATAGTTGCAACAATTCCGCTGGTCAATCCGGTAAGGCCAAAATAGGAAGGCAAGAGTCCCAACGGCAATAAAAACAATGTATAGATCATAATGTTTATCGCCGTGTTCAAATCCTTCGCTCCTCCTCCTGGTAAAAGTTTAAAGCCTGCCCTTTTATAATCCTCATCACATACCCAGGCGATGGCCCAGAAATGAGGAAACTGCCAGATGAACTGAATCCCGAAAATGATGAGTGCTTCATAAGTAAGTGTTCCACTGGCAGCCGCCCATCCAATAAGTGGTGGTAAAGCACCAGGGATTGCACCAACAAATACAGCTATTGATCCAACACGTTTCAACGGTGTATATACAAAAGCATACAGCAGCAGTGAAGAGAGTGATAAACCAACGGTCAACGGATTTGTTGAAAGCAATAAAAGTACAATGCCTGCTATCGCAGTAATAATACTGAACCAAAGCGCTTCGGATGTAGTAATTCGAAGTGAAGGCAATGGACGACTCATGGTTCGGTTCATGATCGCATCAAACTCCTTTTCAATGATTTGGTTGATCGTTACAGAAGATCCTGAAATAAGAAAACCTCCGAGCAAAAACACCAGCAAATTTCCCCAGTTTACTACAGACGGAGTTGCCAGTAAATATCCGAAACCGGAAGAAAAGACAACCAGAAATGAAAGACGTGGTTTCAAAAGCTCGTAAAAAGCTTTAATTCGCAGTGAATGTGTGAATGTGGTATGTTGAATAGATGTGTTCAACTATGCGGGTTTAAGTCGTAAAATTAAATAAAAAAGGATGCTGAATATACCAGTTGCAAGGATTAAATGGAGCGGCTGGGTCCAAAAAGGGAAATTAAAATTCGTCATAATCACTCCTACTACTCCTATCAATCCGATCATGGCTAACAGTGCACTTGCAGGCTTGTTTAATTCAATAATCTTTTGCTTCCTGATTCGGTTCAAAAGAAAAAGAGAACCAATCAAAATGATCCACGAATATGATCTATGGTAAAGAAACATCTCCGTAAGGCTGTTAGCCCACAATGACCTGTCCGGCTCAGAAACAAGTAACAGGTCTACCACATGACGCACTTCAGTACCCATAAGGAGTTGCGGAACAAAAAGAATAAGAAGGATCAGAGTCGTCAGAAACAACTTCCTGTTTCTGACAATGGTTAATTCCTGCGCTTTTACATTCATCCAGATCAGCAGTGCTACAATGACCAATGCTAAAATCATATGAAAAGTGATGAACCCTTTAAGGAGATTGGTAGAGACAACAAGAGATCCAACCCATCCCTGAAATCCGGTAAGAACGAATATAAATATACCTACAAGTACAAATCCCTTCTTTTCTTTATGAGCAAAGGCCCAAATCATATTAATAAAGACCAGCAAACCAATCAATACGCCAATCAGCCTGTTAACGTATTCAATCCATGCTTTAGTCACATTGAATGCCTGCTCTTCCTGAACCAGGGGATCGGTCAGAATTTGGTTAGAAAGCTTCTCATAACCGAGTTTTGAGAGCAGCGAAGCTAGTCGTTCGTTTTTCTTTAATCGTTCGGCCCTAAAGGTTTCCAGGTAATTTTCAGGAAGTTGATCTGTAGAAGTTGGAGGGACATAGCTGCCAAAGCACTTTGGCCAGTCAGGACAACCCATTCCTGCCCCCGTACTCCGGACAATAGAACCAACAAGGATCAGTACAAGTACTGATCTCAGGGTTATAATATTTATTTTTAAGTAGAAGCTTTTGCTAAGCATTCTCTTTTTCAACACCAGTCAGATCTTCGTTAGAAGCCAACTCACTTTCATGTTCCAGGTTAGATTCCGGAGTGTGTGAATAAGGTACGGTCTGCGGGATAAAATCATCCTTAGCTCCAGGCTTACTGTAATCGTATGCCCATCTGAATACTCGTGGAATAGCTCCTGGCCAGTTTCCGTGTTCCGGGAAACGTGGAGTTGTCCATTCCATCGTATTTGATTTCCATGGATTTGCCGGAGCAAGTTTTCCTCTGAAAATACTGTAGAAGAAATTGAACAGGAAGATGAACTGTGCAGAGAAAGTAAGAATCGCTGCAATACTCACAAGTGAATTCAAATCCATGAATCCACTGAATGTATCAAATGATGTAAACGCGTAATATCTTCTCGGGAATCCGGCAATTCCTATGTAGTGAAGCGGGAAGAATACCAGATAAATTCCCACAAATGACAACCAGAAATGTAGTTTGCCTAATTTGTCATTCATCATTCTTCCGAACATCTTAGGGAACCAGTGGTAAACACCTGCCAGCATTCCGAAGAATGATGCGCTACCCATTACAAGATGGAAATGCGCCACCACGAAGTACGTATCATGCAGGTTAATGTCAAGCACAGAATTTCCAAGAAACAGCCCCGTCAAACCTCCTGAAATGAAAAATGATACCAGCCCAATTGAAAACAACATGGCCGGTGTGAATATGATATTTCCCTTCCAGAGTGTGGTGATGTAGTTAAATGCTTTGATCGCAGATGGGACGGCAATGATCAATGTCAATATCGTAAATACGGAACCCAGGAAAGGATTCATTCCTGTAATGAACATATGATGAGCCCAAACAATAAATGAAAGGAAACCAATTCCAAGCATGGAACCAATCATCGCTTTGTATCCAAATATCGGCTTTCTGGAATTTGTAGATATAATCTCTGATGTGATTCCAAGAGCAGGAAGAATGACAATGTATACTTCAGGGTGACCAAGGAACCAGAACAAATGCTGGAACAGAATCGGACTTCCCCCTACATTCGGAAGAGCTTCTCCTGCAATAAATATATCTGACAGGTAAAAACTTGTTCCAAACGAACGGTCAAAAATTAACAGCAAAGCAGCTGAAAGAAGTACCGGGAAAGACAGAAGACCGAGAACTGCTGTGATAAAGAATGCCCAAATGGTCAACGGAAGTCTCGAAAAAGACATCCCCTCTGTTCTCATGTTAATTATAGTAGTGATATAGTTAATACCACCCAATAACGTTGAGGCAATGAACAATGCCATCGATACAAGCCACAAAGTCATACCTGTACCCGAACCGGACATGGCCTGTGGCACTGCACTCAAAGGCGGATAAATGGTCCATCCGCCACTTGCAGGACCTGTTTCTATAAATAATGAAATGAACATTACTACACCTGATGCAAAGAAGAACCAGTAAGAAAGCATGTTCATAAATCCTGAAGCCATGTCTCTGGCTCCAATTTGGAGTGGTATCAAAAAGTTTGAAAAAGTCCCACTCAATCCGGCTGTCAATACGAAGAAAACCATGATGGTCCCGTGCATGGTCACCATCGCCAGATAGAATTCAGGATCAAGTTTCCCTTCAACCGTAATCCACTCTCCCAACATCGGTTTTAACCAACCCATATCCATATCAGGGAACCCGAGTTGCAACCTGAAGATAACAGAAAGTCCACCACCAATAACAGCCCAGATAATACCTGTAATAAGGAATTGCTTTGCTATTGTTTTGTGATCTGTAGAAAAAATATACTTACTCACGAAGCTTTGTTCGTGATGATGATCATCATGGTGATCATCCCCTGCTATATCGTGTTCTAATTCTAAATCTGTTACTGACATGTTAATATTTATTTCGAACTGCCTGATGCAGAAACACTAAGTTCTTCTTCATTAATCTCAATTCCAGAGGCTATGATAGCAGCCTCCTTAAGTTCATCCGGCACTTGTGCCAGGTAATCAGGATTCTGTTTCAACCAGGTATTTTCCTGTTGCTCTTTGTACCAGGAATCATATTCATCCTGCTCCAATACAGTAATGATTCCCTTCATTCCATAATGACTCTTTCCGCAGATCTTATTACAAACCAGTTCATAGTTGAAATCCGGATTTCCGGTCTTTTCTCGCATTTCTGCTGTAGAAACTGTTGGAACAAACCAAAACCTCGTAGGTAATCCGGGTACCGCATTCATTTGAACTCTGAAATGAGGATTATACACACTGTGAATCACATCTCTGGCTCTTATCTTTAACAAAACAGCTTTTCCTTTTGGAATAACCAGTTGAGTTGGAATGAAGTCATCGTGTGCTTTGCTGTCATCAAGATCGATACCCATCTGATTCGTCGCATCTATCTTTCTAAAATCAGAACCCCCAAGGCTTCCGTCTTTTCCAGGGTATCTGAAGGCCCAGGCAAATTGATAACCCATCACTTCAACAACTTCTGCATCTTCAGGTGCCGGGCCGGTAATTTTATTCCATTCTTTTAATCCTGAGATAATTAGCCAAGCAAGAACAATCGCAGGAACTACTGTCCAGATCATCTCAAGCTTGTTATTATGAGGATAGTAGTGTGCAGTATTGGTTTCCTTATATCTGTATTTCCAGGAGAAACCGAAGAGAAATATCTGGGTGACAATGAAAACTATGACAGTAATCGCCATGGTAATCCAAAACAGATTCTCTGTAACCACACCATGCTCAGAGGTTATTGGAAGATTGTAGGTATCCCACTCTGTCATAGAGTAGTAGAAGAATCCAAATATTCCCAGAATAAGGAATATGACCATAAAAGCACCCTGTGCGCTGTTTCCGGAAGGAACGTGGCTCTTCTTATCTTTTTTTACAACATCAACTAATGAAGTCACTCTGAAAACAGTCACAAGGACTACCAACACTAAGATGACTGCAACTACTATTATTAAATTAAGCATAATCTTATTCTACTACTTAAATTTTAAATATGATGATGTAAACTTTCTTCCAACATTGGATGGTTCTTAGCAAAGAGTGGCGCTTTCGCTAACGCACTAAGTACTACGAATAAGAAAGCACTGAAATAAACCAGAATCAATCCAATTTCAAGAAATCCGAAAGCCCCGCCGCTACCCAGTGTTCCCGGTGTGATCATCAGATAGAAATCCAACCAGTGACCAAACACAACAACCGGACATACAACCTTAAGGATTCTGGCATGCCTCTTCGCATCTCTTGTCATAAGAACTAAGAAAGGGAAGAAGAAGTTTAAAATTAAATTGATATAAAATACAGGAGCGTAATGCCCTTTCCACCGCTCTACGAAATAAACAGTCTCTTCCGGAATGTGTGCATAGTAAATCAGCATAAACTGAGAGAACCATACATAGGTCCAGAAAATACTGAACGCAAATACAAATTTTCCTAAATCATGAATATGATTTTCATTAACGATGGTCGACAGATACCCTTTGTCTTTCAATGTAACCACAATGAATAATGTAAGTGCCAGACCGGCCACCCACCAACTGGCAAAGTTGTACCATCCAAACATGGTGCTGAACCAATGCGCATCAATAGACATCACCCAGTCCCATGCCGCCATAGATGACGAGACCGCAAAGAAGACAAGGAAAATAGCTGAAACTTTTCTCATCTTATACCATCGCTGGCTTCCCTGATCTAAATCTTCTGCAAAAGCAAGACTCCTGAGTTTTCTAAAAAGCAGGTACCAGACAGCAAAGAAAATCACAAGTCTTCCTATAAAAAACAACGGGAATTCTCCTCCATTTAATGGCCAGAAGAAATAGGCTGCTTTTCCTTTCATAATCTCATCACCACCCTCTTCTGCATACAGACTTGCATGTGTCCAGTGGAAAATATCATGACCGGCAATGAAGTAGACAACAAGCATCAATATGAATGCGATTGGCAGCCATGAACCAAAGGCCAATGGAATTCTTTTAATCCCGGCAGACCAACCAGCCTGCGTTGCATATTGTATGGCAAAGAAAAACACTCCGATAAGAGCCAATCCTCCGAAAAAGACATTGTTAATCCACAGGTTGGAAAAAAAGCGCTTTAACGATGGACTTGCCCCATGATGGTCACCTTCTCCTTCACCTCCATGACTTTCTCCGGACTCAGTGACAGAATGCCCATCACCATAAGGTTCCTCGTCATGACTGTCAGCAGAAGCCTCAACAGACTGACCGGCAGAAGCGTCCGAGTCATGTTCAGTGGACCCCATCGTGAAATAGCCAAGAACTGCCAATACAATTCCTGCAAGAAATAATATGGCTAAGGTCTTCTTCGCTTTAGCTGTAAAATCAAATCTTTCTTCTGATACCATCTTGTATCTTATTTCTTTTGAAGTTCTTTAACATATCGGGCAATTCTCCATCGATCTTCAGGACTAACCTGAGAGCCATGCGCACCCATTAATCCTTTTCCATATGTGATCACATGAAAAATATGACCTTCTGACAATTCAAGATAAGCCGCTCCATTCAGGTTAGCTACCCCGGCATAAACCTCAGCAACTTTACCATCTGCATTTCCTTTCTCTCCATGACAATGCTGACAGTAGCTTTCATATAAAACTTTACCATCCTTAATCACACCGGCATCATCATCATCAAAGGGACTTTCTATAGCCGCTGCTGCTTCGAGATCATCAACACCAAGTCTGTACGGCAGTGGCTGGCCTCTTCGTACGGTATTGGCAACAGGCTCCCTCATTGTCATCTTGAACTGATTGTATGGGTTGGAATTGTAGAATTCGCCATGCCCATCCTCACTATTGGAATCAAGCCAATTTCCCTCGTTTTCATCCGTAATTTGAGTCAATGGTTCATAAGCTGTGGAGTGATACATTTGAGGTGAAAACTCCAGTCCTGGGTCATTTTCCCCCGCTGCGCATGACATCAGGAATGATCCCAGCGAAAGAAAAGCCAAATATTTAATTGTAACCTTCAGCATTCTTATTCAAATGTTTTATTGTTTACTTCAGAAGCTCCACTACTTTGCAGCACCTTTTTTATGTCAGCTTCACTCTTGTCGTTCTTGTCAAGATCAATCGCCATAACATGCTTGTCATCGGTGATTCTTATATCGTAGATTCTTGGCTTTCCCCAGGGTTTCAGGTTACTGATTCCAAAAAAGGTTCCAACCATGCCAAATGCCGCAAGCAGTACAGTCATCTCGAATGTAACCGGAATAAATGCTGGTAGCGGAACAAAGTCTTTACCTCCAATAATCATTGGCCAGTCAACACCCATCATTCCTATTTGCATAGTAAGTGCAAGGGTTGTTCCTGTTATTCCAAACATGAAAGCAGCGACAGAAAGCCAGCTCCTTTTATATCCGAGTACATCTTCAATTCCATGAACAGGGAACGGAGAATAAACCTCTTCGATTTTCACTCCACTCTCTCTCACTTCTTTGATGGCGTTTTTCAACACATCTTCGTCTTCGTAAACGCCAAGTACGTAATTGGTTCCCTGAGACATATTATTTCTTTTCTCCGGTTGCTTTAATAATACTTTTCACTTCAGCCATATTGATCACAGGGAAGAATTTCGCAAAAAGGAAGAACGCTGTGAAGAATAAACCAAAAGAGAACACATAAACTCCAACATCAACCATGGTCGGATAGAACATCGCCCAACTTGATGGAAGAAAGTCTCTGTGCAATGAAGTCACTATAATTACAAATCGTTCAAACCACATTCCAATGTTCACGATAATCGAGATCACGAAAGTAGCCGCAAGATTTGTTCGAATTTTCTTAAACCAAAATAACTGAGGTGAGATTACATTACAAGTCATCATGGAAGCATAAGCCCACCAGTAGGGCCCGGTGGCTCTGTTAATGAATGCATATTGCTCGGCTTCCACCTGTGAATACCAGGCAATAAAGAACTCTGTTATGTATGCGACACCAACAATCGATCCGGTTACAATGATGATGATATTCATCATTTCAATATGTTGAATAGTAATGTAGTCTTCGAGTTTGTAAACTTTTCTTGTGACCAGTAAGAGGGTCAATACCATAGCAAAGCCTGAGAATATTGCTCCAGCCACAAAGTATGGAGGAAAAATTGTGGTATGCCATCCAGGAATAACAGAGGTAGCAAAGTCAAAAGATACAATCGTATGCACAGAAAGCACAAGAGGTGTGGCAAGTCCTGCCAGAACAAGTGCAACCGTTTCATAATGGCTCCATGTTTTAGCTCCTCCTACCCATCCAAAACTCAATGCTCCATAAATGGCTTTTGAAACCTTGTTAGTAGCTCTGTCTCGAATAGATGCAAAATCGGGAATCAATCCAATATACCAGAAAACAAGAGAGACTGAAAAATATGTAGAAATTGCAAATACGTCCCAAAGCAATGGAGAGTTAAAGTTCACCCATAAAGATCCAAACGTATTTGGCAGTGGAAACATCCAGTAAAATGCAAGCCACGGTCGGCCTGTATGAAGTATTGGAAACAATGCGGCGCAAATAACTGCGAAAATTGTCATCGCTTCAGCAGCTCTGTTGATAGACATTCTCCAACGTTGACGGAATAACAACAGAATGGCTGAGATTAATGTACCGGCATGACCAATACCAACCCACCATACGAAGTTGGTAATATCCCAGGCCCAGCCTACTGTTTTATTCAATCCCCACATACCAACACCATTCCAGAGCAACAAGTAGACGGCATAGAGTCCTACAATAAGTAGTGCAAGTGAAATGGCCATCGCCATCATCCACAATTTGGTAGGTTTCTGCTCTACTCTGCTGCATATATCCTCCGTAACGTCATGAACGGATTTCCCGCCTGTTACTAAGGGTATTCTTACTTCTGATTCTGCATGCATTATGCTTCGACGTTTTCTTTGTTCTTGTCTTTATTTCTAACCTTAGTCAAATACCACACATTTGGCATAACTCTAAGTTCTTCCAATACATGATAAGCACGATCTTCTCTCGCCTCAACTCCTTTTTCTTTTTCCTTAATCTTCAGCTTCTTGTAGATTTTGCTATTTGGATCTTTCATATCACCAAATACAAGAGCATCTGCAGGGCACGCTTTCACACATGCTGTAGTTATTTCACCATCTTCTGGTCTTCTTGATTCTTTCTTGGCCTGAAGTTTCCCTGCCTGAATTCTTTGAACACAGAATGAGCATTTCTCCATCACCCCTCTTGATCTAACAGTCACATCCGGATTCAACACCATCTTACCAAGATCATTATTCATCGCTGTGTTAGTATCGAACTGAGCGTTATCATGGTATTTGAACCAGTTGAACCGTCTTACTTTATAAGGACAGTTGTTTGCACAATATCTTGTACCAACACACCTGTTGTAAGCCATCATGTTCAGACCTTCTGTGCTGTGTGTAGTAGCAGCAACCGGACAAACTGTTTCGCACGGTGCAGCATTACAATGTTGACACATCATCGGCTGGAATGTTACCTCAGGGTTTTCAGCCGCTGTTTCTTTGTCATCTCGATTATCGTCTCCTCTGCTACTGTAGTAGCGATCAATTCTGATCCAGTGCATCTCTCGGCGATTAAGCACTTCCTGCTTCCCTACAACCGGAATATTATTCTCCGTCTGACAAGCTATAGTACATGTACCACATCCTGTACAAGAGTTGAGATCAACGACCATCCCCCAATGGTGATTGTCGTATTTGTGATCTTTCCACAAAGAGACTGCATATGGTTTCTCCTTGCCTTTTGATGTTGATATCTCAGGAAAACTTCTTCCTGCCTGTGGATTATTTTGATAATCCTTAAGAACCGTTTCCTGTATAACAGTCTCTCTGCCTGCGTAGGTTTGACTGGTTTGTGTTTGAGCTACACTATAGTATCCTTCTGCTCCGGATAAACTTACTCCTGAAACATTGTATGCCAGCCCATTGGTCGAGCTATTGATTAATTCATAAGCATTAACTCCCAGATTATCAGCAACTTTTCCTGCCTTCGTTCTGCCATATCCCAGTGCAAGACCAAATGTTCCGTCTGCCTGTCCTGGTTGAGGAATTACCGGCAGTTGTATACTTTTTCCATTCACGGATAAAGTCGCAAGTTGAGCTCTCATCTTTTCAGAATCGTAACCCAATCCGTTTTCCATTGCATATTTTGGAGAAACAGTCAGATAGTTATCCCAGCATGCCTTTGTTATTGGGTCCGGCATTTCCTGAAGCCATGGATTGTTAGCCTGAATTCCATCACCGACAGAATAATTGGTATAAAGAACCAGTTCATTGTTTGTGGAATTTGCTTTATAACGATCTTTTATCCCACTGGAAATGATTGCAACATCCTGAGAGATTGACGCAGCATTTACTGCATCATTACTTTCGTAAACTCCATCATGAAGACATTGGTCCCAGAAAGAATCGAAAGATCCTGAAGACATTGGCTGCCAGCCTGATCTGATAAAATCATAATAAGAACCTTCCACATCCGCCCATCTTAAAAAAGACTCCTGTGCCTGACGTGTATTGAAAATATTTGAAATGGTTGGTTGTGACAAACTTAGATGTCCTGTAACAGGCTCAAAATCATTCCATGACTCCAGATAATGGTGATCTGGAGCCTGATACTTAACAGAAGATGAAGTTTCATCAGTTCTGTCAGAGGTAGAGATTGACGTTTTTGCTTTCGCCAGAGAGGCGGCAATATCACCACCCATTGGATGATCATATACAGGGTTACAGTTATAAAAAATGACTGAACCAACTTGTCCGCCTTTCAGGTCTGAAACAAATTGTGAAACGGCTTTATCGTTTCCTTTTCTTGTATTAATGGATCTTGACAAATCTATTGTTGTCCCATAACAACCCAGTAGTTCGTTGATCGCAATGATCATTTGCTGAACAGCCTGATCATTAGATCCGCTTAAAACCATGGAGCTGCTTTTTGAACTCCAAAGGTCATTGGCTGCTTTCTCCAGGACTACTGTGTTTTCAACTTTAGGGATGCCAACCGTGTTTACTCCTGCTTTTTGAGCCAGCAGGTTATACAGGCTGGCAACAAGAAGTCCTTCCTGCGATGGTTTTATCGGCTGTCTGTAATCCGCATTTGATCCTGTAAGGGAAAGATTGGACTCAAACGAATAAAGCCTTGACATGTCTTTCTTGTCATCGCCTAGTTTTCTTGTTGCTGCAAACTGACGATTATTCATCGCGGCATTCGGCCAGCTTCCAAGGAAGTCTGCACCAAACGAAACAATGGTCTTTGCTTTGGAAAAATCATGAGCTGGCAATGCTCTATTCCCTGTAGTTGCTTCATAGGCATCAAGAACTCCGCTAAATGAAACCGGGTCATACTGAACCCATTCCACATTTCCGTATTTAGCACCTAATGCATCAACAGCACGTTTTGTTGACGGACTACAGTTTGAATAAGATACGATTACTGTTTTACCGGAATTAGAAGCCAGTTCAGCCTTGATTCTGTTATCTATTTCATCCCATGTGGTGTCCTCTCCTCCTATTTTGGGATTCTGTAAACGCTGTTCGTCGTATAAAGAAAGAACTGAGGCTTCAACCTGAGTGGTTGTTCCCCCGCCTGAAACTTTTGAAAGATTGTTTCCTTCTATTTTGATTGGACGGCCTTCTCTTGTTTTCACAACTACACTACAGTAGTCATTTCCCATTGAATAAGTAGAAGCATAGTAGTTAGGTACTCCTGGATCTACATCAACAGGCTTGTTTACATAAGGGATTGCTTTCCTGACCGGGGCCTCACAGGCAGCAAGCGAAACAGCTGCTACACCAAAACCCATCATTTTCAAAAAATCACGTCTGGAGGGTTCTCCATCTTCATTCCCGTTGATAGGCAAATATTCAGGAAATTCCTTCGAAGACCTTGCTTGAAAATCTTCAGAGTTCTCCAGTTGCTCCAGTCCTTTCCAGTATGTCTTATTTTCTTTCATATAGATTAGGTCAGCCTTTGAATATTAATAGTGACATTTTGCACATTCCAGTCCTCCGATATCTTCAACCTTCATTGGTTCCTTACTTCTCTCAGAATGGAGTTTCACCAGCTTATTATAATATTCGTTTCCTTTAGTATTTACGTCAGTTTCTCTGTGACAATTGATACACCATCCCATTGTCAGATTTGAATATTGATACACCACTTCCATTTCTTCAATTGGTCCATGGCAGGTTTGGCATTCAAGTTCTGCCACATCAACATGTTGTGAGTGATTGAAATATGCCAGGTCAGGAAGATTATGAATCCTCACCCATTCTATCGGTTTCGTGTTTGTTCCGTAAGTCTGAGTTTCCGGATTGTAATCAATCGCAGCATAGATCTTCTGTATCTCTTCAGATTCCGGTTTCACCTGAGTATGACAGTTCATGCAAATGTTGGGAGACGGAATGTTTGCTGATCGCGATTTTCTTACTCCTGTATGGCAGTACTGGCAATCAATCTCGAATTGACCTGCATGTATTTTATGAGAGAATGCAATTGGTTGTGTCGGCTGATATCCCTGCTGTACACCAATCGTAAAGGCTCCATCAATCAATGTCTTAAGTACAAGCGCTGTAAATATGAAAACAACCAGCCCTATAAAGGAATTGCTTTTCAGAAATGCTACAAGATCAAACGACTGATTAACAAGCTCCTCCTCTTCCTCTCCAAGATCTTTTTGTTCCTTCAAATATTTGGTCAGGGTTCGGACCGCAATAACCAGCGCTACCAGCGCAAGTGAAAGCACTACCACAAGAATAATAATAATCGCTGTGAGGTAGGAAGATGAGACCGTATCACCACCACCGTCGGTGGTTTCGGTAACTGCCACAGCTTCTACGGGAGGTCCTTTGATTGTTTCAGCCTGGATGTAGGCCAACAACTCCATCACCTGATTGTCATCAAATGGATAAGCAGGCATAGCTGTCTTATTGTATTCTTCGTAAATGGCAATTGCATCTTCATCCCCTGAAGCAATCAACTTCTGAGAATTTTTGATCCATGCATTGAGCCATTCAATAGACCTTCGCTCATATATATTTTCCAATGCCGGTCCGATCACTTTCTTGTGAACCTGGTGACATTGTGTACAATTGGCTTTGAAGGTTGCTTCTCCTGCAGCAATTACTGCTTCATCTGATGGGATTTCCTGCGCAAAAACTACAGCTACCAAAAGGAGGCTAAAGAGAGTGGTAAGTAATTTTTTGGTCAGGTTGGTTACTTTTCTTGACATGTATTTCAAAGGCTTGAAATCAAACTCGCACAAATGTAATATCGGGCTGATTTCTGATCGTATAAAAGTTGTGTAAAGTTATTATTTAGAATCAATCTAAATAATATTTTGATTGAATTCCCCATTTATTGTCGACTCATAATGGCATTATATAAAAGTTGATGTATAGCGGGGCGTATATTGAGATTATATAGATTTCTATTCTCTCGTGTTGGATAGACCCTGTTTGAGAGGAATACGAAAAGCAAATTATTTGCAGGATCTGCCCAGACCAGGGTACCGGTATAACCTGAATGACCATAGCTCCTGAAGGAGGCGTCTCTCGCCACACTACTGGCCAATGAATCATATTCCAGCAGTGGTTTGTCAAAACCAAGCCCTCTTCTGTTTCCATTATTGGGATATTGTGAAGTTGTAAAGAGTTGAATGGTCTCCGGTTTCAGGTAGCGAACTGAATCCATTTCCCCTCCTTTCAGCAGCATGTTCCACAATCTGGCAAGATCTTCGGCATTACTAAAAAGACCTGCATTGCCGGATATCCCTTTCATTGTAATGGCTCCTTCATCATGTACGGTTCCGTGAATCTGTTGCATCCTGAAATAGGTATCACTTTCAGTAGGTACTATTTGAGAAGAATCAAATTTTTCGAGCGGGTTAAAACCCAAAGTTGGAACCCGAAGTGAATCATAGAAATTTCTCTGCAGGTATTCATCATATTTAATTCCTGTCAGATTTTCAACCATTTCAGGAATGAGGTAAAAAAACAGGCCAGAGTAACGATATTTTTTCTCCTCAGAAATTTTTGTTTTGCGAATCATTTTTTTTATCTGATCATAAAAATCATCATGGAGAAACAGACTATCGCTAAGGGGATAACTGAAACCATCTCTTTTACTACCAACCGTTTTTCTCTTGTATCGTCCGTTCTTTTTCTTCGCTTCCTGGTAATAGGGAATCCATGGACGTAATCCCGCCTGATGTGCCATAGCTTCCCTGATAGTTGCTGCTCCTGTCTTACCGACTCCATCTACATATTTGCTGATCTGATCATCAAGATTGATTAATCCCTCTTCATAAAGTTTCATCATTGCCAGTGTAGCTCCGGTCACTTTTGTCACAGAAGCAAGATCATAAATATCATTGAGTGCCACTCTTCGCATGGAGTCATAGGTATGATAACCATATGATTTAAAGAAAATAATGCTGTCTTTATGTGCTGCGTAAATAACACAGCCTGGAAAAGCTTCCTTTTGAATTGCTTCAAAAACAATACTGTCTATTTCCGCTTCAAGAGACTTACTTTCCTGCGCAGGTAATAATATTGAGAAACAAATAAATAAAAGCAGGCTAAGGATGCTTCTGGATAAAATCATGTTCTAATTTTGGCGCTTACTAAAACAGGTATGAAAGGTAAGCAATACTTCATCATAGATTTCGACAGCACTTTTACAAAAGTAGAGGCTCTTGACATTTTAGCGGAAATCTCACTTGAAGATGATAAAGATAAAGACGCAACTCTTGAAAAGATCAGGCATGCTACCAACCGGGGAATGTCTGGCGAGCTTTCATTTAGAGAATCACTGAACGAGCGTATTGAAGTATTGTGCGCTCACCAGGACCACATGTCTGAGTTAATTGAAAGCCTCAAGAAGCAGGTATCCAAATCCTTTGTCAGAAACAAAGAATTTATTTCGTCTTACAAAGACAATATATACATAGTATCAAATGGGTTTAAAGATTTCATCGTACCCATCGTTGAGCAATATGGCATTCATTCTGAAAACGTTTATGCCAACGAATTCACCTATGACGAGACTGGAAGAATAACCGGCTTTGATGAAAAAAATCTGCTTTCTCAAAATGGCGGGAAACCAGAGCAAATCAGACAATTAAACCTTGACGGAGATGTCTTTGTATTAGGTGATGGTTATACTGATTATGAGATTAAGAAAGCGGGCCTTGCGCATAAATTTTATGCCTTTACCGAAAATGTGAAACGAGAGAATGTTTTGGAGAATGCAGACCATGAAGCACCATCACTCGATGACTTCCTGTTTTCTCAAAAACTGGAAAGGGCTCACTCCTATCCTAAAAATAGAATTAAGGTTTTATTGCTCGAAAACATTCACAACCATGGATTCGAAAAGTTGAAGGCTGAAGAGTACCAGGTAACGACACATTCCTCAGGTATGAGTGAGGATGAGCTTTGTGAAGCCATAAGGGATATAAGTATTCTTGGTATTCGTTCTAAAACTCAGGTAACTCCAAAAGTACTTGATAGTGCTAAACGTTTAATGGCTGTTGGCGCATTCTGCATTGGAACAAACCAGATTGATCTGGATAAGTGTCTTGAAAAAGGTGTGGCTGTATTTAACGCCCCATTCTCAAATACTCGCTCCGTTGTTGAGCTGACCATTGCCGAGATTATATTTCTTATGAGAAATCTTCCCGACAGAATTTCTAAAATGCACCAGGGGCAATGGGATAAGTCGGCATCAGGAAGTAATGAAGTCAGAGGGAAAGTACTTGGAATTGTAGGGTATGGAAAAATTGGCTCACAGCTCTCAGTCCTTGCAGAATCGCTGGGACTGCAGGTACAATTTTATGATATTGACGAAAAACTTGCTCTTGGAAATGCCTATCAATGCAAAACGCTGAATGAGTTACTACAAACATCAGACATTGTTAGTTTGCATGTAGACGGTCGAAACTCAAACAAGAATCTGATTGATGAGTATGAGTTCAAGCAAATGAAGGAGGGTGTAATTTTTATTAATTTAAGCAGAGGACATGTGGTCAACATTGATGCCCTGAAATATAATATTGAAAATCGCAGGGTACACGGTGCAAGTGTGGATGTTTTTCCAGAAGAACCCATGAGTAACAATGACCCTTTTGAATCTCCTCTCAGAGGTCTAAGAAACACGATTCTCACTCCTCATGTAGGAGGCAGTACTGAAGAGGCTCAGGAAAATATTGCAGACTTTGTTCCTGGTAAAATCATCGAATATATTAATACTGGTGCGACTTCAAACAGCGTCAATTTTCCAAATATTTCACTACCAACGCTTCAAAAGGCTCATCGATTTATTCACATTCATGAAAATCATCCTGGAATACTGGCAGAAATCAATAATATCCTTGCTCAACACGACATCAACATTGTTGGTCAATACCTCAAAACCAACGAAAAAATTGGGTACGTAATCACAGATATTGATAAAAATTACGACGAAGAAGTAATAAAGCATCTTAAAATCATAAATGGTACCATAAGATTCAGAGTTTTATATTAAGTTTAACCTTTAATAAGATTAACCACACACACCCTAAAAGCTTACGAAACGTTATTAAGTTAATTTTTAAAAACGCCAATGAGTCACTCGCTAAACTGGAAACCGCTTAGTACCAAACAAGAATTCGATGATTTGCTTGAGAATTCTCGTGTAAAACCAGCATTGGTTTTTAAGCACAGACCTTCCTCTCCCGAGAGCACTAAGGTGAAAGAAACGCTCGAAGCTGACTGGACCATTTCTCCTGATCAAATGGACATGTTCATCGTGGATGTGATGAAGGACAAGGAAGTTTCATATGAGGTTACGGAAACAGCCGGTGTGATGAATGAATTCCCACAGGTATTGCTTTTTGCTGATGGTGTCACCATGTATGATGAAGCACACGAAATGATTAATGTTAAGAAAATAAAGCTTGCATTGAAAATCATTAATCGAACATTCAAGTGGATGGAAACCAGGGTATAATAAGGACTAATTAATCACTTAAGATCTTTAATATTGCTCTTCTATTTGAAGAGCTTTTTTTATGTCTCATAACATCTATTTCACACCCGGTCCTTCGCAATTGTTCTACACTTTTCAGGAGCATTTCAAAAAAGCGATACAAGATGATATCCCTTCTATTTCTCACAGAAGCCGTGAATTCATAAAGATTGTTGCACATACAAAACATTGCCTGAAAGAGTTGTTGGAAATTCCCGATGGATACGACATTTACTTTATCAATTCTGCTAATGAAGCGTGGGATCGAATCATACAAAACCTGGTCCTTAATTCGTCCCATCATTTCGTAAATGGTGCATTCAGTAACAAATTCTATGAATTTGCACTCATGTATGGCATGCCAAGCACTGTTCATCAGGTACAGGATGGTACTGGATTCACTGATTTTTCAATCCCTGAAGAAGCAGAACTGATAGGAATCACAAAAAATGAAACAAGTGTTGGTTATACGTTTGCCGAGGATGAGATAGCTCAAATCAGAGAAAATTATCCCTCCAAAATAATCGCACTCGACATAGTAAGTGCCACCCCATCAGTCCCGATTGATTTAAACAATGTGGACACAGCTTATTTTTCTGTTCAAAAAGCCTTCGGACTTCCTCCTGGCCTGGGAGTCTGGATTTGCAACGATAAGTGTTTAGAAAAAGCATCATTAAAATCAGAAAAAGTAAGTATTGGAAGCTACCGTTCTTTACAAAATCTGAAGAAATTTTCTGACAAAGACCAAACTCCGGAAACACCTAATAGTCTCTTCATTTATCTATTAGGAAAAATCGCTGGAGATATGCTCTCTGCAGGGAAAAAGAGGATTATAAACGATACTAAATACAAGTCAGCCATTTTGTATCAGGCCATTGAAGAACATCCATCTTTAACCCCATTTGTAGAAGATGCCAGGTATCGTTCCAAAACCACCATTGTGGCCAAAGGCAAAAACACCTCCGGCATCATCAAAGCGTTTAAAAGCAAAGGGATGATTCTCGGAGATGGTTATGGGTCATATAAAGAAGAGCACCTGCGAATCGCCAACTTTCCGGTACACTCCAAAGAATCCATGGAAATGCTGTGCGATACTCTTAGGAAAATAGAATAAAATTCTGATTTGCTCATAATACAGGCGCTTCGTAGAATAATTCTATGAAATAAGTGTAATTAAAGATGAAAATTTGGAACCTATACATTGTTCCTCTTTGTTAGATATGTAATTTTGCAGCCTCAAATACACGTAAATGATCACCTTCGATAAAGTTCTGGTTTGTGTTAATCTCTCATCTGCCGGTCACAACATCATAGAAAAGGCATGCACAATTGCCAAAAAGGCTCAAACCAAAGAGGTAGCCTTCCTCTATGTTGTTAAAGATTTTAACTTTCCCGAAGAACTTCAACAAGAATTTCCCGATTTACTGGATAAGGCAATAGAGGAAAGAAAAAATGAACTTCAACGATTGATTGAAGCATCCTTTAATTGTCAGGATATCGCGACCAAATTACTTATCCGTCAGGGGAATCTCACAAGGGAAATTCTTTCTGCCTCTGTAGAAGAAGCGGCTGACCTGATTGTGATCGAAAGAAATCAGGATAGTGACTCTGTGCTGAATACAAGAATTGCACGACGTGCTGCCTGCAATCTGTTGATTATTCCAAGGACAGATGAACTCGAATTTGATCGCATTCACGTCCCTGTGGATTTTTCGAATTATACCGATTTGTCCCTGGAGACTGCACTTACCTTATCCGAAGGTCAGCCTTCAGAAATCTATTTACATAATGTATACAGTGTCCCAAGCAGTTACCGGTATTCAGGAAAAACCTTCGAAGAATTTGCTCAAATTCTGGAGGAACATGCAGCAAAAGATTTGTTAAAGCTTACGAAAACAGCATCGGTTGACAAACAAAAATTAAAAACCATTCATACCATTGACAGGGGGAACGGGCTCATTGATATCATTTACAAAGAAGCCAAATCAAGAGATGCAAACCTTATTGTAATGGGTGCCAAGGGAAGAACAGCGGCTTCAGCATTGTTTATTGGCAGTAAGGCAGAACGAATGATTCAGGTCAACAGTGATATTCCATTGCTGGTGATACGTAAGAAAGGATCCAATGCAGGGATCATAGAATCGCTACAGGATCTTTAAGAACGGAGTTTGTCTAACAATGTATTGAGAACATTGCTCTCTTCTTCAGTAAGTTTGTTAAAACCGGCTTCCCACTCTTCCATTTCCTTGTCAAGTTCTCGAAGTAGCTGCTGACCTTTTTCTGAAATGAAAACATCTACAGCTCTCCGATCATCTTTGCATTGCTTTCTGATAACCAACTCTTTTTCTTCCAGTTTATCAACAATCCTTGATGCGTTGGAACTTTTGTCCAGCATTCTCTCTATCAGCAGATTAACCGTAGATGGATGCGGGTGTTGACCTCTCAATATTCGGAGAATATTAAATTGAGGAGTTGTAAGTCCATAAGGTTTAAAAAAAGAGATGTGCTTTTGGTTCAACCAGGAATTCGTGTAAATAAGGTTGACAATTGCTTTTGAAAATTCACTCCTGAACTTCTTCTGTCTAATATCTTCTGCTATTCCCATTTTAATACTAAAACATTAAATGTAACAACATCTTTTTTTAAAAGGTGCAATTAAAATAAATACTGAGCGAAATTAAACCTTCATCTATCTTTATCATCAAAGGTTAGAATACCTGCTGAAAACGTGGAAGAGATAATTCTTCAAAAAATAAAAAACGAAAAGACTCGAAACTATGGCTTTAACCTTTTGGTAAGAGAATACCAGGAAAGGGTATACTGGCATGTGAGAAAAATGGTTGTTGATCATGATGATGCGGATGACCTTGTGCAGGAGATTTTTGTTAAAGTCTGGAAAAACCTTTCTTCCTTCCGTGAAGATTCAAAGCTCTTCACGTGGATTTATCGAATAGCCACCAATGAATGTCTGACCTTTTTAAAGAAGAAAAAAAGAAAGTATTTCGTTTCGTTAAATGATGTAAGCAAAGAACTGGGAGAAAAACTGGATGAGGATGTGAGCATCAGTGGTGATGAGGTACAGCTAAAACTTCAAAAAGCTCTATTAACCCTTCCAGATAAGCAAAGGATGGTGTTCAATATGAAGTATTTTGATGATTTAAAGTTTACGGATATTGCTGAAATAACAGGAACAAGTGTAGGAGCTTTAAAAGCCAGTTATCATCATGCGGTAAAAAAAATTGAAGAATTTGTAAGAGGTGATTAAACCTTTATAAGAAAATGAAATCAAAGCAGTGAGATGAAGTCTTTTAAAATAGAAGATACAGACAAGGGTAAGCAACCGTTTTCGGTACCTGACGGGTACTTTGAAAAGTTGCCAATGCAGATTCAAAGCAGAATTGAGGCAGAGAAAAAGCCGGTATTGCTTAAAATGCCGGCATTGAGAGTTGCTTTTGCTGCTGCCGCAATCTTGACTATTGTTCTTACGGTTGTATTCATTGATCAGCCTCGCACTCCGGAAGAAATGCTGGCTGGCATATCACAGGAGGACCTCCTGGCCTATATTGATTTAAGCGGGATTGAAGAAAGTGATATTTATGCAGTTTTTGACAGTGACATTGATGACCTGGACTTTACAGACACAAATGAGCTGGATGAACTTCAACTGGAAGATGATCAGCTGGATGATATTTTAATTGAATATGATTTATCTGATGAATATTTATAAAGGGACACAGTTATAGAAACTTAACAGAATAAAGAGATGAAAAAAATCATACTAATCGGAATCATTTTCCTCGCACTTCAGGCAAGATCTCAGACTCCTGAAACGATGAAGAAAATCGAAGCAGCTAAAATTGCCCTCATTACTGAACGGCTAAATTTGAGCCCTGCTCAGGCAGAAAAATTCTGGCCCATTTATCGAGAATATGGTCAGCAAAATCGTGAAATTCGAAAGGATTTTGACCTGGCAAGAAGATCCTTTGACCCTAATACGGCAACTGAAGAAGAAAACAAAAAGATGCTGGAAATGGCTAATGTGGTCAAGCAAAGACAACTTGATCTGGAAAAAGAATATTCTCAACGGATCCTTAAGGTCATAACAAACCGACAACTCAATAATCTTCGTAAAGCCGAAGGGGATTTTAAAGAAATGCTTTTACGAAGAATCAAAGCACAACAACTTCAAAAACAGCAGCAGCGGAATCGGAACAACGACAGGTTAAACAACCGACGAAACTAACTCACCTGCCCTGCCTGATGGTTTCTAAAGTTGTCATATCGCTGTGGCTAATGTCACTCCCTTTACTGAGTTTTACTCAAAGCACAGATGAATTGAGCTATGCAGAACAATTGGAGGCACTTGAGCTGGAGCTTGATTCCCTTTCCATTTTTAACCTGCTTGATAGTGTTTTACTCCTTGGAAGTAGCCCAAAGAGTGAATTAAACATTCGCTATGGATTTACTTCCAGTGTAACAAGCGGTGGCAGAGACTACAATATCAATCAGACCGGCTATTCCGGCGGGCTTTCCTATTTTCATAAATCCGGCACCTATGTTGATGTTTCCGGATACTGGAACAGTAATGTCAATCCAGGATATAATCCAACCATTCTCTCCACAGGATATCTCGGTTCTTTTTCGAAAAAATGGAATTTCTCCTTTGACTATGAACATTGGTTTTATAATCCACAAGACTCTTCTGAAAATGAATTAACCAACTCGCTTGGGACTTCACTGAGTTATGATTTCAAAATTGGATACGCCAGCATAGATTACTCCTACTTGTTTGGGAAAAAAACTTCCAACAGACTTATCGGCAGCCTTGCGGGAACAATAAATCTGGGAAAATGGTGGATGTTTAAAAGTGTGAGTGTATTTCCGACGTTTAACATAATGGCCGGAAACGGGAATGTAACTACACTTCGAATTACCAATCAACAAATAAGTGAAGAAAACCAATTGCGGATAGGGAGAATTGATTCGCTCTCGATGCTAACAGATAATCAGCGCGCGTATCTGGCATTCCTTGTGAATAAAGCGTATGAAAATGGGGATATCAGTTTGAGGAGAAGAAACATGATACTCAATGATCTTCGTTTGGCAAGCTCATTATCACAGGAGGAATTAGACGGGCTTGTTCAAATTGCAGAAAATGGCATTGATAATGAAGAATTCACCGACGGCTCTGCCTTTGGCATACTGAATTACTCCTTCACTATTCCTCTCTCACTATCAACCAATCGAATTTCCATTCTCCTGAGCTATACTTATAGCATTCCTGTAAAGCTTCCGGGTGAATTTTTCGAAGTAGATCCTATCGGATATTTCGGTGCTTCAATTTTGTATAGAATTCCATTCAATTAATACCTCCTGATTCCAGGCAAAAGGCTATCTTTGCACCCCGTAACAACATATAGGAAACTCTCTCATTTCAATGTCAAAAGCCAAATACATTTTTGTTACGGGTGGTGTCACATCGTCGCTTGGTAAAGGAATCATCGCAGCTTCTCTGGGTAAACTATTACAAGCCAGAGGTTTATCCGTTACGATTCAAAAGTTTGATCCTTACTTAAATATTGATCCAGGAACGTTGAACCCCTATGAACATGGGGAGTGTTATGTAACTGATGATGGTGCGGAGACAGATCTGGATCTTGGACATTATGAACGATTTCTTGGTCAGCCAACCTCTCAGTCTAACAACATCACCACAGGGAGAATATACGATAACGTTATCCAGAGAGAGAGAAAAGGCGAGTTTCTTGGAAAGACCGTGCAGGTCATACCTCACATCACCGACGAGATAAAAAACAACATCTATAAACTTGGTGAAACCGGAAAATACGATATCGTCATCACTGAAATCGGAGGCTGTGTTGGTGACATTGAATCACTTCCATTCATAGAAGCCGTTCGTCAGGCAAGATTTGAACTAGGCCCAACCAACTGTGTCTCTATTCACCTGACACTTGTCCCCTACCTTGCCGCCGCAGGAGAGCTCAAAACAAAACCTACCCAACATTCCGTAAAAGAGCTGCTTGAAGCGGGGATTCAACCTGACATTTTGGTATGTCGATCAGAATATTCACTCAACATGGATATTCGAAAGAAGCTTGCACTCTTCTGCAATGTGCCAATCAATGCCGTAATTGAAGCAAAAGATGCAGAGACCATCTATGATGTACCTCTCCTGATGAGAAAAGAAAAACTGGATGAACGTGTACTCTCCAAACTGAAAATTTCTCATAAAAAAGAACCTAAAATTGAGAGCTGGAAGGAGTTTCTTGGAAAGCTTAAAAACCCGACAGAAGATATTAAGATCGGGCTGATTGGGAAATACGTTGAGCTGCCTGATGCTTACAAATCAATCGTTGAAGCATTTGTGCATGCAGGGGCTGTGAATGAATGTAAAGTCAATATCCAGTGGATTCATGCAGAAGACCTTGATGGAGACAACATCCATCGAGAACTAAGTGATCTGGATGGAATTCTGGTTGCTCCAGGATTCGGTGAAAGAGGAATTGAAGGAAAAATATATGCTGTGCAATATGCCCGGGAAAACAATGTGCCCTTCTTTGGAATTTGCCTTGGTCTACAATGTGCCATTATAGAATTCGCCAGAAACGTGTTGGGCAAGAAAAAAGCAAACAGTACAGAAATGGCTCCTAAAACCTCTTATCCGGTCATAGACCTCATGGAAGATCAAAAAGCCGTGACCAATATGGGAGGAACCATGAGACTTGGAGCTTATGTTTGTCAGATAAAAAAAGGAACGAAAGCATATAGTGTGTATGGTAATTCAAAAATTAAAGAACGACACAGACACAGATATGAATTCAACAATAAGTTCCTCGAAGAATTTGAAAATGCAGGAATGATCGCGTCCGGGATCAATCCTGATACGAAACTTGTTGAAATCATGGAATTAAGGAATCATCCCTGGTTCATTGGCACTCAGTACCATCCGGAACTAAAATCAACTGTAAAAGATCCCCATCCACTTTTCGTAAAATTCGTTAAAGTGGCCTTAGAAAGAAAAAAATCGCATAACCTGTAGTACTTAGAAATGGATAAAAATCAATACATAGGTCTGATCCTGATGTTTGGCCTGCTGGCTGTTTACTTTGTGTATTTTGCCCCGGACCCTCCTCACGTTGTTGAAGAGCCTGTAGCAGAGCAGGCCGGCCCTGCCACACCCATAACCCCTGAAACTTCAATTACACAACAAGCAGTACCTGATGCTGAAAGATCAAGAACTGACAGTTTGAAATATGGTATTTTTTCATTTGCTGCCGGAAGTGATGCTCAGGAAAAAATCATCGAGACTGATGAACTTAAAATTGTTTTTTCTAACAAAGGCGGAAGAATCCGTGAAGTATACCTGAAAAAACATAAGGATTACCTTGGAGATCCTGTTCAACTAATGAATGGTGAAAAATCTGCCATTCATCTTCAGGTTGATCATCAGGGAAAAAGAATCAATTTATCGGAGCTCTCTTTTACTGCTTCATCTTCCAGTGTAAATGACACCACTATACTTAATTATACACTATCAAATGGTAGTTTTAATCTGATCCAGACTTATTCCATTCCATCAAAAGGATTTCAGATTGGTTACAATGTGAAGTCCACAGGACTCAATAATGTTATCGATCCGACTGATATTAATCTGCTGTTCAATCATGGCATAACTCGTGCAGAGAGTAATCTGGAGGATGGAAGGTTCAACAGTAATGTTCGGTATTACACCTCTGGGGGCGATTACGATGAGTTGTCCGAACGATCCAATGATTTCGAAGAAGAAACAATAGCAGAGCCACTTAAATGGATTTCATTCAAGCAAAAATTCTTTACAATCGGATTGATTGCAAATTCTTCTTTCAAATCCGGTTATGCGACCACAATTGCTGATCTGGGTGACACAACAATTGTCAAAAACGCATATGTTCAGTTAGCCATTCCTTATACGGACTTTCTGAACGGATTCAGCTACCGATACTATTTCGGACCCAACAACTATACTGTGCTGAAAAAGGTCACCGATGAATTCGAGGAAAACCTGGACATGGGTTGGGGACCTCTTCCACTTGTAAACAAATACCTGATCATTCCAATTTTCCATTTCCTCGAAAAGTATATCGGAAATTATGGAATCATTATCCTGATCATCGTATTCATCATACGTCTGATGCTCTCTCCACTTACCTATAAATCGCACATGTCGATGGCCAAGATGAGGGTGATGAAGCCGGAAATTGATGAGATCAAAGAGAAGCATGACGGCAACATGCAAAAGGCACAGCAGGAGCAAATGGCCCTCTATCAGAAGGTTGGAGTTAATCCGCTGAGTGGGTGTATTCCAATGTTGCTTCAGATGCCTGTCTTGTTCGCTTTATTTTTCTTCTTTCCTAATGCAGTTGAACTGCGTCAGCAATCATTTTTATGGGCACATGATTTGTCTACCTATGACAGCATTGTCAACCTCCCATTTACCATACCTTTTTACGGAGACCATGTAAGTTTATTTACGCTTTTGATGACTGTATCAACCATCCTCATCACAGCAAGCAACAGTCAGATGACGACCATTCAGGGGCCAATGAAGACCCTTCAGTATATGATGCCCATCATGTTCCTTTTTGTCTTAAACAGTTATGCCTCCGGACTGACTTTCTATTACTTCGTTTCCAATATGCTGACCTTTGGACAGACGGTATTATTCAGGAAACTGATTGACGAAGACACCATCAAGGCTGCCCTTGAAGAGAACAGGAAAAACAGCGGAAACAAGAAGAAATCTAAATTTCAATCCAGACTGGAAGAGGCCATGAAAGCCAGCCAGGAGGCACAGCGAGCAAAGAAAAAGAAGAAGTAGATGGCAAAGCTGGTACTCTTTTTCAGTGCATTTTCAGGAGCCATCGCAGTTGGGCTGGGTGCATTTGGCGCACATGCCCTTAAGGCAAATCTTGAGAGTACAGGGAATCTTACAACCTACCAGACAGCTGTTCATTATCAGTTTTATCACACACTTGCATTATTAATTATCGGTCTTTTGCTCACCAGGTATCCCAATCAATGGCTTAATTATTCAGGCTGGCTGATGATGGTCGGAATCGTTATCTTCTCAGGATCACTATACTTCCTTGCCATTTTCAACATAAAATGGCTGGGTGCAATTACCCCAATTGGAGGGCTTGGGCTTATCATGGGATGGGGTTGTCTCGCACTGGCGATCTGGCAAATAAAGTTCTGATGTTAAGCCAGGCTTTTACCTGATCAATTTGAACTGACAAAAGTCAGACTCTGAAAGGAAGGATTTCATTTTTACACAACTTATTCACAACATGATTATCTTGAAGAGTGGTTGGATATATTTGTGTCCTTTTCACAAAAAAAATCTCCAATCAAGGGTAACAATATGGGTAAAATCATCTCGATAGCAAATCAAAAAGGTGGCGTTGGCAAAACAACTTCTGCCATCAATCTTGCGGCAAGCCTCGCTGCTCTGGAATTCAAAACGCTAATTGTAGATGCTGACCCGCAGGCAAATGCTACTTCGGGAGTTGGCTATGATCCCAAAGATGTTGAGGTAGGAATTTATGAATGCATGGTAGATGGAGCTGATCCAAAACAAAGCATTGTTAAAACTGAAATAAAGTACCTTGACCTCCTGCCCTCACACATCGATCTGGTTGGAGCTGAGGTAGAAATGGTCAATATTGAAGACAGGGAGAACAAAATGAAAAAAGCGCTCGCTGAAATCAGAGATGATTATGATTTCATCATTATTGATTGCTCACCATCTCTGGGTCTGATTACCATAAATGCCTTAACCGCTTCTGATTCTGTAATTGTACCTGTACAATGTGAGTACTTTGCTCTGGAAGGTCTGGGTAAGTTATTGAACACCATTAAAATCATTCAAACCCGACTTAACCCGGATCTGGAAATTGAAGGAATTCTTTTGACGATGTATGACACCCGACTGAATCTGGCGAATCAGGTTGTAGAAGAAGTAAAAATGCATTTCGAATCGCTGGTGTTTGATACACTTATTCCCCGAAACATTAAACTTAGTGAATCTCCAAGTTTTGGAATGCCCGCCATAACCCATGATGCGGAAAGTCGCGGATCCATCAGCTATCTGAACCTGGCAAAGGAAATTCTTGTAAGAAACGAAGTGAAAGCAGCATAAATGGCAGAGAGTAAATTCAAAAAAAAATCTGGCCTTGGAAGAGGACTCAGTGCCCTGCTCGATGATTCAGCAGCGTCGGAAAAAACAGCCTCAGCATTATCAAACACTCCTTCTTCGGGTTCTATCAGTGAAATATCCATTGATCAGATTGAGACCAATCCGTGGCAACCGAGATCTGACTTTGACGAGGAAGCATTGCTGGAATTAGCAGATTCAATAAAAGTTCAGGGAATTATCCAGCCCATAACAGTAAGAGCACTTAGCAAAAGTGAATACCAGTTAATCTCCGGAGAGCGAAGGCTTCAGGCTAGCAAGAAGGCAGGTTTAAAAAAAATTCCTGCTTATATCCGATCAGCAGATGATCAGCAGATGCTGGAGATGGCATTGATAGAAAACATTCAGAGAGAAAATCTGAATGCAATGGAAGTTGCTCTGAGTTATCAACGACTACTCTCGGAGTGCAAACTGAAGCAGGAAGAACTAGGAGATCGTGTAGGTAAAAACAGAACTACTGTCAATAACTATTTGCGATTATTGAAACTGCCTCCTGCTATACAGGCTTCTCTTAGAGATGGAAAATTGAGCATGGGTCATGCGAGAGCCCTTGTTTCTATTGAAAACGTTGACCTTCAACTTGACATTTTTAGTCAGATTGTTCAACATGACTTATCTGTTCGAAAAGTTGAAGAACTGGTCAGGAATGCGGGAAAGCCGAAAGAAGTCAAAGAAGAAACAAAAACCTTCAATCCTGAAATAAGCAACCTGCAAACAAAGCTTTCTTCGTACTTCGGTACGAAAATTCAACTCAAGGCAAATGATCAGAACAAGGGAGAAATAAAAATACCGTTCACATCAACAGAAGATCTCAATAGAATTATTGAAATATTAGACATTTAGGCGCGAAGTTTGCGAACGAAGTTTCGCTATGAAAAAAAGGATCGTACTAACATCTGTCGCTATTTCACTTGCAGTAGTGCTGTTCGCACAGGATAGTCAGCGTGATACAGCACTTATTACAGATTCCACCTTTATTGAAACAGAACAAGACAGTGAACTCTTTCAGCAGGTTTCACAACTGGATCCTCAAAGAGCTGCTCTTTTGTCTGCCATCCTGCCCGGAATGGGACAGGTTTATAATAAGCAGTACTGGAAAGTCCCAATTATCTATGGTGGAATAGCCGCATTCGCCCACTTCATTGATTATAATAATAAACTGTACCATGCTCTCAGAAATGCAGCCATTGCTCAAGCTGGTGGGGAAGACAATCCATTTCAGCGGATCGCAAGCAGCCAGACTACTCTGGTGAGAAATAGAGATGTTTTCAGAAGAAACAGAGATTTTCTCATAATTATAGGAAGTGTATTTTACATTCTTAACATTGTCGATGCACATGTTTCCGCCCATCTGGATGAATTCAATGTCAATGAAAATTTGGCTATTTCCATTGAACCTTCTGTTCAATCAACATTCGCCAGCACTCAGGCCGTTGGTGCTTCACTTGTAATTCGTTTTTAACCTATGAAAATTGGATTAATCGGGTATGGAAAAATGGGTAAAGCAATCGAGCAGATCGCCAAAGAAGCAGATCATGAAGTAGTCTGCATCATTGAAGAAACAACACAATTAGACAATCTTGTCAAAGCAGTTCCCCAGGTAGCAATTGAATTCACGAGACCAGAATCCGCCGCTCAAAATATAGAATTTTGCCTGAATCACGGGATACCGGTTATTTCCGGAACAACAGGATGGCTTGACAAATACAATGCGCTGGCCAGCCTGTGTCATGAGAAAAATGGCACTTTTCTTCATTCTTCAAATTTCAGCATAGGTGTTAATCTATTTTTCGAACTAAACGAATGGCTTGCACAACGAATAGAGGGTCTGGGTTTCAATTCATCCATTGAGGAGACTCATCATACGGAGAAACTGGACAGTCCAAGCGGCACAGCGATCAGACTTGCAGAAGGAATTCAAAGGAATAACAAATCAATTTCCGGCTGGACAAATGAAGAATCTGCCGACCATACAAAATTGCCAATAATTTCGAAGAGAATTCCGAACGTTCCCGGGACTCATGTCGTATCCTACCAATCGAAAGCTGAAACGATCCGCATTGAACACATTGCACACGAGCGAGGCGTTTTTGCAAAAGGAGCTGTTGCTGTTGCCGAATGGATCATGGATAAAAAAGGAGTTTTCTCCATGTCTGATTTCATTAATGCGGCAAGTACCGCTTCCTAAATCTTTAATGACGTTATATTCGCAGGAATTTTATTATTAAAAAATGTATTATCACGATTTCAACCCTGTTTTTGTATTTGTCTTTGTTATTGGATGGTACCTCCTTCAGGGAGTTGCTTACTATAAGTTTTTTGAAAAAGCCGGCAAAAAAGGATGGATAGGGTTCGTTCCTTTCTATAATTATTACACACATATTGAGATCGTTGGAAGACCCAAATGGTGGGTCGTACTTCTACTGGTACCTGTGATCAATTTCTTTGTGGGGCTCACGATCCACCTTGACCTTATGAAGTCCTTTGGTCGTTATACCTACCTCGACCAGGTACTGGGCGTGATTCTGGCGCCGTTTTACATGACTTATATTGCATGGTCAGGGACCAGCTACCTTGGAAAAGCGGTTGAGCTGCCCAAGCCAAAAAAATCATTTGGCAAAGAGTGGTTCGAAGCGATCACTTTTGCTGTATTCTGTGCAACATTTATACGATGGATATTCATGGAGGCTTATGTGATCCCTACTCCTTCCATGGAAAGGTCTCTGCTGGTGGGTGACTTTCTTTTTGTCAGCAAAGCAGAATATGGACCAAGAACCCCTCAAACACCCTTACAGGTTCCGCTTACACATCAAAAAATATGGGGAACTGAGATCCCTTCCTATTTAACCTGGGTGTCTCTTCCTACCTTGAGGCTGCCTTCGTTTGGAGTGGTTGAAAGGGACGATGTGGTAGTGTTTAACTATCCGCCTCATGACCAGTATAACCAACGAGGAGATGGAGGCTATCATCCGATGGATCTGGGCACACACTACATCAAACGCTGTGTGGCTGTTGCCGGTGAAACGATTGAAGTAAAAGAAGGACAGGTGTACATCAATGGAGAGCCCGGTAAAAACCCCAAAGAGCTACAATTCAACTATTTCCTTGAGACTGATCAGGACATTCGCGAACGAATCTGGGATGATCTGAAAATTTGGGAATTCCAAAAATGGATACATTCTGATGGAAGAAGAGGGTATTCGGTTTTGACAGATGAAAAGAATGCAGATAAACTCAGGGTACTACCATTTGTCAAATCAATGGAAATCCAATTCAGAGATTCTGAATTTATAGAACCAGATATATTCCCTGATGCAAGATATTTCAGATGGAATCGGGATTTTTATGGACCACTAACTGTTCCAAAAAGAGGCATGACCATTGAAGTCAATGAAGAGAACCTTGCGAAATACGGATCAACCATCACTA
>JAVKDB010000009.1:0-40963 GCA_040222475.1 Cyclobacteriaceae bacterium | reverse complement strand
ATCCGTTCGGACGGGTAACCAACTGAGTTATAGGCCCTCAGTCTATTGAATATCGTAAACCTATTTCTTAGCAGTTACTCCCCGCCCGGATGAACATCCGTTCGGACGGGTAACCAACTGAGTTATAGGCCCTCAGTCTATTGAATATCGTAAACCTATTTCTTAGCAGTTACTCCCCGCCCGGATGAACATCCGTTCGGACGGGTAACCAACTGAGTTATAGGCCCTCAGTCTAATTGAATATCGTAAACCTATTTCTTAGCAGTTACTCCCCGCCGGATGAACATCCGTTCGGACGGGTAACCAACTGAGCTATAGGCCCAATTCCAATTAAAATGGAGCGCAATATTACGTATTTGCAACCGAATATTCAACAGAAGTTGAGTCTCATTACATTCAAATTACATTCAAATAGGAAGGTTGTATCTGACACCTAATCCTTTGTATATTTAGGATTGGTACAGCAGCTTAGGAAATCCCACAAATTGATCAAAAAACATTTTTCTATTTCTTCTGATCACAACACCCGAATGGAAGTTCGCCTGTTCGAAGTAACCATAATCATCACGGTACTTTTTTTCCTCTTGTGGGCAACACTGGCTTTCGTCTTTGATTATACCAAAACGATGAAGCTGATTTTTTGTGGATCTTTTGCTCTTTACGGATTGATTTATTTTCTCTTCAGAAGAAATATCTCATTCGACATCCTGACAGTTTTGTACTATGGCACAGCCTATATTTTGTTTGCACTGGCCTGGTTGCCGGCCGGTGGAATTACCGGGGCAGTCATCCTTTTTTTTATGCTCATTTTCATTTCCGGCCTGTTAATACTGCCTTTAAGAGCCTATCTGTATTTTTTAATACTGAGTGGATTAATGATTATATTCTTTTCAATCTATGAGTACAACTACCCGGAAGCAGCAGAATATTATACAACCCGACTTAGTGAAATAAGAGATTTGTCCATCATGGGAGCTGTGACCATCATTATGCTTGGTGTGGCACTTATCGTGTTTAAGAAATCCTACCTCAGAGACCGGGATCGTCTCAAAAGCATTAATGCAGAGCTTGCTGAAGAGAAGGAACGGGCAGAATCTGCAGATCTGGCAAAATCCAAATTCCTTGCAACGATCAGCCATGAGATCAGGACCCCACTAAATGGAATCATTGGTTTTGCGGAGCTCTTGGGTAAAACCAGATTGAGTAAGGAACAAACTGAAATGGTCAGGCAACTCAGCTATAGCAGCAATCTGCTTCATGGCCTGATCAGTGATGTTCTGGATCTTTCCATTATAGAAGATGAGAAGCTGACCCTCCATGAAATAGAAATTGATATCAGACGAGAAGTTGAAGATGTGGTGAACTCTTTCAGGCCCCGCCTGGAAAGTAAGGAAGGAAGCGTGAGCATTTCGTATGAACATGATGACACCATTCCATCCTACACACTGGTTGATATCACACGCTTCCGTCAGATACTTATTAATCTCATCAATAATGCCATGAAGTTCACAGATGAAGGATCGATCGTAGTTCGGTCCGAGTTGAGATTGTTGCTTGATGAAGAAGTTCGTGTCAGTTTCTCAGTATCCGATACAGGTCGTGGAATTTCAAAAGATAAACAGAAGCAGATTTTCAGGAAGTTTTACAAAGCAAATTCTGATCATAAGATTGAAGGTGCAGGATTGGGGCTTTCCATCAGTAAAAGCCTGGTGAAAGCAATGAAAGGTGAAATCAACTTTGAATCAGAAGAAGGGGAGGGTTCAGTATTCTATTTCGAAATTCCGTTCAATACAACTTTGAAGGCAGAAATGAAAATGAGTCCTGAACCCTGGCTGGGTTCTCTCAAACATCTCAACATCCTGGTAGCTGAGGACAACAAAGTGAATCAAATGGTGATGGGTAAGATGCTGAGAAACATTGGCATTGATTCGTTTGACGTGGTGGAAGACGGTCGGCAGGCTGTACTTAAGGCTGGGGAAGAAGTATACGATTTCATCTTAATGGATGTCCAAATGCCGGAAATGAATGGGATAGAAGCTACCATAGAAATCTTGAAAAAAAGACCTTTAAACAAAAAAAAGCCGGTTATAATTGCGGTTACTGCCAATGTCATAAGTGGGGAGAAAGAGGAATGCCTGAATGCCGGAATGACTGATTTGCTAAGTAAGCCATTCACGTCAGAAATGCTGAAAGATGTTCTGGCAAATCATCTGTAAAAGAAATGATACTGAAATTCTGGTTCTAAGCTAAAAAGTAAGATTATTGCGGTTCAAAGTGAAACAGAATGTCAGATCTACTTGAGAATATCGATTGTGTCATCTTCGATTTTGGGGAGGTATTGATTGAACTTGATTACCCGCGTATTATCGCCGGATTCTCCCTTGTGGCAAAAAGAAATGAAGAGGAAATAAGTGAACTTGTCGTTACTGCTCCGTTGCTACAGGAACTGGAGATCGGTAAAATCACACCTGAGGAGTTTAGAGACGGAGTGAATAAATTGCTCGGTATTTCACTGAATGAGCATGATTTTAACATCATTTGGAATTCCATGTTAAAGAACCTTCCGAAAGAACGAATGGACATTCTGGAGAAAGTAAATGCCACATTTGATACTCGTATTCTTAGTAATTCTAATGTCATACATGAAGAAGCTTTTAACAAAATGATCGAAGAAGTTACCGGTAAATCCAGCCTTCATGAACTGGTTAATAAATGCTACTTCTCACAGGATATCGGTTTGAGAAAACCCTATCGCAATTGTTTTGAGTATGTTATTAATGACATTGGAATTGATCCTGGCAAAATATTGTTTCTTGATGACCGGGCGGACAACATCGCAGGAGCCAGCGAAACCGGGATGAAAACGTTTCTGGTTTCTGATGCCGAAACACAATTGAAAGAGCTGTTTAACTAGTGGAAAAAGAGCAAAAAACCAGACTGATCCAGTTAGGATTATTCATTGTAACCCTTATTACGACAACACTTGCAGGAACAGAATGGATGTACAGCAGGTACCTGGTTCTTGGTCTTGAATGGGCTGACTTTCTTGCCGGGTTTTCTTTCTCAATTCCCTTTCTTGGTATTCTGACTGTACATGAGTTTGGACACTATTTCACGGCCCGCTACCACCAAATAAAGGTTTCACTGCCATACTACATTCCAATGTGGTTTGGCTTCATGCTGAGTCCGTCACTTGGTACGATGGGTGCATTTATTCGGATAAGGGAGCATATTAACAGCCGAAAGAAATACTTTGACGTGGGAGTATCAGGCCCAATTGCCGGATTTGTTGTGGCGATCTTCGTTTTGTGGTACGGTTTTGCCTCTCTGCCAGAAACAGAATACATCTACGAGATACATCCCGAGTATGAACTGTTTGGGGAGAATTTTGAGGAAAAGATGGAAGGATTGGACACCCTCATTTTGAAAATGGATCTCAATCCTGCACGGAAAAATTATGAAATTTCTCCGGACACCATTCGAACTGCTCGAAGTGGGGCATTGTATTTCGGAGATAATATTTTGATGAATCTGGGTAGAAAATACCTCGCTCCCGATGATCGGTATGTACCTTCTTCCAAAGAATTAATGCATTATCCGTGGTTACTTGCCGGATATCTGGCGTTCTTCTTCACAGCATTAAATCTTCTTCCAATCGGTCAGCTGGATGGAGGACACGTTATTTTTGGATTGCTTGGGCAGAAGAAGCATGCTGTTGTTTCCAGAGTTTTATTCACCGGGTTTGTTTTTTATGCCAGCTTGGGATGGGTATCAATCAATGATTTAAGTGAATTCTCCAACGCCGGAATCAGTGACTTCCTTATTCAGATTGGGACATTTCTTCTTATTGTTTACTTCTCAGCGTACACCATGTTCAAAGAGAAGAAGGACCGATTGTTGTATGCCACAATATTGCTTACCGCTCAATTTCTTCTGAATATGTTCACTGGATGGGAGGGCTATAATGGCTGGCTGGCGTTTGCTGTAATTATTGGGAGGTTCATGGGTGTGGATCATCCACCTGCTCATGAAGATGACGAATTGAGTATGGGGAGAAAAATTATTGGCTGGGTAGCTCTGGTGATTTTCATTTTATGTTTTAGCCCTCAGCCTCTTGTTGTTGAGCTTCCTGAATTGCCATAAATTCAGTGATTCCCCCAAGCATATTTCTGACGTTATTAAATCCCTGTGAGATAAGGTATTTTTTAGCCCGATTACCCCGGGGACCTGTGTTGCAGTGAACAATGATTTCTTCACTCTTCAAACGCTCAAGTACGGTAAGTTTAGTTGGCAGATCGCCAAGCGGAAAACATTTTGCGCCTATGTTTTGCTCTTCATGTTCCCACTCTTCTCTCACATCAATGAAGTGGAATTTTTCTCCGCTTTCAAGTCGCTGTTTGATCTGTTCACAAGTGACGTCCTGATTCATTCTAATATGATTTTTTGAATTTTTCGGGTATCTCCGTTGATTATCTTCAGCAAATATAATCCCTGTTCAAAATTTGAAATGTCATGAGAAGCCTGTTGTGCTTCTTCAAAGAGGACTTTACCGCTCAAATCAAGAAGCTGAATTTGATCATATTTTTCGGAAACAGAAAAAATGCCTTTTGTTGGATTTGGATAAATGGAAAAAGCGGTTTCTGTTTTCGTTCCCAGAGTTAGTTCAATCCCGCTCTCAAACACCGGCCGTATCATTAGAGCTCCTTTAAGAGTAACATTCTGAAACCAGTCTCCTTCGCGGTTTTCAAAAATATATTGAGAGGCATCGGGATTGCTTCGGTCGAAACCGATTCCGATGTAGTCATTCAAAGTTTGCTGGTAGGCAACATAGAAGGTGTCAGAAACGATGATCGGACGAGTCAGCGCATAACGCTTAAAAGCATTGCGAGCGGTATCAACCACATCAATTTGCTGAGACCTCAAGACAATATCCTGATCAAGATCCCCCATGATTTTGAGCTTAACCGTCAGCGTTGTTTGGGGGATGGGTGAAATCTGAGGAAAATTGATATCGATGTGAGTGAGTGTGTCAGTTTCTTCCACCCAGAATTTGACTGCAACTTGTGCATTTTTAACATTGGTTCCGGCAGCAAACTCTGCGGTTCCATCATCGTAGGCAAAGTAATTGTGCAGGGTATAATGCTGGCGAATCGTATCGTTAACACGAAGATCAACAGCTGTACCATCCAGAGTGGCATCATTGGATTTGTATTCAAGCCTGGTCTGAAGAACAACAGAATCAAAAGCCTGAAGAGAGCTAAAATCAACGTCAGCCAGGTTTGTCTGATTGTCAGTTCCAATGAGCAGTGTCAATGTGTCTTTTTCAAAACCACTGAGTGTTTCGTAGAGTCTTAACGGATCTGAAATAATGGACTGATCATTAATGGTATTGGTAAGGAAATAACCAATCTCATTGGTGTGAATAAGCAGATCAAGATTGCTTGATCCGACACGTTGATTTACTACATACTTTGTGTCAAATTGATTGATCGGTATGGCCTGAAACGGGCGAAAGGGAGAAGTCAGGCTACCGGTCAGTGCCCGGTCCTGGTACACAGTATCATCAGCACCACGTCCTTCGTTTAAGTAAACCCAGTCAATGTGCCAGGCATCAAACGGGCCATCCAGATCACCGTATGACAAGAACTGAAATCTAAACGCTGAATGCAAATATTCAGCAGTTACCTGAAAAATCTCCTGCGTGAATACTGTTTCATCAAGCCCCTCCCTGCCTTCTTCACTCCAGATGGTAATCCATTCGGCATTGGTACTCAAAAATTGAAGAACAAGGGAATCACCTTCGTCAGGCATTTCTACATTTCCTCCTGCCTGCCAGAAAAATGAAAAATAGATGTCGTCTCCTTCAGTCTTTCCGCTTAAATCAATGGAGGTGGAAACAAGAATGTCCGCAAGATCTTTGGCCGCATCATCTGCCACGTAGACATTGCCATCCGAATCAAGTCCGTCAAAAGTTGCAGCGTTGTAAGTAGGAGGGTTAATGGCCAGGGTAGCGTTGATGAAAACCCCTCTGCTAAGTTGCGGATCCCACTGCAGTGTGGTATCTGCTCCCCAAACGCGAAGACTGTCGGGTGCCTCTCTTGTCACTGAAAAATCATCCCAGAAGGGGAGGGATCCGGGAGAAATATCTTTGACTTCAGTTATGAGCTGAGCTTCCTGATTACGTTTTATTGGCTTTATCTCCAGTTGTGCAAATGCGAACTGGCAGACAATAACGAGTAAAATATTGGCTAGCGCTTTAATCAATTGTCGTCCAGGATTGTGGTATTGGTATTAATGGAATCAGGTCGATAAATCCAGAGATCAATAGGGTCTCCGATCTTAAGAATCTTTTCCGGTTTTGGATATTGCTGCTGCACACTTCCCGGAGCAATTTCTCTCATCTCTATGACATCTGCCCCGATTGAATCCTTGACCACAAACCCGGCCATCGAAGAAATTGTCGACCTGATTTTTCCGACCCTGAGTCCGGAGCCTATGATAACAACAATAGCTTCCTCTTCGTCAAGGCCATGAAGGTATGGTGACTGAAAAATTGTATTTCCGAACCCATCACCAACAACAAGTGATATTTCCGAACCCTTCTCAATTTTTTCGCCCTCCAATACGCTCCTCCCATTAATGTTAGCTTCAATCACCACACCAAAGAAATCATCCGGTACATATCGAATCTTCCCCAACTTCAAATCGTATGATTTCAAAACCATTTGCGCACTTTTTAGCGAAAGGTCTTCTACCCGGGGCATTCTGACCAACGGGGGACTTTCCGCATTAAGAGTAACGTAAATTTTTCGGTTTTCTTTCACCTTCGTATTTGGACGGGGCACCTGCCTGAGAACAGCAAGTGCAGGGAATGTTGGGGAATAACTACTGTCTTCGGTCACTTCAAACCTCAGATTTCTTCGATCAAGAAATTCACTGAGTTCATCAGGGGTCATGCCGACCACATCAGGCACTGTAATGGTCTCCCCATGATTGGTTCGAATGGGCATGTAGACATAAAACATAAAAACAATCAGAATGATAACTGAGCCGATAACGACTCCAAGATGAAGAAGCAAATCTTTTATGGAAGCTGGTTTTTTGAAGGACATACCTGAGTCTCTTTTGGATAAACCTAATTAATTAACGGCGAATGTACAGTCTTTCCGTTTTGCTGATCGTACGACCGGTTATTTTCACAAAGTAAAAACCATCCTGGGAAATAGCATCAAAATCATACACCTGATTTAGTACATTCTTAAGTTGTCGTGTGAAAACCACTTTGCCGGAAATATCAATAATCCGGATTTGAACATCATCTCTCTCGTTTAAATCAAAGGCAACATTGAATTTTCTGTGGGCCGGATTCGGAAAAACAGTAAAAATGCCAACATTTGATTTGGTTGGCTTTATGCCAATATTGATATCATCGATATACAGGTTGTTACCGTTCCCGTTGGTAAAAACGAAAGCAATTCTGATTTCATCTTTCCATGGTATGGAGGATTTAAGGTCCAGCTTAAATTCCTTCCAGTCTGCTTCCGAGGCGGGAATCCACGAACCTGAACTTTCAACCACCGCAAGCGAATCTGAATCAGCATCCAGCAACTCAAAACCATAAGATTCTCCGCAATCAATGGACATCAAAACACGCAACCTGTCTTCGAAACCTGTTCTGGATGCATAGGATGCTCTGAAAGAGAGTCCCGCACTGTCAAGCATTCCGGTATTCAGAGAGGGGCTGATGAACCAGCTTTGTGTGCCCGTTACTGTTTGCGAAAATGCGTCTGCCAACAGAATACCATTTGAGCCAACAGAAGCTCTTTGCCATATTTGTGATTCATTCGATGAGGCCGTTTGCCAAAAATCAGACATCTCAAAATCAACAAGCAGGGGATAGGTATCTTCAAAATCATTTTTAATCAGGGAAACAATGGTATCATTATCTGAAGGGTTTTGATCCGCAATACCATTTACTTCTGTAATGGTGAACTCAACTGCGTTTACCCCATTGTTGACAGGTATGGCGAGATTTATTTTTCGAAATTCTCCGGAAACAAGCGTGAGGTTGTCAAGTGTTTCCGTTACGGTGTTTCCGCTAATTGTGTATTGGTAGGTGAGTTCCGTGATTTGCTCATACCCGACATTTCTAACCGTAAAGCTGGTGCCTGTTGCGTTGTGGCAGGTAGTCAGGGGAGCATCAATGTTTGTAATACCTACATCCGTTGCGTTAATGTTGGTCTGGAGGATGGTAATGTCATCCAGGAAAAGGTTATTGGTTCCGCCATTTTGTCCGGCAAATGCAAACTGGACTTCACTTGCATCCCCAGCCTGAATGATATGTGTGATGCTTATGATAGTGTCCCTCCAGTCGGTCAAATCAGCCGGAACAAAGGGTGCTGAAGTGCTGCTTGTAGTAGCCAGTTCTGACCCATAGCTATTGAAAAGGAATTCATCTGAAAAGGATAAACCACAGTCAGTGCTGTATTTAAGAGTAAACCCGTCTTGGAACTGACCCGGGACATGTGCGTAAGCATAGCTGAAAGCAAGTTCGGCTGAGTTGATTCCTGATAGATTAAACACAGGCGTTTTTATAACAGTTGCTTCACCAAATGCGGATGTATTTTCAAAACCTTTGAATTGCAGGGCGTTGTTTGAAGGGGATTCTTTGGGTGCAATTGCTATTTCCCAGGGATGAGTAATTCCAGTCTGGCCCTGCAGATCGACAGTTCCTTCAAAATTTACTGAGAATGGTAATGACTGAGAAGAGGTGCTAATAAGGGGTACGGTTGTCAGGCTGTTTGATGGATTTCCATCGGTGGTGCCATTTACATTTGAGACGGTGAATGTTAAATCTTCCGGGACAGTATCGATTAGTTCATCATTGAAGAGCACTATTTCGGATTCATTGACATTAAGTGTGGAGTTTTGATTGACAGTTTGCAAAACAGTACTGTTGTTGGACAAGATGATGTCGTAGGAAGTAATGGC
Organism: Cyclobacteriaceae bacterium; assembly: GCA_040222475.1. GTDB lineage: Bacteria > Bacteroidota > Bacteroidia > Cytophagales > Cyclobacteriaceae > Ekhidna. Next base: position 31,972 of record JAVKDB010000009.1, on the reverse strand, counting down.
ATTATCCCCAAAATTTGTAACCTGGACAGAAGGAGTAATCACATTGCCACATTCTGTCTGCTGTGGTGACAGCAATTTCGTGATGGCAAGATCATTTGAAACCCTTAGCGGTTCAGAAAGACCGGGTGAGGTTAGGAGAGAAATTCTGCGGGGGGAGTTCTCAAGTACTGTTCTGATTCTGGTTTTTTGACCTTCTGTGAAGATATTCATGCAGGTATCATCGGTATAATCCATGTAATTCTGAAACATTTCATCCGTTTCACACACATTATTATCATCACTGGGGAAAGTACAGGGGGATGATAACCCGCCATTATCGTCATCCGCCAATGGCGTATCATCTACAAAATCATCGATTGAGCAGGAGCCATCTCCCCAAATGTGTCGCAAGCCCAGATAGTGTCCAATTTCATGGGTTGCGGTTCTCCCGAAACTTGCGAACTCCGGAGCTGTTGGATTCTCTCCGAAATACAGATAATCTATTAAAACACCATCCCATATGTACTCACTTGATCCATTGTTAATCCCGGGAAGATCTGAAACCGGAAAGGAAGCATACCCAAGGAAAGAAAAGAGATCTAAGACATGAATGTTTAAGTAATGTTCAGCCGGCCAGTAGCTCTCTGAACGCAGCAACCGTTGATGAGCAGTGGCACTGTATTTATCTCTGGTGCCACGAACCCGAACAATGCCATTAGAAGGATTACCGGCAGGATCCTGCCTTGCCAGAACGAATTGCACTTCGACATCTGCGGCAACCGGAAGGAAAACAGCCGGAGTATTTGAAGCATCAGCGTTGGTTCGTCGGAAATCTTCATTGAGAATCTCAATTTGACGAAGGATTGCTGCATCGGTAATATTTAGGCTGCCGCCGCTGGCAGGTTCCATCACATGAACAACTACCGGAATTTCATAAACGACCGCCTTATTTTCAGCAAAGGCTCTTTGTATTCTTGCTTCAGTAATTTTTGAATGAATCCAGTTTTCGAAATCTTCAGGTTCGGGGAATACTGATCCACATCGATTTTGGGCACCGGAAAAAAATGATAGAAAAAGGATCAATGAGACACAAAAAATCCGCATCTGTTCAGGCGCTGAACGGAAGCCTGGCGTTCGGGTCGTCGGGGGAAGTAATGTTAACCGCATGAACACTTTTGATTTCGGGAACTTCTCGCTTGATTGCCTCTTCAACACCCGCCTTTAATGTCATGGTAGACATTGGACAGGAGCCGCAATTACCGAGGAGTTCCAAAACAACGTTTTTATCCTTATCTACTTCAAGCACTTTAACGTCACCGCCATCGGCCTCAAGGTAAGGACGGATGTTTTCAAGCGCTTTTTCAATTCTTTTTATTAGATCAGGCATAAGTTAAACGGTCATTTCTACTTTTTTAGTCTCCTTTTCAGATGCATTCCTGATAGCCACCTGCTGCGCTACCTTCTCGGCAAGTTTAATAAATGCTTCAGAAATTACTCCCTCTTTCATTACAGTTGGAAAGCCACTATCCCCACCTTCACGTATCGACTGCACGATTGGAATCTGCCCCAGCAACTCAACACCATTTTTCTCAGCTAAGTTTCTTCCGCCATCCTTCCCAAAGATATAATACTTATTGTTTGGCAATTCTTCCGGCGTGAACCATGACATATTCTCAACCAGTCCGAGGATTGGGACATTGATTTGTTTTTGTCTGAACATAGACATTCCCTTCTGGGCGTCTGCCAATGCTACTTTTTGTGGAGTTGTCACAACAATAGCACCTGTTACAGGTACTGTTTGTACCAGTGTAAGGTGAATATCACTGGTGCCAGGAGGAAGATCAATCAGTAAGTAGTCCAAATCTCCCCATTTAGCATCGGAGATGAATTGTTTGAGGGCAGAACTTGCCATGGGTCCTCTCCAGACCACTGCATCCTCACTATTTGTCAGGAAACCAATAGATAACAGCTTAACTCCGTATTGTTGCAACGGTACAATCTTATTTTTTCCATCCTCCTGAACGACAGTAGGCTGTTCAAATTCACAATTGAACATGGTTGGTATCGATGGGCCGAAGATATCAGCATCAATCAGCCCGACTTCAGCGCCGGTTTTGGCAAGAGCCACTGCCAGATTAGAGGCTACTGTTGATTTACCAACCCCGCCTTTTCCGGAAGAAACGGCGATAATATTCTTCACTCCGGGAAGAACAGGTCCATCATCACGTTGGCTTGTGACTTGAGAAGTCATATTGATGGTCAGTTCAATTTCACCAATGTGTTTTGCGATTGCCTTTTCACAATCACTCCTGATCAGTTCTTTCAACGGACAGGCAGGAGTAGTCAACACCACATCAAAAGCTGCCTTTTTGCCATCGATGTGAATATTCTGGATCATTCCCAGAGTCACCAGATCTTTTTTGAGATCCGGGTCCTGAACATGGGAAAGTGCCTTAAGCAGGTTTTCTTTAGTTAAATCCATCTATTTCAATTTTCTCTCAGGTAGCCCCACGCATGAAGCTTGTCACTATCTTCAAACCATCGATTCCCAATATCAGTTCGATAATACATGTTGGGAATCATGATATTTTTTATTCGGGTATAAAGTTGTTGCTGTGCCTGTTTCATAGTCAGCCCCATTCCGGTAACGATTAGCGCAATTCCGCTCTGTCCGGTGATGAGCCATTCGCCATTCACCATTTTTACATCTTCAATATGAATCCCTTCCGTGGTAGGTTTTTTGAATACAATTGCGGCATCTTTTGAAAAAGCTTCAAATGTTTTGGCGTCCTTATATGGAAATGGAGGCGTGACGATCCGTGCGCCTATCTGAAACCCACTCTTGGTCTTCAGACTCACTTTTTCTCCCCTGGCAAGCTGATAAAGGAAATCTCCTATCGGATTCAACATTCCGTCAGACTGAATGGAAATGGTGGGATAGCCAAAGCGGGAGGTAAATTCTAATGGATAAATTCCGTTCCCGTTTACGATGCAGTTCACATCTATGTAACCAACATATCCTTCCGCACACAACGTAGGCTCCATTTTTTTGAGGGTTGCATTGAAGATTTTGTTTGGGCCGCTCCAAAACATGCTGGTTCCCATCTCTCCGGTTGCAACACCCAGTTCACCGGGGAATAATTTTTTATGTTCAAAATTGATATTGATGGGATAGATAAATTCTTTGCCATTAAAGAAAGCCCCTACACCAACCTCAACACCAACGTCCACTTTCTTCTGAAGCTGATAAATTTTCACTTCCTCGCTCCAGGAATTTTTGTACGCACTAAGAATTCGCAGCACATCACTGCCATCATCTTCCATTCCGACAAAAAGGAGTCTTTTAATATTTTGTGCTTCCCCGCTGGGTTTGATCACATACTTGCCGGGGTTGGATTTAATATGTTCAATTCCGGCATCAAAGGAATCAAACTCACGATAGGATAAAATATTGACCTTATGCTTTTTTAATTCACTTTGTCCGAACGATCGATCATCTTCCAGTCTATCTGTATACGCTGTTCCGCCGACTACAAATTTTCCCTGCTTTCGTAGTGAGTCTGCCTTTGCACCCTGCCCAAGTACATCATCGAATACAATCAGGTCAGCCCATTCAATTTCTTCCTCCCAGTCATCTACCTTATCAACAAACCCGTTCCCAATCTCTTTTTCACTTTCCTCTTCAATAAAATACTTTACATTGTGTCCCTCAAGGCGACATTTCCACGCGATATCACCAATAAGTCCTGAAATGGAGACAAAAAGAATATTAACAGGGTTAGAGGTTTGTTTTGGCATATTAATTTTTAATCAAAATTATGCTATATATCTGATCTGTGGGATAACCTTAATCTTCTAATTTTACATCTTGCTCAATTAATGATTCATCCATCTACCATAGAAGAGATTAAGAATCGCATCGACATTGTGGATGTTGTTGGCGATTTTGTTTCCCTGAAGCGATCCGGCTCCAGCTATAAGGCGCTCAGTCCATTTTCCAATGAAAAGACACCATCTTTTTATGTGGTACCCTCCAAAGGAATTTTCAAAGATTTCAGCTCCGGAAAAGGAGGAGACGCGATTGCCTTTGTAATGGAGGTGGATGGTTTGAGCTACGTGGAAGCACTCAAATACCTGGCGGGGAAATATGGAATTGAGATTGTAGAGGAAGAGCAGTCGGATGAAGCGCTGGAGGCTCAAAATAAGAGGGAGAGCCTGTTTATCGTTCTGAATTATGCCAGCCGGTATTTTCAGGATGTGTTGCATAATACAGACGAAGGAAAGTCAATCGGTCTTTCCTACTTCATTGAACGTGGCTTTTCAGAAGAGACCATCAAAAAATTTGAGCTTGGCTATTCAAAGGAAATATGGGACGGATTACTGGAAGATGCGACTAAAAATGGCTATAAGAAAGAATTACTGGAAGAGGCCGGACTTGTAATTTCTAAAGAGGCCAAAACCTATGATCGCTTTCGAAGCAGGGTAATTTTCCCCATTCATAATGTTTCCGGGAAAACGATTGCATTTGGTGGCAGGAAACTGACCAGCAATGACAAGCAGCCCAAATACATCAATAGTCCTGAGACAGAACTCTACATAAAGAGTCGGGTACTTTACGGACTTTATCAGGCTAAGAACGCCATTAGAAAGGAAGACAATTGCATTCTGGTTGAAGGGTATACGGATGTCATTTCCATGCATCAGTCCGGAATTGAAAACGTAGTTTCTTCATCCGGAACTGCACTTACAGAGGATCAGGTAAAACTGATCCGGAGATATACAGAAAATGTGACCGTCATTTTTGATGGAGATCCCGCCGGGATCAGGGCATCTCTTCGCGGGATTGACCTGTTGCTGGAAGGTGGTCTAAACGTTCGGGCAGTAGCGCTACCTGATGGAGAAGATCCGGACAGCTATGCCAGAAGTCTGGGTGCTTCGGGATTCAGGGATTTTGTAGCAGAGGAGGCACAGGATATTATTCGATTCAAGACAAAAGTTCTTCTTGATGAGACAGGAAATGACCCGGTAAAAAAAGCCGGGGTGATCAAGGACATTGTTTCAAGTATCACCAAAATAGCTGATCCGGTAAAACGTACAGTTTATTTAAAGGATTGTAGTGATCTCCTTGGTATCTCTGAATCAATATTGATATCCGAGCAGAATAAAATCTTAATCGAGCAAAAGAGGGGGCACCGATCTGAGCCTCTGCCACCGGAACCGGAAATATCAATCCATGAGCAGGAGGACCTGTTGGATAAGCTGGATATTGGTCAAATCATTGAGCTGCAGGAGCGTGAAAGTGTACGAGTACTGGTTAATTATGGAAAGAATAAAATTCAGACACGAGAGCTGCAGGACCAGTATCTGATTGATTATTTCCTGAACGAATCGGACGAAATTCAATTTACAAATGTCACTTACCGGAAAATTATTACCTATTTCAAGGAGAAACTAAGAGAAGGAGAGATCATTGATGGAGAGAATTTGCTAAGCCACCCGGACGAAGATGTAAGAAGAACAGTGGTAGATCTGGTCGCAGACAAGTATGAAATAAGTGAGAACTGGAAAGAGAAGTATAAGATTCATGTGCCTCGCGAAACAGAGTTTTTGAGGGATGTAACCTACACCAACGTATTAAGGTTGAAATTCAGAATTATTCAGCATCTTATTAAGGAAGAGAATCAGAAATTGAGGAGTGCTAAAAATGAGGGGGAAGTAGATGAACTTTTAGATGAGATAAATGAGTTAAAAAAAGTGGAAGTGGAAATAGCCAAAATTTTAGGAAACGTATTAGTTGGATAGCATGCTGGATAAAATAGAAGAAGCAATAGAAGCAATCAGGAATGGAGAGATTGTAATCGTCGTAGATGATGAAGACAGGGAGAATGAGGGCGACTTCATTTGCGCTGCGGAGAAGGTGACACCCGAGATAATCAATTTCATGTCCAGAGAAGGAAGGGGATTGATTTGCGCTTCATTAAAGGAAGACCGGTGTGCGGAGCTGCAACTTGACCTGATGGTGGGAAAGAATACGGCAACTCACGAAACACCGTTTACGGTTTCTGTTGATTTAATTGGAAACGGTACGACAACCGGTATTTCTACAGCTGATCGTTCTAAAACAATCAAGGCGCTCGTAGATCCTGATACCAAACCTTCTGATCTGGGAAGACCGGGACATATTTTTCCGTTGAAGGCAAAAAACGGAGGAGTTTTGCGACGATCGGGACATACAGAAGCGACAGTGGATCTTGCAAGACTGGCTGGGTTGTATCCTGCGGGAGTACTTGTGGAGATCTTGAAAGAAGACGGGACAATGGCCAGGCTCCCGGATCTCAGAATAATTGCTGATAAATTCAATCTCAAGCTTGTTGCGATAAAGGATCTGATCGAATATATCCTTAAGAAAGAGTCACTGATTGAAGAAGAAATTGAAGTAAACATGCCCACCGAATATGGAAATTTTCAATTGAAAGCCTTCCTTCAGACAAATACCAATGAGCATCATCTGGCTCTTGTAAAGGGTACATGGGAGAAAGATGAGCCTGTACTTGTCAGGGTACATTCATCCTGTGTGACGGGTGATATTTTTGGTTCCTGTCGTTGTGATTGCGGAGGACAACTTCATGCGGCCATGGAAATGGTTGATAGGGCTGGTAAAGGAGTGGTTTTGTATATGAATCAGGAGGGCAGAGGAATCGGACTTCTCAATAAACTAAAAGCGTATCAGTTGCAGGAACAGGGAAAGGATACGGTTGAAGCCAATCTGGAGCTTGGTTTTAATGCAGACCAGAGGGATTACGGTGTTGGCGCACAAATTCTCAGGAAACTTGGTGTTTCTAAAATGAACCTGATTACGAATAATCCTAAAAAGAGAGTTGGATTAATGGGTTATGGTCTGGAAATTGTTGATAATACAGGAATTGAGATCAAACCAAACAAACACAACCAAAAATACCTGGAAACAAAACGTGATAAATTAGGGCATGAAATATTGAAATAGGTGAAAGCTATTCTAACTATATTTTTTTCAATAGTACTTGCAACAACAGGGCTGGCGCAGAAGTTTTCGTCTGAAGTTTTTCATGATGGATTTCTGGTTACTTCTGAAAAAGATACTGTACGGGGAAGACTGAAGTACGATATGGAAACCAATATTGTTTCTATGTTGATCGGAACAAAAGTCAGGACCTTTTCAAGTCATAAAATCTATTATTTCGAAATCAATGATGAAGTATTAAATACATTTCGTCAGTTCTATTCAGTGCCCAGCAAAGTGAACTATGATTATAAAATCCCGATACTTTTTGAGCTACTTTATGAAGGTCCGCTTTCCCTGCTGACACGAGAGTCCATTGTTCAGCAAACCCAGGCTTCCAATTCCCCTTATTGGGGAGGGACAAATTATCAGCGAACCATCGTCCAGTATTCCTTCTATTTTCTTGATACGAAAGGTGAAATCACCTACTACAGTGGCAAGAAAAAAGATTTACTTCTAATCATGAAAAAGAAGCAGACGGACGTAAAAAAATTCATGAAAGATAACAAGCTGGATTCGGATGATGTAAGAGATTTGATTAGAATTACAGCATTTTATAATTCGATTTAATTCAGCATGTCAAAACCTTTGATTCTTGTCACAAATGATGACGGAATAACCTCCCGTGGTATTCGTAAACTTATCGAACTTGTCAGCACAGTGGGCGATGTAGTGGTGGTAGCTCCCGACAGCCCCCAGTCCGGAATGGGACATGCTATCACGGTTGGAGATACGCTTAGACTCAGGCCCAGCAATATTTTTGGCGACATTCGGGCCTATGAATGTAGCGGTACACCGGCAGATTGTGTGAAGCTGGCAAAACATTATGTACTTAAAGACAGAAAGCCTGATCTGGTGGTATCAGGAATTAATCATGGCAGCAATAGTTCAATCAGTGTCCTCTACTCAGGTACCATGAGTGCTGCGATTGAAGGAGCAATAGAAGGACTACCATCTATTGGATTCTCCCTCTGTGACTATGATGAAGATGCCGACCTTTCTCATGTTGATGAGTATGTTATCAAAATTGTCAAAGAAACCCTGGATAAGGGAATTATGGAAGGCGTGGCACTTAATGTAAACTTTCCTGTCATTCAAAAAGAGAAGATCAAAGGAATCAGAGTTTGCAGACAGGCCAATGCCAGTTGGGAAGAAGATTTTGATGAGCGCAATGACCCCTATGGAAGGAAGTATTTTTGGATGGTGGGGAATTTTGTCAACCATGACAAAGGAGAGGATAATGATGAAACAGCGCTGGCCAAAAACTATGTTTCCATTGTTCCCTGCCAGTTTGATCTCACAGCCTATGCTGCAATAAGGCAGATCAACGAAGACTGGAATATCTAGCGATATTTATTGAATTCTGCTGTTTTTTTCATATTTTGTATGTCACATGCAAGGGTATGTGATTTAATTTGTGTTTCATTAAATGCAATGGAATTACTCACCTCTAAATACGGAATATGACAGACCTTCTGGAAAGCAAGCTTGATTACTTCTTTTCAATTCTTGATGCAAATGGCAATAGCATTTTACAGCCCAATGATTTTGTTGAGGTCGCTAACAAATTAAGTGATAAGCTTCGTTACGGTCCATCCTCACCTATTCGACTCAAACTTCAAAGGCAGGCTTCCAGGCTGTTTGTTCAGATTCTGACCGATATGGAAAAGGAAGATGATCAGATAACACCAGAAGACTGGTTTCATTTTTTTGAATATTTCCATTTTGAAAGACCCGGATACATCAGAAGCTATGTTACGAGGATTGTTAACTACATTTTCCTCCTTTTTGACAGGAATTTCGATAAGTATATCAACAGAGAAGAGTATTCCGAAATGTTTAGAGCCTATGGTATTGACTATAAATATGAGGGGAGTTCGTTTGATAAATTGGATAAGAATAAAGATGGTTTTATTAGTCAGGAAGAGTTGATTCAGGGTTTCTGCGATTTCTTTTTTTCCTCCGATCCCAATGCTCCCGGCAACTGGATATTTGGCAACTGGAAGGAAAAACCTTTTAGAGAGCGGCTGGACTAACCAATACGACTTCTTCTTTTTCTACGATAACCTGACCAGGAAGGGCTCCCTTTGACTTTCTCACATATTTTTTGGGAGTAAAAATGACCGGGCAAACTGAATCTGTTTTCCGCTTCGAATTTAATGCTGCAAGGCTTGCAGCATACTCAATAATGTGTTTTGGAAAATTCTGACCAGGTTTTTGACGTATCACAACATGCGAACCACTTACATCTTTCGCATGCAGCCACAAATCATTTTTTGTCGCCACTTTTAGTGTTAACTCATCATTCGCTTTTGCATTTTTCCCAACCATAATGATCCAGGAGTCAAGTTCAAACTCGTGGTACGGTTTTTCTTTTTGATTTTTAGTTGTTCGTGACGTGTCTGATTTATGGTGGTTCTTCAATTCTTGTGTGTTTTCAATTCCCTCTACTTCCAGTATTTCCAGACTTAACTTTTCGATCACCTTTTCCTTATCAATAATATTTTGCTTTAGTTTTTCTATTTCCTGATGACGATTTTTTGATTTCCTGTAAAGATTTTCAGCATTCTTCTGGGGGGTCAATTTTGGATTCAGTTTGATTTCAATCAGCCCGTTATTGTAGAAATCTGACAATGTCACTTTTGATTGACCTCTTTCAATGAGGTTCAGATTCGCCATCAGAATATTTGCGATTTCTTCAGGACTCCTTTGTCCATCAACAAGCCTTAGCTTTTCTGAAGTTTTGAAGATATAATTTTCAGATTTTTTAATTTGCTGTTTGAGATTTGCGAGAAGCTGATTTTTTCCACGGTCCAAATAAAAGCTTCTGGTCTTTTTCTCGTAGAGCCAGTTGGTCGCCTCTATTGGATCTGTACAAGTTGCAGAAAGATCATCATGATCCAATAAGCTAATTGTGGGTGAATCGCCATCAATAAGTGCGATCTTATTAGATTCCAGTTTTTCAAGAAGTTGCGAAAAAGCCGACCATTTAGCCTTATTCTCCATTGTTGAATATCTGGTATCCCACCAGGATTGCACTTCCTTACCCAGGGCCGGGATAAGAGATTTCGGCTCATAGCCATGATCAATGAAATTCGATTCATTAATCGTGATCGACCTGTTCAATTGGTCAGGAGTGAGTTCAAGGTCAGAAGAGAGGTTTTTTCGGAAAAGGTCTTTGACTTCTCCGTTGTTCATGAGCAGGATATTTGCCCTTCTCCCATGCATTTTAAAGATAAGTGAAAGGGTTTCACCAAAGCTGATTTGGAAGGAACGTTCATAGGAAAAGACGGTACATTCGGTTACGACTTTACCGATTAGATAACTGAAAAGATTGACGCTATTCTGGCGGGCTCTTGAAAATGATTCAGGAAACGAAAGAAGTGAAATATTAGGATCAAGATTTGCCCGAATCCAGAATTCTTCGTTTTCACCTGCAAGTCCGATAATAAGTTCTTCCTTGTTTTGAGAAAAAAGCTCTACCACGGTGAGTCCGTCTATTCGTTGCTGGAGAGCAGGGGCAAGTCGCTTAAGGAAATAGTAGTTGCTAAACATTTGCTCTGGAATTAATAATTATTAATTATCAATTTTCAGGATAAGTCCGTCATGAGCAAGATGTATGTTTTCAGGAAGTTCGCGGCTTACTTCAGCGTGCAATCCCAGTTTGTGACTTATGTGTGTGAGATAGGCTTTTTCAGGATTAAGTTCCTGAATAAGTTCGATGGCTTCATCAAGTGTGAAGTGACTAATATGATGAGTTCTTTGCAGTGCGTTGAGCACGAGAATTTTGGAACCTTTGATTTTTTCCTTTTCTCTCACATGGATATGGTTGGCATCAGTGATATAAGTGAAATCGCCAATTCTGAATCCAAAAACAATCATTTTATGATGCATCACCTCTATGGGCATGACTTTCAGATTCTGGACATTGAATGGTTTGTTTTCAATGACGTTCAATCCGATTTGTGGAATTCCCGGATACTTGCTCGCCGAGAACACATACGCAAATTCATCTTTAATTTGATCGAGTGTTTCCGCCTGGCCATAAATTGGAATTTCTTCTTTTTGAAGGAAATTGAAACTTCTGATATCGTCCATCCCAGCCGTGTGATCTTTATGTGCATGGGTAAAGAGAACTGCATCAACCCGGTCAACCCGTTCTCTCAGCATTTGCTGCCGAAAGTCCGGTCCGGTATCAACGACAATACTGAGGTCTTCCACCTGAATGATGACCGATGATCTGAGTCTTTTATCTCTATAATCGATGGATTTGCACACTTCGCATTTGCATGCAATGACCGGAACACCCTGAGAAGTGCCTGTTCCAAGAAAAGTAACCTTCACAATTGAAGTTGATTATTTGTAATCTCTGCGTAAAGTTTTTTGTTGTTGTCACTCAATTTTGCGCTATCAATCTTGATTGACCTGAGGATTTCAACAAGACTGTTTACTTTTCCTTCCAGTGCAAAGAACTTGTTGACGATTGCAATTTTGCTTTCATTAAGAATACAATATCCTGACTGAAAATTACCCTTCTCGTATCGAAGGATGTAATCGGTTTCAGACATTATATCTTCCAGCTTGTTTAGAAAATGTTTCGTGTACTTAATTGACATCCTCAATGTATTTTCTCACCATTTCAACCAGATTGTCATAGTTGAGTGGCTTGGGCAGGAAGTCATTAATTCCTGCACTTTCGAAATCTTTCATTGTGTAGTTATTGGCGTTCCCCGTGATGGCGATAATGGGTATATCCTTCGCTCCTGTAGACATGTTTCTTATATGGGTTGCACATTTCATTCCATCCATCACCGGCATGTGAATGTCCATTAGAATGAGATCAAAGTTTTGACCTTCAAGAAGGTCGATCACCTGTTGTCCATTCTTAACGGATACAATCTCATAATTCATCTGTGTAAGAATCTTTTTTGTAAGATTTTGGATTACACTACTGTCTTCAGCTACTATTATTTTTTTACTCATCGGTTATTAACATATTTTGGCTACTCTCTTTAAACTCTGTGAATCGGTTGACTAATAAGGATACCTCACGCTCAAGAGTATCAAATTTATCGGCTTTCAGCAATTTTTCAATAGTTGCTGCCTGATTAGATAATTTTTCTATTCCTAATGTACCGGCATTGCCCTTTAGGGTATGTAATTCGCCACGCATCAGTTCATATTTCTTCTCTTTTAAAAACTGTTCAGTATTTTTTACCAGAAGTTCAGCTTCTTCTTCAAAATCTATCAGCGTACTTTCAATAAGTTCCTGACCTCCAAACTTAGCAAGTTGGTTCAATGTATTCTGATTAATAACCAAATCTTCTGAAGTAGCGGTCAGCGTTTCGCTGGTCATTTGTTTAGGCTCAAATTCCAGCCAGCTTTTCACTTTGTTAATCAGGGTTTCCGCCTTGATTGGCTTTGCCAGATAATCGTCCAGTCCATTATCAAGAAATTTTTGACGGTCCTCCTCCATTGAATAGGCAGTCATTGCAACAATAGGAGGCTGATTTTTTAATCCAAGATCTTTTATGGCCTGCGTCGCTTCGATTCCATTCATTTTTGGCATTTGAATGTCCATGAATACAAGATCATAATTTTCTTTTTTCGCGAGCTCAATTGCTTCGAATCCGTCGGCAGCTTCATCTATTTCACATCCGGATTTTTCAAGAATACCAGTTGCGACCTTTCGGTTTATTTCATTGTCATCAACCAGCAGGATCTTGGGAGCAATACCTGTAAACTGCTTGGTAAATGATGTATAAGTCTGAATCTGATCCACATACTCAGAGGATGCTTCATTTGCTTTGAATGTAAACCAGAAGGTACTGCCAAGTCCTGGTGTAGAAACCACACCGATATCACCGCCCATGGATTTAGCCAGCTCTTTGGAAATGGCCAGGCCAAGTCCGGTTCCGCCAAAATTCTTGGTGGTACTATTATCCAGTTGATGAAAGCTCTGAAAGAGGGTTTTCTGATCTTTTTCCGAAATTCCGATCCCTGAATCCTTGATTGAAACCTTGAATGTATGAATCCCTTGCTTTGACTCAACCAGACGCACACTAATGTTTATGTTTCCTTTTTCCTCACTAAATTTTATTGCATTTGTAGTGAGGTTTGATAATACCTGAATGAGACGGGTCTCGTCTGAAATAATCCACTCAGGTATGTTTTCATCGATATGATAGTAAAGAATATTCTCGCTGAGAGACGCCTGTTGAGAGAAAAGGTCATAAACTTTCTCAATTGTTTTTACAAGTTTGAACGGCTCCCGCCTCAATTCCATTTTGCCGGCTTCAATTTTTGAGAGGTCCAGAATGTCATTCAATATGTTTAACAATGTCTGAGAAGACTTGCTTATTGTTCTCACGTATTCGGTCTGTTCAGTGTCAAGCGGAGTACTTCCCATAAGATCAATCATCCCAATGATACCATTCATTGGCGTTCTGATTTCATGACTCATATTGGCAAGGAATCGCTCTTTAATTTTTAACGACCGTTCTGCAAAATCTTTGGCTCGCTGCAGTTCTTTGGTTGTTTCCTTTAATTGAGAAATATCTCGACCGACACCCTCAACTTCAACACTTCCATCATCCTTTTGGATTAACCTGATGTTGCATAAGAAATCAAGCTGGGTGCCTTTTGAATCTTTGACCGTACCTTCGACGTTTCTGAGTTTTTTCTCCCCAAACAGCTGCTCCATAATTCCTCTGAGAGGTGCCTTGGTTCTCAGGTAATTGGTTACTTTCTTCCCAATGATATCTTCTGGTTGATAATTGAGTACTTCCTGGATAGAGGGACTGATCATGGTGACAATCCCATCAAGTGTGCACCGGAAATAGACATCCTGGAAAGATTCGAAAATGGTACGGAATTTTTCTTCACTGGCAATTAGGGCACCTTCAGCTTCTTTCTTTTCAGTGATGTCATTTGCAATCACTGACAACTCTTCAATGCGACCGTTAGGGAGAAAAATCGGATTAAGAAAAACTTCCCTCCATACTTCTTTGCCGTCCTGATCCTTTGTCTTTGTCTGAAAGTTTACAAATTTTCCCTGAAATGCTTCCTTGTACTTCGCCTCCCAGAATTCTTTTATTTCGGCAGCAAGAGAGTCATCATAAATGTCTCTAAGGCTGGTTCCAATGTTAGGTTCAATGCCGAAGTAGGATTTGAATGCCTCTGAATAATTATGATTGAACGAAGTGAATTTGAGGTTTCTGTCAACGGACCAAATCTGGTGTGTGCTACTGTCAAATATGGCTCCAAGTGTTGCGGCCTGATTTTCAATCTTGTCTTCCTTCTCTTTTCGTTCAATAGCCAGACTTACCTGACCACTGATAAAATCCAGCAACTCTAAGTCTTTGTTGTTAAATGCACTCTGGTCTGTGTAACTGTAGACCGACATGATTCCCTGAGGCCTGGAGTTGAGGTAAATAATTACACCCAGCCAAATTTTTGGTGTAGGATCCTCAAAAACTTTTTTTGCCTGTGATTCAATTTTTTTAATCCCTTCTTCGTAGATGATGAGTGACCTTTTCCTGTCAAATGCATAATCCATCAATGCACGATCGACATCCTCAGTCAGGTTGTCCTGGTTCTCATTTACGCGAAAGATGGTTTCATATTCCCTCTTTTTTTTAAGGGAAATGTTGAAGTTTTGAACCATCAGCATCTGACTTAGCTGGTCATAAATACCTCTGTAGAGGTGTTCAAGATCATTTTCTGTTATGGTGATATTGGCGATCTGATAATAGAGGCTTTGTGCACTTTCTGCCCTGATCCTTTCTGAAATATCATAAAATACACAGCGGTATTCTACCGGCTCGTTATTTTCAAATATGGAGGTCAGTTTACCGGTAACGTAGATATTTTTTCCGGACTTTGAGAGCAGGACCGTTTCAAATCGCTCCATTCTGCTCCCTGCTGTAATTCGCAAAATATTTTGAAGTGCGTTGCGTCGATGATCTTCATGAACTACCTCAAGGAATTTGAGGTCAAGAATTTCATCCTCCGTGTACCCAAGTTTGTTTTTTACTACTTCATTTGCAAACCGAATTTCTCCGGTCGGTTTAAAAATGGTAATAAGGTCATTTGAGTTGTCAAATAGGTCTTTGAGGTTCTGATTGGTCTTTTCTATCAGAGAATAATAATCGCGCTCCGCCTGCTCCAGCTTGCTTTGAAGCTCGGCAACTTCATTTTTTAATTCATCAGGCTCTCCATCAATTACCGCCATACGATTAAAATTAGGCATTTTAGCTGTATAAATGGAAGATGATATAATTAAACCCGTCCTGATATCGGTTGTTGGTCCGACAGCTGTTGGCAAGACAAGTCTGGCCATTAAGCTTGCGCGGGAATTCAAGACAGAAATAATCTCGGCAGATTCACGCCAATTCTATAAGGAGCTAAATGTTGGAACCGCCAAACCGGATACCGAGGAATTGTCCCTGGCTAAGCATCATTTTATTGATTCTCACACAATTGAAAGCATGTACAGTGCGGGAGAGTATGGTCGTGATGCTCAAAAGCTAATTGCACAATTAGGAAAAAATAATAAGATCATCATTGCAGTTGGAGGTTCGGGATTGTACTTAAGAGCCATCTGGGAAGGTTTCGATGAAATGCCTCCAATTGATCCTGCCGTTCGTAAAAAACTCAATATTGAGTTGGAGAAATCCGGACCGGAGGGACTGCTTGAGGAGCTTAAACGAGAAGACAGTATTTATTATGCAGAAGTAGATAAGAAAAATGGTCAACGTATTGTCCGGGCACTTGAAGTAATCAGAGGAACAGGAAAAACCTTTAGCTCATTCAGACAGGCAAGAGAAAATGAATTGGATTATGACCATATAAAGATCGGATTGAACATGGAAAGGGAAGTGCTTTTTGAGAGAATTAACAATAGAATGGATAATATGATCAGGAACGGACTTTTTAGTGAAGCAGAAAGCCTGTATGCATTCAGGAATCATAACGCATTGCAGACGGTTGGATATTCAGAGATTTTTAATTTTATGGAAGAGAAATATGACAAGGAGGAAGCGATTCGGTTACTTAAGAGAAATAGCAGAAGGTACGCAAAGCGCCAGCTGACCTGGTTCAGAAAATATGAAGATATTCACTGGTTCAAACCTTCAGAATATGATGACATTATCAAATTCGTAGAGAAGCAAATCAAATTGATGCACAAATGAGCAGTCAGGCATTTATAGTAGGAGATTCGGGAGGAACAGGTGCCCAATGGCGTGTTGTGAATGGAAATGAGGTACAGACATTTCAGACCATCGGCTTTAATGCATATACTCACAATCTTGATGATTTGAAAGAGGACATCATAAGGGTACTGGGAAATAAGATTTCAGCAGATGTATCAACATACCTTTATTCGGCGGGGGTAGATACACCGGAGCAAAAGCAGGAGGTTGAGAAAGTACTTGGTGAAGTATTTGGCACAAACCTGTGTGTTGAAAACGATCTGGTCGGATCAGCAAGAGCGCTTTGTGGAAAGAAATCAGGGAATGTCTGTATTTTGGGTACAGGTTCTAATGCTTGCTTCTATAATGGGGAAAAAGTGAATAAAGTGAGTGCATCCCTGGGTTATGTCCTTGGCGATGAAGGAAGTGGTGCATATCTGGGGAAAAAATTGTTGATGAAGGTGTTCAGGGAGCAGATTTCTCAGGAAATAATCCAGGCATTTATGAAAGAATATAACCTGAGTTCACATGAGGTCATCAAACAGATTTATGACAAGCCGAGACCCAATCATTTTCTTGCTTCATTCGCACCCTTTATTCTTTCACACATTGATCATGAAGACGTAGACTCGTTGGTGTACGAAGCTTTTTGCGATTTTCATCATGCGTTTTTCTATAGAAACAAATACGCCGAAGAGACCTTTAACTTTACCGGTTCAATAGCATGGCACTTCTCAGATATTCTTAAAAGGATGGGTGAAGCCAAAAAGTTAAATATTGAAAATATTATTAAGTCACCGATCGAAGGTCTCGTTCAATACCACCAAAAATATGGCTGAGAAACCAACCACTGAATCAACCTCTTTGTATGATCATCTGGAGAAGATGACAGTCAGTGAGATTCTCACAAACATCAACAAAGAAGATCAGAAGGTAGCTGTTGCCGTGAATGCAGCTATTCCGGCTATTGAAAAACTTGTTACAGCTATTCTTCCCGGAATGCTGGACGGTGGAAGGTTGTTTTATATCGGGTCTGGCACAAGCGGACGACTTGGTATTGTGGATGCTTCAGAATGCCCACCCACCTTCGGTGTTTCGGATGATCTTGTTATAGGACTAATTTCCGGGGGAGACCGTGCGATAAGGAAAGCGGTTGAATTCGCAGAGGATGATCCAGATCAGGGCTGGAAGGATATTTTGAAATATAATCCTGATGCGAATGATTGTCTGATAGGTATTGCAGCTTCCGGAAGAACGCCCTATGTTATTGGTGCACTTAAAACTGCAAATGAAAAAAATATGCTCACTGGTTGCATTACCTGCAATGCCGGATCAGAGCTTGCCAGGGTTGCCCAGTTTCCGGTTGAAGTTGTCGTCGGTCCTGAATTTGTTACCGGGAGCACCAGAATGAAAGCGGGTACTGCTCAAAAACTTGTCCTGAATATGATCTCAACATCTCTGATGATCAGGATGGGGAGAGTAAAGGGAAATAAAATGGTAGATATGCAACTGACTAATGAAAAACTTATGGAACGAGGCATTGCAATGATTCGAGAAGAATTAGGATTTTCTCAAGAAGAAGCAAAAGCACAATTGCTTAAATATGGCACTGTACGTGAGGTGGTAGAAAATTGCAGACCATAATTGAATTTTCTTTAAATAACTGACAATCAATTATCTTCTAATATTTCCCTGACTACATGCTTTAAGTGTGTGGATAACTAATGCTCATGACCTTGTTGTCAAGTTGTAAAAATGCTTAAATTTTGAAGTTGATTTCTTGCATTATCTGACATTATCATGATGTTAAGAAGTCGCCTAAAACTTAAAAATCAGGCAACGGCCTGGGATTTAGGAAAGCCTATTTTTGTGAAAAATTTAAACCAATCTTAAACATGATGAGAAAACTCTTACTAAGCTGTACGCTGATGATTGCAGCCCTTATTACGGTAGCTCAAACTACTGTTAGCGGGACAATTGTCGATAGCGAATCAGGTGAAGCACTTATAGGTGCCACCGTGATCGAAAAAGGAACAAATAATGGTAGTATCACAGATATCAATGGTGCTTTTTCATTGTCAGTCAAATCAGGAGCCACACTGACTATTTCCTATATCGGATATGAAACGATGGAAGTTAGCGCCGATTCGGATCTTTCATCCTTATCAATGGTTTCAGGGTCAATTGGCCTTGCGGAAGTTATGGTAATTGCTTCTTTTGGAATTGACCGACAGACGCCAGTTGCCATGGCCAATGTACGTGCAGACGTGATTGAAGCTAAAATTGGAAATCAGGAGTTTCCTGAGATTTTGAAATCTACACCGGGAGTTTTTGCCACAAAGTCAGGCGGTGGCTTTGGAGACGGCAGAATTAATATTAGAGGGTTTAACTCTGAAAATGTTGCAGTTTTGATCAATGGAATTCCGGTTAATGATATGGAAAATGGAAGAATTTTCTGGTCTAACTGGGCAGGCCTCACGGATGCTACCAGTGCAATGCAGGTGCAGCGGGGTTTAGGAGCTTCTAAAGTTGCGGTTCCTTCTATTGGAGGAACGATTAATATTGTGTCGAAAGCATCTGACAGAAGTAAAGGTGGATATGGTTACGTAGCTACAGGAAATGATGCCTACAGTAAGGTGGGTTTTCAGATTTCTACCGGTCTTCAGGATAATGGATGGGCTGTTACTCTTTCTGCAGCAAAAACACAGGGCGATGGATATGTGGATGGAACAGAATTTTTGGGTCATTCATACTTTGCAAACATTGCAAAGAGAATCAATGACAGTCATGAATTAACGTTCACTGCTGTAGGAGCAAAGCAACGTCACGGTCAACGACAAAACCAACATTCACTGGCAACTTTTGAAGCTGCTCCCAGCGGTATCAAGTATAACTCAGACTGGGGAATCAGAGATGGGAAAGTGGTAAATTTTGAAGACAACTTTTATCATAAGCCTCAAACATCATTAAATCATTATTGGACCATCAATGATGGAACAGAATTATCAACAGCGGTGTACGCATCATGGGGTACTGGTGGCGGAGGCGGAACCGGCGGCAACTGGAACGTTGGTCCAAACAATAGTCGAGTAACAACTGGAGGTCCTTATGATCCGGTTGATGTGGATCTGCTTGTGGAAACTAACAGAGCGAATGCATCAGGTGAAGCACTCGCATTTCAAAGAGCGTCAAGAAATGATCACAACTGGTATGGAGTACTTTCAACTTTGAATCACGAACTATCTCAGAATCTTACTTTATTGGCAGGATTAGATGTGAGATCATATGTTGGAAAACATTTTTATGAAGTAACAGATCTTCTTGGCGGAGAATACATCATTAATAATGATGATGTCAATCAGCCAAATAAAGTGATTGGAGTTGGTGACAAATTCAACTATAACTATGATGGTGTTGTAGGGTGGCAGGGAGCCTTTGGTCAGGTAGAGTATAATGAAGGAGATTTGTCGGTATTTGGTACACTTTCAGTTTCCAATACTTCATATTCTCAGATTGAGCGATTTAATACGCCTGGTAACAGCGCAGATGAAACTGATAAAGTGAAGTTCTTTGGTTTTCAAATCAAAGGAGGAGCAAACTATAATTTAACCTCAAATCATAATATTTTCGCTAACGTGGGTTTTTTCTCAAAAGCTCCATTCTATAGAAATGTTTTTCTAAGCAGAACTTCAAATAACATCAATGAAAATGCAGAAAATGAGAAAATTCTCAGCTTTGAAATAGGCTATGGCTATAGAAAGTCTAATTTGAGTCTGAACGTAAATGCTTATATGACTCAATGGAAAGACAGAAGTTTCGTAAGAAGTCTGAATCAAAATGACATCCAGTATTTTGCCAATATTCTCGGAGTAGATGCAACCCATCAGGGATTGGAAATAGATGCTGCCTACGACATTTACAGAAATCTGAAACTTACCGGAATGCTTTCAGTCCAGAATAACTTATGGAAGAATGATGTAGAAAATGTCTTCATTGAAGATGAGGATGGCAATCAAATTGGAAGTGCAATCAATGTTTTTAGTGATGGCCTGAAGGTTGGCGATGCAGCACAAACAACCGCAGCTCTTGGTATCACCTATGAAATGTTTGATGGCTTTTCGCTTGGAGCGGACTACACTTATTTTGATAACTTATACGCCTCATTCGATCCCATTGGGAGAAGTGATGTCGGTGATAGAGCGGATGCATGGAAGGTTCCTGCTGCCGGAGTATTGGATGTCAATATGACGTATAATTTCAAAATATCAGATTTGGAATCCTCCATTTTTGCCAATGTCTATAACGTAGGAGATGTGGAGTATGTGGCTGATGCGAACGATGGTGGCGGACACGATGCGGCCTCTGCTTCGGTCTATTATGCGTTTGGAGTGAACTGGAATGTGGGCCTCAAAGTGAGATTTTAATAATTGATAAAGATTATAACAATGAAAAAAATAAATTTAAAATCATACTTGCTTGTTTTAGTGAGTTTCTTTCTGGTTCTCAGTTGCGGAGACCCATTAGAAGATGAGATAAATGCCATTAACGAGACTGTTTCAATTTCAAAGGATATCACCTATACGCTGGTTGACGATGATTACGAAATAGCCGATGATGCGTGTGGGTGTGCTGGTTTTGGAAGTTTCAGCAGCGAAGATGACGTAAAGGAAAATATTCCAATTATTCTTGACGAAGTGTTTCCTGGACTTGGAGATGGTTCTTCAGCTTCTGTTACATATGATTTCTTTAACGGTAGTTCACCAGACTTAAGAGGTACATATACCCAGGTAACAGTTCCGGATGGAGACTATGATCTTTTGAATGGATTTGACGGATTTGACAATTTTGGAAATGCGGATGAAGATGTAGTTGAATGGGTAAACTGGAAAGGGTATGAAGGAGAAGATGGAGACTATATCGACGTGACCTTTGCAATTTTTGCCGCAGGTAATTTCACTCCGGATTCTGTCAGCAGAATTGTCTATACTGTTGCATACGGATGGATGTGGGCAGAACCTTTACCAGATGATTCTTATGCTGACTTCTTTGGAGAAAGCCCGCCGGATTTTAGTTTTGAGGACGAAGGTGAAGACAATATTCCTTTTTGGTTGAAGGTGAACAAAGTTTTTGCTGTTGAAGGAGACAGAGCGTTAATCCAGTGGAATTGGGACAATGGACCTGGAACAAGTCAATCGGTTGCACTATTCATCTATTCTGGTGGTCAGTGGATAGAATATGGAGACATTGCTCAGGTGACTCAGGAGACTCTTAATTTTGGTCATGATGGTACGAAATGGGTGGCAGATAACACGATAAAGTATACACTCGGAGTTGATGATTGGGCAGATATTGCAGCTGCAACCCTAAATTCTAATCCGGATGGATCTGCCAGTATTTCATCGTTTGGAAATTTCGACTTAACGTTATGGACTACTGATCAAATATTTGATGCAATTACTGAGCAGTTGCCATCAATATTTCCATCT
The DNA here is from genome assembly GCA_040222475.1 of Cyclobacteriaceae bacterium. Classification (GTDB taxonomy): domain Bacteria; phylum Bacteroidota; class Bacteroidia; order Cytophagales; family Cyclobacteriaceae; genus Ekhidna. Next base: position 10,274 of record JAVKDB010000009.1, on the reverse strand, counting down.
CCTGAAGCAGGCCAGAAGTATCTCATTTCTTACGCCGTATGGAGACCAGGATCAGGCACTGATACCATTAACATTATTTGGGACGGAACTGCTTATTCTATTATTAGTGAGTAGTTTATAAAACAAGATTATTTTAAACCCTGCTTGTTTCGAGCAGGGTTTTTCATTTTCTGACAGTGTGAGTAAATTTAGTTGTGCATAAAATCATGCCATATGAGCGCTGGAACCAATACTATAATTCCAGCTATGATGAGAAGTCCCCTTTTGTCGGGAAAGAGTACAATTATGATCTCTATTCTGAGAATATCTATGGCTACTACATAGATCCTGCATGGGATTTCTTTGGTTCGGAAACGCTCTATACAAAAATCATCTATGCTGACTATGAATTAGGATTTGCCGTGATGGAAATGCTTGGTGAATGGAATGATGCCCTCAATAATGACATCATGCAACTAAAGCGTAATATTCTTGAGCATCTGATGGATTTTGGGATTAACAAATTTGCCCTGATCGGAGAGAATGTGATGAATTTTCATGGAAGTGATGACTGCTACTATGAAGAGTGGTTCGAAGATGTAGAAGAAGCTCGCTCCGACAAGGAGGGAGGCTGGATTGCAGGAATCAATATGCGTGAACATGTAGAAGAGGAGATGAAACGCTTCAATATTGACAACTATATCAATATTTCAGGTAGTCTTCAAATTGAAAAATGGAGAACATTGAAACCCACCGTCTTTTTTGAATTAGTGAATGGTCTCATTCAGAGAAGACTGACGATCTGATTCACCGATATGCTCTTCAAGGACCTCTTCAAGCGTAATTGAATTGAGGCGTTCGATTACTTCTTCACTAAGTTTCATAAAATCTTCAGCCACGGGACTTTCACCATGGTATCCATAAATAGATTGATGCTGTTCATGTGCTTCACTTACACGAATGCTTTGCCTGACACTCTGGTCCAAAATCAGCTTTCCCAATTCTTGCTCTGCCTGACGTCTGACTTTCTTATGAAGAAGCGTGTGTTTTCTAAAACGATTGAAATAGATCCCCAATACATTTAGAGAAGACTGATGTTCAACTTCACTCAGATAACTAAGCAACTTGCGAAACCCGGAGGCAGAGAATGAGTCAGGTACGGCCGGGATCAGTATACTGTTGATGTTTGCAAGAAAGGATTTCACTGTGATCCCGAAGTGAGTGGGGCAATCAAGAATAATAAAATCATAATCCTTTTTAAGTGCAGCCAGCAGATTATAGAAAATGATATGTCCGAATGAAATAAACTGCGTATTTGATTCGAGACCAGCCATCTGATAATCTCCCGGAATGAGATGCAGATAATAGGAAATTTCCAGCGGTTCTATTTTCGGCTGTCCATTATGAAGCAGTTTTTTGGAAATGGTGAATAAATTCGAATCATGCGTTTCCTGATTGGTGAGTGCATGCGAGAGATTAGCCTGGGGATCACAATCAATGATAAGTACCTTATATGATTGTGCCCAGCTTAAAGCAAGATTCAAAGTTGTGCTCGTTTTACCGACCCCTCCTTTGAAGTTGTAGATTGCTATTGTATGAGACATTAATGGTTGGTTTATATGATCCTAAACAACAGCGTGTGATTAGATGATATTAAAATAAGTAAAAAAAATCTTTAAATCATCATAAATTGAAATATTTTTTATAAGATTAAATCGAGACTTCTGCGATTTCAGCTATTGTGTACTTCCTGTTGGTTTTTAATTCCAGGCAAATACTTCTTGTTCTTTTCTTTTCAAGTTTCCTGAAGGTACGCTTGTTAAAAATGAAGACTTCTCCTATCGCTATGTCTTTAAGTTGTGGGACGTCTTTGCCATCAAATTGCTTAAGTAGATTATACAGGACAGGGTCAGAACAACTGGAGGCTTTGGGATTATTGAAGTAGCGTTTCAGTGCATTCAACACTCGAGGATCAAAAACTTTGTCAGAAAGCATCGGTTCAGCTACTTCTCTGAAACTTTGCTTCCATTCCCTGCCGTGTGGCTGAACACGATTTCCAAATCTTTTAAAGGCAATCAGATGAGCTACTTCATGAAGGTACGTCACCAGGAAAGAATAGGCATTCAGATCATTATTGATTGTTATCGTATGTTTTTCGGAATAAGGATCAAATCGATAATCTCCCAGTTTGGTTTGTCTGGCCTTCTTTACTTTGAATTCAAATTCAAGCCTTTCATATAGCTTGTTACAATAGCTGACTGCTTCCGGGGGAACGAATTTTTCAAAGACTTCTCTGGAGGTCATTTTTTTCTAAATACCACATTGACAGGGACGCCACTAAAGTCAAAGTGTTCCCTTAATCTGTTTGTCAGATAACGTTGGTAAGATTCTTTGATGTATTGCGGGAAATTGCAGAAAAAAGCGAAAGTAGGTGTATGTGTAGGCAGCTGGGTGATGTACTTGATTTTGATGTAATGACCTCTTACAGCTGGTGGAGGATAGTTCTTTATGTCTTCTCCCAGGATTTCATTCAGCTTTGAGGTAGGAATTTTTTTAGTACGGTTTTCATAAACTTCAAGTGCCATTTCCAGTGTTTGCATAATCCGCTGTTTATTCAAAACAGAGGTGAAAACCACAGGGATATAACTCAATGGACCAAGTTTGTCTTTGAATACCTTCTTATAAGTGTCTGCGGTTTTTGTGTCCTTGGCAATCAGATCCCATTTATTCACCATGAGAACCACACCTTTCTTGTATTTGTGTGCAAGCACAATGATATTCATGTCCTGAGACTCAATTCCGGTCTCAGCGTCGATCATTATGATGCACACATCTGAATCTTGAAGGGCCTGAATGGCCCTTAAAACCGAATAAAACTCAATGTCTTCTTTTACTTTGGCCTTCCTGCGGATGCCGGCAGTATCAGTGAGGATGAAATCCTTTCCAAACTGTTGGTAGCGGGTGTTGATGGCATCTCGTGTTGTTCCGGCAATGTCTGTAACAATGCTTCTTTCTTTTCCCAATAATGCATTAACGAAAGATGATTTCCCCACGTTAGGACGACCCAGAATAGCTATTCTTGGGACTTCACTTTGATCTGGCTCATCGTCTTCAAAGTTTTCGACCACTTTATCCAGCAAATCGCCGGTTCCGGAACCGCTGGCAGAGGCAATCGGGAAAATTTCAGCACTCAGACCCAGGGAGTAAAATTCATGTGCTGCCATCATCTTTTCCTGATTATCAGCTTTGTTGGCTGCAATGAATATTGGCTTATCAATTTCCCGAACCACATTGGCGAAATCCTGATCCAGTCCATGCAGTCCGGTATCGCAATCCACCATAAAGAGGATAGCGCTAGCTTCAAGAAGGGCTTCTTTTACCTGGGTACGTATGGCGCCTTCGAATATATCATCAGATCCTTCCACATACCCCCCTGTATCAATGACAGTGAATTTTTTTCCGTTCCATTCAGCATAGCCATAGTGTCGGTCACGGGTTACGCCGGACTCATTGTCCATGATTGCCTGTTTCCTTTCAACCAGCCTGTTGAAAAGTGTAGATTTACCTACGTTGGGTCTGCCGACGATTGCGAGGATGTTGGCCATTTTTCTTTAATTACGAATTAAGAATGTTCAATTATGAATTTCAGAACTTGACAGACTTTTGAATAGAGCCCAAAATTCTTAATAATTCTTCACAATCACCTAAATAAGTTTTTGAAGTTTCCTCATCCAGATAATTTGTATCTCTTAATAACCTCAACCAAAATTTGGTTTCCCTTGCCTCCTTATATGAGATGGATATTTTGTGAAGAAAATCTCTTTTTGATTGACCTCCGATCGCTTCTTCAATATTGGCACCTATGGAAGTCCCGGATCTTAATATTTGAGATCCTGGTTCAAACTCTTTCTCCTCTTTTATTTCTGATAAAGCAACACAATATTCTTGGCAAACTCATAAGATTTCTTTTGAACCACATTTTCTTTCATAATTCGTAATTGAATATTCCTAATTTTAATTGTGGTAACGTTTTACGTCAGTACCCGAAACGGCGAAGTTTCCGATCGTCCTTCCTCCAGTCTTTTTCCACTTTCACGAATGTTTTGAGGTTGATTTTCTTGCCAAAGAAGGATTCCATTTCCTTTCTGGCCATTGTTCCGGTTTTCTTTATTGACTCTGCCTTTTTACCAATCAGAATCCCCTTCTGGCTGTCGCGTTCAACAAATATTTCAGCTTCAATATGGATAATATCCGGTTCTTCTTTGAAGCTGGTGATCACCACCTCCGAACTATAGGGAATCTCCTGTTGGTAGTTGAGAAAGATTTTTTCACGAACAATTTCAGAACAAATAAATCGCTCCGTCTTATCCGTCATTTCATCATCCGGGAAATAGGGGGGATGGTTGGGGAGTAGTTCCAGAATTCGATTAAGGAGTCCATCCGTATTTTTCTTATCAAGAGCGGAAATAGTAAGAATTTCCAGCTCAGGGTAAAGCTCCTTCCAGTAGGTGGTTTTATCCAGTGTTTGTGAACCCTTTTCAAGATCTGTTTTATTGATAATAAAAAGGACGGGAGCTCCTGCTGAAAGCGCCATCTCAATCACTTCAGGATGATCGTTTTTGTCTTCCAGGGCGACCATAAGCAGAATGACATCTGCGTCATCCAGAGCACTCCGGACAAATCCCATCATTTTTTCCTGAAGACGATAGGATGGATCAATTGCACCTGGAGTGTCTGAAAAGACAATCTGAAAATTCGGCTGATTCAGAATCCCAAACATTCTGTGACGAGTAGTTTGAGCTTTGCTACTGGTAATTGCCAGTTTTGCTCCCATCAGCGCATTGAGCAGTGTTGATTTCCCCACATTGGGGCGACCAATAATATTAACAAAACCTGATTTGAAATCTTCCGTTCCTTTCATCTAAATACAAAACTATGAGGTTAATCTTACCTATGCTAATGCTGCTTGTAGCCCTTTCCGCAAAGAGTCAGAATAGTGAAGAGGCCAAAATCAGGGAACGTGTCAAATTGTTTTCATCAAATCTGATGGAGGGTAGGAAAAAGGAGGTAGTTGATATGTATACGAAGGATGCTAAAATTTTCCCTTCAAACAGTGGCATACTGGATGGAAAAGATCTCGCAGAATATTGGAATCCTTCCAACCCCTCGAATTGGAGGACGACATACCACAAAGTCACTCCGGTTGAAATCAAAGTGAATGGAGATGAAGCATATGATTACGGGCACTACGAAGGAACCAGTTCCAATGGAGAAACTGAGTCGAAATGGAAGGGAAAATATGTAATTATCTGGCGTAAAGAAGAGGGGATATGGAAGATCTATCTGGATATCTGGAACCCTATTAAATAGTACTTACTGATTCATTGGATTATCCTTCCAGCTAACCTTAACTGTTGCTTTTTTTCCCAGATATTCTGCGGAAATGTTATCCATACTTTTCTCTTTCATTCGAAATGAACCATATGGTGATACTTCAGCATTGCCTTCTTCCGTATTAAAAATGAAAGGAAAGGGTGTAAATCGAACTCCATTTCTCAACGTGGCAACCGGGTTGACTCTTGAAAAATAATGCCCCTTTCGCTGGACACTTGGAATGTATTCAGTCTGGAGACTCAGATCTGACAGTTCTGAGTCATGGCCTTTTGTAAAAAGGATTAACGGATAAAGTAATCTTTGTTTCCAGGATGCTGCGGAATGAGTTCCATTTACATCTTCATAGTAAAACAGGTTTTGCCCGGGCATAAATCCTTTTTGTGACAGATGATAGAACATACTCAATACATCATCCCAGTCTTTTGTTCCGATATCTATCCAGATCTTTTGATTGGTGTCCTTAACAGGTTCTTCATGAATTTTGAAATCAGCTACCCAGTAAGAGGGTGATTGGGCAATAATGAAAGAGAAAATATCCGGGCAATTCAATCCGGCCCAGGTGCTGTGTAATCCACCAAATGAAACACCCATGATAGCACGTTCCTTTGAAGTTGGAAACATGGAGTCGACAAATGGAATCACCTTTTTTGTGATGAGTTTTGTATAGGATAATGCGTTGGGAGAATACCCCTGAATGGTCGGATCTGAATAGGGGATGAAGTTGGATTCTCTTGAATTGTTGTTATAGATGGCCACAACAATAACAGGATCAATCTTTTTTTCTTTGATCCACATATTAAGTTGTTTATCCAGATCCCATGAACTTTCTCCAAACAGCCATTCTCCATCATTCGCGTAAACCACCTTATAATCCTGCTCAACCGTGTACTTAGGTGGAAGATACACCTCTATGGTTACCTCGCCCAGCTCGTATTTCCGAACCTGCGCAAATGCGGATATAGAAACAAGAAGTAGTATTAGTGATCTGATCATTGTCGATTTGACAAATAAGTTAAATAAAACCCCTATAATGTATTTGCTATTCAGAATTGGAATAGTATTTTTGCAGTCCATATCGCGGGGTGGAGCAGTTGGTAGCTCGTCGGGCTCATAACCCGAAGGTCACAGGTTCGAGTCCTGTCCCCGCTACTAAAATTGAGGCTGGCAACATTGTCAGCCTTTTTTGTTGGATAACAGCCCTAATACTCTCATTTTTCGGCTAACACTTCTGAGGAATGGCAAATATCGTAGCAATTGTAGGCAGGCCCAATGTGGGTAAATCGACACTCTTTAATAGACTGATTGAGAAAAGACGCGCTATCATGGATAATGAAAGTGGCGTGACACGCGATCGCCATTACGGATACGCCGAATGGAATGGCAAGCATTTTACGGCAGTGGATACCGGTGGCTATGTGACCGGCTCTGAGGACAAATTCGAATCTGCAATCAGGACGCAAGTCAAGCAAGCACTTAGTGAGGCCAATGCCATTCTTTTTATGGTAGATTGTGATACGGGAATGACCGATCTCGATAAGGACTTTGCCAATGTGGTGCGTGAGGTGGGCAAACCGGTGATCATTGCAGCAAACAAAGCTGATACGTACGATCGTTCGCTCATGTCTAGTGAGTTTTATTCTATGGGCCTAGATGCGGATATTTTCCCCATCTCTTCTCAAAGTGGCTCAGGCACTGGTGAATTGCTAGATCAGCTTGTTACTCATTTTGAGGAAGACGATGTTGAAAATCCCGACGAAGGGATTCCGCGTATTTCCATTCTTGGCCGACCCAATGTGGGTAAGTCATCCTTCCTTAACACACTTCTCGGTGTAGATCGCACTATCGTCACGGACGAGGCTGGCACCACCCGTGACTCTATCAACACGCACTACAAGCAATTTGGGAAGGACTTTATTCTTACAGATACTGCTGGTATAAGGAAGAAGTCCAAAGTACATGAGGATATAGAATTCTATAGTGTGCTTAGGTCGATCCAGGCGCTGCAGGACAGTGACGTATGCATCGTGATGCTGGATGCTGAGCGCGGGCTTGAGAGTCAGGATCTCAGCATTATTGGCCTTGCCCAGAAATACCGCAAAGGCATCATGATCATGGTCAACAAGTGGGATCTAATTGCCAAAGACACCAAATCAGCAGATAAGTACCGAAAAGAGCTGGAAGGACGATTGGGCACTATGGATTTTATCCCGATTATCTTCACCTCGGTTATCAACAAGCAACGCATTTTCCAGGCGATGGAACTTGCTATTGAGATTTATGACAACAGAGTCAAGCGGGTATCGACCTCAGCGCTCAATGAAGCGATCCTACCGGAAATCGAGCGATATCCACCACCTGCGTATAAAGGCAAGTATATTAAGATCAAATACATCACTCAGCTACCCACGCATGCACCTGTGATCGCCTTCTTTTGTAACCTACCGCAATACATCAAGGAGCCATATGAGCGGTTTTTGATGAATAAGATTCGGCAGCATTTTGATTTTAAAGGAGTACCTGTAAAACTGGTTTTCAGAAAGAAGTAGATCAATTACCTTCGCTGGGAAAGACGAGTATAGTTGCAAAAAGAGAACTACAGAGAAGTATTTGAGCGATTCGTACCTACCATGGCGGTTGACTATTGCCTCGATCTTTGGTGGGACTATAAGTTTGAATTCAAGATCACCAAGGGTCGTCAGACCAAGTTAGGTGACTACCGGTTTCATCCCGTCAAAAAAGCGCATGTAGTCTCGGTCAACAATAACCTTAACCCTTTTGCCTTCCTCATCACTTACATTCATGAGGTGGCGCACCTTGTGGTCTACAACGATCACAAGAATAAGGTGTCTCCACATGGTGGGGAGTGGAAGTCGGCTTTCAAGCAACTGATGCTCCCAATGCTCCGCAGTGAGGTGTTTCCCGATGATATACTCAGAGTATTGGCGCGACATATGAAGAACCCCAAGGCCTCCAGCTACTCTGACCCGAACCTGATCACTGCTCTAGGTCACTATGACAGGGACCAAAGTGGTATGCTGCTCAGTCAAGTGCCAGTCAACGAGGAATTCATTTTTAACAAACGGCTATTTAGCAAAATCGAACTTCGGAGGACCAGAGTGGTCTGTAAGGAGATAAAGAGCGGCAGGAAGTATCTGATCTCTCAAACAGCTAAGGTGCAGCTTGCTGAGAAGGGCTAAGTCAGTGAAATTCGCCTTTGGATCAGGCCATCCACACGCTCGCAAAATAGCTGAGGTTTCATTGCTCGCCAATTATTGATCTCAAGATTACCCCCGCTGTTGACATAAGTATCAATATTGAACTGCTGCATTTCTGCTAAGACGAAATCTCTAAAGTTGATCATGGCAATCCAGCCCACATCCAGTTCCTCAAACCACTCTTCGTAGTAGCTATCGTCAGAGCCATGAAAGTTGAGGACATGCTCGCCTAGCAGTATAAACTTGTCGATTCCGTTGAATTGTAGATGCTCGATGATGTTACGCTTGAGATGCATGATATCATTGTTGATCGCGTCATTCCACTCTCCGATGAACTCCATGATCACATATCCCCGCTCATAATCAGCAAACAGTATCTTGAGGTACAAGGTCTCCGACCCCATAAAGTCCCAGGCAGGATCTATGTAGTAGCCGTAGATGGTATCAGAGTACGTTTCGTAGTTATACTCCTTACCAGAAAACGGTGACATGGGATCATCCTCAGAGGTATAGTGATTGCGCCAGCTGTAGTACGGTTCTATTTCGTGCATGTCCAGCGCAAATTTAAGGCCTCATAACATTTTGAGCGACTCCAAATATTAGAAATTGAGAAACACAATTAAGAATAAATACGTATATTTATACGAAATATTACGCTTATGGAAGATGATTTTAATATAGTCAATGATCCAGCCATCAGATACGGCAAAGCCTTTGATGGACTTACTAAGATTGAGTTCATGGATATAGTAGCCTCTACAGGTTTGAATATCACGCAGTTCTCGTCTCTCCTGCCAGTTTCTAAACGTACCATCGAGAAGGTAAAGGATCACGAGCTACTGCGCACAGATGTTAGTGATCGTACCCTTGAGTTGGGCGCTTTGTTTCAGCATGGCGTAGAGGTGCTAGGTTCTTTACAAGCCTTTCAAGAGTGGCTGCAATCTCCCATAGTGAGTCTTGGCAGTCAGCGACCTTTTCAGTTTTTGGATCGCTCTAGTGGCATATCATTGGTTAATGATACGCTCGGTCGGATCGCGCATGGCGTTTACAGTTGATGGTCGTCTTTCGCATTGCAGCTCGACCTTATGCCGGTGACCTTTCCGGTAGGGGCTCATCAATGTACGGCGGTCGCTGGAACCCCAAAGGTATCCCTATGCTGTACACATCAGCTACCTTATCACTAGCTGCGCTGGAGCTGGCTGTCAACCTCCCACCCGGAAGGATACCCAACCACTACCACGCTGTGGAAATAAGCATCCCCAAGAAGTCCATTACTGCAGTCAATGAACTCCCTGAGCAATGGAATGGTTACCCCTATGTACCAGCGACTCAGCAGATAGGTCGTCAGTTTATCAAATCCGATGGGTTTGTTCTGAAAGTACCATCGGCAGTCATCTCAACAGAATACAATTACCTAATCAATCCCAATCACCCTGATATGAGCTCTGTTAGGATCAAGGACCAACGACCTTTTCTCTTTGATAGTAGGCTGAAATGAAAGTAGTTTCTATTGTTGAAATGATGCTATAGCCTTTCGTACCGAACCATAGGTCTTGAGCAGCTGAGTAGCCGTCTGACGATCAACGTTCAATTCTCCCATAAACATCTTCTCACCTCGATCGACCAGCTTGAGATTAGATAGTTGATTATCCAACATATTATTGCCATTTACGCGTCCCAGGCTGA
>JAVKDB010000008.1:0-213362 GCA_040222475.1 Cyclobacteriaceae bacterium | reverse complement strand
ATCCTGACAAAGGAAGGATCTATTCTCAATTCGTAAATTGATTCCTGTTCTGTTCATTTGCTTTCTAAGCAAGGATGAGGCTGGACTAAAATGATAATGAAGTGTAGGTGCAACCTACACTTAGGTGGGGTTTTATACTGTATTGTCATCCTGACATGTCCGTCCGTTCAGGCAGAGGCACGAAGGACTCCCCCTTATTTAAGGGGGGTGGGAGGATATGTGTGATGGGAGGGGGTGTTAGATTCTTCGCTGCTCTCAGAATGACAGCTGAGTTTTATACTGTATTGTCATCCTGACATGTCCGTCCGTTCAGGCAGGTGCACGAAGGACTCCCCCTTATTTAAGGGGTGTGGGAGGATATGTGTGATGGAAGGGGGTGTTAGATTCTTCGCTGCTCTCAGAATGACAGCTGAGTTTTATACTGTATTGTCACCTGACATGTCCATCCGTTCAGGCAGAGGCACAAAGGACTCCCCCTTATTTAAGGGGGGTGGGAGGATATGTGTGATGGGAGGGGGATTAGTGGAAAGAGCAAGCCATAAGCGACAAGTTTCAGGAGAACCCCGGCGGATAGCCCGCCTGGATGCCTGTCTTTCACCATCGACGCGAGCATGCTGCTTGTGTTTTTGATTTGCTACAGGATGGAGTTATGTTCACCGTTATTGTCGGTCTGAGGTGCTCGAAAAGAAAAATGTGGAGGTTAATAGTCATAATCGGGCAGACAATCTTCTTCAACTGTTTTTCCTATCATACTTTTCACTACTTTTAAATCCATGTGTACCGATGTAACCCATTCTACTAAAAATGCCAGTCAATATGCCAAACGATATGGAGATGCATCTATGTGGCAGACCCTTGAGCATGAAAGTGAGCCGACCTGGCACGTTTCGGGGTTTGATGAACCTGATTTGCCTGTCATACTGAATGAGGATCCTGATAATGTCAATTTCCTTCATTGGGCATTTATGCCGTTTGAGTTTGCGCCACAGATCAAAGGCAAACCCATGAATACACTCAATGCCAGAGATGACAGGATTTTTACCGATAAAAGCATTTATCGGTACGCTGCGAAAAGCAGGCGTTGCCTGGTGATGCTGGATGGTTTTTTTGAAAACTACAAGAAGAACGATATCGTGTTTCCTCACTACATCCAGATGAAAACTAAAGAACCTTTTATGGTCGGCGGGTTATGGCAAACATTTACTGACCCCAAAGACGAAGTTGAAACCAATACCCTCGCTTTGGTTACGTGTCCGGCAAATAAGGAAATGGCCTGGATTCACGGGGAAACGCCACATACGCCGGAATCGCGAATGTTTTTTATTGTGGATAAGAAAGATGACGAAACGTGGCTGCATGGAAGTCCTGAGGAGGCAAAAGCTCTGATCAAACCACTGCCGGACGGACAGCTTGATTACTACCCCTGTCAGCCGCTTAAGACAGTTAAAAAGCTGAACCGTGTCTATATGGGGAATGTCTCGGGCTTACTTGAAAGAAAGCGCTATAAGGAATTGGAATAGTAAGCGATAAGCTGTGAGCGACAAGCCATAAGTAACAAGCTTTAAGCGATAAACCATAGGCAACAAGCTCTGAGCGACAGGCCTTAAGCTTCATGCTCGGGAGAACCTAATTACCAATTCTTAATTCTTTTTTCCCAGGTATTCCTGTGATAGAAATCCTTTTCTATAGCTGAAAGACAATGCTCCGGGTATTTCAGATTCGGCCTGGATGACCTGTGCTTTGGCTTCCTGCACACGAGCCAGCATTTCCTGTTCCAGTGCTACTGCCTGTGCTCTTCGTTCTTCTGCTTTGGCATTGGCAATTTCCAGATCTGCCATGGCCTGATCTATTTGCAGTTTGGCCCCAATGTTTTTACCAATGTTCATATCAGCGATATCAATTGAGAGAATCTCAAACGCGGTACCTGCGTCCAGTCCATCGGAGAGGACCTTCTTTGAGATTTCTTCCGGTTTTTCCAGTACTTCCATGAAATTGGTGGCTGCTCCAATCCGGGCAATGATGCCTTGTCCTACTCTGGCTTTGATGGTTTCTTCGCCTGCTCCTCCAACGAGTTGTTTGATGTTGGTACGGACGGTCACCCTTGCTTCGGCAATGAGTTGAATACCATCTACAGATACTCCGGTAATCGAAGGAACGACGATCATGTAGGGGGTGACAGAGATTTGAACGGCCTCCAGTACATCTCTTCCGGCCAGGTCAATGGCGGTAGCCTGCGGGAAGGTCATATCAAGGTTGGCTTTATCAGCCACAATCAGTGCTTTTATCACATTGGTGAGATTACCATGCGCGAGGTAATGTGTCTCCAGCATCTGGGAGTTGATGCCTTTTATTCCTGCTTTGGTTGCCAGAATGAGGGAGCGCACAATCAAACGGGGCGGAACTTTTCGAATTTTCATAAACAGCAAATCCGGTAACCTGATCCGGACACCTGAAAAGATGGCTGTAATCCAGAGATTAACAGGTAGTACAATGAAGATGAGAATGATGCCGGCAAGAACAATTCCAGCGATGATCAGGGTCGATTCCTGCATGGGGCAATATGGGATATTTCGTGCAAGCTACACCTATTATTGCCCTTCGTACGATATAATATTGAAATGGCGTAAAGCTGCAAGCTTCAGGCTGGAAGTAGTTGGGTTATTCAAAGGATCTATAAGTGAGTGCAGGCCATAAACGACAAGCTTCAGTTATGGCTAATTAACTATTCACCAATCACTATTTCACTATTCCACCAATACCTACTCTTCAATCCTCAGTCCGTCGGATAATTCATTGGTATCCGTAGCTTTTCTTACAAATCCATTTTTAAGTAGCAATTCTTTACACAGCCCGATAGCCTTAACCAGCCCGTCTCCAATCTGCCGGGCTTTAATGCCTGCAACTACCTCATCCACTACGTGCTGCCAGTCATCGTGCTTTACCTTTTTGCTGATGCCTTCATCTCCGATCACTAGCACCATATGCTCCAGTCTGCTTACAAAGATCAGGATGCCTACACGCTCTTCCGTTTCAAATACTTTCTCATCCAGAAATGCCTGTCTTGCCCGCAGGTGCACGCGCTGTTCCTGTCGTTCTTTGGATATGATCCATCTTCGGGTAGAAGGGAAGAGGATGGGAAACAGGAACCCGATAACGAGCACTGCGAAAGCGATCAGCGCCACATCCATCGGGGTGACCTGAAACGGAAGCAGCCAGAAAAAGGAAAGGGTGCCAATCAACACGAGCGTAAAAGCAGTGAGTACCGTGCTCACATACCAGCCGGCTTCTGAATCAACTGGAAGGCACGGAAAACAGAATAGCAGTTGCCAGAAAACGCTACAATGAATCTGCTCAGGATTTCAATACATACATTCGGGTTTTCCCGAATAATCTCCTTTCTGGTTCATTCGGATTTGAGCGTAAAGCGGTTTTCGAGGCGGATGAAGGTGCTGATACTGCTCCGGTGGTTGAGTTTTAGGAGTTGAACATTTAATACAATTTACTTCTGTTTATAAGCGGGCTAATATGCATATTGAATGCCTGTTAGTGAGATTGTTGGCAATTATGCACTCATCCGTTTTTCAGGACGCCTGACCTGAATAAATCGGATGCCTTTCACCATTTCGTTGGAACGATTGAATTCATCAAAAACATCTCGATTAAAACTCTTCAAGGAATAGTTGCCTGCCTGTAGGACTTTTCTGTTCAGAAACCATACTACCAGAGTGGTACCCTGCATCAGAAAGCGATGAATGCCGCGACTGAGTAGTTGGCTAGACTTGTTTTTGGAGGAATAAAACTGGCGCAGGGTAAAGGACTGAAAATTGATGTGCATTTTTTCATCTTTCAAAATCTGACTGCAAATTGCCTTCAATTGTGATGAGTTGGTGGCGCGAAATAAGGCTTTGTAGTAGATAGCAGCTATGATTTCGGCAGTTATCAATACCATCACAGAGTTTTCAAGTGTGCCGGTCTTACGTAATCCCCGAAAGATGTTATCTACCCAATGCTGTTTAATTTTCTCAATGCCGTGCTTCTGCATGTACTTGCCGAGTACAAGTGCATGTGTCTGTTCTTCTCGAATGAACAGCTTGATGGTATCCAGATAAACCGGATCGCCATAGGCTTTGGCGTATCGGATAAGGTTTTTTCCTTCCGAATTTTCACCTTTTTGGAATTGCTTGATAGAGGCACTTATGGTGTGTTTTTCGTCCTTTGTCAAGCAGTCCTCCATTTGCCAGTCAAGGTGCGAAAAATGACTGTCATTTGTTTCGAAGTATTCTTTCCAGTTTGTAAATGTCATATCTCTTGTATTTGAGAGTGTTTACGGAAATGATAACAGGTCGAAGGATGATAGATTCTTAAAAAACGTTAATGGCTTCTTTTGAGAATTTTTTCCGACAATGGAAAGGAGGATGAAGGAGTTTTAAGCCACAACTCGGAGGAGACAGGCTTCAGTAATTACTAATTCGTAATTCAACATTGATTAATCGTGTAACCAATCAAATCTGTGACGGTATTTAACCTAACACGTGCAACTTCACGTATATTAAGCGGTCTCTACACTAAAACTAACCTCAACGTAACAAAAGAATTGCCATGAAAAATATGAAGCCAGTCCTTGTAATGATCGGAATGCTGGTCGGAATGATCTCCGTTTCTGGTCAGGAAAAAATAAACAGAGAATTTACGGGAATTGATGAAATAGAAATTTCGGTAAGCTCGGGTGATGCCATTTTCAAAAAATCATCGGACAGTAAGGTGTCGGTTGAACTGGTCCATACTTTTAATATTGACTATGACCCTGAGTTCAGACAGTCAGGATCCAGTCTGGATATCAACGATAAGAATGTAGGGAGACGAAACAACAGCTACAGTGGATCAGCGACATGGACATTTTATGTTCCGGACAATTTGGAAATAAAATTCACAACAGGATCAGGTGATGCAGAGGTTGCAGACCTGTCCCTTGAATTTGCAATGAGTTCCGGTTCCGGTGATTTTGAGATTAAAAACTCAAAGGGAGAAATTGAAATCACAACGGGCTCTGGAGATATTGAAATAAGAAATTTGGAAGGAGAATTGAAGCTGAGCACCGGGTCGGGGGACATTGAGCTTGAAGCAGTGATTGCCGGCATTAAGGCCAGTACGGGAAGCGGAAGTGTTGAGGCTGAGGATATTGAATTAAGTGACAGGAGTTCATTCAGCTCCGGGTCAGGTGATGTGGAGGTTACACTTGCAAAATCGCCTGATTTTGATATTTCGGTTGGAAGTGGGTCAGGTGATGCCGTGCTGGATTTCAACGGTAACAAAATTGAAGGACTGGTGGTGATGGAGGTTAGTAAGAATCGTGGAAGAATTCGGGCACCATTTGACTTTGATTCGGTAGAAGAGATTGATCAGGGACGCAATACCAAACTGAAAAAAACAAAGAAATTTGGTGGAAAAGACATTCAGATCAGGGTAAGCTCAGGTTCTGGTACGGCTGTGATTGCCAAATGATGGGAAACTAATTTAAAACATCCCAGGACATCTTTGATTTTCCTGTCTCCCCTTCAAAAGGAGAATCGCTTGTATGCTGAAATTCAGAGTCGCCTTTGATTTCCTCGGCAATGAGGGTATTGAAGGTTTTAATTTCTGTTCTTAGATTTAATTCCTTCTCTCAATCTCATAACTTACTACTACTATGGAAGTAAAAGTTATACACAAGAGCTCAGCCAGGGCATGCGAGTGTTGCAGCTCATGGCTAAAGCATTGGGAGAAAATAACCAAAGAAGATGTGGGAACATGCCGAACGAAGAACTGCTCTAATCCGGCAAAGATTGGCGCACATATCAAACGAAAGTCCGGTGACAACAGCTGGCGAATTGTTCCGTTGTGTCACAACTGCAACAAAAGTACGGACTGGCTCATTCTCAATAAGAACACCAAATCGGTATCCGCTGAGCAGGGGGGACATAAGTAGAAATTTCTTTGATTGTCTATTTGCCACGCGGTGAGCTTCTCGTCTCTTGCAATCGGTGACAAGAATCGCACTTGTAATTGCTAATTAATAATAATTGACTGCTAGGTATTCATCCAGCGCCACCATTTACCTAACAGTGTCTTAGGCTGAGATCGTTGTTTTGCGACAGCCACTTCCTGTTGCTGTGGCGCTTCAGTTTTAGTGGGTTGGGATTTTGGCTGAGCGGTCTTTGCTCGTTTAAGTTTTTGCTTATAATGTGCCTCTCTGATGGCTTTTCTTTCCCTTTCCTCTTTCTCCTTTTTTCGTTTTTCATCCCGAATACGACGTTCTTCCTCTTTCTTTTTGGTCAGGAGACGATGCTTTTCCCGCTGTTCAGCTCTTAGGCGTGCACGTTCTGCTTTCTCAGCAGGGTCTGGTTCGGATTTCTTTTCTTGTGATTTGTCTGCCTCCTCTTTCTTCTTTTCTTTTCTCTCCGGTTCTGGTACTTCTATTTTGCCCAATACCTTAAGTCCGGACAATTCCTTTTTAGTTGCTTTGATCAGTTTGATCTTTTCCAGATTCGGGGGTGTATCTTCATTTTCCAGCAACTCCATCAACCGGTCTGTATCAATTACTTCATCTTCTTTCGGTGCTTCCTTTTCTTCTTTAACGATCGGGACTTCAATCATCGGTTCAGGTAAATCCTCTTCCAACACTTCATCTTTTGGTTCCTCTTTAGCAGGTCTGGGACCCAGTTCAATTTCACCTCCCATTAGTGCGATTTCTTCTTCCGGAGTGGAAGGCAATGTTGGTGTGGGGATTTTTGGTAATTCTTCTTCGATCTCTGTTTCAGTGTGCTCTGTAACTGCTGCAGTTTCCTCTGTCTCTGTTTCGGTGTTATCCCCCATTGGTTCAACAAGAACTTCTGTTTCTGCAGGAATGTCTTCTATGACCTCTTGCATAGCTTCTTCCACTATTTCAGGTTCCGGTTCTTCCGGAGTGACGTCAAAGTAGTCGAAGATTTGAGCTTCCATTTCCTCGTTAAGTCGCGAGTTGGGATGGAAGGTTTCACCAGGAGAGACTTCAGTCTCCAGGTAGCTTAAAATATCCTGTACGGGAATGTTGTATTTACGGGCGAGCTGTCCGGGTCTCATTTAATCAGTGCGTTGAGCGACGCAAAGCTAATCAGCCTTTAGAGGCGTAACAAAGAAATATAAAATAATAGCTGTCCGGGATCTTGAGGAAAGACGGATTTGAATTTAACGATAGATGGAAAATGAGTCGATTAGAATGAAGCCATTACAAGAAAGACGATAAGCAATGCGCTGATGACCCACATTCTTTTCCCTGCATTTGTTTGTACTCTTGATATCATGGTTGATTAGTTGTTTTAATCAAATAGACTCATTAATCTGCTCAGATGCTATTGTGGATTTCCCCGGATCGAATTAGGTAAAATGACGAGATAGATTATGAGCGTAAACGTTTAATTATTAACAGGTTAAGTCAGGGTACTTTGTTTAATGATTCATCTATAATTTTTCATTTGTCAACGATCGTTATACTTTGTGAAAAGTTGTAGTAGAAACCCAATTATTTCTCAAGCAGGGACTGCTTTTTAAAAGCCGGATCTCGCATTCGATAGGCATTCATGGCTGTTTTCCCGAGCTTGTTGGTCAGCTTGTGGTTTACGAATGCTCCGGCAATGGCACCTACTCCGGGAATGAGTTGCAGGAGCTTGGCCAGGTCGATGTAATCACGGTACTCCAGCTGGAATGTTCGCCAGTCGAAGGCTTTTAGATCTTCCGGGAGTTGTTCTTTGGTTGTTTCCCAGTCAGCCATCTTTTCGTACACTTCATTTCTTCGTTCCTGACTGGAGAAAGTCAGTTGAAAAATGTGCAGGATGTACACACGCTCTTTGTAGTCTTTGGTATCGTATCCATAACGAGAAGCAATCTCGAACAGCATCTTCATTTTCAGGGTCAGCCATAGGGGGAAGTCAGCCAGACTCAGCAGAAACCCGCCAAAGCCGGTGGCAGCTCCTTCGACGGCAGCTGAAGAGGAATAGAAATTGATACGCTCTTTTACCCTGTTTTCGATTTCCTCCAGTGGTTTGGCTTCTTTGCGTTTAAGTGTTGTAAAACCCGCACCGAAAATCACCCCTCTGGTAATTTCTTTGATGGCTTTGGTGATAGCTTTATGAATCTTCTCAGGAATGATGCCATTGATTTTCTTCTGAATCTTTTTTGTGGTTTTATTCCAGAAGGAGGGACGCTTACTCATGGCGAGTTGCCATTGTTGAAGTTCATGAAAAGTGAGTTGGTGATAGATTGAAGAGGAAGTCATGTAGGTATTTGATGTAATTAGAACGGCAAGTGTTGCAAAAAATCATGTCAAATGTTCAAATTTATGATAGAACATCACCCTAAAGAACATAGTACCTGATATCATCCTTTAAAAGAGCTTTTTCTTTTGGATAAGGAGTAATCATCAAAACAAGATGATTACGATAATCAGAACAAATAGTACTGCGATCGTGAACGAAAGGAGATTTTTCCTTCGAAGGATTCTATTCTCATTTGCCAGATGTGCCTTGAGCTGATTCATATATTCCTCTGATCCGGTTTTGTAGGTTGGAATGCGATGTTTCTTTCCTGTGACTATGTAGTCTGTGATATATGATGTGTCGAAATTCTTGTATTTGCCGGCACTCCTTCTTTTGAGAAGGTTTCGATTCGCTTTGTACGAATCAATCATATGTTTTATAGATCCTGCACCTGACATAATACTGTTTATCGAAAATAATCAGTTATATGTTTCAATTATTCGATAAATACAGTAAAATAATAGGTAAAATGTATAATAAACAGTAATATATTCTGATCTACTATGTAGAAGTGAATAGATACGGTGGAGGGATAGCATTCTTAAATACCTCCTTTTCACTACTTGCTGCTAAAAAAACCGGCTATTCATCCCGGAGCGAATGGACAGGGTTGGACAAGGCTGCATGAATAGACTTGTAACTCACTGCGATCACCGCAACAAGGAGAGCACCAATGCCTGCAAGGAAATAAATGGACAGGTTATTTACCTGCCAAAGATCAATGCGGTACTGAAAGTCACTGATCCAACGCTTCACGAAAAGGTATGCGATTGGCCATGCAATAAGATTGGCAAGAATGATGAGCAACACAAACTCTTTCATGAGAAGTTGAACAATCTGCTGAACACTTGAGCCCAGCACTTTTCTCACTCCAATTTCCTTTTTCCGCTGCTCTACCATAAAGAATGACAATCCGAATAGTCCCAGGGCTGAAAGAACAATAGACAGCCACGTAAAAGAGGTGACCAGACGAGCAAATAGTTCATCAGAGGCAAAAATTTGATCAAATTCCTGATCGAAAAACTGATAATCAAAAGGGTAATTTGGAAAACTTTCCATCCATGATGTTTCAAGAAAAGTAAGTGTTTCTTTCATGTTTTCAGGCCGCACCTTTACATTGAGATTACTGTTGGGCCCGGGGTTGTAAAAGATCATGAGAGGTTCAATTTTGTGTCGCATACCGGAAAAATGAAAGTCCTTAATTACGCCCACCACCTTTCGAGTTGCATTATTCCCAAATACCAGGTTCTTCCCGGTCGCCTCATCCCATCCAAGAGATTCCATCATCGCTTCATTAATGATGATGGACTCCTGTCGATCTGAACCAAACTGCACGTCATAGTTTCTTCCCGCCGCTATCTCTATACCCATGGTCTCGAGGTAGTTTTCATCCATTGACATAACGCTCACGATCCATGGTTCATCTTCTGCACCACCTTCTACATTCACCCCGGACCTGCCAAATGTCCTTCCGGGCATGTTATTGGAATAGGAAGTATTAAGGATATCAGTGTTGCTTTCCAATTTTTGTATGAAACCTTCCATTCGACTGGCAAGGCCCTGATTTCCAACATTGAGATTTATTACCTGCTCCTTCTCGAACCCTAAGTTCTTGTTTTTTAGAAAATCGATTTGCCGCGCCACAATTAGTGTTGTACAAATCATACCTATAGCTGCAACAAACTGGAGTACAACGAGCGTTTTTCTCAACCAAATTCCCTTTGAACTTGCCTGGAAACGGCCCCTTAAAATGTTTACTGATTTGATACCTGAAAGGATGAAGGATGGATATGTTCCAGCCAATAGCCCGACAATAACCCCAACCAGCAAAAAACCTGCGACAAGCTCAGGGTTATTACTGATCAGTTGTGGCAGGTTGAAATTCAGATCAAGACCGGCATACTGAGTGAGCCCAAATACAATGACGAATGAAAGCAGCATCGAGAAACAGGCTAAAAGCACAGATTCTGTCATGTGCTGACCAATTAGTAGAACTTTGGAACTGCCAACAACCTTTCTAATTCCTACTTCTTTTGCCCGGGAAGTAGATTGAGCCGTAGTAAGATTGACAAAATTAAATGCGGCAATAAGTAAAATAAAAATGGCAACACCAGATAGCGCATACACATATACCCGATCTCCTTTGTCCTGATGATAGTAATCAAATAGGATGCCCGCTGAATTAAGATGGATTTCTTCAAGCGGTTGAAGTTGTGGTATCCAAAAGTCGTTGACATCATTTGCAAGTGCAATGGCAGCCATTTTCTTTTCAACCTCAAGTTCATCCGCACCTTCTGAAAGGGTTGCGTATCCGAGCATTCCCAACCCACCCCAGGAGTTGATGTATTGAGCCAGAGATGAATCTGATTGAGCTGGAAATAGTGACATCAGCACATCATATTTGAGGTGGGAGTTTTGGATCACATCTTCCATGAGGCCCACGACTTCCCAGGATTGATCGTTGAGGGTCAATACCTGTCCCAATGATTTATTTGTTGATCCGAATACTTTTTGGGCAAAGGTTTCGGTTAAAATCAGCTTATGAGGTTGTTCAAATTTTTTTAGTACTTCCTCTTTGTCCTTAACAGGAAGGTCGAATATTTTAAAAAAATCATTTTCTACGTATAGTGCGTATTCTGAATAGTATCCCTGATCCTCTTTTTCAATTCGCTGCTCACCTGCATACATTACACGTGAAGCGACTTCTACTTCAGGGATTTCCGTTTCAGCAGCTTCGGGCATTCGAGGATTCGAAATAGCAACCTCGTTGCTTGTAACTCCAAGCGCTTCATCAATAGTTGTAAATCGAAAGGTCCTGTCAGACTTTGCATGCCACCGGTCATAGGAAATTTCATTGTACACAAACAGTGAGAGTATGATAAACGTGGAAAATCCAAGAATAAGTCCGATTACATTGATAGAAGTGGAGAGAGTGTTTTTTCGAAAGTTGCGAATGGCAACCAAAAAGAATGTCCTTATCATAAGAATTGAGTTTTGAGTTAATTCAATCTAAAGACATTGCCATAATACCCCAATTATGGTTACACAAATGGATTCCGTCAGGGATAAAGGGGGTTAAGAAAATGTTAAAATGTCAGATTGATCATTTCTGTCGATGGAGGAGAGTCGAGGCAGTGGAGAAGGCAGTTGATTTTTCAGAATGGACAATTCATAGAATTTTACTCCATCTTTGACTTATAATAAGATCATCATGCTTACTGCATTACTACTCATTGTCCTGGTCGGAATATTTGTATTTATGTATTTCGTTTTTAAAAACGAAGGACCACATCATAACTAATCTTCTACAGCAGGTGTAATGGTTACACTGCTTAATCCATCAGGTCGGGTTTCGTCTTTCCAGTCAACAAAATAGAAATGATACGTTTTATTGTTGGTAGTGAAATAGAGATCAACCAGATCGTTCGCGAAGAAAGATTTAGACATGTCTCTGTCAAGAACCTTCATTCCTTCCATCTGCTGAAACATAACAATGGTTTCCTTTAAGGAAGACGCCCAAGAGAGCTTCCATTCTTTCGGAATTTTATGATTCTTTTCCCTATCAACTACTACACGTTTTAGAAAACCCAGCTGGTCGAAATGTGCGTCAAATGAGGAAGCAAAGTAGGAAAGATCATTTGTAGGAATACTGAAAGAAAGATCAACTTCTGTTCTAAGGGTTCTTCCCATTTCAAGGCCGTCCGGAAGTGTTAATGTAAAGCTGGTTGTATTTTTTTCTGTTAGTGAGGTCAGAAAGGCGAAGGCGATGATGAAAGTTTTCATGTGGTTGAACCTGATTTAAATTCAGATTTAAAGCTATTAACCACATCAATTGTTTGGTATTCGAATAATGCCCTGGATTATTCCAGGTAATTTACCTGTATGAAAATGCGTAGGTACCTGTAAAATTGTTTAATCCTCCTCTGATTTTTGTGATACCTGGCTATTATCTTCAGTTGTTTTAGATTTCAGGCTTTGACAGACAGCCTCATTTCTGATCACAACAACTATTTCCTGAGTAGTAGCTAATAATTGAGTTTTTGATCCGTTTAGTGGAGAATTGTTAATTGATGATTTCCTCGATTACCGGTAGTTCACACAAGCCACTCCATGGCAGATTCTTCAAATTCGAAGTTCGATATTTTCACACCCGGGAAGATGACCTGTAAGGCAGTCTTGATGAAATTGGCAAATATATTGGCCCTAAATGCTTCAGGAGTTACTCCTGCGATTCTGGAAATTTTGTAATTGAATTTGTATCTGTTGCTCAGGAGGAAATCCCGCATCCAGTAATTGGCCTCATCTGTGAATCGGGTAAAGTCATCCCGAGACATCAGGATTTTATTGAACATGCCTGATTTCATGAGATAGGCAAGTGTATGGATCATTTCCCTTGCGGTTTCCTGATCTACGATTCCTACCCACGTAATTTTCACAATCCCGTTTTTTTTGTCAAGATGAATGGAACTTCCATCCCGCTGCTTCAACAAGGCAAACCGAGGTTGCGTTTTGACTTTCTTCGTTAATACGTCTGACATGGTTAATCTCACGCCTAAGATATCCCTAAACCATGGATTTCCTGGTATTGTTTGATTAAAATAGTGATAATTATTGTAGTTAGAGTGCTTTTTTGATGGAATCAATTGTTGATTTGAACTGTTGTTAACCAAATAATTTATTATATCTCAAAAATTTCAGCCGCTCTGAAGGATTTGGCGTTAGACTGGAACCAAAGGGTTTTAACACTCAGCTTATGATTTATAACGGAAAAGAAGTTGAATTTCCGGCAGTAATGCAGGTTAGCTTTTTTAAGGTTTTTGAAACACTTGAACAGCTTGTGAAAACGGCTGATCAAAGTACCTCATCTTACGCAAAGGAATTGTTAATGGAAGCTGATCTTCATCCTGAACTTCGTGAGGGCATTTCTGATATGAAACAGTTGAAGAAGCTGAAAAGACCC
Source organism: Cyclobacteriaceae bacterium (assembly GCA_040222475.1). Taxonomy (GTDB): domain Bacteria; phylum Bacteroidota; class Bacteroidia; order Cytophagales; family Cyclobacteriaceae; genus Ekhidna. The sequence continues at coordinate 200,072 of JAVKDB010000008.1, read as the reverse complement.
ATTGAAAAAATCAGTCGGGTACTTTTCCCTGATGCGCTTCTTACAAATGAAATAAAAGCCTTAACGCCTCCATTCTATTTCGAGCCGATCCATACTACCACACGTTTTGAAAATATTGTAAAGGCATCTGGTGAGCCCTTCGCCATTAATATGAAGGACATTGATGAGGATACCTTTTACCTGTATTGTTGTTACTTTATTCTGGGTAGTTATTACGGGTTCCCGGTTCCCGGGGGCGGGCCATTGGTCATGGAGATTTTTAATCAGGATCAGCAACTTATGCGAAGCTACAAAGTGTTAATCAACGCAGACCTGTGTGAATTTAAGCCTACAGAAATTGCAATTGATATCACTCCAAAAGATTTTGAAGAATTGGTCGACAACTTTGGTGACATGGATATCTGGAAAAAGAAATTCCCGCCAAACAGCTGGATCATGAGGGGGGTCAACATCCTCAATATGGTGGATGTGACTCAGGATAACTCCATTGGTTCGATCACCTCTAACCTGCTGGTTAAGTCCACAGATTCTTTTGAGAAAATTCAGTCCGGTATTCGCAAATTGCTTAACAATTCAGCAATTGAAATTGGGGTATTGACACTTGACAATGGGTGTCTGAGAACCATGAATAAGGATGAGGTCACAAGCCTGCTTCTTGATAATGGAGAATCTCTGGATTGTTACACAGAAATGTGCGAATACACGTATGGCCAGCTAATGACAAAGAAAGAGCCCCTTGTGATTACCGATACGAGTATTTTTCATGATCAGGTAAATGGTGGTCTTTCGGGGAGAATTGCTGCTTCAGCATTTAAAAGCTACATGGTCGTCCCACTCATCCATGAAGAAGAATTACTTGGATTTATGGAATTGGGAGCGAAAGAAAGGTATGCTCTCAATAAGGGCACTATGGGCACTCTTGATCAGGTGCTTCCGATCCTTGCAATGGCTCATAAGCGCTTCATGACAGAAGCTCAAAATTTAATAGAGGCAATCATCCAACAGGAGTGCACGACTATTCATTCTTCTGTAAAATGGAGGTTTGAAGAAGAAGCTGAACGATTCATGAATAGTAAAATGAACAACGAGCGGCCTGAATTCAGGGACATAGTCTTTAGCAACCTGTACCCGCTCTACGGTCAGATGGATATTAAGGGTTCTTCCACCAGGAGAAACGAGGCAGTCAGTGCGGATCTCATTCGCCAGATATCTGGTGTTCAAAAGGTGGTGAAAGCGGCATTTAAGCAGGCGCCAATGCCGATTTATGAACAAATGATTCATCGGTTGGATTCTTACAGATCGGAATTAAAAAAAGGACTTTCTGCAGGTAGTGAAAACAAGATTCTCACGTATTTGAAAACGGATGTTTACCCGGTATTCGAGTATCTGGAGAAAGATCCGAAGCTGAACCGACTGGTAAAACAGTATCGCGCATTGCTTGATCCTGATTTAAAAACAGTGTATCTGGAGCGGAAAAAATATGATAAAAGTGTCAACCTAATAAACCAGCGTCTGGCATCTTATCTGGATGAAAAACAGAATGAGGCGCAGAAAATGTTTCCTCATTATTATGAGCGATACAAAACGGATGGAGTGGAATACAACATGTATATCGGACAATCCATTACACGGGATAAGAAATTTAATGAGGTTTACCTGAGAAACCTCAGGCTTTGGCAATTGATCGTGATGTGTGAAATGGAAAAAGAATTCCTCACCATGCAAAGCGAACTGGAAACTCCGGTTGAAATTGCATCACTTATTTTGGTATATAATACACCGCTCTCAGTCCATTTCAGAACGGATGAAAAGCGATTTGATGTGGAAGGTGCATACAATGCGCGTTATGAGATCATTAAGAAAAGAGTGGATAAAGCAAACATCAGAGGAACCAGTGAGCGTATCACTCAGCCTGGAAAAATAGCTATCATCTATTCACAGGAACAGGATGCACAGGAGTACAGGACGTATCTTGATTTTTTAGGCACGAAGGGATATGTGAAGAAAGGTTATGAGGATGTGGAGCTTGAAGACCTTCAGGGCGTAACCGGATTGCGGGCACTTCGCGTGGAAGTCGCATTTACGAAAGGACTTACAGTAGATGAATGGATGAAATCAATAGAAGGCGTGTCCAAAGTATAGCCCAGGTACGATTCAATTACAGGTATTCATTCTGATGCTCGATGAACTTAAAGTCAAGCTGAACAATGTCATCATAATCTTCACCAGCTTCCAGCATGTCTTCATCATGTGCCTCATAATACCAATTGACATTAATCGCAGTTCCACATTTCTTCATACGTTTTAATTGACGAAAGATGTCGTACAGACATTTGGAAGAGCTTGTATTGAAATATTCCAGACAAACATCCACATTGACATGTGTTGCATTCATTTTGTCTGACTGAAGCGCTCTGAGCAGGGGAGCGTAAAATTTTTGACTATTTTCAGGACTTGATCTGCCTCTGAGTTCAATCTCACCTTTTATCAGGTTGATTGCAATTTCGGGTGTGTTTCGAGTGGCTTGTTTTACGTATCGCATAGTGGTGTTGCTGTGCTTAGTTAACTTTTAATTGTATGCAAGATACGTTAGTATATTCTGGAAATAATACAACTTAGATGAGTGTGCCGGAAATTCCGTTAAGTTGGTAAAATGCTTCGTTAGACAATTTTAAGGTAATTTTTTATGAAAAGTTCAAACTCAGAATTGTGCAATTAATTATGTAATCCGTGCAAAAATGCAGGACAATGCAGCTTCTTCTTGGGTTTATGCCGGTTACGCCATGGAAGGTGAAAATTGTACTGAAGGGAGAATTCATGTGCACCGCCTCCGCTTACTATATCCAGCTGGCTGAGTTGAATGTCAAAGCTGTAGCCAATCTCCAGACCTGAATATTCCAGACCTGCCTGAACGATGATTGCATCCTGATTGATGTTGTCAAAGCCGTCTGAAATGATTGGAATTCCCCTGTAGTAAGCCCCCAGAATTAACGGTTGCATATGGATCGAAGCACCAATATCCAGTTGTTGAAAATTTCCCTGTCGTTTATACAATACACTTGGCGCTATAGTAGCAGGAATTGTACCTGTTGGAATTTTGCTCATAAGGATGAAACGACCTCCGGCATGAGCAGAGTATCTGATCTGAAGCTGGTCATCACCTTCAAGCAGCGAGACGTTCGCCCGATTCAAATGATCCACGCCCAATCCAAACCAGTATTTGGAGGTAAAAGCAAGGATTCCGGTTCCTATATCCCAATAATTTTTCAGCTTAAAAGCTCTTAATCCAGGATCCTGAGAAGTGATTCCTCCGCCGAAATCAAGCTGGTCACCCAAAATCAATTTGCTCTGGTCAAACCCACGGATGACATGGCCGATCTTGATGGCCGGACGAATGACGAACTCCTTTGTTATGGCAAGCTGGTAAGAATAAATGAATGCACCGCTATTGGTTTGCAGGTCAACCGTTCCCGCAGCTTCAGTATTGATAAGAAAACCAAACCCGCTGTTGTAGGCATCATGGTGATAATCAATAGAAGCAGAATAGCTGGAGAAAACCTGTGGCAGATTGGGCCAGAGGATTCGATGGTTCACAGCGACACGGGTATTGTTGGCCGTCCCGGCAAAAGCAGGATTCAGGTAGAGTGGATTGGAATAAAATTGAGAATATTGCGCATCCTGACCAACTGCAATGGTAAGTATCAGGAGGGTTGGTGTGAGGGCGAGTATCTTTTTCATCATCTGATCAGTGTCACATCACCCGCTTTAATTTCATCCCGGCCATCAGAATATCTGAGTTCAAGTTTATAGACATAAACTCCGGCAGGAGCCAGTTTCCCTTTGTAGTATCCGTCCCAGCCAATATTCTGATTATTGGTCTGAAACAATAGCTGCCCCCACTTATTATATATGTACATTTTATACCTGATAACACCCTCCAATTTAGGCAGGAAAATATCATTTACACTGTTGACATTAAGCCCCCCGTTATCTACACCTCCATTAGGTCCCGAAAGGTTGGGGGTGAAGGCATTAGGTGAAGAAACTTCACCGCCCACAACGGCTTCAATTTCTGCGTCCCTGAACAGCGTATCCACGCACCCGAGAGGATTGGTAGCCACCAGCGTGATGCTGTAGAATCCTTCCTGAGTGTAGGCGTGGGAGGGATCTTTTTCCGTAGAGGTCGTTCCATCTCCGAAATCCCAGAAAAAGTCCACTGCATTCTTACTCAAATTTCTAAAATGTGCCTCCTGATCAGGAATGAAAACCACCCGTGCCGAAACAAGGAAATCGGCGAATGGTCGTCCATATGCCTGAATGTACTCTGTTTTCTCCGTTTCCAGTGTAACCCCGACATTGTTCGTTCCTCTGAGTCGGACACTGTAGTTTCCGTCATCAAAATAAGTATGAATCGGGTTGTCAAGTTCGGAAATACTCCCATCACCAAACTCCCATAAAAATTCTCCCGGTTCGGCACTTCCCGAAAGATTGGTGAATTGTATAGTCAGCGGAGTACATCCCTGAAGGGTATCTGCAACAAAGTCGATCACCGGATCAGCCGGCAGCACAACGATGGACTGAGAAGTTTGTACTTCGCAGAATTCATCGGAGATTGTGAGACGAATGAGGAAAGAACCAAACTGGGTATAAGTGTACATTCCCGGATCTCTCAGATCGGAGGTACTCCCATCACCAAACTCCCAGAGGTAGGTGTACCCGGCATCAGGGGTACTTGCATTGGTAAGGGTGACCACAGCATCTGGCAATTGTATAGTGTCAGATGAAATGGTGAACCCGGGAATGATATCCGGCTTTCTTTTCTCAATGGTTTCCATAACTGAGACCATTTCACTCGGGCAACCTGCAAGGTTGGTTGTCACCAGTGAAATGGAGGCATTAAAATCTGCTCCCGTTGTAACATCTCTGGTGTAAGAAATCAGCCGCTGATCGTCACTTCCAAATTCGTTATCAGGAGTCGGATTGAACGTCCAGGCATAATTAGTCAGTCCCTTTTGCGTGGCTTCAATTTCAAGCACTACCTCATCGCAATCCTCGTCTCTTATTAATGTGAAAACAGCAGCCGGTTGGGGACTGATCTGCAAATTAAAGGTGTCATTGGAAACACAGACGCCTGTCTTTGTTACCTCAAGAACGGCTTGAACTGAGAGAATGGCATTGGACGTATTTTCTATCTGATAATCAAGCTGATGAAAGTCGGGATCTGTACTGACTTTGGTAACAGGATAACCGGCCAGGACACCATTGGCATCACTTAATGTCCACTGGTAGGAATCAGGAGCCAGACTCTGTGTGGCAGCATCAACGAGCAATGTACTGGTCCAGGGAGAGCAATTGGTATTGAAAATATCATAGTTCTGATCATCAAATCCGGACTCTTCATCAGGTGAAATTCTGAATGTAAGCGGTGAACTGAATGTTTCGCACAAATCTTCCGTTCTTGCTCTCAGGATCGCCTGATAGGTTCTGGTTGTGTCATCCGGATTTGGAAAACTTAATAAGGTGTCCAGTGTGGTCAGTGTAGTAGAAGAGAAGTAGGCAGAAGGTGTATGCTCAACTTCAATGAAATACTCCATGGTGAAAGCAGGGTTCACAGAGTTATTGGTAAAGTTGATGAGGTCTCCGGGACATAAATCAGCCACAACGTCATCAGCAAGCTGTGAATCAGGATTCTCGTTAACGGTTACAATGCCTGTAATCAAATCTTTGCAGCCACCTTTTTGTGAAGTTATTCGAACAGCCACTGTATGTGTGCCAGACTCAGAAGTCACCGGCTCAACTTCAGGAGTCACCACCGTTCCCACATTCCAGTCAAAATCTGAATCATCCGTTCTGGTTAATTCCACATTGAATCCATCCGCCTCGACATAGCTGAAATCCCATTCGTAAGTAGCAATCACATCGTCATTGACTCGTGTGGTAAATCCGGTTAGTTGATCTGTCAATCCCGAGAAAGTGGTTTGTGCTCCTCCACAGACTTCATTGGCAGTGAATTGGGGAATGGGGCGGCCGTACACGAAAATGGTGTCACTATCGGAACTACTACATGGACTTGACGGGTTTCGGGCAAAAAGAGTAACCACATATAAGCCTTCATCTGAGTAGGTTCTGGTAAAGTCTGCTATTGGAGTACCTGAATATCCGGGACCGGGAATTTCTTCAATCAGTATTCCCCAGGCATCACGAATTTCGTATCGATACTCTGTTGTCGGATCAATGTTTGTAGATTCATCTGCGATCCCGATTGTGAAGCTGTCAAGAGTCGGTACATCTCCTGTCTGACAAAAAACAGGATCCAATGGTGTGGTCAATGTTGCATCATAAAACTCAACGTTTGCGACAACATCAGGTGTAACAGTGACCGTGCCATCAATTGTGACATCACATGCGGCATCTACATCGGGGTTGGAAGCAATGAGTCTGACAGCTTTTATTCCTCCGTTATTGAAAGCAAAAGTTGCATCTGTTGAATTGGCGGATCCAATTGGCGTTCCTGTTACAGTAGGCGTATCGTAAAACTCCCATGTAAAATTCGTATTTCCATTCACATTAGTTGAGGTATTGTTGAAATAGATATCCTGATCAATGCAATATTCAGGCAGGTTTACTCCCCCCGGAGTAGCACCGTCTAACGATTCAAAATCAGGAATAGGCGGGCCAACTACCCGAATGATGGCATCAATGAAAACAGAAGCGTTCCCTGTAGGCACCCCACCACCATCTTCATAGGGATTGCATTGGTTCCAGGTGTGAAGCCGAACATGAAATTCTTCTCCAATTGCTGCAGTTGCAGGAATATCAACATTGAGACTGATGTTGCCCGGAGCCTGAGGATCAAGTACCGGCAACAAGTTATGATCGTTAACAACCCCCTGAAATGGGTAAGCTTCCGTGTTTCCATCAACTAAAACAGTACCAGTTATATCTTCAAAAATTCCATACTCCCACCTGGTCCATCTTGGCTGACTGTTTACAGAAGTTGTTACTGCTAAATCTGTACAGTTCCATGGGCTTAGATCTTCAAATTGAACAGTGGCGGTAGTCCCGGCACAAACTTCAAAAAGCAATGGAGCAGGAGCCAGGTCCGAACCACCATCACCAAAGTTGTCAGTGTTCCAAATGACTATTTCTGATTCTTCGGTAGTTTCTTCGATGGTATAGCAGGTACTCATCACATAAGCAGTGATCGTATAAACGCAACCGCCTGCAGTGTTAGCTTCCGTATAAGTATGAGGTACCGGAGTGTTGTACGAAATACCCGACTGTACGCCGGTATTGCCAACATTGATCATTTCGTTGGCTGTTCCGTCTCCCCAGTCGATAACAATAACATCATTGTCAGCAAGCTGGCTGTACTGTGGGGTAAACATTATGTCTAAACCATTGGTCGCACATCCAGCCGGCTTATCAAGAAATTTACCTGCACCCAGCGGACCTGGTGGACATTGCGAATGGCCATAAAGACCAATGAGAATCAGGGAGATGGTGAGGAGTGAACGGTGCATCAATTATTTAAAATATAAATATATTGAGATTAAATTTAACCATACTAATAACGCCTTTAGTTTCAATATTATTTTACGTTAACGCAAGGCTGGTTGAAGCACCCGACGGTAAAACCGTGAAAGTTGACCTCTAAAATAGATTATATGACTGGATCATTTATAACCCCTGAGCGGAAATTGTTCGGATTTATCTGTCCTGTACAGCGGTATTAACAGCTCAACGATTCTTCATCACCTTCATCATTTTGCTTGCGAAAACAAAATCATTGAGTTCCTGAACATCGGATTCAGCAATGTCATCTTTGGATCCATCCCATTTTTTTTGTCCCTCATGAATGAAGATGATGTTATCGCCCATCTCAATAACCGAATTCATGTCATGACTTACCACAACGGTAGTAATGTTGTATTCTTTCGTAATGTCGTTGATCAGGTTATCAATTCGAATGGAAGTTTGTGGATCGAGTCCTGAATTGGGTTCGTCACAAAAAAGGTAGTTGGGCTGATTAACAATTGCTCTTGCTATGCCGACCCGTTTCTTCATTCCCCCAGAAATTTCGGATGGCATTTTTTTATTAACATTTTCCAGTCCGACTCTCTCCAGGCAGAAGTTTACACGCTCAAGTTTCTCTTCATACGGCATTTTGGTCAGCACATCAAGTGGGAACATAACGTTTTGTTCCACAGTGCTGCTGTCAAATAACGCACCGCCCTGAAACAGCATCCCCATTTCCCTTCGAATCTGTGTTTGCAATTCTTTATTGGCACGGGTGAAATCACGCTTATCAAAATCTACACGGCCTTCTTCTGGTTTGATCAGCCCGACAATGCACTTCAGCAACACACTCTTGCCTGTCCCGCTTGCACCAATAATCATATTGTTTTTTCCCTTCTCGAAGGTGGCACTGATATCAAACAGGATCTGTTTGCCGTCAAACGATTTTGATATATTATGTACCTCTATCATAATGTTAAAAGAGGGGCAAGAAGGTAAGCGAGAAGGAAGTCTGCAACAAGAATTGCGATACAGCTGCTGGTTACCGCACCAGTAGAAGATTTGCCCACTTCCAGTGCCCCACCAACAGTGAAGAACCCTTTATATGAAGATATTGATGCGACAAGAAATCCGTATGTTACTGCTTTGATCAAAGCGAATGTTACCTGGAAAGGAATAAAATCCATTTGAATTCCCAGGATGTAATCGGTTCCTGAAATAACGCCGGTAAACATTGCTGTAAGGTATCCACCGTAAATGGAAATAAAGGCTGCCAGAATCACCAGTAATGGAAACATAATTACAGATCCTATGATTTTAGGTAATACGAGGTAAGATGTAGCATTGATACCCATTACCTCCAATGCATCAATTTGTTCAGTGATTCGCATGGTCCCCAATTCTCCGGCAAGGTTTGAACCTACTTTTCCTGCATATACAATGGCCGTTATCGTCGGGGCTAACTCTAACAGGGTCATATCCCTCACCACCAGGGCAATGATTGGATCAGCGATCAACGGAGAGATCAGATTATAGGCTGTCTGAACGGTAGTTACCGCACCAATGAATGCAGAAACAATAGCCACGATAAAAACAGAATTGTAGCCCACCTTGACACATTCATCAAAGATCAGTTTGATATAAGTTCTGAACGATTCTCTTCGAACAAAAAGCTGACCCACGAAAATGATGAACTTACCAAGGCTCTTCATTGGATCAAAGGTATTTATTCATAAAAAAAATGGACGCTTTTATCATACTCATTTAGTGAGTTCGCGAAGCTGGGATTATTAGTTTTGCCAAAATAACACGAATAAGAAGTAACCAAAAAGAAAAGATGGATAATTCACAAAGATTGGTTGTAGTGACAGGAGGATCAAAAGGGATTGGTCGGGCCATTGTTGAACGTTTTGCATCCGAAGGATATGCCATAGCCACTTGTTCGAGGGATGAAGCTGATCTTGAGCAATTGAAAAAGGAGGTGCTGGAACAGTCCGGGGTTTCCATTCATACCTTAAAGGCTGATTTATCCAAAAAAGATGAAGTTGTTCACTTTGTAGAGTTTATCCGGATGATTGCCAGACCGGTTGATGTTCTGGTCAATAACAGTGGTCGATTCATTCCGGGTCTGGTCCATGAGGAAAAGGAGGGTAACATGGAAGAAATGATTGAAACAAATTTGTACAGTGCCTACAATGTTTCGAGGGGACTTATTCCGGCAATGAAACGTGAACGGAGGGGACACATTTTCAATATTTGTTCGGTAGCGAGTATAATGGCCTACCCAAATGGAGGTTCCTATTCGATTTCGAAGTTTGCCATGTACGGTATGTCCAAAGCTTTGAGAGAAGAGATGAAGGAGTTTGGAATTCGGGTGACCGCAGTGCTGCCCGGAGCTGTTTTGACTTCCAGCTGGGAAGGTGTTGAATTGCCGGAAGAACGATTCATTAAAAGTGAGGATGTAGCAGAAACCATTTACTCCAGTTATCAGTTGAGTGAACGAACGGTTATCGAAGACATTGTTATCCGCCCGCAATTGGGAGATATTTGATGAACTTTACCGATACTTCTGAATTATATGTAAGCTGATTTAACACTCAAATGAGCAATCTGTACACTCCAAGTCTGACAAAATACGAAAGAAGAAAATCACATGAAGTGTTTATCGGAGATGTTCCACTTGGGGGGGATAATCCAATTCGTATCCAGTCAATGACGACCGTCGATACGATGGATACAATGGGTTCCGTTGAGCAAACGCTTCGAATGGTGGAAGCAGGTTGTGAATATGTGAGGATCACTGCTCCAAGTATTAAGGAAGCTCAAAATTTGGAGAACATCAAGAATGAATTGATCAAAAGAGGCTGCAACGTCCCACTGGTAGCGGACATTCATTTTACTCCTAATGCTGCGGAACTGGCGGCTACCATTGTAGAAAAGGTCAGAGTCAACCCGGGTAATTACGCAGATAAGAAAAAATTTGAAGAAATCGAATATACGGATGATGCATATGCTTCAGAGCTGCGCCGGATTGAAGACAAGTTTTCTCCGTTGGTTGAAATCTGTAAGGCTAACAAAACAGCCATGCGTATTGGAACCAATCACGGTTCGCTTTCTGACCGAATAATGAGTCGCTATGGAGACACACCGCTTGGTATGGTGGAATCTGCGCTCGAGTTCATCCGAATCTGCGAGGCATTGGACTACCGGGAATTGGTTGTTTCCATGAAATCCAGTAATCCGCAGGTGATGGTACAGGCATACCGATTACTTGTGAACAGACTGGATATTGAGGGACTTACTCCATATCCGCTACATCTTGGAGTTACGGAAGCCGGTGAAGCAGAGGATGGCAGAATCAAGTCAGCGGTAGGAATTGGAACACTTTTGGAGGATGGTCTGGGTGATACCGTTCGAGTTTCATTGACTGAGGAACCTGAGGTTGAAGCTCCGGTTGCTCAAATTATGGTGGACCGACTCATTCACAAAACGGAGCAAAAGCCGATACGAGATATTACCAATTATCCCATTGATCCTTTTAGTTATTCGAGAAGAACAACAGCGGAGGTGCTGAACTTTGGAGGAGAGAATGTGCCGAGAGTGATTGCTGACTTTTCAAAAACTGAAACGGTTGAACGAAAAGACCTGAAAGTTATCGGACATTCATACCTGCCAGAACTGGATAAGTGGGGGATGAATGATCTGGGTGCTGACTATATTTATTCCGGGTCCAATCCGATTGAATTCATGCTTCCGAACGGACTAAAGGAAATTGTCGATTATGCTGAATGGATAAAAACCGGTGATTCAAACACGTACCCGTTGATTACAGATTTGGCAGGCACAGACAAACTGCATGATCACCTTAATTTTTTAAATATCAATGTAGACGAAGAAACCGAGGATGTTATGCAGCGGCTTAGCACATTCAATAATGTCGTCCTGATTTTACAAACTAAAAACACACATGGAACAGCAGCAATCAGACGGTTTATTGTTGAGTTGATCAGTCGTCAAATTGATGTACCGATAGTTTTGAACGGTTCGTATAAGAAATTGACCGAAGACGAATTAATGATTTACTCTGCCACCGATTTTGGAACACTCTATATTGATGGAATGGGAGATGGTGTGATGATTTCGGCGCAGGATAAGCCAGATTCACAACAACTCAAATTGTATAACGATACGTCATTTGGAATTCTTCAGGCGGCAAGGACAAGAATTACCAAAACGGAATACATTTCATGTCCATCATGCGGTCGAACGTTATTTGATTTGCAGGAAACAACGGCCATGATTCGTAAGCGAACGGATCATCTCAAGGGGGTTAAGATTGGAATTATGGGGTGTATAGTAAACGGACCGGGAGAGATGGCAGATGCGGATTTTGGATATGTAGGTTCCGGGAAAGGAAAGATCACATTGTATCGCGGAAAAGAAGTGGTAAAACGTGGTGTGCCATCAGAAAAAGCCCTTGACGAACTGATCGAACTGATCAGGGAGCATGATATGTGGGTTGAGCCTGTATAAATGCGCTAATAATTCCTTACTTATTTATTCCTTCTTTCAGTAATTTAGGTGAACACTAAACGTATTCACCCAATGCCAAAATTTAATGTCAGCAAATCGATTACGATTGATTCACCAGCAGAAAAAGTATTCGAAGTATTAAGCAATTTTAATAAATGGAAGCCCTGGTCACCGTGGCTCATTACAGAACCCGATGCAAAAGTGATAGTGTCAGAAGATTCAAAATCATACGAATGGGAAGGAAAGCGCACCGGGTCCGGAAATATGTCGATAACAAACGAGGAGGTCGGAAAGTCACTGGATATCGATTTAAACTTTCTGAAACCCTGGAAGTCCAGCTCGAAAGTTCGGTTTGAGCTTGAGTCGGAGGGGGAGGCAACAAAAGTCTCATGGCTGATGGATAGCAGCCTTCCATTTTTCATGTTCTGGATGAAAAAGATGATGATTGCATTTATTGGAATGGATTATGAAAGAGGGCTTAATATGCTGAAGGAATATGTAGAAACAGGAGAAGTTTCTTCAAAACTTGAGTTCAAAGGGGAATCTGATTTCCCTGGGGGCAAATACATTGGGATCAGAACTTCCTGTGAGATGTCTCAGATGGGAGAGCAAATGAAGAGTGACTTTGGAAAACTTAAAGAGTATCTTGATCAGCACGAGGGACTTACAGACGGAATCGCGTTTTCTATTTATCACAAATGGGATATGGTAAAAGGAATGGTAGAGTATACCGGAGGCTGTGAGGTTAAAAGCATGCCTGAGGAAATACCTGCCGGCTTCATTAAGGGTGAAATACCGGCAACCAAAATTTATACAGTCAGTCACATTGGTCCCTACAATTATCTGGGCAATGCCTGGAGTGCACTTTATGCAATGCATCGGGCAAAAGAATTCAGACACAAGAAGGACATTCATCCGTTCGAGGTGTATGTGAGTGATCCGCAAAACACCTCTGAGAAAGAATTGATAACAGATATCCATTTCGCTGTTAAGTAGAAACAGGCTGTAGAAAACAAAGGCCTGTTGGACTTTTGTTTTTTAGTCATTGTGAATGATAGTCAGTTGTTAATGGTTTCAGGAGTCCTCCTGAACGGTAGAAATGACGCTATTGAGGACACCACACATCCCATTCAGCTTATTTATAAAGAATCTTATACCGACATCTGTTTCACCGATATACGGGAACAACAAAGCATAAAAGTCTTGAAGACTTTTGTTTTGATGATTCATTTTTCAGGCTGTCGTATTCCGACAGCCTTTTTGATTTCCTCTAATTTTCGGTTATTCCCATGCTCAATACACTCATACAATCCCAGGGAGATCAATGCGTAATGTTAGGTGGCACCATGAGGAATCTCATTGATAGTCTTTAGGCATAGATCGAATTTTGATCTGATTTATAAAGATGAACTATACTAAGAAGAATATGAAAAAGCTATTAATTCTGGGTGCCGGAACCTCCGGAACAATGATGGTAAACCACCTGAATCATGCCCTGGATTCAAAAGAGTGGGAGATCAGTATCGTAGATCAGGACCCGATACATTACTATCAGCCTGGCTTCCTTTTTTACCCATTCGATCTGATCAAAACGAAGCAACTAAAGAAGGATACCGGAAAATTCATTCCGAAGGGTATTCATTATGTGGAAGGAATGATTGACCGGATTGATAAAGACCATGATCAGGTTTTTATGGAAAACGGACAAGTCCTGAATTATGATATTTTAATCATTGCCACCGGAACTAACATTGCGCCCGAAGAGATCGAGGGAATGACCGGTGATCACTGGCATGATTCCGTCTTCGATTTTTATACCTTCAAAGGAGCAAAACAGCTAAGGAATAAACTCAGGAAATGGGAGGGCGGAAAGTTAGTGGTTCATATCGCCGAAATGCCAATAAAATGTCCGGTTGCTCCTCTGGAATTTGCGTTCCTGGCGGACTCCTTTTTCATCAACAAAGAGATGAGGGATAAAGTAGAAATAGCTTATGTAACACCAATGTCCGGTGCTTTCACCAAACCGAAAGCAACAGAAGCTCTTGGACATTTGCTTGAGCAAAAAAACATTGATCTGGTTCCTGATTTTAATATCGAGAAAGTAGACGGGGAGGCGAAAAAAATCATTGATTATGGAGGCAAAGAGGTGTCCTATGATTTGTTGGTTACCGTACCTACAAATATGGGTGACCCGATGATTGAACGTTCAGAAATGGGCGATGAATTGAATTATGTGCCAACAGATAAATCCACACTTCAATCCAAAATCAAAGACAACATTTTCGTGATTGGTGATGCTACAAATCTTCCGGCATCCAAGGCCGGGTCTGTTGCACACTTTGAAGCCGAAATTCTGACAGAAAACATTCAGCGTTTTATTGCCGGGAAGGAATTGAAAAAAGAATTTGACGGCCATGCGAACTGTTTTGTGGAAACAGGACATGGAAAAGCGCTGCTGATAGATTTTAATTATACGCAAGAGCCAGTGAGGGGTGTATTTCCTTTCGCCGGAGTGGGTCCACTCAGCTTGTTGAAGGAAACTCACATGAACCATCTTGGAAAACTTGCTTTCCGATGGATATACTGGAACATGCTAATACAGGGTAAACACATCCCATTTGTATCAGCGAAAATGAGCACGTCAGGAAAAGAAATTGAAGAGACTGAAATTGTACAATCTTAATAACGAACTAAAAAATAATAATCATGGCTGAAATGACCTATGCGAATATAAGCGTTAAATGCAATGATCAGGGATATCTGGAAAACCTGGATCAGTGGACAAGAGAAATTGCTGTAGAAATTGCAGCTGAAGAAGGTATTGAACTTGCAGAAAAGCACTGGGAAGTACTTGAATACCTGCAGGATCAATACAAAAATGAGATTCCGATTACCATTCGAAAAGTTGGTAAGAGTGGAATAGTAGATATCAAACAATTCTATCAATTATTTCCGGACGGACCGCTCAAAAAAGCGAGCAGGATAGCAGGGATCCCTAAACCTGTAAGTTGTATTTGAAATTGAACCTTAAAAAATATCAATAATGGAAGCGAAAGATAAACCCGTGAAGAAAATGATGCTCATTTTGTCCAAAGCGACAATTGACAATGTATACGCCTGCTTCATTTTGGCCAATGGTGCCAGAATGGAAGGGATCGAATCTGAGATATTCTTCACCTTCTTTGGGCTGGAGGCTATTCAAAAAGAGAAGTTGAAACATCTTCATGTGGCTACCGTCGGGAATCCTGCCATGCACATGCCAACAATGCTCGGCGGACTGCCAGGGATGGAAGCACTGGCTACTAAAATGATGAAGAATGAAATGGAAAAACTGGACATTCCTCAGGTGGATGAGTTTTTAGAAATTCTTTCTGCTTCCGGAACCAAACTATGGGCATGTAAGCTGGCAATGGATATGTTTCACCTGGAAAAAGGGAAACTCATAGATGACATTGACGGAGTAATTACTGTAGGAGATTTTTATGAAAGAGCCAAAGGTGATGGCACACATATTTTGTTCATCTGACAGCTCTGATTATTTGATTCAGACATTTGTAAAAAAATGACAAAACACGAAGTACAAACAAAGTGGACCGGGGCAATGAGCTTTGATTCGACCGTTGATGGACATACGATCACAATGGATGCAAATCCTGAGGTAGGAGGGAAAGACAAGGGGCCAACACCCAAACCAATGCTTCTTGCCGCATTAAGTGGCTGTACAGGGATGGATATTGCATCCTTGCTTGCCAAGATGAGAGTGGAGGTAGATGACATAAAAATCACTGTGACAGGAGAACTAACTGCCGAGCACCCCAGGTATTATGGGGTAATTCATTTGAATTATGAATTTCAGGGAAAACACCTGAAAAGAGATAAGATTGAAAAGGCTGTTAACCTGTCTCAGGAGAGGTACTGCGGGGTAAGTTATATGCTGGGTCAGGTGGCTAAGCTCACCTATGACATCAGTTACAAAGAGGAGTGATGATCATTTGAAACTGATACGGAACATGTTGTCAACTGACGAATATCTTTAAATAAGTAATCACGTGGTTCTAATTTGAATCCTATAAAAATAGTAGTTATGAAAAAGATCCTGGTCCCCATTGACTTTTCAAAATTGTCACATAATGCTGTTGAGTTTGCCGCACATCTGGCTAAGCCGATGAAAGCAGAGGTCGTTGTTGTACATTTTGAAAACATTCCGCTTGATGACACCTCATTGCACCTGTCTGGCGAAGCACATTCCTCCGGTTTTTCGGAAGATTCCCTGTTCAATGCACAGTTATTTCGAGCCAATAAAAAGAAACTCCAGGATTTGTCGGTCGAATTCTCTGGTGATGGTGTAACAGTAACCGGTCTTCAGCTGGGTGGTGGCTTTCTTGAAGGTGTTAAACATTTCATTGATAAAAATGGTGCTGATTTGATTGTAATTGGTACTACCGGAGAAGCAAGTATACAAGAGTTCTTTTCCGGAAATCATACAGAACAATTAATAGAACACCTGGAAACGCCTGTACTTTCCGTTCAGGAGAAAGTAGACAAAAACATCAAAGAGGTAGTATTGGGGATTGACCTTCTGGATGAAGCGTACTCTAAGAAAGCCTTTGAAATGGTCAAAACACTGACTGAATCTCTGAACGCAACATTGCATATTGTTGATGTAGTTGATACAGATTCAAAAGGTGTAATCATGCATGATTTGAATAAACTGGCCAGGAATTCCGGTTTGAAAAATTATATGGTAGATGTGATTAAGGATAAGAAACCGAATGAAGCTCTGATGAAATTTGCTGATAGAGAAGATGCAGGTTTGATCATCACTTTGTCAGAAGCCAAAGCTGGCTTGCACCGATTTTTTCAGCATTCATTTGCCACACGTATGACAAAAGAATCTGCTATTCCGGTGCTAACTATTAATAAAGGGAAGCTGCAGTAGTTCTTGAAAGCCAGCCTTTAGAATAGGTGGATTTTCAGCCTATATGTATTTTTTCTCCAAGAGCCGTCTCATAGAAATGATGGATGTCGAACATTTGTTGGGCTCCAAGCTTTTGACCCGTCTGTGCGAAGAAGTACAGGATAAGTGCGCAGACCGCAAAGACAGGTAGCGACCAGAGGATACCTGAAGACAGCCCGAGACTCCACCGGGAGAACCCCCACATACCGAGGAAGACAAAAAGAATCCCCAAAACGATGTAGCCAAAAAAGAAGATGGCCCATAAGGTGGGATTCGGTCCATACAATCCTCTAATGATTACCTCATCTTCCTCCTGTTCAAAAGAAAGATGCAGTTGAGGAGACCAGAAGTGTTGTTCATTGGGATGTACTTTAATGTACAGATGGTTGGGGAGTTTGTTTGCAATAAGTGATTCGTCCAATTCAATAGCTTTGTAGATTTTTTCCTGCGCCACCTGGCTGTTTTGCTTAATGGAATGTTTGAACCTGGGCCTGATACGAAAACTGGACATCTTTTTTTCCTGAAAACTATACCAGTTGTGAGGCTAAAAAAATGACAAATATCAGTATGATCTTTTTGATCAACTTGTTTTGAAGTACACTTTATTCACCATCAATTCATTCTGGACTACTTTTAGGTTTGATAGAACTAATAAACAGGAATAACAAATGCAGGCATCATACGATAAGCTTATAAAGGGGAATGAAAAATGGGTAAAAGAAAAGTTGAAACTTGAACCGGATTATTTCAAAAAACTGGCAAAAGGGCAAAAACCTGAATTTTTATGGATTGGTTGTTCTGACAGTCGTGTACCTGCCAATGAAATAACCGGAACCGAGTCAGGAGAAATATTTGTCCATCGAAACATTGCCAATCAGGTGATTCACTCGGATACAAATATGTTGAGCGTGTTGCAGTATGCCGTCGAATACCTGCATGTAAAGCATGTGATTGTTTGTGGGCATTACGGTTGCGGAGGAGTGAAAGCAGCGATGGACACCCAATATGTGGGATTGGTGGGGCGCTGGCTTGCACACATCAAAGATATCTATCAGAACCACGTGGATTTGCTTGATCTTATTAAGGATTCAAAAGAGAAAGAAAACCGAATGGTGGAGTTAAATGTGATCGAACAGGTGCATAATCTGGCAAAAACATCCATTGTTCAAAAAGCGTGGAAGAATCGCGAACTGCAAATTCACGGCTGGGTGTATTCTCTGTCAGATGGTAAAATTATTGACCTTGAATGTAAATACACAAACATAGACCAGTTGGAGCCGATCTATCGATTCTCAGGAATTTAAGGCAACAAAGGCTTTTAAATACAAATGACCTGCGATTTCAATCGCAGGTCATTTTTTTCCTGTTGTTAAATTTCCAGTACCAGTTTCTTACCGAATTTAATCATGCTTTTTACTTCTTTTTGTGTTGATTTTTGATCAAACCTGTAAAGAATGATGGATTGTCCGTTGCTCTCAACGTGGAAAACCGGATCACTCTCTATAAGTTTTAAAATGCCGGGATGAAAGAATGCCCTGATGGCATCTTCTTCCAGACCTCTGAGCAGGAACTTATCTGAGAATATTGGGTGATCTTCAAAATCAATGTCCTTGCCAGATGCCATATCACCGATCTTCTCAAAGAAACCTTCTTTTTCCATGGTAAATACAGGAAAACGTTTCTCCGAACTTTCATTCTTGATAAGCAATGCAGGAAGCATGGAATCTGCCGAACTTGTCTGCAGCGTTGTATCATAAATCACTTCAGAGTAGATGAAACGGTAATCCTCAAAAACTCCTGAAATAATGTTTTGTGAATACACGATTTTGCCTGCACGACTGAAACTAAATCCATCAAAACCTTTGAATGACATGGTCTTGCCGGGTTCGAAATACCAACCGGAATCCTTGGCGATGGCTTCCAGAGCCAATTGGTGATCATCAAGTTTAATATCCCGTGATATCACTCCGTCTTTTTTGGCCACCCTTGCAGCAAGTGGGTGGTCCGAGACAGGCACCAGGTGATCCTTATTGGTCAGTTCAATTTTCTTCCCTTCGGTTTCCCATTCATCCATCAATTCATGAATGTGTGTTCGGAAGGTATGGTCAATCAGATTTACCCCCTGAAAGTCAATGATCAAATGATCCTTGTCATGATGACTCTGGATTTCCTTTTTAAGGGATAGATAATTTGAAAAAAGTGCTGCGTGGTGTAAATGGATAATTCCTGTGCTCGTTTTTGGCTCTTCCTCATAATCAAATTTTGTTCGGAAGAGGTATTTCAACGGTGCACCATAAATCAGATGAATGATGAATTTCATTATGATTCCTGCTGCAATACCAATTATTAAATCGGTCGCCAATACCATAATGATTGTTGTTAGAAATATCACCAGCTGTGCTTTTCCAATTTCCCTAATATGTTTGAACTCCATCGGAGAAGCAAGCCTAAAACCTACATGGATCAACATGGCGGCCAGTGCAGCCAGTGGAATTTGCTCGATAATGGGTTTCCCAAACAGGAGAAAAAGGAGCAAAAATCCACCATGAAAAAAGTTCGCCCATTGTGTCTTTCCGCCATTGGTGATATTGGCAGAGCTTCTGACAATCTCTGAAATCATAGGCAATCCACCAAGCAGTCCGGAAATCGCAGAGCCGCCACCCATGGCGGACATATCGCGATTCAGGTTTGATTTCCGCTTAAATGGATCAAGTGTGTCAACTGCCGATGCACTGAGGAGTGATTCTATACTTGAAACCAGTGCAATGCTCAATACGGCAATCCAAAAAATTCCGGTACCCATCATGCCGAAATCGGGGAATACGATTCCATCAGCAACGTTTTCGGGTAAATGAACCAGGTATTTTGGCCCAAGTACATAATCAATACCCACTAATTTATAATGATGCTCATGAAAGAGATCAAAAAGATGTGACATGGGTATAGATACCACAATGACCCACATGGGAGCAGGGATCATTTTTATCGGCTTGAATTTTACTTTAGAATGACCAACCAGAATGAACAGACTGACCATCGCAATGAGTGCGATCTCAGGATTCATGTTTACCAGTGCCTGCGGTATTTCAGCAATTACTTCAAAGAGTTCATGTCCTTCGGCTTTCGTTCCCAAGGCCACAAATAGTTGCTTAACCATAATAATTATCCCAATTGCAGCCAGCATGCCATGTACTGCGGCAGAGGGAAAGAAGTCTCCCAGTTTACCTACTTTGAGCATTCCGAAAATGGTTTGAATAACACCAGCTACAACAATGGCGGCCAGGGCATACTTATAACCTGTTAAAGGATCTCCACCACCCATGGATTCAACTGCTCCCAACGTCACAACTATTAATCCGGCAGCCGGACCACTGATAGTTACGTGAGAACCTGTAATCCTGGACATGAGCAATCCTCCTACAATCGCGGCGATGAGGCCGGCCATAGGGGGTACTCCGGATGCCAGCGCAATACCCAGACAAAGAGGTAATGCAATAAGAGAGACCATAAAACCTGATAGCATATCATCTTTCCAGTGGGCCTTTAGTCCGGCGAACCCGGCCAAAGGTTTTTTATCGAATAATGTGTTCATATTATTGTTGATTTTTCTTTTTGAAATTGAAATGAGCGGTGAATTGTATGGTATTGTTAGATTCGAATTGTGTTCCGTTGGCCTTTTCTATGATTTGCCACAAATAGCCTGTTTCAAGTGTAATTCGATCATTCAACCTCTTCCCAAACCCTACGTAAAGCCAGTTTTGATCCAGTCGATTGTATCCGGTGTTTTCTCCAAAATTGACCCAAACCTCATCGAACATTGTCGCATAGAATTTACCTTCATTAAATTCCTTTTTTAGTGTAACCCTGTACCTGAATCTGTTTCGATGCAATGAGCCTTTAATTGCAGGGTCACCAGATGTTGTGCTTATAGTTTTCCCGGTCCATCTTTCTTCCAGTCGGTAGCGATGTGACACCTTCAAACCTCCGGCTGAGTGGTCAAGCACAAACTGACCCCAAATATTGTTTTCCGGTGTACGAATAGCAATGGGTTGATCCCCGTAAGGATAGGTTTCAATGTGTGTGTAGCCGAGTTGAAACTTCACGTTTTCATTCAACTTATACCAAATTGACGGTCTCAATAGTATTTGCTGTCTGGTCTCTGTCCAATTAGTCAAACGTAAGTGGAGTTCATTTTCAAATCCCCACCTGTTGGTCAGTTGAATCTTGGAAAGCTGGAGAAACCACAAATCATTGTTTTGAGATTTTGTCCTGACTTGTCCAGTTGCGGTAATTGTCGCTGACATTATAAGAAGAATATATATTGTTGTTTTTGTCATGATTTGATTATGAGGATCGTTTTGCTACTTCATGATATGGTTTTATATGTGGTCCAAGAAAGATTCGTGAGTAAATACGGATCAAGGCAAGCCCGTCTACAATAAGGCTGATGGAAATAAGCATCACCAGACCCAGCTGGTCTTCATGGATATGACTTAAAATCAAATCTTCACCAAGAAAAGTGGTTGTAATTGGAAATCCGGCAAGACCAAGGCATGCAATCAGGAAAAAAAATGCTGAGTTCCTGTATTCATAAACGTGCCCGTAAAACCTGTTTAAATCAAGATTCTTTTCTTTTTTCTGTAGTTTAAGTAATACGATCGATCCAATGGCAGCTGATAGTACGACTCCTGATAAATAAATAATGATATGTGAAATGCTGAAGTGCTCATTGAGTGAGACAGCAAGGGCGATCCAAAAATGATTAAATGCAATCAACAGCCAGCTAAACTGCACATTTCTTCTTTCTACAAAGGATCGGATAACCAAAAGGAGACCAATCAAAGCTATCAAAACAGGGATGTAGTGAATGGTATCCGGCGGAAAGAGCTGAGCATTTAAAAGAAGAAAAACCGCTATAAAATATATAGGGATGAATGCGAAAATGAGCGTTTTCTTATTAATGAATTTCATTGCTCTGCCCAACTTCTTGAATGGATTCCACAGATAGCGAAACATGTATGTTTCAAGGTTCCATTCCTTCACGCATAGGACATAGATCGAATTCGTTAATACGTCGAAAACTATTCTTCCCTTAGGTCTTGGTCTGGGCATGAATTTGTAAAACTGCTCTCTAATCAAATAGGTAACTACAGATGGCGATACAAGCAGTTGATAGCTTCTGAGAAAAGCATTGCCGGCAAAATGAATCAGTGCGAGTATTTTGAGTCCCAGCGCCAGTTCAATAAATATCAGTCCAATTTGTGAAATAGAGGAATAGGCAATTTGAGATTTTACTGACGACTGAACTCTGCCTGTAAAAGTGGAAACTACACTTGTAAGGAACCCAATGCCTGCCATAATCCATCTGAATTCATATTGTTGCTCCCAAAATGGGAAAGTCCTAAGTAGGACAAATACACCGATATGAACGGACAAAGAGCCATAAAAAATTGCGCTGGAAGGAGTTGGTCCTTCCATTGCTCTTGGAAGCCAGGAGGAGAAAGGAAGCTGTGCCGATTTGACACATGCTGCAATCAAAATCATCAAGGATATGAAAAAAGCCATTGAGAAGTGATCCTCCAGTTCAGCACTGACAAGCGCAGTGTTATTCAACTCCAAAAAAGTGATATTGTGATTCCACAAGTGATGACTCATCCACATGGCGAGAATGATACAGATATCTCCGAGTCGATAGATAGAAAATACTTTAAAGGCATTTCGCACAGGTAAATAGCGCTCTCTGTAGTAAGCAATCAATAAAAAGGAAGAAATGCCCAATACCTCCCATCCAATAAATAATGTCTCAAAATTTCCGGCAAAAATGATGATGTTGTACCCGAAAAAGAAGAAAAGAATGGTGTTGAAAAATCGCTTATAGCCGGATTCTCTGTGTAGATAGTATCGACTGTAAATGGTAATAAGAAATGTCAGAAAAGATCCTACAAACAGATAGACGGCTGTTATGTAATCAAAGTACAAATCAATAAAGAATTCATATCCCGTTGTTTCATAAATCACAAACTCTTTGATGTTAATAACCGTACTTCCGGAGAATGCCCAAAAAATGATAAACAGGAAGGCCAGTAAAAGCTGGATCCCTGCGGTTCCAAATGCGACCCAAGACAGCAATGCTTCCATTCTCCGGGGGATACAAATATTCAGCAAGAAGCCCGCCAGGGGAATGAGAACAAATAAGCTTATTAAAATTTCCATCATTGCTTCAGCATTATTGCATTTCGAACACCAGTAAATTGTCAGAATTAGCTTCGATCAAAATATTAATATCCTCATTGACCAAAGCGTTGACCTTTTTAGAAAGTGGATCATAGAGAGAGAATTGACCATCTTTAAAATGATAGATCTCTCTGGTGTTCGGATGAACGACTGTGAGATGTACCCATTCATTAATGAACCATTCATATGTTGCAGCTACTCGCTGAATAGTGTTCAATACTACCTCCGGTAGCTGTTCAATAATCATCATGAGCCTTATTGGATCATGAACTTCTATCATCTGCATTGGTAAACCTGGTCTCAGGTCTCCCTCAAAACCATTCGCAACACCTATTAAACCCATTACATTGTGTGGCAACTTTGTTCCGGCTCCAAGGAGTTCATTATCTACTCTGGAGAAATAGTACTCAAGGTTAATACCGCCACAGACCGGTGCAGCTGCATTAATAATGTTGAGTAAAAAGTTTCCATCCGGATCCAGTGAATAATCGTACGTATTGAGAAATGCTCTTCTATCCAGAAACAGTTTACTGTTCAGTTCTTTTCTGCCAATAATGCATAGCGCATTTGTCGCATGATTCAATTCAGGCCTTGGTTCAAATAGTGAAACAGCTCGCTTTTGTACTTCCTTATAGATTTTATCGATCGAACTTCTGGAATTGACAGACTCAAATCTTCTTGATCTTTCTTTAGCATTGATCATCAGTGCCTTTCGAAAGATAACGGCATTTGTTTGATGTTGCTTCAGGTTTTTCGGCGAGAGAAGCTCTTCATCATAAAAGGTAATTGCATCCCTTGTAGTGTCATGAAGACCTCCTACAAATTCGGTTGATTCAGGTATAACAATCCCTCTTTTTGTAAGTTTTGACCTTACTTCCTTATGATTCGCCATGTAGCTAAAGGCTCTGGCGTTTGCTGAGCCTGGTCGACCGGAGCATGCACCACAATCATACCCGGCATAATGTGTGTTATTTGCACTACTTGCGCCATGTCCGATCATATAGACGATTTGCGCAAAAGATGAAGTAACACCGGTACTTTTTAATACAGACTCAACCCTGTCAGTCATCTCATCAATGGTATATCCAATCTGGAGTCCGTCTTTTATGTGCAACGGGCTCCTGTTTTCAATAGTCACACTGGAAAACTCGTCCATATGGTTAAAGGATGATGATGAAGCCGGGCTTAGACTCGGCCTGAAAATATTGATCATCATTTTCAGGGCCGACCAAAAGCCAATCGTTTGTGTAATCATCCATCCACGAAAAAGCGAATGCGTGTTTTTGGTTAAAAATTCATCTGATGCACCCTCTCTTTTGGTACTAACCTCCATGATCAGGTGTTTGGGAGATAATGGTGCAGGACACACTTTGGTATAGAACTTTGCATTTTTTGGCTGGTAATAAGTATCTATCGCAAAATGACCAGGTGTTCCATAGGTTGCACATTTAGGATCAAAATGTTCAACATGCCTCCTAATTGAGCATTCTCTGTCATCAATGCAAAAGAACGCCTGAAAAGAGACAGAATCTTTTTGCTCATCATTTCGGGTCTGATATTTTATTCCTGCCAGTACCTTATCATAATAGGTCCATTCATACGCCTCTTGCCAAATGGTGAGTATTTCGTCCAGTTCGGATATTGAATTATCCTCAAAGAGATCGACCCGCTTAAATTGGTCAATTTGAGCAATTGGCTTCCATTTTCCATTCAGGCTATAATCCAGGTTATCAATTTCCAGGAGCAGTTCCAGGGTAATCATGTCCTTTAGACTTATGATTCTGCTATCGAGCAGCGTGTGAGGTTGTGATTCAATTGCTGATACCATCCCTGACCATCCGGGATGTTCGAATTGCTGATCAAAAAGGTATTGCTCGTACAATTGCTCGTCTGCGACCAAAACATTCAAGAGGTCAGTTATTGTGACCTCAGGATCAAACAATAATTTTCTTGCTCGATCGGTTTTGAAGAAGCTTACCCAGCTGTTATGCTCCAGACGTTTTATGGAAGCCAGAAAGTTATCGTCAGTTATGGGAAATGGAATAATAGCGATACCCTGATCAAGATACCCATTGAGTATTCGGAAAAGGTTGGTATGTACGATGGTGTCAAGATCCAGATGATATACCTCCCTCCATACTTTTCGTAAGTTCCCGACTTTAACCTCATCACTCGTTTTATAGTCAGCTCTTAGAAGCTTATCGAGCCATTCCTCATGCGATTCAATACCTCGCTTTTGCAAAACGTTTTCTAAGACATTCAGACGAATTTTCTTTTCCATGTAAAGTGACCGATACTCCTCTAATGACAGGGAAACTTTATATCCAAAAATTTTCGATGCATTTCGAATAGCTTTTTCAAATTTTTGATCCTGAAAAGCATGTAACGTATTATGATGAACAAAATCTTTCAAAGGCGCCTGTGCCGGCAGAAAATGTTTTAGTTTTTGAATAACCTTGTCTATGTCAAAAGTTGTTTTCATTTCTATATTAAAGGCAGGATGGACAATTTCATTTCTGATGCTTTTTACTTTGAATCAAATCAAGAATACCATTGATAAAAGTGAGAGGATGTGGTGGATTGCCAGGCACATAAAGATCTACCTTATGAGACTCCAGAAAACTCCTGTCGAGTGCCGGACTTCCGGCAAAAATACCTCCGCTGATTGCGTCTGTCCCCGCTAAAATCAGGAGTTTTGGATCAGCCACGGCCGTATAACAAATCTCCAGGGCTGTAGACATGTTTTTAGAGATCGGACCAGTTACGACCACTCCATCGGCGTGACGAGGTGAAGCGACAAACTCTATACCGAATCGTCCCATGTCAAAATTCACATTTCCACAAGCACCCAACTCAAGTTCTGCACTGTTATCTCCTCCGGCAGAAACCTGTCTTAGCTTTAATGATCTTCCAAAAACTCCAATAATCTCTTTTCGTACCAAAGAAGGATTTAGTTCAATAGATCCTCTCTGATCCTCAGTGATAATTAGTGCATTTCTGTCATTGGTTGCTGTTCTGTGATTATTGGTAAATCGAATCGTTTCAGGAAATCTGTGTTCGCATTCTCCACAGAAACTGCACATTCCAATATCGATGGTGCGCAGAGATGTGTTGATTGCACCAGTCGGACACAAGTCTTCAGGTATCGGGAAATCACTTCCTTTAGTTATCTCTGGTAATCCTCTGAAAGGAGAGGGCACTTCCGCTTTTCGAATATCCGGAATGTACTGCTTCCCATGCTGGCCCAATATTTTTATCTCTGATAACATAATTCTCTATTTTTCCATTTTATAAATCATGACCACAGTAGGAGAGGTCAAAACTTTTGTTATTGATTGGGAAATCAGAAATCTCCAGGTTTCGCAGTGCCAGAGCCAGTCCCATCCAGTTATGTATTGATGGATCTTTCACCTTATAATGGACGATCTCTCCTTTTTCATCAGTTATTGCCGAATGACAAATCTCTCCTCTCCAGCCTTCGGTCATCGATAAATTGAAAGCATTGGGTTTTAACTTAATATTGATCGGAGGTGAGTCAATATTTTGATCTTTTGTCTCTTCCCAAATAGTCAGCAAATCGCGGATATAAGCGATGGACTGTTCAACTTCCAGTTTTCTCAAAAGGGCCCGTGCCATTACATCGCCCGATTCAAGAACCACAGGATCAAAATCGAGGTATTGATAACCGGACGAAGGGTGACTCCATCGGACGTCTCTCCTGACACCAGCCATTCTGGCAACCATACCTACCCCGCCAAACATGCGAACCTGCTTTTCTGTGATATGACCGATTTTTTCGAAACGACCTAAAACACTATCCAGATTAAATGTCCTGTCAGCAATGGCTTTGAACCGAACTTCGAAATCATCCAGCATCTTGTTGAGGTTGTCACGCAGGTTTTCTCTGAATATGTAATTACTTCCACCTGGCCTGATGAGCCCTTTGCCAAACCTGTTGCCGCACCAGCTTTGAGTAAAGTTGATTACCGGTGTTCTCAATGCGCCAAAAACGGAACTGCCCAACTGATAGGCGACATCTGTGCATAATGCACTCAAATCTCCTGTGTGGATGGCAATTCTCTCCAACTCCAGGGCAATAGAGCGCTCAATTTCCACGCGTTTGGGAATCCTGATATCACCTAATCCTTCAATCAACTGGGTGAATGCCAGTCCGTGTCCAATGGCTGTATCACCTGCAATACTCTCTGCAATGATGTTCTTTTGAAGAAGTGTGGCCTTTTGAAGCATCAGTGTTTCCACGCCACGGTGCTGCCACCCCAGCTGGATTTCAAGATGCAATACCATTTCTCCATTGCATATAAATCGAAAATGTCCTGGCTCGATCACACCAGCGTGAATGGGACCCACACCGACCTCATGCAACTCCTCGCTTGAAATCCTGTAAAATGGATACTCATTAATTTCTCTTCCATGTACTGCGTTGTAAGGGAATCGAAGGGGTTTTGGCCATGGGTGCCAAAAAAAATCTACCCCGAAATTTTCTGAGATTTCTCGTTCGTAAACATGAAAAGGAAAATGATTTTTTGAGATAGCAAGGGTTTTTTTCTTTTCTCCGGCTTTCATTTCGCAGGAAATAACACGAATGGAGTGAGATTCGTCATTAGCCAGACAGGCAATAAAAGTCAGACCCTTTTCATTCTGAATCGCATAGTATGAGATGCAATGACCATCTGGTTCAGCCACGCATTTTTCAATCTCATCATGAAGCTCTTCAAAGCTTAATTTCGGTATCTGATCTATTGATACCGATTGACCGTTTGTTGTTAACTCATTAATTATATTTTCCATCATGGTAGCGATTGAATAGCTGATTGAATAATTGAAACGATGAAATGAGGCTTAACAAATCCGATATAAAACACAGTAATGATTACCACAATCTGAACCATGGATTCCCATCGTCGGATGTTCTGTAACTGCGCTCCGTTGGTTGAACTTTCCTCATAAATAACAGAAAGAATCCGCTTGCTCATACCATAGATAATGAACAGGATTAAGAGAAAGGCCATTATCATTAGCCACCATGGCTGTCCGATAAAGATTGCTTCAAGCATCATCAATTCACTTATAAACATTCCAGAAGGTGGCAGTGCAAAAATTGAAAGCATGCATGCAAGCAAAACCAGTCCGCCGAGAGGATTGATTTTGAGATAGTCGCTAATGTGGAAGTCCAGCTTGCTTCCAAAGATGTTGTGCAATTGCCCAACCTGAAAAAACATAGTGGACTTAATGAGGGCGTGTAAGGAGAGGTGAAAAATTGCTGCAAAATAGCCAACCCCGCCACTGGCAAATGCCAGCATCGCCACAGCGGCATGTTCCATGCTGGAATACGCCATGAGTCGTTTCAGGTTTCTTACTTTTAGTATATAAGCTGCTGAAAAAAACAGGGAGAGAATAGCGGTAATAGTGATTACGTTGTTCATCCACTGGTAGATTTCGGTTCCGGAGAATGCTTCGTAGAACCTGAAAATTGAGACAAAACCGGCATTCAAGACCACACTGGCAAGCAGTGCGCCAACAGGAGAGGGGGATGCATCTTTTGCATCAATATCTACATTAAACATGGGAACTAATCCCATTTTCACGCTAAATCCAACAATGATGAAAAGGAAACAGGCTCTGGTCCAGTTTGAATCCAATAGATGAGCTGAATTTCTGATTGCTTCAAATGAAAAGCCCTCAACATTTGCCTCACTGGTGGCAAACCCTAGAAACAAAACACCTGCAAATGCGATGGCGATAGCAACCGAGCAAACGAACAAATATTTCCATGTAGCCTCCATAGAAGCTTCATTCCTGTCATGTTGAATTAAAAGGGCTGTTGCAAGGGTGGTAGCTTCAATCAGAGCCCAAAGCATTCCAAAGTGGTTTGTCATCAGTACTCCAACAATAGCGGATGTGAAGAGGATGGTGCCTAAATTATGAATGTTGATGTTTCTGACTGGTACTTCTCCGGTTCGAGCATACCCAACATAATGGAGGGCAGCCATGAGTGAAATAAACCCAAGAAGACCAAGGAAAATAAGGCTAAGGTGATCTGCCTCAAAGAAGTGCAACTGGACACCTCCAGGATAATTGAATTCATGAATAGTAAGCACGCAAATCAGGGATGAATGGATGATAACGATCCAATGGCTTACTATTTTCTTCTTAATAAAATAGGCCAGAACAGCCAACAAAACAGACGCGGTAAAAAATATTGTCAGCATCTCTAATCTTTAAGTTTTGAGAGTTTATCAGTATGAGCATCATCGAAATACTCCCTAATTCTTCCGAAGAAAATCCCCATGATGAGTACAGTCGTGAAAATATCCAGGAGTATCGCGGCATTAACAAACATTGGCATCTCACTACCAAGGGCGAGAGACAATAGGAAAATTCCATTCTCTATAATGAGAAAAGCAATTAGATGTGAAATAATATCTTTATGGTTAACAGCTACATAGAATCCAATGCCCATAGCGGAGATCGCAGCGGCGAAATATTTAATTTCAAGATGCTCATCGTGTAATGCGTGGGCCATTGAAAAGCTCAATATGACTATCGTTATACCAACTAAAATCGAAGCGTTCCCTGGTAAAAGCCCTTTGTAGTTCCTCTTTAGTTGATTTCTTTTTACCAGTCTGCTTAAGAAAACAGGAACAAAGATTCCTTTAAAAATCAGTGTTTCAGTCAGGATAAGAGTTAGCTGACCCGCCTCAATTTGGTTTAACTCTAAAACAGCAATCAGAAAGAGAAGAATCCCCTGTACACCCAGTATGAAGATGTATTGTCTGATAATTTCATTTTTCGCGGTGTATAGCAGCGTGACAATAAAAATAATGATGAAGAAGTTTATCATGGCCTACAGATTATTGTTAATTATAAGGATGACAAAAATGAGAAGGAGGCTGATCGCAGACAGGTTAATGATGTATTGAGGATTGAACGCCATTTTGTTTCTGGCTCTGAATGACTCTACAATTGCAATTGCCACTGCAAAAAGAACCTGCGTTAAAAAATAAAGAGGGTAGACGATCCCGGGACTCCATTCCACATGAATGACACAATTAGCAATCAAAAGACCGAAGATGCCAAATTTTAGAGCATTTCCAATGTGAATCAGTGCCAGGTCGAATCCGCTGTGATCCAGAATCATTACTTCATGAACCATCGTTAGTTCAAGGTGAGTTTTTGGATCATCGACAGGTAGACGACTGTTCTCAACCAGACAAATCTGTGCAAGTAAATAGGTGGCAATTACGGCAACAAGGATAGAGAAATAGGAAGTGTAGTGCAGGTTTGCGAATATGTCATAAAAGGAATCGAATCCGGTGAACATGGCCAGTGTGCCGAGTAGTACAAAAAAGGCAGGTTCTATTAACATGGAATAGAATGCTTCCCGATTGGCACCCATCCCTTCAAAGCCGCTTGCGGTATCCAACGCACCAATGATCATCATAAACCTTGAAAGAGCCATCATATAGCCGAAGAAGACAAAATCTCCCTCGAAAGAAATGAATCCGGGGTGAGTGCCGAAAGGCAAAACAAGAATCGCAGAAATCAAGCCGGCGATGTATACCGGGATTGTGAACTGAAAAATCAAAGTACTGTTCTCGCTGTAGACACTGCCTTTCCTGAACAACTTCAGAATGTCTCTGTAGGGCTGAAGAACAGATGCACCTTTTCGACCACTGAAAATAGCTTTTGTCTTTCCGATAATTCCAGGAAAGAAAAAGGCGGTAATGAAAATTAATAGTAGAGGTATCATATAATTCCGAAATAGGTTAAAAGCCCCACAGCGATCATGAATAGGATAGGATATAGCAGGTAATGATTAATACTACCTGTCTGTGCAAGTCCTGCTTTTGGCATTTGATCTTTAAGCCAGTTAATGGGTTTCATAATCAGTTTTTCTTCTATTTTATCGTTACCATGCGTTTCAAAAGTCTTTGGCTTTGGAAAAATCTCTTCTTCAGCAAAGCCTTCGTAATTTTTTTTGAAGGAGATAAATGGCTGTATAATTTGTCTTAGGTTGTCAGCATAGGATGTGCTGGTATATTGATGCTTATGATCCGCTGCAGTATAGCCACACCCCCAAGTAGGGCCATGTGAGACAGCAATGCTGCGTTGATGAAGCCACCTGAGAGCAAGCAATCCTATGACAATCAAAGCAAAAACAAGGTTGACCTTACCAATTTGAGAAAGTGTATAATCGGTAACCGCCGGAGATATGTGTCCTTCAACAAAAGCGAATTCACCTTGTATGGACTGAATTATTCGGAAGAAAGGAGCTGGTAAAAAACCAATTGCCAGAATAACAACTACGATCATTCCTCCGGGAATTAGCATGCTCAAAGGCCGCTCCTTTAGAGGCCCGGTAAAAGATGAGCGGGATACACCAAGAAAGGTGACTCCAAAAGCCTTTGTGAAGCAGAAAATGGCGAGCCCTCCAATAAGGGCCAGACTGACTATAATAGCAATGGAGGCAAGCGAGTTGGCATATCCGGCATGAGTCAGGTTCTGAAAAACTCCATTATAAATAAGAAATTCGGAAATGAACCCATTGAATGGAGGAAGACCACAAATTGCAAGCGCACTGATCAGGAACAACATGGAAGTAACCGGCATTTTTCGGAAGATTCCACCCAGTTGTTCGATGTTTTTTGTTCCTGTGGCCTGCAGGACACTACCTGCGGAATAGAATAATGCAGACTTAAAGAGTGAATGATTGAGCACATGGAGTAGTGCTCCTCCAAGTCCCAGATAAATCAGGGATGAATTATCAAAATATTTCCCAAGGAGTGCAGCACCAATACCAATTCCGATAATTCCGATATTTTCAATGCTATGATAGGCAAGTAATTTTTTGAGATCATGTTGAAAAATAGCAAGTGTCACACCCATTAATCCGGAAATGGCAGAGATGACAAGAACCAGTATGCTTATCTCCAGGAATGATGACTGAAGATGGGTGATTACCCGAAGAATTCCGTAAATACCTACTTTGATGATTACCCCGGACATAATTGCTGATACATGAGTTGGAGCAGCCGGGTGAGCGCGTGGCAGCCAACTGTGAAAGGGTATGAAGCCCGCTTTGATTCCAAAGCCGAAGAAGAAGATCAGAAAAAGCCAGAAATTATTATGATCCTGAAAATAGATTGGCAAGGCATCAAATGAAGCCGTCCCTGTTGCCTGCTTTATCATTAGAAAGCCAACGAGTAAAGCACCAAAACCAAGATGCATCTGTACCAGGTAGTTAATACCTGTGCGAAGGACATCTTTATTTTCACCATTGAAAATCACCAAAAGAAATGAGCTGAGTGCCATCAACTCCCATACCAGCAGGAAAGCCATACCCTCGCGCAGCATGGTGGCCTGAATCATTGAGGAGTGCAGCCAGATTAAGGAGAAAAAGTGGATCGATAGAGAAATGTGGCTCTTCTTCTTCAAATAAGGAGACAGGTAGCCTTTTGCGTAAATGAACCCGGTAAGGACCGTGAAATTGATGACAAGTATAAAAAATGCAGAAAGTTTGTCTATAACCAGTTCAGGTTTCTTATCCCAGAATTCAAAATAGAATTCTCTTATAACCGCTTTACTGCCAGCAATTGCCTCAATTGCCCAGCCTGAAGAAATCAGGATAAGTGTAGCGGAGATTATCAGACTAATCCAATATTTATAATTTTTTGGCGCCAGGAATACAACGGCTGAAGAAGCCAATGCAATCTGAAATATCAAAATATCCATTTTGAGTAAATAAGGTTAAGTCTTTCGACCTGATAAATATGCTAAATGAGAAAAAGGACCGGGTGAGTCAGAGAGTGGGGCTAGACCAGGTCAAACCTGAGTTGCTGGAATAGGAGATAGAGTTTTTCAGGAGCACGTGTAGTTGTACTCATTTGACAAAACTGAATAGTAGATACGACTTTAAGCTCGAAATCGATTTGCTCAAGTTGATGGGAATGAAACAGAAAAGCTTCCATTTCTTTTTCACCATCTTCGATTTCTTTCTCCAGTTCTATTGAATCTTCAAACTCAGCCTTTTGAAAAGCATCAGAATCTTGTATCGTTCCCGTAACTATGGCAATGAGGGCCATCCAGGAAAAAATAAACTGCGCTATTGAATTTCGTTTGAACATTAATTGTATTAATCGCGGCACTAATGTAATAATATTTGCAATACTTACAAGTTAATGAGTTATTTATTTGTGATAAATGTTACATTTAAGGCATGAGCCACATTGAAGACCTTCAGGAGTTGCTTAGCAAATTTGATTTCAAGAGTAATTTTCTCTACGAAGGTTTAACTGATTCTCAGAAAATCCGTGTTCAGGAACTTTTTGAACCAATAAGTTTTAAGAAGGGGAGTAAGTTGTTTTATGAGGATGGTATACCCACCGGAGTTTTTCTAATTGAAAGTGGACTGGCGAAAAAATCAAAATCCATCATAGGGGAGAAGGAGCAGATATTTTATATATATGCGCAGGGGGATTTACTTGGGTATCATGCCCTTTTGTCTGATGAACGCTATCAGGATTCATGTGCTGCACTGGTCGACCTAACCGCAAGTTTCATGAGTAAGGATAATTTTCTGATGATTCTTGAGGAGATACCTGCCCTGAAAATGTCATTGATAATCAACCTGTCCCACGAATTTGGAGTACTCGCCAATACGATATCAATTCTTGCGCAAAACTCTCAAAACATCAGACTGGCACTTTTCTTACTTGTACTGGAATCAAGGTATAATCGATACAGCCCTAATAATGATGGGATTAGTATAGCTCGTCAGGATCTTGCTGACCTGATTGGTGCAACGAGGGAAAGCCTCGGCAGGACATTGAAGGAGTTTAAAGAAGAGGGACTGGTAAGCATTAAAAGTAAAACCATTCATATTCTGAATCATCAGGGACTTTATCAAATGTTGAATACCTGATTAGAACTCTTCACTTCTGAACTTCATCACCTCTATATTTTTCATTGTATTTTGGGATATAGTGCAGGATAAATAACTTGTCTTTAAAACACTTACCAAATATGAAAAATATACTGGCTCTTTTTCTTGCAACCATTGCATTGTTTGTGTGGAATGCTGTTTCATGGATGGCACTTCCTTTTCATGAAAATTCATTGAAAAGCATACCTGACGGAGCATTGTCAGACAACATCTCAAATGTTATGATGGAATCCGGAGTGTACCATTATCCCGGAATGCCTGGCGAGGGTCGAACGGAAAGTGAAGTACTCAATTTGCTAAAAGAAGGCCCCAGAGTCACCCTTATGGTCTATCAGGCCGGAAGTTCGGATCTTTTTAATCCAATGGATTTCCTGATGAGTTTTCTGTTAAATTTCGTAATCTGTGGGGTGTTGTTTCTGCTGATTATACGACTCAATGTTAAGTCAATGGGAGAGGTGATTAAGTGGTCGTTGATTCTTGGGCTGCTGGTCAGTCTCTCGAGTGATTTTGCACTTATGAACTGGTTTAAGTTCTCCTCCATTTACACATTAGCTAACTCAATGGATCATTTGATTGGATTTGTTGTAGCAGGGCTGGTGATCTGGATGGTTTTGAAAAAGGAATTGGTGGCGGAGTAGCTGGCTGATTATGAGTTGAGGTTCACCAGAAAACCCTGAAAACGATATTTGGAGTGAAGCCCAATGCAACAACTCTGGTATCAATCAATTCATTCTGAAGGGAAGGGGTTGTGCGAAATTCTCTGTTAATGAGATTTTTCCTGTTGTAAATATTGAAGATTGAAAGACCTGTTCTGTACCTGATTCGGGTATTGTTTTTTGGATGAAATTCATAAAGCGCAGAGACATCCAATCGATGATAAACAGGAAGGTTGGCTTCATTAATTCCGTCAAACTGAATAGTCACAGGTCCAGAAGTGTTTGGAATAGCCATCACTTCAGTAAATGCTTTGCCAGTATGCCATTGCCATCCGATTGACAGATGAAGGTTTTTTAGTTTATAAAAATGAGACCATTTTATGGTATGCTCAATATTCCAATTGCCGGGGAATGATTCATTTTCGTTAAGGCCTAAAAACATATTTTCGGTGAACAAGTAAGAATACCCCAACCAGGTTTTGTAGGAACCTGCGGTTTTCTTAATGAAAAAATCGACTCCCTTAATATCACTCTCACCAATGCGGTATTCATTGTCCACAGGATTGAGGAAACCAAAGGTGCGTGTCGTTATTCCCTGAATATTCTTCAAATAGGTATCCAGATCAATTAGCCATGTGCCAGCTGCATAAGAAAAACCCAGGGTCAACTGATTGCTGCGGATGATAGGAAACTTCCCGTCCGAGGAGAGGGTCCACAGCTGATTTTCAAGTGACAAATCACTCACTACTGATTCCTGAATCTGGCTAACCGCCTGACTTCTAAATTCGACTGAAGCATTTACTTTAAGGTGCTCTGAAATCGCGTGCTGAACTGAGAGCCGTGGCTCTAAATAACTTCTTCCGAATTCAGCATACCGGTTGTACCTGAGCCCTGCAACGATTCTTGTTAGTCTCGTATCAAGCTCAATTTCTGAATAGGCCGAGTGTGTCTGCATTTTTAAATCACCATCATCAAGAATCAGGCTGTAAGATGGTGTTGTGTTGGTAAATGAATAATTGATTTGATTATTTGAAAATTGATATCCCAATAGCAAACTGCTTTTTCTTGTCAGAGCAAATTTGCTATGAAGATTTACTCCATAATCCATCACAAAATTCTGCTTTGATGCAACCTCTGTTGTGTCATTTTGGGTGTTTCTGAATTCATAATTAAAGAGGTATCTGGTCAGGTAGGATTCAGCTCCCATTTGAATTTTTCTGTCTGAATTTTCTTGTTCCCAGCTCAGGCCATAGCCTTCATTTTCGGTTTTTAGAATGTCATTCAGTCGTTGATCCTGGTCTGAATTTGCAAAGTCCAGGTCATTCTTATTGTACAATGAATTGAACATGAATCGATTTCGAACATCAGGCTGATAGATTATTTTGGTTGTATAGTCTGTGAAAAAAAAGTCATTATCAGTTTGTTGATTACCTGAATGGAGAGTTTCAGCTATTTTGGTGTTTTGGAAGACTCTGTCCGAGTATCGATTATAAGTGGGCGTGCTGATGTAGTCATTAAAGGATCTGCGACCGGCGACCTGCATGGACAATACCCTGGAGACCACTGGAATTTCAATATTTGCTTCTCCATAGATCAAATTGACACCTGCACCTCCAGAGGTTCTGTCTGCCACTTCATCATTGCTCTTTATGTCAATTACAGCTGAAACCCGATCGCCGTATCTGGCACTTGTACCGCTTTTGATGAACGTAATTTTTTCAGTGATATATGGATTGAAAGATGAAATCATTCCAAAAAAATGACCCTGACTGTACGTTTTGATACCATTCCATGTTACAAGATTCAGGTCAGGAGTTCCCCCTCTGACGAAAATTCCGGATGCTGTTTCATAGGGACTATTTACGCCGGGAGATTGCTGAATGCTGAGCAAAATATCTGGCTCAATCAGACCAGGCAGAAGCTTGAGCTGGTTAGGCAGAATTTCAATCACAAGATTCCTCTTACTTATGCCTGCAGTCAGGTAATCGCTTATGGTAACTTGTGAAAGTGAATAAACAGAATCTTCTAAAAAGTGGATTGGACATTCCCTGAGGAATAGATCTGATGCTTTTACTTCTTCCTGGGAATACCCCAGGTGCTGAATGTTGAGCATGGTGTTATAGACTATATCCTTTATGAAAAAATAGCCCAAAGAGTCTGTTACAAATCCCAATGTTGAATCACCGGAAACAACCGCAGCACCGGCTAATGGTAAATTGTTCTTGCTGTATACATATCCGCATACGTCTATTTTATCAATAGCTCTGAATGGCCTGATAACAATGTAACCTTCACGGATGAATTCAAATCGCAAGCCCGTTTCCCGTTCAAGATGGGAAAGAACATCAGCCACTGACTGATTCTTTTGTATATCGGATTCTACACGTTTGTCCAGAATGAGACTATCTGCATAAGAGAAGTTAACGTCGTATTGATTTTCAAAAAACGGTATGACTTCCTTTAGCGAACGCATATCCTTTTGCTCCTGGGCGTGGCAATTATATATGGTGAACAGGAATAGCGATACCCAAAGTATCCGCATATATTATTTTTTGAGCACTACAGTTTTATCGTTTGTAATTTCATACTCAATCTGCAGGGCACCAAGAACAATGTCAAG
Source organism: Cyclobacteriaceae bacterium (assembly GCA_040222475.1). GTDB lineage: Bacteria > Bacteroidota > Bacteroidia > Cytophagales > Cyclobacteriaceae > Ekhidna. The sequence goes on along the minus strand of JAVKDB010000008.1, from coordinate 162,591 downwards.
CGCCACTGATAGGTCTTCATGCGGGAAACTTCCCGTATAGGTCTGATCAACATTAATATCATCTGTTTTAAATTCAATATTGAATTGATTTTCTAAAGCCTGTAAAACATATTTTGCCGGGATACTTTTGAATGTGCTTTTCTTTGAGATCCAGCCAGGTTGATTCTCATTGACATTGAGAAGAATGCCCTCATTGCCGACGATTTTCACGGAGCTTCCACCGGTTAATACAAATTCTTCATTTTCACTTGTAACCCTCACTTTCCCCGAGTAACAGGAGACGATTAGCAGGTCTTGCATTGACTGTACATTGAATTGGGTTCCAAGGACAGTTACCTGTCCGTTTTTCGTTTTAACGGTAAACTGACTCCCTCTCTTTACATCAAAAAAGGCTTCACCCTGAAGTGAGATCGTTCGTTCGTCAATCCAACTGTTTTCATCATAGGTTCCTTCACTTCGTGCGTTTAATTGCATCCTAGAATTATCTGGCAGAGAAACCAATTGTGTCTCGCCGAAATCCGTTGTTATCGTTTTGTCACTATCGATGTTGAATAGGAAAAAGACAATTAATGCAACTGAGGCAGCAATTCCATATCTCCAGTACTTCATTTGTCTGACATTACCGGTATCGGTGTTGTCTGTATCGACTCGTTTAGAGGCTCTTACATTTTCAAATACCTCATCCGTCTTGTAATCATCAGGAATAATCTGACCAGAAGCTTCAACGATCTTCTGATAGTCCTCATACTCTTTAGATGATTCAAAATCACTGAGTTCTTTCTCAGTAAGAGAATTATTAAGCCATCTGGCTAAAAACGTATCGTCTCCTTTAAAATTCATGTGCTCCTGATATTAAACGTTTTCAAAAGAATTCACCCCACTCCCTCATTTATTTAGTTCCGTTACCTGTTCCCTGATCTTCAATAATGCCTTATGCATCAGTTTTTCGATAGCCTTAACTGAAACATTCATGATTTCGGCTATTTCTCGATAGGTCTTTTTCTCGACTCTGTTTAACAGAAAAGCAGCCCGTTGTTTTTCCGGAAGTTTTGAAATAGCCTGCATAAGTTTTTCCCTGAATTCTTTTTCGATGATTAAAAATTCCGGAGATTCAATGTTCGATTTATCACTCTCAATTTGATTACTTTGAGTATAGCGAAGTTTTACCTGTTCGTGCCTTTTTTCGCTGGTAAATAGATTTGTAGCTACCGTATAAAGGAAACCCTTAGCTTTTTCGAATGGAACACTTGTACATTTTAACCAGAGTTTTGTAAAAGCTTCCTGAGCCATGTCATGGGCCTGTTCCTTATTGCCGAATCGATAATGCAAATAAGCGATAAGCGTTTTGGCCTGATCCTCAAAGAATTGATTAAATGCAGATTCATCACATAAGGATTTTTTCTCTTCAGGCATATATATATTTAGATATTGGCTAAAAGTATCCGATTCTAAACGGCCGACAAAGCTCTGTATTATTTTGGAATGAGGGTAGGGCTGTTTGATACTTCCTTCGTTATAGTCCTGATATAGGATTTAGGTTGTGTTGGTACGACCGTTCTTATGTCTCTCATATTTGGCAGCTACATTGTGTAGCTGCCTTTTTTGTTTTTAAGGAACTGATTCATTGAAGTAAGGACAAGGGGGTGGGGTAGTTGTGGTATTCATGCGTTTCATAATCGAACCAGCAATTAATGAAGATGTATAAACAAATGAAACGGGATAACATAGTGGCTTATGTTTTCTGGACACTCTTCCTTCTTATCGTCATGCTCATGTTTCAGAGCTGTGATGACGAAGTGAACCCCTGCCTGGATCCTCTCATTACTGTTGAGAAGAATGAAAACAGTGTAACAGTAACAGCAGATTTAAGCGAGGTTAAACTGGTCGCACTTAATTGGTACATCGATGATGAACTGGTGGAAACCACTGAAATTGGTGACAACCGAAGTGATTTATTGAACGCATATTTTGCAAAAGCCGGAACCTATAGAATATGCCTGGTTATAGAGTCTGAGACGTGTGATGAACCTCAGGAGCTATGTTCAGAAGTGATAATTGAAGAGGATGATGAAGAGGATGATGAAGAGCAGAAGGATTGTCCGGATATGTTTTTTGAATCAAATAAAGTAAGTGATTCAGAGTATGAGTTTACAGCAGATTTCGAAGGAATAGAAGATTTGGAGTGGTACGCATGGATGATAAATGGTGAGACAATCGAAAATGAAGGTACACTGAACGATGGGGACAATCGCCTGAATCACACCTTCACTGAGTCCGGAACGTATCAGGTTTGTATTGGAACTGAAACACCGGAATGCCCATGGGGGACGGAGTATTGCTCAACCATAGAGGTAGACCTGTAATGGAATTATTGAAAACGGTTGATTTTTTTTGATCGGCTATGAGTGACGGAGGCTGCTCGTGGCGACAGCCTCCTTTTTTTACTTATATTATTGAAAACTTATAAGAATATTTTCAGATTTTGACCCTTAAAAGAACTTTTCGTTTTTTCCTGTTGATCTCCTGGATTGGGACCGCATTGATTATTCAATCATGTGTCACTGAGCCCGATTCAATTTCGCCTGAAATTGAGATCACGAAAAGTACGGTGTTAACTTCCTTTTTAAACGGTATTGGTACCGGCAGAATAAACCCTGAAGATGAGGATCTGGACATTCACTACCCAATCCTTTTCGCATTTAATTCAGGTGTGACTATTGAAATGCTTAGTAACGAAGGCCTTCTTCAGGCTGCCAGAAGTCAGTCAGGTGGTTTGTATATCACCGGGATGAAATTCCCAATTGAAATGGATGTGGATGATCAGTTATTTCAAATTGCTGATGAATCAGATTTCCAGATGGCACTTGGCGAACTGGGTGCCAGATCACTGCGAGATGAAATTGAGCGTACCTTTCTCCAATGTTTTGACTTTGTTTATCCAATCAGTCTGATAACCTCCGATGAGGTTGGGACTATTATCACCTCTAATCTGGAATTTCTCGATTTTCTGGCCAACGAGGGCCCGGACTATCAACCGCAATTCCTTTTTCCAGTATCTGTCAATGATTTTTCGAAGAATTCAGAAAGTGTCCTTGAATCACTTTTTGATATGTATCAGATATTCAATGCGTGTGAAGGCTGCCCTGAGCTTTTCTTTGAAACGGAAAAAATCAGTCAGTTCAATTACACATTTACAGCAGACTTCCCTGGTATTGAGAATTTGTCATCCTACGAATGGCTAATTGATGGAGAAGTTGTTGAGATAGACGGAACCGCAAATCAGGGAGATAATCTCCTTACAGAAAGTCTGGGATTTGGCTTGCATGAGATATGCATTAGAGCAGAAAATCCTGAATGTGCATTGGGGACAGAGTACTGTCGCACGATATTCAATGATCCATGCCCGAACCTGACATTTAGTATCAATGTAAGTAACGGAAGCATGGTCAGGCTAATTGCAACCTTTCCGGAGAAGGACGAAATTCCCTACACATGGACAGTTTTTTCAGGTGGTGTTCCGGTTCTTACAAAAAATGAGCTGCCTGGGGGTAGCAACCAATTTGGCTTTGATCTCGGAACGGGAATGTTTGAAGTCTGTATTTCCACAGAAACAGAGGATTGTCCTGAGGGTGTTGTAAGATGCATCCAATTAATCATTAACTGACAGAAACTTAATTCTATTCAATAAATCTCAAAACAAATCAGTGAAAAAAGTATTCTTACTAATTATTTCGTTGTATATTATTTTATTATCATTTTCAAATTGTGGGGGTGTTGATTCCAGGCAGAAGGAACTTTTATCCTCAATTGATTTGCTCAAAGGTGATATTACTTTATGTGGAAGCGGAGGTTTTGGAGAAGTGAGTTTTGCCTTATCCTGTAAACTGAACGCAAGAGAAACGTTTGACCTTGCGATTTCTCTTCTCCATTCATTTGAATATGCTGAAGCTGAAAAAGCCTTCGTAAAAGTAATTGACATTGATTCTGAATGTGCGATGGCTTACTGGGGAGTCGCGATGAGTAATTTTCATTCACTCTGGCTCCAGTCAGGAACCGATTATCTAAAAAAAGGCTCGAGGATTTTGGAAGCAGCTCAATCACTTTCAATATCAGAAAGAGAGGCTGACTATCTCAATGCCATTGAAATATTTTATAAAGACTGGGAAACAGTTGCTCACAAAACCAGAGTATCAGGATTTGAGAAAAAAATGGCGGCCTTGTATGCAAAGTACAAAGACGACAAAGAGGCTGCCATATTTTATGCATTGGCATTACGTGCTACAGCTGATCCTGTAGATAAGAGTTATTTGAATCAAAGAAAATCTGGAAAGATACTGGAATCTCTGTACCCTGATCAACCCAACCATCCAGGGATCGCACACTACATCATACATAACTATGATTATCCCGAGTTAGCTGAATTAGCTCTTCCAACTGCAAGAAGGTATGCTGAAATTGCTCCGTCTTCTGCTCATGCGCAGCACATGCCTTCGCACATTTTCACCAGGTTAGGACTATGGGAAGAGTCCATCAGTTCAAACATCAACTCTACGGCTTCTGCACTTTGTTATTCAGAAAGCATCGATCCTGAAGCTCATTGGGATGAAGAACTTCACGGCATGGACTATCTGGTTTATGCGTATTTGCAGACCGGCAACAATCAAAAAGCCAACGAGCAATATGAATACTTAAAAACCTTTAAAAAAGTATTCCCTGAGAATTTCAAAGTTGCCTACACTGTATCCGCGATACCAGCCAGAATAGCTCTTGAGAATAAGAATTGGGAGGAAGCTGCCAATTTAGAAAAGCCTTCACTTGAATTGGATTGGAGTAAATTGCCCTGGCAGGAATCAATTTATCATTTTGCAAGGGCGCTGGGGTCAGTGCGTCTGGGAGACCTCACCGCTACACAAAAGGAACTTGCTCAATTGATTACCAATCATAAGAAATTGACAGAAGCGAACGACTCCTACAAAGCGAATCAGGTTCAGATACAAATTGATGTGATAAATGCATGGATATATTTTGTGAACGGAAAAAATATTGATGCAATTGCCCTAATGAAAAAGGCGGTTGATAAAGAGTATAACACTGCCAAACATCCGGTGACCCCTGGAGAGGTCCTTCCCGCCGGTGAGCTTTTTGGTGATCTCCTGCTTTTGTGTGACCAACCTTTATTGGCTTTAAAAACCTATGAAAAAGATTTAGAGCAACATCCCAACAGATTCAATGGCTTATATGGTGCTGGTGTTGCGGCTAAAGCAGTTGGAGATGACGAGAGCGCAAAGAAATATTTTATGTCATTGCTCGACCAGTGCAGGGGAGTAAACTCTGAAAGGTTGGAGTTGATAGAAGCGGAAAAGTATTTGAACGTCAATCCTATCGGCGCTTTGTGATGAGTTCCATACTGCAAGCAGGCGCGTTTTCAAAATTGTCCATGCGTGCGGCATTGACATTAATTAATCATCAAAATGAATCAAATTAAATCAAATAGAATTGAGTCCCTCGATTTATTGAAAGGCTTCATAATGGTTATTATGGCGCTAGATCATGTGCGATCATATATTCATTTTGATGCCTTTTTCTTTAGCCCAACCGATCCAGAAAATACAAATACGGCTCTCTTTTTTACGCGTTGGATTACACATTATTGCGCACCTGTTTTTAGCCTTTTGGCTGGCATTTCTGCCTATTTGATCGGCAGAAGAAAAACAAAATCGGAGTTATCCCTATTTCTTCTAAAAAGAGGAATTTGGTTGATTTTCGTCGATTTAGTAATAGTGAATTTTGCCTGGTATTTCGATACCCATTTTGGTACAATAAGCTTACTGGTATTCTGGTTTTTAGGAATAAGCATGATATTTCTTGCCGTGCTCATCCACTTACCATTGATGTATGTGTTAATCATCAGTGTCATTGTGATTCTCGGACACAACGCATTAGACTACCTGACTATTGAAAAAAGTATCTTTTGGTCGATTCTTCATGAATTCAGTTTCTTTCCTTTCGAGAGTGGCAAACTTTTGTTCGTAGGCTATCCGATTGTTCCTTGGATTGGTGTAATGTCATTGGGTTATTATTTTGGCTCTTTTTATGAGTCAAACATAGCACCTGTAAGGCGACAAAAATTATTCAAGGTTATTGGAGCGTTGACGATACTTGCATTTCTTGTTATTCGCCTTATCAATGGGTACGGAAACCTTAATTATTGGAAAAGTTTTGACACTGTACTGCAATCTGCTTTTTCATTTTTAGCTCCTGCAAAATACCCTCCTTCGCTGACGTATCTACTCATGACGCTAGGGCCGGCACTGCTTATTTTGGCATATACTGAAAATGTTAAAGGAAAAGTGGTAGGCTTTTTTAGTGTGTTTGGAAAGGTTCCATTCTTCTTCTACGTCATTCATTTATATATCATTCATGCATTGGCGCTGCTGTTGGCCTGGGGCACAGGTTTTGGTTGGCAAAAAATGATCATAACATCAGGGTGGGTTACTAGCACACCCGAGCTCAAAGGTTATGGACTGAGCTTGTGGTATGTATACCTGATCTGGATTAGTGTGATAATCTTGCTATATCCGATATGCAAAAAGTTTAGCTCATACAAGCTTAATCATAAGGAGAAAAAATGGCTTAGCTATCTGTAACAATAACTATTGCTAACAATGCTTAAAGTAGAACAAGGAACGAAACCAGCTATTAAATCAAAAATTATGAAGAAAAGTAAGCTTTCATCGCTCTTACTAGTTTCACTAGTCTGGGCAAATTTCAGTTGCGAAACATCTGAAAGTTCAAATTCCCAAAAGGAGCAATACAACGAGGTTCTTTACTCTAGTAGTATTGATGAGAATAATGGCTCAGAAGCGCTGGTTAGAGAGGCGTATTTTCCTCCTGGCTGGAAAGCACCACGGCATTACCACAACGGTCATTTATTCCTGTACATAATAGAAGGCGAGTTCGAACTGATTATGGGAGAAGCAGGGAAAGCGGTATACAAGGCCGGTGATGCTTTAGAAATGAAACCGGGGGTGGAAATGGATGCCAGAAATCCAAGTGACGTGAACCCTCTCAAAATTGCAGTTTTTCAGGTTGGAAAACCTGATGCCCCATTTGTGGTTCCTGTTGAATGAAAATCCACGCTATCTGTTTAATAGATTGCATGCCTACTTTCTGCAGGTCCGGGCTTCTATTTAATCAAAGTCCCTTTTTAATATCAAAAGAGCGACTACCAACAAACATTAAGAAACTAAGACTTACAAATTAATCTAACCAGTAAATATCAAAACTATGACTTCAAGAAAAGCATTTAAAAAACCGCGAAAATTCTTCTCACTTACTTTATTGAGTTTATTCATTTTGCTTCAAAGTTGTGGAAATAAAGAAGATGAAGGCAAAAATGAAACCGAAACACCAGCGGTTGAAGTAATTGCTAAAGCCGAAAAATCTGTTGGCGGAGTTATGGGACCGGATGCAGGAGAACACTTGTGGGTTTTTCCTCAAAACAAAGACACACTTGGTTCAGGTGGTAAGCTTCAAATATTTATGGATGCAGAAAGCCATCCTCACGCCTCTGCAAGTTTTGCCAAATATGAATTAGGTGTTGGTGGAGCACTGCCTGAGCACAAACACGACAAAACCGAAGAGATTGCTTATTTCCTGTCCGGAGAAGGAATTGTTATCACTTATGAAAATGAAGAACGCAAAGAAACTCCGGTAAAAGAAGGTTATGTATGGTACACTGCTCCCGGCGAATATCATTCGTTTAAAAACACCGGAAGCGAGCCTTTAAAATTGGTTTTTGCCGTGATCCCAAATGATAAAAATGGTTTGCTCACTTTCTTTAAAAAAGTAGGGGCTGAACCAGGTAAAGACGCCAGGGTTTTTAGCCCGGAGGAATTTGGAAAAATAGCAACCGAGCACGACTTAATTTTAAAACCGGCAGAAGTCGAATAAGTAACCACCTGCTTGTTTCAAGGTGTCAGCATTCGGAATGTTTTGACATCAACCAATACCAAATATTGATAGCTATGGGATCACAGAAAATACAAGGAGAACTTTGGGGCAAGAGACCCAAAGACTGGGCTTCAATTCAGGAACCAACTGGAAATTCCGGTTATCAGCATGCCCTGCATCATCTTAAGATTAAGAGCGGGCAGACGTTGTTGGACGTTGGATGTGGCACTGGATATTTTGGTGATTTGGCTTTTAGACAGGGCGCTGAGGTTACTGGAATTGATGCGAGCGAAGAATTGATCAAACAGGCAAAGAGACGAAATCCAGCAATTGAATTTTCTTCTGGTGAAATGGAGGAACTACCATTTTCTGACTGCACGTTCGATTTTGTTTGTGGATTTAATTCATATCAATATGCTGTAAACATTAAGAATGCCTTGTCAGAAGCAAGAAGAGTTTTGAAGGACAAGGGAAAATTGGCCGTAATGATTTGGGGGAATAAAGGGGACTGTGAAGCGCTAACCTATTTAAAAGCGATAGGAAGTTTGCTCCCACCACCACCTCCGGGCGCAGCAGGCCCGTTTGCCCTTTCAGAAGACAGATTGTTGGAGAGAACTCTGGAAGAAGTTGGGTTTAAAGTAATTGCTATTGATGATGTGCATGCAATCTGGGATTATCCCAATAGAAAAACTGCACTAAAAGGGCTGCTGTCTGCAGGCCCGGTTGCGAAAGCCATTGACAATAGTAGTTTCGAAAAAGTATATGAAGCCGTACTCGAGGATATACAACCGTATATTCAAAAGGATGGAAGTGTCATTTATAAGAACAAGTACAGAGTAGTGATTTGTGAGAAATGAGAATTGCAAGCATCACTTCTTTGTGTAGGCAGCTTATTTTACACGTAAAACGGCACGATAAGCCCAAATGAAAATTATTTGATTGGTGAGCGAAAAATGCCTAGATTGATATAAGGTCACTCTACATTTTTCGCCCATCATGAAGGTATTTAGCCTCATACTACTTCTCCTTTTTTTATCATGTCCCATGCAGGGACAAACTCCCAGGGTGGATAGCCTTAAAGCTGTCTATTATTCAAACAAGCCAGATTCGGTAAAGGCAATGGCGCTGGCTGATATTTCATTTTTTATACGTGCGAAATATCTGGATTCAGCATTGTACTATGGAAAGTTAGGAGTTGACCTTTCGGACCAAATTTCTTATGACGTTGGTCTTATTACTAACTATCGAATGATTGCCATCTACTTCAGGAACATAGGGAACCTGGATTCTGCATATCATTACACCAGGAAATCGCAGGATTTAGCTAAAGAAATTGGCCACAGTTTTGGTGTGTCTGCCGGGTATAACGAATTAGCGGCAATATACAGTGGCAAGGGTCAATATGCAGAAGCCCTTAAGTCCTATTTATCAGGACTAAGAATTGATATACAGGAAGGACGAAAGCATCCGGCCTCAGTAAAGAACATTAACATCGGAGCCCTATATGCAAACAATGAAATGTGGACAAAAGCCCTCATTCATCTGGAAGAATCTATCAAATTGTCCAGGGAAATAGGCCGGTTAGACCTTACCTCGAGTGCACTTCGTGCAAAATCCTATGTACTTAGACATCAGAAGAAATATAGGGAAGCTTTAGTTGCCGCAAGAGAGGCAATGCGAATTAATAACCAGCAATTTAATTATTGCAAGAATGCTATGACGTTTAGGGAATTAAGTCAGGCTCACCTTGGGCTCCAAAACTACGATAGTGCCAGATATTATGCAGGCAAGGGACTAAGATTAGCTAAAGAATGTGATAATCGTGATCAGCTGACTGAAAATCTAATTAATCATTCAATAATTGCCTATAGGGATGGTAATTGGAGACTTGCCATTGACCAATTGAGGCAGGTATATACCTTGTCAAAAAAAGATGGGTATAAGCCTTCTGTTGAAGAATCAGCTAAAGAATTATACACGATTTACAAAGCAATTGACCGACAGGATAGCACGCTGTACTTTTTAGAAGAATACACGCAAACCAGAGATTCAATTCATTCCGGGCAAGTACTTCAAAATCTGGCTATACAGCAGGTCGAATTTGAAATGGAAGCCTTCAGGAGAGAAGAGGCAGCTAAGCAGGAAATAGAAAGGCTCGAGCAGGCCTTTATTAGAAATGCACTTATTGGCGGGCTGGCTGTAACCGGGTTGATTGCCTTTTTAATTTTCAACGGGGCGCAGAGAAGAAAGAAAGCATACAAGTTGCTGAAAGAGCTTAATGATGAAATTGTAGAACAGAAAGAAGAACTAAGTCATCAATCGGAAGAGTTAATCGTACTAAATGATTCGTTGAATTCCCTTAACAGCCTCCTCGAAGAAAAAGTTGAAGAAAGGACTCAGGAGGTTATTGAAAAGAACAAGAAAATAATGGACTATGCCTTTATGAATGCACATAAGTTAAGAGCTCCGCTTTCTAACATCCTGGGCCTGGTCGCTATTCTGGATGAACACAAATCAGACCCAGAGGAGAAAGCTGATATCATTAAAATGGTCAAAGAGTCCTCGGTTGAACTGGATAATATCGTTCGTGAAATTCAAAAAGCACTTTAGGATTTGACCTGAAAGCACGAAAACCAATCGTTAAACTTAATCAGAGCAAAACCGTGAAACAGGCCCCCGGGTTTGAAGTGTTTTGCTTAAATTTAACTACACTGTTTGTGTTCCGATGGGATTTTTCCTGAGGACGAAGTGCCCGACCAGCAACACCACTTATGACAACACCAGCCTCAAAAAGCAAAAGGATAGGGAGCAGAATTTTCTTCTACCTTGGTAGTGCCTGGGTGGTGGTAGAAGCTTTTAGTTTTCTTATTGAACGATACAGCCTCGATCCGTTTCTACTTGAATTACTCATTATACTTGTGCTTTTTGGATTGCCGGGAACATTTATTCACACCTCCTTCACAGGGAGGTTCAATAAGAAAGCCATTGGTTTGCATGTATTAAATGGAATAGTGGCCTTATCTGTTCTGTTCTACTTCATGTCTAATCCACTTGTGTTCAACCCCGGCAAGTTGAGAGTATTAAAATTGGGAGATAATAAAGGCAGTTTTGAATCGCTCAACTCGGTAGCGGTGCTCCCTTTCGTAAATAACCTGGGAGATGATGATCACGATTATTTACTGGCCGGAATGCATGATGGATTGATTACTGAAATTGGTCAGTTGGGAAGTATTCACGTGATCTCCAGAACATCAACATTAAGCTATGCAGGAACAAATAAAGGTGTAAGGCAAATCACAAAAGAGCTGGAAGTGGATGCGGTTATCGAAACCTCGATTACCAGAGCTGACACATTAGTTGAAGTAAGTATCAAATTGATTAGCGCGGTTCCAAAGGAACGTTTGCTCTGGAGTTCCTCCTTTAGCACGAGCATGGGACAACTTCCCAACTTATATAAAGAGGTCACAAAGAATGTGGCACTGGAGTTAAATAAGGTTCTTTCACCTGAGGAGCTGGAAAAACTTCAACCAAAAAGACCGATAGTTCCCGGTGCTTATGAAGCGCATCTCAGGGGCAGGTACTATACAGGGTATCTGACGCCTGAAGGGTTTGAATTGGCAAAATCTCAATTTGAGAAAGCCATTGCAATTGATTCAATGTTTGGTTTGCCATATGGAGGACTTGCCGGAGTGCTGGGTTCAAGACGGCAAATGGGATACGTTTCAGGAGCAGAGGTAAATCCGGTAATTGATCGACTGGTGGAAAAAGCTTTTGAACTGGACAGTCTGAGTGCCGAATTGTTGGCTGGTTTTGCCGCACATTTGACATGGACCAAATTCGATTGGGAAGAAGCTGAACGTTATTTCCTGAGAAGTATTGAAATGAATCCCAATGATGCTATCACAAGGGCTTATTATGCGCACTATCTAATGATTCGTGATCGATGGAAGGAAGCCTGGAATCAAATGGAAATTGGAATAGAACTGGATCCCAAAAACCCGTGGGTGGTTGCTTTTAGTTCAGCTATGTACTTCTTTGATGGTAAAATGTTAAGTGCCTCCAAAAATGCTGAATTACTAATCCGGATGGCCCCAGATCACCCCATGGCCAATGAAATGCTTTTGGGTAAATACGTTGCACTTGGGAAACACGATTTAGCGGTAGAGGAATTAAAGAAATTCGTTGGACGTACCGGAGATGAAAAACTGGGATCCATGATTGATGAGCTCTATAAGAAGGATGATTTTGCAGGAACAGTGAGGAAATTGGCTATCCACATCGAATCATTAAGCAATGAAATATTCGTATCCCCAAGAATTATCTATGGATTGTTTGAAATTATAAAAGACAGGGAAAAACAATTGTTCTGGATGGAAAAAATGTTTGAAGTAAGCGATCCAAACCTGCCGTATTATGCCATTCGCAATTCCGATCCGATCCAGGATGACCCGACTTATCGTATGATCATGCGTGAGATTGGTCTTTGGTAATGAGCCTCTTAAGTAATGACTGTTTCGGATTGATTTGAATTCCCTTTTCGATACAATACCACGAGAGAAAGCAGCATGAGAACCGGTACCGGCATTCCGGCTCCAAAACCCAGGGGAATGATGCAAACAGAAAAGATCATCCCGCCAATAAGTGCCGGTTTCAATAGCATTTTTCCATAGAACAGGCCAAGTGAAATAAGAAATTGTCCAACAGCTATTGAAGCAACAAACAGCTGAATGTGACGGGAAAAGAACCCCTCGATGAAGCTTCTGTAGATTTCCAGAGTGGCAAATTGACTGTATTCAAGGTAAACATGCGGACCGGTCACTGAGGTGATCGTATTAACCACTCCTGCTGACAGGAAAATTACTCCAAACCCGATGCGTCCCGATTTAGGATATTTCCAGCACAGAAACAACAACATTAAAGCAATCACATTGGAGATTGCCCATTGAATCAAATAGGGTTCCGGGATGTTCATGGAGCTAAAGCTAGCCGAGATAATTTTTGGAAGGAATGACAGTGATCATCTGTTTTTGTGATAATTGTTAAAACACCGAAGTTGCATTTTTTAACTAAATTGAAAGTATGCTCCGTTTAAGGAGTGTCATTTTTAATCAATCAAAATCAAGATGAAAGAAATCAAAAAGGAAGATATTGGTCAGGAGGTATTTGACCTCTATGATGATTACGCTCATAATATTATCGACAGGAGGCAGTTTTTAGATAAGCTTTCAGTGTATGCTGTAGGTGGCCTTACCGTGACTTCTTTGATGAGTTTCATCCTTCCAAACTATCAGGCAATTCAGGTCCAACAGGATGACCCGCGATTGAAAACTGAGTTTATTAATTACGATTCACCAAAAGGTGGAGGGAGTATTAAAGGGTTACTTTCAAGACCGAAGGACGCAAAAAAGAAACTGCCGGGAATTGTTGTGGTACATGAAAACAGAGGCCTGAATCCTCACATACAGGATGTGGGCAGAAGGGCAGGACTTGCAGGGTTCATCTCCCTTGCACCTGATGCGTTAACACCTCTTGGTGGTTATCCGGGCAATGATGATGACGGGAGAACGATGCAAAGAAAAAGGGATCGCAATGAAATGTTGGAGGATTTCATTGCTGCCTTCGAATATTTGAAATCACATCCGGAATGTAATGGAAATGTTGGAGTCGTTGGCTTCTGCTTTGGTGGCTGGATATGTAACATGATGGCCGCTAAAATTCCAGATTTGAAAGCTTCTGTTCCTTTTTACGGTGGTCAGGTTGATGCTGAAATGGTTCCTGACATTAATGCCCGCTTACAAATTCATTATGGAGAGCTGGATACCAGGGTTAATGCCGGGTGGCCTGATTATGAAAAAGCGCTGAAGGAAAATAAGAAGAAGTATGAAGTGTTTTTCTATGAGAATGCAAATCACGGCTTTCACAATGACACCACACCAAGATACGACAAAGAGGCAGCTGAGCTGGCATGGACAAGAACCATCGATTTCTTTAAGAAGAACCTCAAGTAGTTGGCTTATTCGTTTGATTCATCATTGGCAATTATATTTCCTGAGAAGTTCAATTTGTAGTTTCCCAACGATAGGGTTTTCTACATCGCTATTCAGTATTAACAGGGCGTAGGCCAGTTTGGAGAGTCTCCAGTCTTTTTGCATTTCATGTCGATTTTCATCGGCAATGTAAAAAGCTCTGAAATGATTATGAACAGATAATCCTCCGAGTATGCAAACCTTCATTGCCCGCTCAATAGCATTGAGAAGTTCTTCGGAGTTAATGATTCCACTTGAACAAAGCTGACTGGCTTTATAAATCAGTCGCATTTCTTCAACTGCAATTTTAAAAGCTTCAATTGAAGGGTGTTCGTTAAATGCTGTTACTGTAATTATGCTATGTCTCATGTCAGTATATATTTATCAGGCATATTCGGCCTGAAAACTTTCTTTCAATTTTTTCACTTGTTCTTTCTGTTCCTGAGTTAGTTGTGCAGGCATTTTGACAACTAGTTTTACAAATAAATCTCCATTTCCTTTCTTTCCATATACAGGCATTCCTTTTCCTTTTAGCCGTAATATTTTTCCATTTTGGGTACCTTCCGGAACGTTGATGTTAACTTTTCCGGATAATGTAGCAATTTCCAATTTGCCACCAAGAAGTGCTTCAAAAAGGTCAATTGACTGATTCATATACAGATCATTACCTTTTCTTTCATAAGTAGAATCAGGAAGCACTCGCACTGTAAGAAAAAGATCACCGGCTTTTCCTTTTGATGATTTTTGTCCCTTGCCCTTTACTCTCAATTTCAGTCCTTCATAGGTGCCAGGCTTAATTTTTACTCTGATTTTTTCATGACCAAGATCAGCGATACGTTCTGTTCCGGAATAGGCTTCCTGCAATGAAATTGAGACTTCCCCGGCTAAATCACTGCCTGTAACTTCCTGTCCAAAACCCGTTGACCGTCCATAACTTTGCCCGAAAAGTGATTCAAAAAAGTCAGAGAAACCACTGCCTCCGAACATTTCTGCCGGATCGCCCTGGAATTCATAATGATACTGACCGGGTCTTCCTCCGGCTGTTCCTGAAGAACCGAAACCAGCCTGTTCATACTGCTTCCAATTCGCACCCAACTCGTCATATCTGACACGTTTTTCCGGATCGCCCAGTACTTCCTTTGCTTCACTTATTTCCTTGAATTTTTCTTCCGCTGCTTTATCGTCGGGATTTTTATCAGGATGATATTTGACTGCCAGTTTTCTGTACGCTTTCTTTATCTCATCCTGAGAGGCCTTTTTATCGACTCCAAGAATTTTATAATAATCTTTATAGTCCATTTTAATAGGATGATTGTATGACAAAAATCTCCGTTAGTGCCTGGTCTCTCTCCATGAGTGTTGGGTGGAAAGATGCTTCACTTCTGTAAGGATCTTCGGCATTGATAATGTATAAGTTAGGTCGGAATGTATTGGATCACTATGACGCTGTACATATTTAATCCTGAGTTTTATCACAGCCGGATTTACAGTTCTTTCTTTTTTTTGACGCGAAATATGGTTGTCCTGTCTGATACATTAAATTGTAGTATCCAATTAGAATAACTTATGAATAGTAATCGTCAGATTCAGCACTTATACCGCAATGAGTCCAAGTTTTTGAAGGGACCAAGATCAAGAATCAGTGAATTGTTTTTTGCTTTCAGAGTGTTGGCAAGCTTCATCGGTGCTTTTAGAAAGATGCACTTCATTGGTCCGTGTGTCACGGTTTTCGGATCAGCCAGGTTTGATGAAAATAACAGGTTTTATAAACAGGCAGAGGAAGTGGGAAATGCTCTGGCTAAATTGGGGTTTACT
This sequence comes from Cyclobacteriaceae bacterium, assembly GCA_040222475.1. Classification (GTDB taxonomy): domain Bacteria; phylum Bacteroidota; class Bacteroidia; order Cytophagales; family Cyclobacteriaceae; genus Ekhidna. The sequence goes on along the minus strand of JAVKDB010000008.1, from coordinate 146,797 downwards.
GTGATGACAGGTGGTGGGCCGGGGATAATGGAAGCGGCAAATAAAGGTGCCATGATGGCAGGTGGATATTCTGTTGGTTGCAACATAATTCTTCCTTTTGAACAAAAGCCAAACCCCTATTTGCATAAATGGATCGATATCCGTTACTTCTTTGTTCGGAAATTCTTACTGATGAAGTACTCTTATGCATTTGTAGTAATGCCGGGAGGTATTGGCACATTGGATGAATTGTTTGAGTCACTCACTCTGATCCAGACTAAAATGATCGAAAATTTCCCTGTCGTCATTTTCGGATCTGAATATCATAAAGAATTGCGTGAGCATATTGAGTTAATGGCTAAGAATGAAAGTATTAGTCAAACAGATATGGAATTATTGTTTATAACGGACTCTGTGCAAGAGATGATTCAACATATAGAAACGCATTCTGTTAAGAAGTTCGGGCTTGTGCGGAGCAAATTCAAAACAAAATGGTGGTTTGGAGAAAATGGTCCTGAGCGTCAAAAGAATTGAGACTTAACCTTTGAGACCATGTCAATGGTTCTGCCCTGGATTAGATTTTTTTTCAGATCGAAGAATCCGTATTCTACTGCAATTCCATCAGGGCATTCTGAATGGCTTCTTCTACCTCTTTCATATTGAATGGTTTGGTGAACCATTGATAAATAATCTTGTTCTCTAGTGCATCCTCAATTTCATCATTGCTTGCATAGCCTGTCAAAATGAAGTAAACAATGTTGCTGTATTTGTTTCTTGCTTCCTTTATGAATTCAATACCATTCATGCCCGGCATTTTCATGTCACTGATTACCACAATTATTTCGTCACTATTTGCCTCCAGTACGGATAATGCTTCGCCACCGGAAGATGCCGTAAAGACAGGATAGCGGGACCCAAAATTTACATCAAAGAGGAACAGGTTGGCTTCTTCATCATCAACATAAAGTATGGTAATCTCCTTCGGGTTAATCATTACGGGCGAATACGGTTAGTCTGCACAATTCTATCTACGAGCTAAATATACTTTTTTTACTATTCTCAATTGTAACCAGACTGCAGATAGAGGACGAAAAGTATAAAAGGATTAGAATGGGAATCATTAATTTGGAATGGGGAGGGAGACCGTAAAAGTGGAACCTTTATTGATTTCAGAAGAGACTTTGATGCTACCCTTGTGCTCCTTGATAATGGTATGGGTAATGGATAGTCCCAGACCTGTTCCTTCTCCGGCATCTTTCGTGGTAAAGAACGGATCAAAAATTCTGCTGAGGTTATCAGGGCCTATTCCCTCACCTGTGTCAGTCACTACAACCATGAGGTTTTTCTTTCGGGTATACGTTGAAATTGTGATGGTCCCCTTTTCTAAAATGGACTGAACAGCATTTGAAAGAAGGTTGAAAAAAACCTGATGCAGCTTACCTCCGTTACCTTTGATTTCGATTCCGTTTGCACCGTAATTCTTTACAATCGTTGCTTTATACTTTATTTGATGGTTAAGCAGTACAATACAATCGTCAAGCAATGCTTCAATGTTGCATTTTTCATCGTACGAAATGCCGGAACGGCTAAAATTGCTAAGACTCTTAACAATTTGAGAAGCCCTGCTTACACCCTCATGCATGAAGTTGATATAAGCGGCCAGTTTTTTTGGATTTCCCGACCCTTTATCATCCAGCTCATTTTCGAGGCTGAATAATGCCTGATCAATAATATTCAGTGGGTTGTTGATCTCGTGCCCGACTCCCGCCGACAAGGTACCAAGAGCAGCCATTTTTTCACTTTGTATTAGTTTTTGTTGCGTATTCTCTTTTTCTTCTATCGTTCGTTTCAATTCCTCATTTGTGGCCTGCAAAATCCCTGTTCGTTCATCAACCAGTTTTTTGAGTTTGATCTCTTTTCGTTCCAGATGTTGAATTCGCAGGCTGGTCACAGTAAGAATTACAATCAGAATAACTGCGATAATCAGTACCCTGAACCATGAGGTTTGCCAGTATGGCTCGGTAATGATGATAACAATTTGGGCAGGTGTGGTATCCCACAACCCGTTATTGTTGGATGATTTGACTTTAAATATATACTCTCCGGCAGGGAGAGAAGCATAATTCGCAAAACGTCTGTTGCCCACATAATTCCAGTCTTCCTCCAGATTTGCCAGGTAGTATGCATATTGATTCAATTTTGAAATCGTAAGGTTTGAGCTTTTAAAGTCAAAGCCCAACATGTTTTGATGATAGTCCAATATAAGAGTATCAACATCCATGATTGCGGAGTTAATTCCCAATGCTTTTGGTGCGACTCTTTGATTGCTCAGGTAAAAACCGGTAATGTGAGTATCCGGCTTAGTTGGGTTTTCGATCTGACCAGGATTGAAATAGTTAAGTCCCTGCACGCCACCAAAGTAGAATACACCGTTTGGCGACCGGAAATATGCATTGGTATTGAATTCATTGCTTTGAAGTCCGTAGCTGATATCGATATTAACGAACTCTTTTGTCTGATCATCCATACGTGACAAACCATAATTGGTACTCATCCATAAAAACCCATTTTCATCCTCCAAAACACCATAGATAACGTCATTTGGCAGTCCGTCTTTTCGGGTGAAATGATCAAGCATATTGTTTATCCGGTCCCAACGATACAATCCTTCACCAGACGTGCCGATCCAGATTATTCCATTTTTATCCTCTTTTATACATTTGATATGACGATCCTGAAGTGGGGACAGAATTGGATTTTTAACAGGATACGCAGTTTCATTGGACAGTTCCATCTGGTAGAGTCCCACCGCTGTACCCAGCAATAATTCACCTTCCATTTGGTGAATTGCCGTGATCAGGTCTCCGGTGGTTCGCCCTTTTTTAAAATCAGATGGAGGAAGAAAAATTTGCATTTTCTCTGTATTTAAATCCAGTTTTCTAAGTCCAAGACTGGAAGCAATCCAAAGAGAATTGCCAATAGCTTTTATTGCCCTCGTATGAGTCAGGTTATCAATCGGGATTGTTCTTACCACTTTTTTCTTTTCTAAATCTATTTGGATCAATGCATCTTTTGCGGCACCCCAATACCGACCATTTGCTTCGGACAGGAAATCCACACGTTGAGGATAGATACTCTCTACGGTGATTTGTTCTGTATCAAATACATCCAGGCTGCTGGCTGTTCCGATCAGGACGGTCTTATCATCTTCAGAATAAAATGAGGTAACGTAACTATTGCTAAGTGAAGGTGTATAGCGGGGAGTATGTCCCATAAATCCCAGCGTTGGCCTGTTGGGATCATACTTGTTTACTCCATAGCCTGCAGTACCTATCCACCAGATGCCATCATTTCCAATATGGATTGAGATTAACGAATTATCCATTAGAGAAAACTCTTTGTCAGGATTAGGATCATGGCTTTCAATGAGTTTCCCGCTTGGGCTAAAAACCTGTAGTTTGCCCCCCAGTACATAAATGTTACCCTGATGGTCTTCCGTAATTTTTGCGTTGTAATCTGCAGGGAGTTCGGTACTCAAAATCGTTGAATTCAAAAGATCTGAACTAATCAGACGCAAATCATTGAAAGTGACTGCCCATATGTTACTTTTTTTGTCTGTATGAATGGCTATTACACTATCTACCCTTAGTTTCACTGGTTCATTTTCTCCAAACAGATGAAAAAAACCATTTGAGTACAAAAGCAGGTCACCTGCCTTTGTTTTTTGACTGAATATGTGACTTTTATTGAAACGATCGAACCGGGGCATTTGAAAATAAGATTCATTGATTCGATCAAAAAAATAAAGACCTCTTGTGGTTCCCAGCATCAGGGTATCCTCTGACCAGTGTTCTATGCTCTCTATTTTGTGCCCATTAAGATCCATGTATTTGTATTGAACAAACCGCTCCATTGACCAGTCGTATTTGTTGAGACCATTAGAAGTCCCGACCCATAAATTGCCATCACCTGAACTCATTAGTGACCATACGGAGCTGTTGCTTAGTGAGGTGGTATCATCCGGATCATGGTAGAAATTCACGAATTCACTACCGTCGAATCGGCTTAACCCGCCATAGGTCCCGAACCAGACATAGCCATATTCATCAGTGGTAATATCAATGACGGAAGATTGAACAAGTCCGTCTTTAACGAGCACTGTTTCAAATTTCTTTTGACGGTCCTGTGATTGCCCAAGTACTGAGAGAGTTATTAGAAGACAAAACAGTGTCCCCCTGCCTGCATGTGAAGCTGAATGCTTACGTTGAAAGGCTTTCATGTCGGTTATTTCAATGGTTAATAGAGTGTTCCGGCAATTCGTAATTTAATCTAAATCAACCATTTATTATCATATGATAATATTGACAAATACTGTAAGGCAACCGTTAAACCTATAAAACCGAAACCTTTTCCTTATCGGGCTATTCCATCGCACTTATCTTTTTTATCAGGATAGATGAGTTGCCTTCCTCCATGTTTGTCCAGGCAAAATAGATCTGATCACCAGCCTTTTCCATCTGCGGGAATCCACTTCCACGGGAACCATCGGTTTCAGTAATGGTATTGATTTCTCCGAGAGAACCATCTTTACTTACCTTTCGGGCGTTGATCACCGTTTTTCCCTCTTCGTTTGTGAGCCATGATACGAGTGCGGAACTTTCAGTCAGCATAATGACATCTACACGGCCCAGAGGTTTTTGATTGTCTATGATGACCGGATCCAGGAATGAATTTGTGCTTCCAAAGAAGGCAGCTTTTACGGTTGGCGTTTCATTTGCAGCAGTGAACCAGGCACTTACAAGCTGGTCACCAAGGGCTGCAATGCGTGGGCCGTTTACCGGGCACCCTGCTATTTTCCAGCCGTCCTCATTGATGGGCTGAGGTGCCGTCCAATTCCCGTTTATCTTTCTGACAAAAGACATATCCCGAATTTCTTCATCTGATCGGTCACGGTAAACAACCACCGGACCAGCTGAAGTCATTATTCCTCCGGTCTGACAACAATCGCAAACACGAGAATCCAATTCAGTCTCCTCCGTAAGATTGCCCTGCATGTTTAGTACTGCTGTGCGAATCGTCATGGCTCCACCGCCACCATGACCATTTCCACTTTCGTGATCACTGCCACCTGTATTTCTTCCATCCAGCCAGTTGAGATGGAAGGTCCCGTCATTTTGGGGTAGTATGGTCACAAAGCCGTGTTCTGTAGGAGTTCCGTCTTTATGTGGAATGATGGGTGGAGACCAGCTGGTAATACCTGCAGGTTTGATGACCACATTCACATCGTACGAGTAAGTACCGCTTGCACTTTTTGCAAGGTAATGGGCTACTTTGTTCCCATCCTTGTCAACAGCGATCATTGGATAGTCCGCCCAATTGACAAACCAGTTATCTCCTCCGGAAATCAACTCAGGCTCCGTCCATTGATTCCCGTCCAACATGGAATATTTGAAATTGACCCAATTGGAATCACCTTTTTCAACCCACGACAGGTATAAGTTATCGTCACCTCCTTTGGTCAGGTGGGGGAGAGATGCATTGGTTCCACCAGGGAAATCAAATGAGGTATCAGTTGTTTCTTCGGTGTTAGTGGTACTGGAGCAGGCAAAAACAACAAATGCTGCAAGGATTATGGTTCCGTAATTTTTCATTTGAGATAGGAGTTTAAAAGGTTGATTTGTTCAGGGCTGTCCCACTTTCTTGCACCTACGAGAGTTTCAAGAAGATCGCCATTTTTTCCGATAACAAGAGTAGTGGGAAGAGAATATACACCCATTGATTCGATGCTGTTTTGAATGCCGGCAAACTGAAGATCAAACGGTCGATTCTTTGTAAATTTTTTAATCTTTTCCATGCCTTCATCGGAAGCCAGAAGTAATTGAAAGTCGTCCGATAATGCGGCTTGCATATTTACAAGGTACGGCATTTCAGCAATGCAGGGTTTGCACCATGTCGCCCAAAGGTTCAGTATCAGGACTTTTCCGGAATCCGGTTTGATCTGATTACCGGATAAATCCAGGAGCACCAAATTAGACCTTAAGGTTCCGGTTCGGGTGGTATCAAATATTTCAGTTTCGGTAGTTGGTGAATCCTGGGCTTGCCGGTAGCCGGGCAAAAAAAGAAGGCTAAGAAGAATGGAAACAATGAAGTATTTCATGTTTTTAAATTTGAATTTATCTTAATCTCAGGCTGTTTGTTATGACTGAAACTGAACTCAGACTCATTGCTAAAGCAGCTAACATCGGACTTAATAAAAGTCCAAAAAATGGGAATAAGATGCCTGCGGCAACAGGCACTCCAAGGATGTTGTAGATGAATGCAAAGAACAGGTTTTGCTTAATGTTTCTCATCACATTGGTACTCAATTTTCTTGCTCGCACGATACCATCCAATTCACCTTTCACCAATGTAAGGCTTGCACTTTCAATAGCTACATCTGTTCCTGTGCCCATGGCTATTCCCACATTCGCCTGTGCCAGAGCAGGTGCATCGTTAATTCCATCTCCAGCCATTGCCACGATTTTTCCTTCCTCTTGAAGCGCTTTTACCTTTTCGTATTTATTCTCAGGCAATAAGTCCGCCTCGTACCCATCCAGCCCTAATTTATCAGCGACTGCTTTGGCGGTGTTTTTATTGTCTCCTGTCAGCATGATCACTTCTAACCCCTGGTCTTGTAGATGTTTAATTGCAGCTGCTGAAGCTTCTTTGATCGGGTCTGCCACTCCAATGTATCCTGCCAGTTTCCCTTCGATCACGACAAACATGACGGTTTCTCCACCCAGCTGGCGTTTTTCCACATCCTTTTGCGTCTCATCTGCAATTTCCACCTCAAATTCTTCCATCAGTTTTTTATTGCCAACCGCTACTGATTTCCCACTCACTTTCCCCTGAATACCTTTACCAGTGATTGAATCAAAATCTGAAACAGTCGGGATAGAGTGACCCTGATCTTCAGCACCTTTGACAATGGCATGTGCCAATGGATGCTCACTGCTTTTTTCCAATGCGGCTGCAAAAGCCAAAATTTCGCCCGACGAATACTCATATCCAATAGACTCAACTTTTTGAAGAGCAGGTTTACCCTGGGTAATTGTTCCTGTTTTATCAATGACCAAAGTGGTTACTTTATGCATTTCCTCGATGGCCCGTGCATCTTTCACTAATACTCCTTGCTTAGCACCCTTGCCTGTACCCACCATGATCGACATGGGGGTGGCTAATCCTAATGCACAGGGACAAGCAATGATCAGTACGGTAACAGCGCTTGTAAAAGCATAGACTAATCGGGGTTCTGGTCCCCAAATTGCCCAAACAGCAAAGGAAATGATGGCTATTGTAACCACAATAGGTACGAAATAACCGGAAACTTTATCTGCCAGATTCTGAATTGGCGCTTTAGTCCTGCTTGCTTTGTTTACGAGTTCAATGATCCGGGAAAGGAGTGTATCACTTCCGACTTTTAATGCCTTCATTTGAAAAGTGCTGGTTCCGTTGATCGTTCCGCCAATCACCTGATCGTTCGTAGATTTTTCTACAGGAATCGGTTCACCCGTGATCATTGATTCATCAACAGTACTTTTACCTTCAACGATCTCACCATCTACCGGGATTTTTTCACCTGGTTTGATCTTGATGATGTCATCCAATTTCACCTCTTCTATAGGAACGGTGATTTCTTTCCCGTCTCGGATGACGGTCGTTTCCGGCGGCATCAAATTAAGCAATTCGCGAATGGCTGAATTGGTTTGACGTCTTGCCTTTGCCTCCATTACCTGACCCAGTAAAATCAAAGTAAGAATCACGGTTGCTGCTTCGAAATACAGATGTACGGCACCACTTTCTGATTTGAATTGATCAGGGAAAAGTTCTGGAAAAATCAACGCAATGATGCTAAAGAGATAAGCTGATCCGGCTCCCAACATGATCAGTGTCCACATATTAGGTGAGCGATTGATGATTGACTTATAACCTCGAACGAAGAATTCTTTACACGAATAGAAAATGACCGGGGTGGAGAGCACAAACTGAATCCACCCCCAGGTGGTGTCGCTGGCAATGCCTTTCAAAGAAACACCGACCATTTCACTCATGGCAATGAAGAAAACGGGCAAGGTAAAGCCAACAGCGATCCAGAACTTCCCGAGCATGTTCCGGTAAGCTGTTTTTTCATTATTATCTTCTCCTGAGGAAGCATTCTTAAGCGCTAAGTCCATCCCACACTTAGGACAGTCGCCTGGTTTATCATATTTCTTATCACCTTCGCAAAGCATCGGGCAGTAGTACACACCAGGCCCATTATTCGACTTTCTGATTTTGGGAAATTCAGACGTTTGTTCAACATGTTCACCAGGAAGATGAATGTTATAGCGCCCACCGTCTTCTTTTAAAGCCTGCTTCAATAGCTCAATGGGAACATGATCGTCCATTTCAATAGTGGCATCACTTTTCTCAAGATCAACGATCACAGAGCTGACATCAGAGACTTTACTTAAGGTCTGCTGCACATGATTTTTGCAACCATCGCAGGTCATTCCGGTTATCTGATAGGTGTGTTTCATCCGATGATTATTCAGCAGGATAAGGTTGACTACATGTTTTTGAAATCATTTTCATGTGCGCTGTTCACGCAGTGTTGACTTTGATAATTACTGGTTCCCACCCTGTTTTTTTAATGGCACCTGTGGTATGGGAGTTCCGTGAGACCCGTCTTTACAACACATTGGAAGTTTTTTATAAGCCTCATCGTCTCTTGCCAGTGTATCTGCATGATAGCCAATCATGGTAATGCGCTCTCGTATGGTTTGAGCATCGGTCTTTTTTGGATTATATATAACAGACAGTACCTTGTCTTCAAGGTTAAGAGTGGCTTCCTTCACACCTTTTTCAAAGGCCATGTCTTTTTCCAAAGTGAATTGACACATTTCACAAATGGCGGATGTTTTTATTTCAACCTTAAATCCCTCTTTTACCTGAACAGGCTCTTTTTGGCAAAATGCCTGAATAGTTATCAGCAGTGCGAAAGTGGTTATGATCTTTTTCATTTCTGGAATTGTTTGATGATTATAATTTTATTTTAAGCGGTGACCAGATATGAAAAAACATCACCTGGTCACCTCGAATTTTTACCTTTTGATTTTATATCTAAAGCCTGCGTACACCATTCTGCCGACGACAGGTGCCCATACAATAGACGCATCGAAATTGTCACCGAAAGGATTTTCAGAATCAATGATCGGTTTTTCCTGAGTGAATCCCAGCAGGTTTTCTGATCCTAAATAGATATTGCCCCATCTAAACCCGCGACTTACCTGTGCATTAACCAGCAGAAAATCAGGAGAAGAGGATCGTGTTTGAAATTCTGCCGGCTTATCGGATGTATCCGGTAAGCGTTTTGACCCAAACCACTGAATTGTTGCGTCTGCTTCCCATTTATCAAATGGTGTGGAGTAGGAAGTATTTAAGAAGAAACGGTCACGAGCATTGAATGGGACTTCTCTCAGTTCTTCATTGATGGTAGCTCGTACATCATAGAATTTATAGGCAGCTTTTGCACTCAATCGATCAGAAAATTGATAATTTCCTTCCAGTTGAAAGCTATGTGCGTACGAGTCTCCTCTCAGGTTGTATACTCTCAATTGTTCTGAACTTTGATCCATGTCATAAATCAATTGGTTTTCAAAAGTGGTATAGAAATAATCAGCAATAAGATTCAATTTCTTACTGCCAATATTGATAGCCGTTACTAAGCTGCCTCCCATATTCCATGAAACCTCCGGTTCAGGATTTTCCTCAATGACCAACTGACGCGACGAAACCAGGATATTACTGTTTTCAACAATGGTATTTGGCGTGCGATACCCTTTGCCAATAGCTGCACGTAGAGTTGTGTTTTCAGAAAATTTGAATCGTGTATGCAGTCTCGGAGTAAAATAGGTACCGTATAAATTGTGAAAGTCTGTTCTTGCGCCAACTAATAATGTAAATCTGTCTCCCGGTGAATAGGTATATTCATAATACAGCCCCGGGACAACTTCCTGCCTGTTAAATATTGAATCAGCATACACTTCATCAAAGTCATCAATCAGCATACTCATACCAGTTTTATACTGATGAAACGAATTGCCAATAATGTTCTGGAAGATTACATTTCCATACAGGGTTTTTTCCCTGCCCAGGTAGTTGTCACGACCAAAGCCCCCATCAATATCCAGATATGAAGCTGAATATATAAATCCCCAGCCTTTGTATGGTTTATGAGGAAATAACAGCCCCGTTTTGCCAAACACCTCCACTCGTGTGGTATTACTTAGGAAGCCATACTGCGGAGCGGTTTGAAAATCATCTTTAAAGCCAAAGCCTGTCTGACCTCCTGCTTTTTCATCTCGCATAAAAGTCAGCCCTATTTGTGACACCAGCTTATCTCCCTGATATTTAAATCGATTCATGACATTCAGCTGCCTGCCTTTCGGGATATCCATAAATCCATCCTCATTATTGTCCACTTCATTGTTAAAGTAATTGGTATGAAGCAACAGGGCGGTGCTCCATTGATCATTAATAGCTCTGGCATGATTGGCATTAAATTCCAGACGTCCGAAAGAGTTGACATATCCATTCAGATATAATTTTTCGCTGGTTTCCGGCTTTTTCAATTCCACATTGATTTGTCCGGTCATGGATTCATAGCCATTTACAACTGATCCTGCACCTTTACCCACGTCAATGGACTGCACCCAGGTTCCGGGTACCCATGACAGCCCATATCTGCCGGACAATCCTCTGACATTGGGAACATTTTCTCTGTTGATTTGTACGTAGCGACCATCCAGACCAAGCATTCGGATTGTTTTTGCTCCACTTACCGCATCTGTGAATGAGACATCCACAGATGCATTGGTCTCAAAGCTTTCGGAGAGATTGCAACAGGCTGCTTTGGTTAATTCAGCTTCGGTAATTACTTCAACATGCTTAGATTCCAGATCATCCATGAATGTGCTTGATGAGGTGACCACAACTTCATCGAGTTCTGATGAAGCGGACTTAAGCATGATGTGCATAGGGCCCGTAAAATTCGCATCTAAAGTGTCAGGGGTAAACCCAACGTAGGAGATGATCAGACGGGCACTTTTGCTTGCCAGTTTCAACTGAAATTGCCCGTTTACATCGGTAGTCTGGCCATTCATTGTGCCCAATTCCAACACAGTAGCACCTATTAATGGCTCGTGGCGCTCATCTGCCACCATACCTCTTACCGTTTGGCCCTTTGCAAAATGAATCCCAATAAAAAGTATCATTAGAAATATGTATTTGATCATAATAATTGTTGTTGTGTAAAAAAAAATTACAGAATACATCCATAGAGATGGATGAGACAACAATCAATCAAATGAGGAATACCTGATGCAGAGCCTGAAAATCCTGATCGGGGAGAGGGGGGGAAGAGTCAACAGCAAACGTATGCTCCAGTGCTGCAGGGTCGTAATCAATAGCGTACAGAACGTGAGCGATTGTTACAACAACAAATGCACCTGACAATTCGCTGGTAACACTGTTCTTGAACAGGTCATCTGTGTCTACAGAAAGGTATTCATTTTCACAGCAATCAGGTGGAGCATAGTGCATCTGATCATCCATGTGAACTTCCTGATCCATCATACCCATCCCACAGTCCATGTGCTCATGTCCGATCATTAACTCACTTTTCATGGCCCGGCCCATACAAAAATGGGTGCCGTAGGTAAAACCTGTAGTACCTAAGAGCAGAATGAGTGCTAACGATATGGCTATTAACCTTTTCAACTGTGCAAATATACGAAATACAGGAAGGAAGGATTTATAAAATTCCGGAGTAGATGTACAAAATTCCGGAATGCGGCCGGGTGCTCGACCCCCGTTGATCAAAAACATCAATGTATTTGATTACCCGGCTGCTATATTTGATTAGCAGCTAAAAACAACTTTAGCAGCTAAAAACAACTTTCTATTGATTCAATTAAACCCCACACTCATGAGATTTAGAATACTGTTCATTCCCGTACTTCTTTTCACTTTCGTTTCTTATGGTCAGGAAAACATCGACAAAGAAGCGATTGAAAAAATTAAAAACGAAGGGCTCAATAACTCAAAGGTTGAGCAGATTGCATTTGAATTAATCGATAAAGCAGGTCCAAGACTCACTAATTCCAAAGGGTATGAAAGAGCAGCAGACTATGCAGTGAAGCAGCTTACCGAATGGGGACTGGAAAGTGCGAAAACGGAAGCCTGGGGAGAATTTGGCAGGGGATGGGAGATAAACAAGAGTTACATCGCGATGACCAGCCCGTACTACATGCCGTTCATTGCGGTACCAAAAGCATGGACAGAAAGCACAGATGGACCCGTATCAGGTAAGGTTATTTTTGCCGAGATAAATAGTGAAGAAGATTTTGAAAAGTATAGAGGTAAACTAAAAGGAGCAATCGTGGCGTTCAGACCAAGGGGCGATCAATCCCCAACTTTTGAAGCCGATGCATTGCGGCACACCCCTGAAGCGCTTAAAGAAATGGAGGAGCCTGCTGTAGCCAGGAGTTCGTTTACACCAGATCAGATCGCAGCATTTCGGAAGCGTAGAGCATTCAGTCAGACCCTGAATACCTTCCTGACAGAAGAAGGAGCCGCACTGGTCATCAAAGGAGTAAATGGTCGGCATGGAACGCTCTTCACAAGCAGTCCGAGAGGCTATATAAAAGACACGCCTCAGGGTGTGAGTGAACTGGAAATGGCACCCGAGCATGTCAACTTAATGGCCCGATTGTCTGAGAACGGAGTAGAGGTAGAGATAGAAGGAGAAGTAAAAACGACCTTCAATACAGAAGACCTTCGGGGCTATAACGTGATAGCTGAAATACCTGGTACAGACAGAAAGTTGAAATCAGAAGTCGTAATGCTTGGCGGTCATCTGGACTCCTGGCATGGTGCCAATGGTGCAACAGATAATGGTGCAGGCTGTATCGTGATGATGGAGGCGGTACGAATCCTTAAAGCCGCAGGCCTAAAACCTAAGCGAACCATACGAATCGCACTTTGGGGTGGCGAAGAACAGGGTTTGCACGGTTCTCGTAATTATGTGAAAAATCACTTTGGAGATGCAGAGACCATGTCATTGAAGCCTGAACAACAAAAAATATCTGCTTATTATAACATTGATAATGGTACAGGAAGAATACGCGGAATTTATCTGCAGGGAAATGAGGAGGTTGCCCCTATTTTTAAGGATTGGTTTACATCCTTTGATGACATGATTGATAATACTACCATCACAATCCGTGATACCGGCGGAACGGATCACCTGGGTTTTGATGCTATTGGTATTCCAGGGTTTCAGTTCATTCAGGACCCGATAGAGTATCGTTCCCGGTCACATCACACCAATATGGACACTTATGAACGACTGGTAATTGAAGACCTGCAGCAGATCGCAGTGATTGTGGCAGCATTCGTTTACAACACAGCTCAGCGTGATGACATGTTACCACGAGAGACAATTGAAAAGACGGAGTAGATTCAATTCTCAGCAGGTGACTTAAAGTTTAGAAAGGGAATAGGACTATTGTAATCCGGTTTTATTATACCGTTATATTTTAAATATAATTTGTTAGATTTATATCAGTTTCATTTTCACCAACTTGCCTACTTTAATCAATTATGGCTCAGTTAAATCGTTTTGAGAAAGAAATCTTAAATAGGATTATTAAAGGTAAAAAACTGTCCTTTTTAAAAAATGGAAAACCTACGGCGAAGGTACGTGCATCATTTCTTAAAAAGCTAATACTTGGATTACCTATTCCTGACCCGATTGATTCGAAAAAACTGAGCACAGTAACCGTTTCAAACCTGGGACTTGAGTTGTCCGGTGTGATTATCGAAGGTGTTTTTGATTTATCTCATAGCAGAGGAAAACGCAACAGGACGTTATGTCCTCTTCAGTTCAAAACCTGTCATTTCAGTGGAGAAGGAGCAGATAAATATGATGATGCAACTAAAAGACCAAAAGCAGCTTTTAATGCACAATACTGCCATTTTTCCGATCTGTCCTTTGAGGACTGTAAAATTGGATTTATTGATTTGTCTTATTCTGAATTCAAAACCAAATTAAGTATCGACGGATTGAATGGATTTAATGATAATGGAATTTGCAGGATTAAAGTTACCTATATACGAGCTTCAAATAGCGTGGCAATAAAGAATACAACACTGAATCTAAGTTTATCAGATTCCAGTGACCCTGAAAACCCATGGAGAAAAGGAGATCCACCCAATTACGCACTACAGTTAAATGGTGCTGTGATTGATGGAGAACTGGAATTAAGGCCTAATCTAATAGTAAAGGGGGGGGTGAATTTGAAATCAGCACGCATAACAGGTGATGTATGGGCTGATGGTTCCACTATTTCCGCAAAGGAAAACAACAAAGCAATTGAAGGTCAGTATTCTGTGATCAAGGGAGTTTTTGGATTAACTGCCATGTTTCATACTGATATTAAGAATGATGAATCTGACATTCAAAGCTGTATCATCAAAGGAGCTGTATCTTTCCTAAATGCAACTATAGGTACACTTTATATTGCCGGAGCTTCTTTTGAAAGAAATTCAAATGAAAAAAATAAGGAAACCGGGAATTTAAATTTCAATCTTTGTAGCATGGAGCGAATATTAATTGCTCCATTCGGTGAAACTGGAAATATCACAACCCCTGAATATCAATTTGTTTTCGTCGGATCAACAATCAGGAATTCAATTGAAATTAGAGACAAGGAAAAGGGAGAAACTTTTTGGCTGGATTTTTCGGATGTAAAGGTGGGGGCAAACCTGAGTTTAAAAAATATAAAATGTCGCTATATACTCTTAAATGATGCTAAGATCAAGGGCAAACTATTTCTGAATAAGGTGGATTTTTCAGAATTGTATGCCAGAGAGTCTACAATTGACGGTTCTGTAACTATTGCGGGAACGCTGGAAAAACGATGTGACTTTTCAGGCAGCATAATTGGAGGAAATTTTTGTTTGGGGACCAGGGAGTATTTGTCTGAGGCAATGAAAATAGATGTCCGGAAAATTGATAAGGCATCAATTATATTGGAGAATGTCATTTTGAATGGTCTCCTAAGAGTTCCTCTTGAGATTGAGTTTATTTCCCGCCAACAAGATGGATGGCTGAGTCAGCAGAACGTTTCACTTTTTAGAAGTGTTCTTCTTGATTTTTATGAGGGTTGGGAATTGGTAGAAATAACCTATACATCCCATGGGGAGAAAAAAGCCTATTCAGCCGGGTTGCTGGTTAATAATAAGGAGGGTAGGCAAATATTGTTAGATGGAAAGAGTAATTATATTCATCAACTGAATAAAGATGTTGGATTAAGTCTGAAGGATGCAGTTCAGGCAGAGTCCTATTTGTTATTCTTTTGTTCTTTTGTCTGGGGTGAAGATGGTCCGTTTAGAGTAGTAGAGTCAGGTAATGATTTGATGAGTCTGATAGAGGAAAAATCAGACGTTGATGATTCACTTATTCAGCTTAAAAATTCTGTGACTAATGTTTCTGTAAATGATAAAGCAGAAGGTGATAGTTTTTGGAAAATAAGCGCATGTGTATTCTACAAAGGTGTCTTGTTTCAGGCTAATTTCAAAGTGTTTGAAACGGGAATGGTTGAAATGGTTGATGATACTCCTTTGGGAGATTTATCAGAATATACGTTTATTTCTTATGATAGCCCCTTTAGGGAAATTGTATATGAAGGAATACCAGAGATAGACATATTCCCCGTATCCGCATATTCCGATTCTGATAAATGGAATGTACGAAAAAACGATGAACGTATTGATGGCATAACAAGCTTCATAAAGAATGAGCTGTCTCTGTCTCCTGTTAGAATTAGTGACATTTCAACCTTTGAGCGGCCGCTGGTGAATTTGAAGAACCTCCGAGCGAGAGGACTGGATGACGGAAATGCTGAATATTGGAATAATGTCATACTTGTCTTGAACGGATTTGAATATAATTTTTTTAAGGATCTCGATAATCTCACCATGGAGTCGGGTGGATTTAAGGAGCAGAAAAGGCAGAAATTTTTGAACCGACTGGTTACTTTTATCAGAAGAATCAGACCCTTCAAAAGGGGACCCGGCGAAACAGAAAAGAATTTACGACTGGACTGGTTAGACAAACAATACGCACAGTCTAAGTTCCCCAACTCACATGAGTTTAAGCCACAACCATATGAACAGGTGGCAAAAGTATTTCGACAGCAGGGGAATTATGAAGCTGCGAATTCCATACTCATAAAAAAACTGCGATTGAGTCGAAGGTTTAAAGCACAACGTTGGCAAAAACCCTATTTATTAATTTGGGACCTTCTATACAGATTTGGGTTGAAAATCAATGTCATCATATTTACATTTTTAGTCTGGTTTCTGCTAGGATGGGCTGGTGTACACATCGCCAATACTGGTAAGGTTCCATTTACAGTTTATCAAATTGTGGATCCTGTTTTAATTGTAGAGTATATTCCGGTGTCTAACACAGCAGCGAATGGTTCCAACAGACTCAATGGAATTGATTTACAAAATAGTAATTTATCTCCGGCGATTAATTCCAGGCCTTATGAACTTGTAAGTGAAATACCATGTACAGATCAAATAGAACCTTCTGTTTTTGTTCTTGACATGATAATTCCGTTACTTGATCTTGGTCAAAACTCTGAATGCCGTGTTTCCAAAAGGAGGGAAGCTGTCTGGTGGCGGGTTGGAAAAGCCATCTATACCATCTTTGGATGGATCACGATTTCAATTCTGGTTATCGCGTTAACAGGTTATTTTAAAAGGGAGGTTGAGAAGAAATAATGTTGGGAAAGCACCAAAGGGACTTTCGCTTATCTCACTTCCCGATACAAAATCTAACTTTAATTGATTATCAGCGAGTTACGTTCTAATAGGTACAAATTAGCAACAAAAATGCCTGATAGACAGCTAATTAAGGGATGATCAAAGGAAAATTGAACTGTACGAAAATAAAAAAACCGCTCCGAAATCGAAGCGGTTTTCAAGAAGAAATTCAACCTATTAAGCAACAACGGCTGAACCGATATAAGTGCTGTTTGATACCTCAGTACCATCTTCCTTCACAAAAGCGATGTAGGCTCTTACAGTGTCTCCTGAGTACTCATCAGGAAGAACAAGGTTCTGTGCTCCAACACTCCTTGCAGCTCCTGCGGTAGTGAAGATCACTTCACCTTTGGATTCGTTGTAGATAAGCAACATGGCCTTGTCAGAAGCCAGGGCATTTCCAGATCCTGCGTTATCATCCCAGGAGAAACCAGCTGATCCAGCGGTTGCAACATCCAAAGCGGCATTCAGAGATCCGGTTAGACTTCCACGACTGATTAGCGCAGCTGGATAATCAATTTCAAAGTCTGGTGCGACACCTGTAATTGCATTTTTCAGCAAGTAAGACATTGCGCTGTTGAACTCTGTTTTCTTGACAGCATACCCTTTGTAGCCAACCTTGATGAAGTCCTTCATCGGTTGTAGAAACTGCAATGCAGCAGTAAACTTGGTCCTTTGATTGACCTGGCCTTCAGTTCGGGGATTGGCAACATTGGCAGGTTTGACCCTCATGTAGTCAATACCTTTCCAGTTTCCACCAACTACGTTTCCGACCTTGCCGGAAAAGCCCCCTAAGATTCCTTGATTAATTACTCCCATTGTCTCTATATTTTGAGTGAATAATGTTACTCGGACTTGGCACGGACTTAACACGGGCTTGTCCTTGTTGTGAATTTACGAGAGGGGTTAAGGAAATAGATGATGCAAGGATGCATCAGCACGATGCTGCATCAGATTGCACAACAGCATATCCCATAATTATTTCCCAAAAGAAAAAAGAGAAAAAAAGAAAGCCAATTTCAATGGAGGGCGGGGCAGACAGGCAAGGAGGAACGGAATAAATGAAAGGTTGTGGGTGGCATGTGTTTATGCCGTAGTTCCTTGACTGACTGATGGGATGGCCTGAGCTAAGCCCTCCGATATTTGATTTATTTTTTAATCAATCCTGACAATTGAGCTAGAGTTCTGGCTGCATTACTAAAATCTTTTGTTCTGAATCCTCCACCTTTAGCAAGATTGGTAGGAATAGGAATATTCTGCAAATCGTATTGGTCAGATGTAATGTCCAAGATTTCGCTATTCTCCTTGTTAATGAGATAGCAATGACCTCCGTGATCCCAGTTGTTTTTTGAAATGGCCATTTTCTTCCATTTCTCCTTTCCTCCATCAAGACGATATATTACTTCACATGCTGCATAACAAAATCCGGTACTATCAATACCTGAGTCAATATTCTTTAAGTACCATTCATCGGAAAGAACTGCTCTTTTAATCGAGTCATTTGAAAATGATTGTCTTAATGATTGGATGATATGATCTAAATCCATCTTCTAATGTACGTAAATATGATTTGGACTGTGGGAAAAAGCAGGTAAAAGAGCCTTCAGCTAGCGTTGGCCTTGCGCAGCGAGCCGTATGCGAGTGCGAAGGAAGCCTGCCAGGAAAAGACCTGACCATTGGAAGGATGACTGGCAGTGTGGATCAGCTTTGGTTGTGTGTTGGATTGTGGGGCTGATCCTGTCTGACTGAGCCCGCAGGCGAGCACAAACACAGGCAGTGGCTGGGCTGGTAGCTGGACGGGCGGTTGGAGTAGGCAGGAATTGAAGCATATTAAAGGGGAATTGAGGCGGGCTATGCTACAATGCTGCCGATGGGATGGCCTAGAGTCCTGCTACCAGCACAGAGAGAACTGCCGTGAGGAAGAAGGCAGCCAAAGCAGAAGGCATGACAGACTGGCTATGCCACCAGGAAGGCGAACTATGTGCTGAGTGAAGCGAATGCTTATAGTGAGGTCTGGCGTGACTACTGCTGGCAACTGATGACGAACACCGCTTTACCTGCGTTGGGTTAGGGTTGGGAAAAGCATGGCTGGCACGGTATGGAATGTAGCATAGCGGAATGGAATAACGGGCTACTCTTGCTGTGTGGTGCCAATTAGCTCGTGAATGCAGCGCAGCGAAATGAAGGTGCTATGGCACATGGGTCAGGGAGGATTGGGGATCTACAATTTATGGCGAATTGAAATTGTGGTCCTGGTTATAATACCGATCTTTCATGAGGTCATATAAGCATTTTATGAAACCTATGTCTTCATCTTTTTTAGTGATAAATCTCTTTTTTGAAGTAGAATCGAACCTGGTATTGTATTCACAAAACAAACAACTGCTTATACTCTTATTTCTAGCAATGGGACAATTCTCAACATAAACATCGGATACCCTCTTGAATATGGAATAACCATATTTACTCTCCGTTTTTAAAAGTTGTCGATCTGATTTAGAGCGGCACCAATTTTTTGCTTTATCTAAATATTCAATCTTGTGTTTCTTCCGATCTCGCTTTCGCTGAATCACTGCAAAATCCTGGTCTCGATAAGCCTGCTCGTTTTTCACCTTCTCTTCAATGTCCAATTGATAATCCTGACGAGCAAGATCAATGATTGGACTGTGAAGCCATTTGCTAAATTCCCCACTCATAAGAATTGATTTCAAATCCTCTTTAGAGATGGTTCGATTAATTGTATGTAGATCGATTTCTATGGCTGGAATTTCCTTTTCCTTTATCCTATTGAGCTTATCCTGGTCAACTTTGTGAGTAACGTAGATTTCAACCATTATAGGCTCTCCATTCACCCAAACCAATAAATCTGGCTTGATGCCTTCCTGATATATTTCAATCTTGACATCTTCAAGACTGACCAATTCTGGTTTGAGAAATTCCTTTTCTTCATCGAGCAAAGGGCCATATCCTCTGTACTTTTTATCTTTCACAATAAATCGTTCCTTAAATCCTGGAAGCATCATTTGTCGTGATTGATCGAGTACTTCTTTTGCAAGTAGGTGAAGGGATGTTTCTACAGCATGATCACATTCAGATGCTTGATAGTGCTGGAAATGTGCTGCTCTTTTGTTTGATGGTTTGTTTTTAGCAACTAATTGTGATCCACAGTGGGGACATAGGCAACCGCAGGCTAAACCAGTTGCAACAGCCGAAACATGAACCAAAAATTGATCTGTTTCAGACTTGAATGCATATACAAGTTTAGGTGGCACTTTGTGGATTATTAAAGAATAGCTCCTTCAATTTCCACATTCAAGCTTGTTCTACACATTTCTGTTCGTAGAAAAATATGAGGTGTGTCCTTAATAATTGGACCTAAATAAGTCTTTAGAATTTTCAGATCATCCTTTCCTTTACCGCTGTAGTAGATCTTGATGTAAGAAAGGTTTCTAAGTGAGATAATCTTATCATCTTTTCTGGAACCGTGAGTATTGTTTGGGTTTAATAAATCGAAAAGAGACTCAATTGTTTTTTCAACTTGATCTTTGATGTCTTCTGGTTTATAAGAGTCTTCCCCAACAATAGCTGACGTACCTGAAATATATGTGAACGGTGAAAACCCGTCAATTAAAATACGTTTTCCACGCTGAAACATTGGGACATTATCCCCATTGAGTACATTTTTGGAATACTTGAATGGTAGTTTTTGCACAGTACTTTTGAGTGTGGATCCGCAATCACTACTGAAGGCGATTGCCTTAACTGCAAAATCATTCGAATCGGTAAGAAATCCATTTTTAGGACTAAAGCCAATACCGGTTGCAGCTGGATAATCTATTTCTGTCAACTCCCGGTAATAATGTGATCGTACTCCGCAAAAAATATTATAATGATCGTCTTTACCGTCTAGTTTTGTAATATCACCAATGTAATTCCATTTTCTAATTATGTTTTGAGGTTGGATTCCATCCTTGGCAATGAATTTATAGAGTCCTTCATAAGTTTTTTCGACGTTTTCTTTTAATACATCGGAGCTATTTGATTGAGCTGCGTAAACAAATTGCTTAGTTCCGTTAAAATTTGCAACTGCCCTTTTAATTCCGAAATCACTTTCATAGTCGGCAAAAACGTGTGACTCCTTAGTAAGGGATAAAATTTCAATTGCAATACTTTTCTCAGGAATTTGACAAAGAAAACAAGAAGGATAAATAGAGATCAATTTATCAAACTTAGCTGTGAGTGCTTTTATTTCATAGCTTGAAGGGTCAAAGAAAATGTTGATACTTAGAATTTTATTTTCATGTTCTGAAATAAACTGCTCCAGCTCACGATAGCAATATTCCAATTCTTTCTTCTTTTGACAATCATATGGTGGTATTATATATCGGAAAAACTGATCTTTCGGCCTGGCTTCAAAGATTTCTCTGTAAAAAATTGGTTTCGATTTAGCTATGATGTTATCTGTTATTTTATGGGCTTCATACTGAATAGGGAATTTTAAAGACTCCAGAACTGCCCGATCTATCTCAAATCCTTTTATGTCACCGTCATGGGTATAAATGAATTCTCTGGTTGTCGTTTTCTGACCATCACTATCAAAAATCACAATGAGTTCAATGTTAGACTGTGGTTCAAAATATATTTTGTAGAGATTTCCTTCATTTCTGACAGATTCTATTGAGATGACGGATGAAACTTTCTCTTCAAAACTTTTTAATAAATAATTGATTGTAAACGGATCTTCTGACTTAATTCCGTAAATTTCATTAATGCCTGTTGGTTGGGGAAGAACCACATACTGAAATGCCTCATCCTCAATTATTACGAAGTGGAATTCTGACACATGTGAACTTTTCCAAATTGTTGCATTTCTAGGTCTGCCATCTATCGGTTTTCTTTCAACATTTGTGATAAAATGAACAGGATTATAGGAATTTGATACTATTTTGAAATCATCATCAATTGACAATTTTTTGAAAAATGTTGTAAGTATATCTTGGTGGTAAGTAAGAAATTGAAAAGTGATATTTGGTGTATTAATTACTTCAAAAAGCTGTTTACTAAACTCTCCGAATTTCTTCTGGGAAGAGAAATTCCCTATTAATGGATGATAGTCGTATAGTGTGACTTTCCATGTTCGATCTTGGTCTAAATCTGCTTTTTGTTTCAGTCTTTGCAAGGAATCCCTCAACTCAGATAAAAACTCTTCAAAACTTACAACTTGAGTGTTTTGCTGCTTTAAAACGTTGTATGATACTACGAGACCCCAAGTTCCCAACAATAATGTAGCAAAAATTGCAAGGTGTGTATTGATCTCATCTTTAAGCCAATGCCCTATAGAATGGTTTTCATTGGCCATGTTGTAAACAAATGAGGTTACCATTACTATTGAAGTGAACGATAGAGAGTAAAATAAGCTGATTAAGAAGGAATACCTTTTTAGCTTATAGGTTTTGAGAATATAATCCCTTGAAAATCTACGGAACTTTGTTTTGTACTTATACCTAATGATAAGTAACACGATTATAACGGAGCTTAATAAAGTTCCTAAAAGTATTAGCAAGTCCGATAAGTTCTCTATTTCCAAAATATTATCCATTTCTCCAGTTTGATGAATACTATGTTTATTAAGTAGCCAAGAATACCAATGGTAAAGACCCCAGCATACATTTGAGTGAATTGAAAACTCCGCTCGGCATCAAGAATAAAAAATCCCAGTCCATTTCCGCCAACAATCATCTCTACCGTAATAGCCAATATCAATGAAATCGCAATTGAAACTTTAAACCCTGAGAATATTTGAGGAAGAATGGATGGAAAAACCACTTTTAAAAGTGTTTTTCTTGAGGAAACATTAAACACTTTGGCCGTTTTAAGATATTGTTTTTCAATCCCTAGCACTCCATCCAAAGTATTAATCAAAATTGGCCATGTTGAGCCAAACACAATGACAAAAATCTTCATTGAGTCACCTATTCCAAGAAACAGTATAGCGATTGGGATTACAGCAGCAGATGGGAGTGGTCTTAAAAACTCAATAACAAATTGAAATAAATTCATCACTTTTTTATAAAAACCTAAGGACATTCCAACCGGAACTGCGATTAATGCAGCTATGAGGAATCCAACAAAACACCTGTATAGCGTAATCGCGATATGATCAATGAAGGTGTCAGTTACAATCAGACTAGCAAGTTCTTCTGATATTGATAAAAGTGAGGGCAAATAAACAGGAGCATTACCTCCTGATGTAAACAGAGACCATACTACTACTATTAGAATTGGAACAATTAGTTTCCTTAAAAATGAGATAGGTTTTTTCATGTATTGTAAAGTCCTAAAAGCTCCTTTTTGTAAGAATTGAATTGATTTGAAGTTGTGGTTTTTACAAGCTCTCTTGGTTCCAATAAATCAATGCTCAAATCATTGCTAATTGAATGGGTTTCTTGACTTAGAAACAGTACTCTATTTGAAAGAAATATTGCTTCATCAACATTATGAGTTACTAAGACAATTGTAAGATTTAACCTGTCCTTCAAAATCAGTAGCTCTTTTTGAAGGTTATTTTTTGTTTGGAAATCAATTGACCCGAATGGCTCATCCAATAACAGTAAATCCGGCTCTTGTGCCAAAGCCCTCGCAAGAGCCACTCTTTGCTGCATTCCTCCGGATAATTGTTTTGGCAACTTTTTCTCATGCTTGCTTAGGCCTACAAGATTTATATAGAACTGACACTTCTTTTTTATCTCATTAGTAAGCTTAGGAAAGGGAAAAGCAACATTTTGTAAGACATTCATAAATGGGAAAAGTGAGGTATTATAGTTTTGGAATACCATGGAGGCCTTGCCATGAATAGTCACTTTTCCGCTCGTTGCTGGTAAGTAATTATTCACGATATCCAGCAGGGTCGACTTCCCACTCCCAGATTTTCCTATTATAGAAACAAACTCTCCTTTACTTATGGAAAGGTTTACTTCTTTAAGAATTTGATTTTCATCGAATTGATGATAGATGCCTGAACACTCAAGTAGTACCATTTAGTGTAGAATAGTTGATGCCTCTAAATTTTCTTGAACCCAACCTCTTTTTTTAACCAAATCAAGAATTTGACCAAAACTTGCAGCATCAACTTTGTCACCATAATATGGTAAGACAACTTGACTAAGTTGCTCTTGATTAAGGCTCGTAAATAAGGTTAATATTCGCTCAAGCTCTTTGCGATTGTTATTAGCATATATTGAAGCCTCTTCGATTGATTTTTGGAAGCATGCCACTGTTTCAGGATTCTTAGAAATCCAGCTTTCCGATGCATTGTAGGTTGATATTTCAAGGTTTGAAAGTACAGGAATCAAGTAGTCTCCTAAATTGGAAACATTTCCAGATTGCATAGAAAAGGTAACAAATGGTTCAAAAACAGCAGCAGCATCTATGTTTTTAGAATCCAAAACTTGGTACATCTGAGGAAAAGGAATTTCCACAAATTCGAGATCAGTCTCTTGTAATCCATGTATTTCAAGAAATTCTAGTACAAAAAGCTCAACAATGTTCTTCTTAGTATTTACCGCTATTTTCTTTCCTTTCAAGTCATTTGGAGTATCTATAGAAGATTCTGACAAAACCAAAAGACCGGTTTCTTGGTGTAGTGAATCAGTACGTGGACCTCCCGTGATTGGTCGAAAGGCAAGTCCAGCATTATTAGCTAACATAACTGACACTACATTAGAAAATGCAATATCAACGCTTCCTCCTGCGAGTGCCTCCAATATTTTAGCACCACCTGATAGCTTCACTAATTCAACGTCAAGACCATTTTTCTTAAAAAATTCTTGGTCTTGAGCGACAAATATTTGTCCACAATCAGCAATAGGAATGTATCCAATTTTAATCTTCGTCAATTCGCTTGATTGACTAGATTCTTTTTTCGCGGAACAGCTAGCCAATAGCGCAAAGACAAGGCTGAGAACTAGAGTTTTAAAAGTGTACGATTTCATTATTCAAATATTTACATTTCACAAAAACCACAAATTACTTTTTCCAAATTCAGGTATTTCATTCCCATCAAAATGAGGGAATATCTCCGCAACCATTTCCGGGTATTTGATGGTGACCGGAAGGTTCTGTTGACTTACAGACTTCCAGTACATTCGACTAAACTGATATACCTGATCGATTAACTCCTTGATTACCCTGGAGTCTTTCTCCTTCTCCGAATCGGTGCAAAAGATACTGATTTTAATAGGGAAAGGGTAGCCCTCATGGGACTTATGCACCTCTCCGTAATATCTTGTATTGTTGAACAATAGGTATTTCCCTTTGCCCAGATTGATGAAAGTGCCACTGAGGGGCATTAATTCGCTCCAATCATTATCAAACGCCACTATGTCCTGTGATTCGGTCTTGTTGATCGAAACGATGTAAATAGGAATGTCCAATTCCAGCTCCCTCAATCCATCTTCAATAGGTTGCAGCTCTCGCTGGCTCATATTCTTATAGAAATGAATGATGAGGCGTTCTACCGCATTGTTGATGGCAGCATATTCTTTGATGGCTCGTAAAATCGATCCGGCCAACTCGGTTGTCTGGTTCTCCTGGAAGCATTCAAACCGATCAAAGTTGCCATTGTTCATAAAACTGAAAGCACTTCCGATATACTGAATGTCAGTGTCAGAATTGCGGAAAGCACCTACTCCAACAATCAACTCGTTCTTAATGGCTGTATCCAATCGCCAGGGCTTTCCATCGAGCTTCGCAAGAATGGCGATAGCAATGTTGGGTAAACTGTATCGATAGCCATTGCTGTTCACTTTGCTGGCATCAATGGCTTGAGAAGTGATCCTACGCTTGAGTAAGGTTTCCTTTACTTTATAATAGACCTCACGTTGGTCTTTATCAGTTGTTGTTTTGGAGTGAGGGCTGACATAGATCGCTATGTACCTGATCCCATCATCAAACGCTGTATTGTTCAGAGCTTGCTCAATTTCAGGAACAGGATTTTCCCGATTCTTGAACTTTATGCTCAGATCCTTCTGTGGGTAGTATTTGGTCTTGGCGAAATTGTATAGACCACCAAATCCTCTAATATCTCCTTTCAAGTATTCGTGAAGTAGCTTGCCTGATTCCTCATCGTCCTCATGAATAATAAAAAAGAAATGGATGTTGTTGTATGGGCTGATTTCAAGTGGTCCAAAGTTCTTCATGCCTTGCATAGGCACTTTACTCAGTTTCTTATTGCCAAAGGCAAGAAGGTTACTCTGATCGCTTACAGAACTAATATTCGCTTTCTTAACAGGGAGGAAGTCTCTTTCATCTAATGGAATGATCTTTCTAAAAGCATCTGTTTTTAGGAATTTCGTGTAGAATCGATTGACACGATCACTGAAGCGTTTGTATTTGTTTGTGCGGTCAGGTGCCGGAGTTGGATAGCCCAATTCACTTTTCAGCGCATTATTCAATACCGGAAAAGCATTGTCCAAGTCTCGGCTAACCTCATCAGGCAGTTCACTGTTTTTGTAAAGATTATTGCCATAGATCACCCAATTGATACTTGTAGGTGAGACTTCCGACATGATGGAGGCTACATTTTTCTTCAACACCTTGGATTTGCCTTCATAGGAAATCAGGAGTTCAGGAAATGGGGAGAGCTTGGCGATCTGAACCCTCAGAGCAAACTTCTCATAGAAATTGAACTCTTGACTTTTCTCCTGGGTATTAGGTATCCAAATCTCAATGTCATTTACAAAATTGGGCTTGACCAGTGCACCAAGGTTCTTGAAATGGTCGTATATCAGGAAATTGTAATAACGCTTAGCCAACGAAGCTGAAAGGTGCTTGGATGGAACGATGACCTTTAAAAGAGTATCGTCTGCCTGATTAAATGCTGTGTAGTAATGTTCCTGCTCACCGAAATGCTTGCTAACCTCCTTTGGAACGATATTATGATGCGTTCTATTGAATGCAATACCTTCCTGATCGGAGAAGTAAAGCGTTAGGTTCTTCTCAGGATGTTTAAAGGTCAATATGTTGAAGGTGAGGTTAGGCATTATTGGTAATGGAATTTAGTTCGGTGCATAAACCATTTAGCTTCTTCAATATGCCACGTTCGTTTTTGGATTTAGTATAAAAACCGTTCCATTCAGTCAGGTCGAATTTGTATCCTAGTTGTTGAAAACATTGAATTATGTCATCAGAGTAATCACTCTGATCTTTTTGGCCTTTTGATTTGGAAAATTCCAGACTAAAAAGGTTATCTGGTTCAAAGTACATTTTTAATAAGTACTCTTTTCGCTTATGGCTCCAGGAGCCAAGATAGATGCAACAAATCTCACCGTCTCCATAGGCCCACCAGTAATCTGATTCATCAAACGGGTCGTAATTATTACCTTTTATCGTTTGTAAGTAGAGATTGTAAGTCCTCAGTTCATAATGATATGTGAGTTTGGTTTTGGTCTGAAGCCGAATATTTAATTCACCTTCATGCCGGATGAATCCATGCTCACAGACTCTGATTAATTCCGGGTTATTTAGAAAATAAATTCGCCAATCATCAGCACTATCCTTGATTATTAATTCACAGGATTTCCATGGCTTATTAGGATCAAATCTTGGATCATCAAACACCTCTTTTACAAACAGTCGTTTTGTGGTCAGATCTGAATTATTCCAATCAGATTTTCTATTCAATCGTAAAAGCCGTTTCCAACTATAATCTCTCACACTTACATTAGTGTGAAGAAAATTTAGCCGATTATATGAGGCTGATATTAGATAGTTCCCCTTAACCAATACGGCACGTTCCCAAAGAAAATCCTGGTTGCTTTCTGAACTTAAATGATTAAAAATTGAATCTGCTTTATTGGCATAGGAAATGAATGTTGAGAGATATGTCTTTTCAATTGTAGCATCCCATTGATTAAACCCTTCCTGACCAAGAAATACATCGAATAGACCAGCAAACTCTAAAACGAAACCGATTTGACCAAAGAAAAAAGGAGACCTTTCAAGCGTATATATTGTTTCACTCCATTCATCGCCTTTTAATATAAGATGGGCTTTGATCTGTTCTTCCTCTACTTGCCTACCATAAAAGGTACTTACCTTGGAATCAGTTGAGCTTAGCCAAGCTAATATATTACCAGAATGAGTTGACATTTGATTGACTGATTGTAATGCAGAAAACAAAGTGTCGCCAACATCTAATCGTGTATTCTCTGAAAGGTTGTGAATAACCCTCATCCAACTATTGAGATTATCGATGTTGGTGCCATTCTGAAGTAAAAAACAGATCAAGGCATGGAATTTGACTCTTTCCTGGGCAGTTAAACTATTATTAAGAGCTTTATTAAGAACTGTATCATAGTCCAAGAAAAATGGATCAAGTTGATCTTTAATTGATTGGCTTGATTCTGAAGTTTTATCCAGAACTTGGATCAAATAATGGATGGAATCTTTAGATACTGCACCAAATTCAACGAAATCAAAATAGGTAAGATTGTCGGTCTCTCTTTCTTTCCTAACATCCTGAGAGTCTATTAAAATTTTGAAATTGTAAGGTCTCTGAATTGCCTCCCAAGTCAATGAATCGTCTTTTTTAATAGACAGATGATTGGCCAAAGCCACTCGAATGAAGTTCATTATTTGGGCATCAACCAATTTTGGTTTGTTGCCACTGGCCTTCCAGAAGAAATCCAGCCAGTTGGTGTCTATTTTATTGGCAAAATATTCCTGGGCGGATACGTCCCTTGATGAGCCATTTTTTGAAAGTGGATAAGTAATAGGTTCCTTGTTAAAAAGGTTCTTTATTCCCTGTTCAAATTTTGCTTTGAAATTTTCAAATGGTGTAAGCATCTTTCCTCTTGAGTTCATTTTGATGTACAAGTCATCGGTTAATTTGAACTCTTTGAGGTTGAGAAATTGAAATGTAATGACTGGGTTATCCAAATCTGTTAGCCTGTCATAGTACTCTTGATGTTGATGGAACTTTTGCTCTAATGCATCGAGCATTATCAACATTGATTGTATGGTAGGATCTAAATTCCAGGATAGAAAATACCAGTGAGAATTTGTGATTAGCTTGGAGATCTTCTTACCATCAGCAGGGGCACTGTAAGAGAAAGGTTTGGTTATTAGTGAATCGCAAAACTCACGAGCACTTGCCCTTGTCTCATAAGTAAACCTAGATCTATCCTCAAATCTGAGTTTATCTCTAAAAGCCTTTTCATTACCAGAAATCTGGGCAAGATACCAATGGAGCAAGAATAATGTGGTTAGGCGCTGTTGACCATCCAGAGGAATGAAAGTGCACTTGGATTCATCTTTTAATATGCTCCCATAGACAAAATCTAAATCTCGGCCAGGGATGTTCTGTTCAAGATAATCCGCCAGAGCTTCCAAAAATCTATCTCGCACTGCCTGACTTCCTTTCCTTCCTTGTGCATAGTCCCTTTGAATAATCGGTATCTCAATGATCAAGTCTTTTTGATTGAATAGTCCAAAAAAGGACAGTTTTTCACCCGATTTCAATTCAGTCAAGTTCATCATGATTGATTGTGTTTAAGGGTAAAAAATCTTTTAAAGAACTTTTAATGCTATTCAAGTAGCTCTCTGCATCAGAGGCATTCCAGTGCATCAGATCATCTAACTTGGCTGAATAGAATTTGAGAAACGCATTTTTCGTGCAAATGGGAACAAACCTGCCGATCATGTCATTTTCAATGATCGTCTTTCGCTTTATTGGGAAAAGAGCATTTTTATAGCTCCTATTAGTTCGCTCATCGAGCAAAGCCAGATTACCCAGACCGTCTATGAACTCTGGTGTATCATCTTCCTTGAAATAGACTTCAACCTCTTTTTTCACCGTATTAAACTCTTCATTATCAGGTTCTTCTTCCTGAAGGAGATTTAACAGAAGGGTTGCAATTTCTTTTAGCTTCTCATCCTCGAGCCCTTCTAGATCAATATTGCTATCACTGTCTAATGAAGTGCCAGTAACATAGTTGAGAATGTCCCTGATCCAAGCAATTTTCTGCTTTTTACTATTCAGCCCAAGATCTGTTTGAGATCGAATATGTTCTATATCCCAGTTCTCACTTTTGTATCGATGAAAAGGGAAGCGCATATCAGCTTCATTTGATATAGTAAGTGTTTGGATGTTGAAGAGCAATAGGACTTTTCGGATTCTTTCATTTTCTTTTGAAGTACCATAGGTCAGGTCATCAACATTAAAGTTTACCTGTAGTTTGATTTGGCTAAATAGATAACTCTTAAATTCTTCCTTCGATTTGTCAATAGCACCCATTTTAAGGGTGTCAATATTCTTCCCACATGCTACTAAATAGCCAATAAGGTGGAACCATTCGCGGTTGTTAAACCATTCTTCAAAAGTGAGGAAGTATTGCTTTATTTCTAGCCAAAGCCTGTCAATAGAGGAGTGGTTCAACTCTTGTTTTATCTCATCTGCTCGGTTGACAAACTCATAAAAAGTATAGTAGTACTCATGCTCTCTGGTACGACGATGAATTAGATCAAATATGTATTCAATACGGGTCTCGTATTTTAGATGATTGGAAGGGTCATAAATGAAATACCAAAATTCATCTTGTTGTAAGACCTTTTCTATGTAATCCCATTCCGATGCTATTTGTATCTGTTTTAATGAAACCTTTTGTTCCTCAAAATTCCCACGCTGTAGGAAAAATGCCTTAATCAATTCTGCATTGGTAAGGGGAATTTTGCCAATGTTTAGTCGAGTGAAAACGTCAACATGGTTGTCCTTTTCCGCTTCACTTACTTCATACCAAATAACCTTTACATTTTTACCCTCCTCATCGCTATTTAGCAAGGTGTTAATGAAATTGATTGGGTAATTTCCACCTTTGGCTTTAAACCAATTTTCAATAGTTTCATACGCTTCACAGATGTGATAGTAGTCAACATTTTCATTCTTTCTTTTCAAATCTGGAGCATTCAAAAAGCTTTCACTATCAGGCCGTGTTTGGTAGGTTATACCAAAATTCTTCCTTTCCCTTGTGATTAGCATTTGGGATAGATAAGTAAGAATTAGGTGAATGGTTGTTAGCCTTTGCTGACCATCAATTACAATCCAACTGTTATCTCCGTGCGCTACAACTATAGGTTGGAGGCAATAGAAAACATCCTTTTTAGCTTCTTGACTTGAATCTCTGAAATTCCAAATATCATTTAGTAGAGCTTCGACCTGAGTGGGGGTCCAACGGTAGCCACGCTGGTAGTCTGGAATAAAGAAATCCTCTTTCAGCAAATCGTCAATGCTTCTGAGTATTAGTTTATTTTCCTTTCCTTCACTCATAGCTACAGCATTTTCATAATATCAATGATGGATTGAGCGGTATATGTGTCTGGCACTTCCTTCTTCTCAAAGGCCATAAAGTACTTGTAGTTGTCGCCAGATTTCTCCGCCCACTTTTTACCTAAGAGATTCTTGGCAGTACTCTGGTCATTGTCTAGATAATCTCCTTTTGTTTCGAGTAGAACCAAATTTCCTTTCTTGGTGTAGATGATGAAATCAGGATAATGGTCATTCTCAAATCCATTTAGAGCAAAACCTTTCCCTCTTTCGAGGTTTCTGTGCCAGAACAGTACGTTATCGAGGGAAGCGATATTGAGAATTACATCCTTTTCAAACTGGTTCAATGAACCTTCTTTTTCATAAAGCGATTTGGAAATGGGCGTTGATGCTTTGACTTGGGTCAATTCATCCTTGAAAGTGAAGCTGGGTTTGACGATAATGTTATTGGTGTCCAGGAGCATTTGAAATTGCTCTCTGGCATACTCAGTTTCCAGCTCCTTTACTTTCGCCTTGATCTTGGAAATGTACAGGTACTCATTATTGATAATATCCCGTACCTCATCATTGTTCAAGTCCTCAAAAACCCTTGTGATATATTTGGTAATGTCTTCATGAGAGATAGGAGTCATATCACCTAGCTTTCGAACGATCAGTTTAGTGATTTCCTTTATTTGTCCTTCTTTGGGTTTAGACAGGATTGTGTCCACCAAAATTGCCTTACCCTTTGCGCTAACCTTTTGCATCGTGGCTGTGTGCTTTGAGTCACTATAATCCACCTGATACACTTCGGTTGATGTATCATCAAAATTGATCTCTGTACTCTTAGAGGCTAGTTTAAAGCCATTTAAAAGGCTATTTCTGGTTAAGAGTTGTTCTCCCTGTTTTAGTTCGTCAAATATGATGGTATCATGAAGTTCTTCACTTGATACAATGCGATAAAATTGAGGAATTTCAATCTCTGAGGCTACTTCTTTGAAGCGCTCAATAATCTTGTACTTTTTAGGTTGTTTTCCCATTTCTCTTAATAGGTATTCATCGCTATCCTCAGTATATGCCTCCGCCTTTTCTTCAAAGGTTTTCCCTTCTATTTCACCTTTTTCAGCGATTTGTTTGACTATTTCATTTGTTTCCGAGCTTAACGAGGATGGAGCGTTTGGATCAAAATCCACTTCATCTACGTTTATGTCATCTGCGGATCTTTCCGAGTCTTCTGAATCTGTATGACCAAAAAGCTCTTCTTGCAATACTTGATCATCGGTCTTTTCCTCCTCTTCATAGATTTCTTCTGCATAATAATCATCCTCACTAAACCCTGAGTCTTGAAGTGCATTCACTATGTTATCAAGTGTTGCCTGAAATTTGGAACTGGCGGAAAGAACAAAGGAAAGATTAAGCAGAGGGGACAAGTGTTTGGAAACATGTGGCTGTCTAAGTACTCGACCTAAAATCTGCTCAACATCTACTGGAGACGACCGATCCGCAAGCGAAGCAAGGATATAAGCATTAGGACAATCCCAACCCTCTTTCAGGGCATTCACGGTAATGATGTATCGAACTTTGCAGTCTTTGGCCATTAGGTCAACACCTTTCAACTCATCCAATCCACTAACCTTAATCTTGATTTCTTCCTCTGGGATTTTTAGTTTTATGAGTTGCTCTTTGATTTTGGTGTAGGTTGTGTTGTCACTTCCCTTTATGTTGGATTGTGCCTGAAAGAGGATAATTGGTCGGATGTACTTCTCTGTCTGTTTTTCTTCCTCGATGGCCAACAGTTCTAGCTGCCTCCTGAGGTGCAATGCACTTGTGATTACTTCTTCTTTCTTGCGATGATTGTAAACGATCACAGGAAGTTTGACCATATTTTCCTTCTTCAATGCCATTGCATTGACGTAACTGATGATGTTGCTGTTTTGCTTTGGTGTGGCTGTCAAATCCAATACCAATGATGGATTTAGGTTGTTGAGCATTTCCACGCTTAGATCACTCTCAGCATTGTGACTTTCATCGACTATTACCACAGGATTCAGTGATCTTATGACATTTATCAAAGCTGTTTCATCCGTGTCTTCTATCAGAATATCATTATCCACAAAGTCTCTGAACTGCTCAAGCGCACCATTCTGTTCATAGACCTTCCGGTCATCTTTCTTTCTGGCATTGATCCGAATACTACTAAAGTTGAAAACGAGAATGTTTAGTTGTTCTCGGACGGAGGTAGGATTGAAACCTGTTCCTTGTAGCAATTGCGCCTTTTCAAACACTTCAACCCGATTGCCAAATAAGGCATTGATCTTTTCTCGGTAGGGATGTGTAGGATTGGATAGATGACCTACGGTTTGTTGCAAAAGGTTTGACCAGGGTACTAACCAAACGACTGCTTTGGGTCTGGAAGCATCAAAGGACTTGAAGATAGATTCAAGGGCATTGCAGGCAATAAAGGTCTTGCCACCTGCAGTTGGTACTTTAATGGCAATGTGAGTAGCTCCGGGAATATTATTCTTGTAAGGACGCATTCCCGAATGAGAACCATCCAGATTTGGTTCATATTCTCCTACACGATCTTTCCAATACTCATTGAACGCCTTTCCTGAATCAACATACTTGTTGAGGTAAGCCAAGAAATCTTCCAGGTCATTAATTACGGTTTGTTGATATGGTTTTAGCTCCATCCTTAAAATCTTGTAATGTCCCTGGGTATTTTTTTGAATATGATGTGATACTTCTGCATCAGCTCAGCGTCTAGTACACAGTTGTCGGCATAGATAATGTACTGCTCCGCTTTGGTTTTCAGAGACCTAAGGAAACTGTCATCCAAAGTGGTAAGCTCATCCTTGAAATAGTAGAAGTAGTAGGCCGTGGAATTAGCTGAACCAAGTAAATGCTCCTCTTTGGTTTTGATCTCCTGATAAGGCCGACGGGTTTCAGAAAACCAGACATATTCCCTTATTTTATCCAGACCTACTTCTTCATTGATTACATCCTCATCAAGAAAAAGTGGTTGCCCTAATTCGTAATAATCGAAACTGCCTCCCGTTCCATTCACTGCCTTATCACCTGAACCATATCCATCAATCACCCTTTTTACTCTTTCTGCGGTAATTGAATCTGCATAGTCTTCCATTTCAACTAAAATGAACTTTCTATTTCCTTCATCCTGCTGATTTAAATTCAAAACCGCATGGGCGGTTGTTCCTGATCCTGAAAATGAGTCTAGAACAATTGCATCTTCATCAACATGAAGGGATATGAGCCACTCAATTAATGTCACTGGTTTAGGCGTGTCAAAATTCTTATTTCCAAATATTGCTTTGAGCGTAGCAGTGCCATCAGAATTGAAACCTACAGAATCTAACCATGTGCCCCAACCAACCATTTTCTTTTTGTCACGAATTTTTTCAAAGGGTACCCATCTTTCACTTTCACCATTTACTATGACTCCTTCATCGTAGGAGCAAAGTTCCCAATGTGCTAAATCTGGATTATCTATAATGGGTTTCATTTTTTGTTTCTCACCCCATCTCCAATGTCCTTCTTCTCCATCATTTCGATAGGGATACACAATCTCACCGGTTGGTGTTTTAAGCGGAAACCATTGACCTTCTCTATCAGACCGCAGTGATGTCCCACCCCACTTTCTTAGTTCTCGACCTTTCTTATACATCCCTATGGAATCCTTTAAGGTCAGCTTGCCAGATGATCGTTCCTCTTGCGTTAATGAACTAGAATCACCTTTATGATAGATTAAAATGTATTCATGACCATTACGCAATCTTGTTTTTTCCTTCCCACCACTTGGCTCGGCTAACCAAGGAGCACAGGCTAGTTTATTCTTTCTCCCAAAAATTTCATTTAGTATGATTATTCCATTTTCTACTTCATTATCGTCAAGACTCATAAATATCAAGCCGTCTGTGGCCAAAAGTTTATGAAGCAGCTTTATTCTGGGATATATCATGCATAACCACTTGTCATGTCTGCCTAAATCTTCACTTTCTTTACCCACAACTTTACCAAGCCAGTGCTTCATTTTTGGAGCGTTGACATTATCATTATAAATCCATTCCTCGCTACCAGTGTTATAAGGTGGATCGATATAAACACACTTTACCTTTCCTTCGTATTCGGGAAGTAGCGTCTTCAGAGCTTCCAAATTATCGCCGTGAATGATCTTATTGCCACTATTGGTTTCATCTTTGGATTGCTTCCCATGCTCATATCCATACTGGTGCTCCAATATTTTGTATGGAACATCCATGTGGTGGTTCACTACTTTGTCCTTACCAATCCAATTGAGTGTAGGCATAAATCAGTCCTTAATTTTCTTTTCAGCTATCCTCAGTGCTTCTTCGGCCAGAGGTTCGTTTTCTAATATTTCAGTGATCCGTTCAGCAATCCATAGGGTTAGGAGTTCTTTTTCATCAGCATTAAGCACTCCTGCCAGTTTGAGGATATGTTCCCGTTGTGGCTTTCTTTCTCCTCGTTCCAGTTTGCTCATGAGCGCTGTGTCTACGTCGATTTTTGCTGCCACTTGCCTGAGCAATAATCCCTGCGCCTCTCTAAGCTCCCTCAACCTAACTCCTAAATCATTCATTATACATTGATTGACTTGTCACTATTTGTCAAATATAAACTAATCAAAGGAAAATACAAGACAAATAACACGCAAAGGTTTGGGTAATTAAGGACTGAGGAAATGTAGGAAACAAGGAAGGTTAATTCCTTGTTTCCTTAGAATCCTGAATTTCCTTTGAGTAGGAGTCTTTTTCATCCCGGTGAAGAAGTCCAGCTTTCACAAAAGCTGTGATATACCCTTGGGCTGTTTTGTCTTTTATCCCTAGCCTCATGGCTGTCTCCAAATAACTTTGCCTGTTGAAAGATTCTGGTAGCTCCTCAAAGAATCGCTCACGTTTATTGGGTTTCACCAATGGGCCGGTTGAAACGGGAAGCTGATTGAAAATATGCCCTGCATGTTCAAATAGGGTTTGGGCAATCAGTAGAGAAGAATTGAAGTCCTGCTCTTCACACACCAATCGCTCGGTGATTTCCCCTGACTCCATCAGTCGGAAAGCTGATAGGATCATGGACAATCGAAACGTGATCAACCCAAGCCGTCTGATGGTGCCAATGTAATCGTCACCTTTCAGGTTGAAGTAGCGATGGAAGTTGGATTGAAAGAACGCATTGAAGGTGTTTTGCTGGTTAGCGCTTAGGCTGTATTGGATTTCAGGTGAGGATTTGAGTGCTTCATAGAAATCAAAGTATTCTTTCCCCATTTCATAGAAGTAGTCATCCAAACCCGTTGGTGTGCTAGAGGCAAATACATTTGCCCAGGTAGGTTGCATGTTCATGTGATAGAACATAAACCGACTGAACAAACCATCCTCGGCAGTAGGGATCAGGTTGAGTACCTGATTGGGGGTTCCTGAAAGCACGGTGGAAAGGCATGGGCTATCGAGATCAACATATTCACGATCTGTCTTCCGATAGTAGTTGATGGTTTCGTGGTGAAACGCCTTTCGGAAACCGTCTGAGTAATTGCCAAAATCACTTTTAAAAGTGTTGGCCAATGTGTCACCTTCTGTTTCAAAGATCAACCCTCTTCCCTGATTGTCATTGAGTAATTGGAAAGCACCTGCCGCACTGCTGTTGGCCGGAATGAACAGCAATTGAAGGGGTGGTTCGTCCGGTTTCTCTAAATCGGGTTGCTTCTTCTTGTTGGCATGGTACTCTGCTAGGTCCATTTCATATTGCTGCCTCGATTGTTTGCTTTGTTCCTTCAAACTATCGTGAATTGGCTTGACAAGTTTTCTACAGTGATTCAATCTTCCTTTTCCAGCAGAGGCTTGCGCTGAAACGAAAAGGAAGAGATTGGCAAAGACCTTCTTGTTGTGATAAATGCCATAGATAGATGGCAGTGTGCAACTGATAGTCACTAAAGAACCCAAAAGCAATAAGTCCCGTTCTTCGTTACTTTCAGCCACCTCCACAATCCGTTTCAAGAAATCAGGAAGCTGAGAAAACAGTGTTTCAGGTAGGGTGGGAAGCTCCTTTCTTTGCTCGGTTGCAAGGTTTGATTCTACCTGCTGAACAGGGGTGTGTTTGGGGTTGTGTGTTTGTGTGCCGTGGGGTGTGGAATAGTGTGTGTTTAATGCAACACCCTCATTCTTAGCCAAGTAAAAGAGGGTGCCTATGTTTACACCTCTACCATTTGATTTAAGACAAGCGTCATATTGCTTGTCACACTCTATGTGATTGTATTCAGAATGAAACACACTCAATCGTTGAAACAGATCCCTGCCGGTTTCTCCAAACTCATCGGCTAAAGCAAATCCAATATTTCTCCATTCCTCATAAGAGGAGGTAAGATCAATGCGGTTTGATTCAATCAGTTCGGTTAGTTGAATGACTTCATGGTATTTATCATTTGATAATACTGTTTGTGTGTGTTGTGTTTGTGTGTCAGCTGGTGTTTGAACACCCCCCGGTCTTTCAGACCATCCCCCTGAAGGGGGGATTAGCCACATATTTACGTTGAATTTCTTCTTCTTATTCATGAGTTGTGGTATTTAGTATGTAAAAAAATGTTGGGATCGTGTGGCAGGAAGCAGGCTCTGGAAACGTCCTTGCCTGCACTGTCCACTTCTAATTGATAGGTTTCTCGGATGTAGTTTTTTATCGAGAGAAACCAATCTTTGTGTGGATGCTCAGTAATGTCAATACTGATGACCCACTTCAATCCGTCACCCGATGGAGAAGTAAAAAGGATCTCCGTTTCAAAGTATTCATCCGACAGCAATTCTGATTTGAGACCTTCTAAATCCTGTACATGGTCAAAGTCGATGGCTAGATAGCCGGAATGCTTTACCAGGTCTTTATCGCTTCTACTATTGAACAAGCCTGAGAAAGTGACATAATCGAAGTTCCTGGCCTTATACTTTCGCGCTAGTTTCTTATCCTTAGTGCTTCTTAGTGCTTCGGTCGGCTCCTGAAACTCATACTTGATGTCATGGTAAACATCTAGGATAGTAACTTCTTTCAGTGGTGAAGTATTTGTTACCGGAGCTTTGAAGTAACTGAACTTAGGCCAAACAATTTTTGGCTTGGGTTCATACTTCACTACTTCGATATTTAGATCATTCTCATTGCTCCAAGGATTCACTCCGATGTGGAGGTGCATTTCATCATTTAGAAGCTGCAGCAATTCATCTCCTGAAACCTTAAAAAACAGTGCTGCAAAATCGAATGGATCACCCTTGAAAGATGGGTCTTGCAGATCCTGATACATAAAGACGTTATCGATGGCCTCAATCTGTAAGGTTTCCGTATCTCCCTTTAAAGGGTTCTTAGCTGGCTTGCATTTTCGGCCAGCAAATGAAATCACGGTTTGAGCAGGATAGAATTTGCGCAGGATAAATGAATAGATATTCAATCCATAATGCGTTCTATCGAGGAGGTCTTGTCGGGTCAGTTCCATCTCGCCTCCTTTCGCTTAGGTGAGTAGTTATTCTCAAGCAGGGACTCAATGTCTTCCACACGGTAGTAGAATTTGCCATTGATCCGAGAGAAAGGGAGCACTCCGGTATCCCGAAGGTTTTGGAGTGTCCTTTTACTGATGTGTAGGGCTATCATTACATCTTGCCCATCTATCCAGGTATCCTGGAACTGTTCAACTTTACTCTTATTGATGGATTGCAAATAGGTTTTGATTAACCTCATATCTGCCATCAATCGGTGCAATAATTCGATTACCTCAGTCATAGCTTTACCCTTCCTTTTCTGATGAGATAATCGGCTGCCTGTTGGTCTAATTCATCTTGAGTGCTGTTGCGATTCCGCAATAGCCACTCATTGAGTTCTACCCGGTTGAAATAGAGCTTCTTGCCATTCGGTTTATAGAATGGGATATTTCCAGCACTTGTGAGCTTATACAAATGAGAGTGGGAAAGCTCCAAGTACTGTGCTGCCTCAGCGAAATTGAGGACTTCCTTTAAAATGATGTTCTGGTCTAAAACATGCTTTTCAATGATTTTGAGACGTTCTAATATTTCGTCCATGACTTATTTCTGTTTAGAATTATGAAATGGACTTCAGCGCTAAAGTCATCTTCGATCATCGAAGACAATTCGAAATTAGGGAGGTGTTAAGGCTGTTTTAGGACTGCAAATCAGGGTGTAGTGTAGAGTGCAGAGTGCAGAGTGGTCTTGTTAAGATCAATGAATCTTTTTGGGTGAAAAGATGACTAAGAAAAAACCTAAAAAAAGTAAACAGGGTATAGTGCAGAGTGAGATATAACCATTTCTTGTGATTATTTTATTTTTCAATTATTTTTCAGGAAGAAATCGCCAATGCCTAACTCTATGAAAACCAAACTCTCACTATCCTTTGGATTAATTACATTTTTCTTCTGTAATTCTTTGATTGGTACTGCTCAGCAAACCAAATCAAATGACATTAATAAAGTTGTGGAATCCAGAATAGAATTTTTCTTGACAGATGGAAAGTTGATTAAAACTTTAGAAGAAATCAATAAGATCTATGCAGATGACAATGAGCCTCCTGTTCCTGAGAAGAAGAAAAGAGAGAAGCAGAATACGTACGAAAAAAGAATAGAAAAATGGGAGAAGGATACCAGATCCAAATGGCAGGAACGGATTGAAGCATTAGAAGCGAGAGAGTTTTATTTTAAGGAATACGGGATACCCTCTTCGTTTGCCACAGGATTCTCAGTAAATGAACAAACTCAACTAATGGAAGCAAAATGGAATAGCTTGGGTAGCAGAGTTTTTCCAACAAAGGCTCTCACGAAAAAATCAAGTGAGATAAAGTCTTTAGATCTGCTTATGGTCATGGAGGGTTATAATCAGCTAAATATGCCGAACCATAATCCGAATAATTATCAATTGAATATAAACTATTTAAATGTTGTCAAGAAAGGGATGGAGGTAGCTGCAAGTACTAAAGTTAAAAAATATGCAGAGGCATCAGCCGACGTTGCAATCAAAAGCGCATTTTCAAAAAATGTGAATCTTAACATGGCGTATGGCACTTTTAAAAATGAACTAGCAAAAACGTTTCAAGAGGTAAATGATCTAACGGATTTACGAGACTATAAAAACTTTGCACCTTTATTTGATTTATGGAAGATGAATGAATCTAAGGAGATTAAAGGTTTTATTATCGATGAAATTGACGGGCTTCTTATTTACGAGGAAAGAGATAATCAGTTTCTAAAAGGAAATGATGTAAATACTTATGCAAAACTTAATCTAAATGTCCCTTTTTTAAACCTGAGCAGCTCAGGAAGCTATAATTGGAAAAAATCTAATGAGGTGGGTGCTACCTCCAAAACTCTAGACTTATATATTAAGGATGTAAGGTTTGAAGAAATCCCAACTCCTCAAAGAATACTGAAGGTTTGGGAGAGAATTTCTGATAATAGATCTAA
Source organism: Cyclobacteriaceae bacterium (assembly GCA_040222475.1). Taxonomy (GTDB): domain Bacteria; phylum Bacteroidota; class Bacteroidia; order Cytophagales; family Cyclobacteriaceae; genus Ekhidna. Next base: position 106,133 of record JAVKDB010000008.1, on the reverse strand, counting down.
AAGCTTGCGATACAAAAGTGGAAGTTCAATTTTGATTGTAGATAATTACGAATCAGATGATATTATCGTACAAGCAGATTTTGGTCCAGTTCCAAACAGTCAATACATAAAGAACAACCTTAAGGCCAAAGTAATTAATGATAAAAATAGTATGAATGGTGATTTCATTTCCAGTGTAGAAGTAATTAATGAAGAGTGGGAGAAGTCAAGCAATTATGGCTATTGGGTAGATATGAAAGTTTTGTTAAATGTAAGTAAGATTGCTTCTAGCGATGACATTGAAGATGAAATTATTATCAAGGTTCCAATAGAATTATATTATGATGTCCCAGTCGAAATAAATAAGAAAAAAGCTTATCTCTCCCAGCAGTTTAATCTGATTGCTAGGATATCAACCGGTCCTAGAATTGCCTATAGGTACCTCGAACATAAATCTGAAGACAATAAAGATAATTGGATGCTAACTTTTGAGAGCACCGATGAAATTTCTGATCTTAAACTTGTAAATATTGACTTTAATATTGATGGTATTGAAGATTATGAAGAAGAAATCGTCAATAGGCACAAATCAGAAAAATCCAATACTCTTAAAAAGACATGGGTTATCAATTCTAACAATAGCTATTTCACTCCTGAAAGTGGAATAGATATACCTGATGTTTTGCAAGGAGACTTTAGTTTGTCATTTTCATCAGAAACAAACTCAATACCACTGCTAAGGAAAGTTCATTTTTATGATTTTCCAATTACCAAAAAAGCTGTTATAAGCAAGACAAATGAATCAAAGGATGTAGTGAATGCTAAACGTATTATTAGAAGTGAGAAGAGTGAAGTTTATGCGATGCTACCAGAAAATACTGTTTTTGATGATGGCTCATCTATTAAGGATTTAATTGATGGAAAATTTAGCAGCGAAAAGGAGGTATTCTACCTAGAGGAGTTAATTGAAAAGGGTTTAATTAGAAAAACTGAGGCAGGTTACGAAATTATTGCTGGTGATTCGAAAGGTAGCGAAGGTTCTGCCAGTCAAGGCGGATGATTCAGGAGATAAGTTGTACTGCTTTATCCAAATTATCACCTGTGGTGTTTGGTCTTTTTAGTGATCGGAATTTTGATCGGTCAAATTGAGTTCCATCCTTCTTTACAAAGCAAGCGCAAGTCACTTCCCATTGTTTTTGCTTCAGATCATCCACCAGCTGGTGATCCTTATGGATTAGTTTGATGAAGTAATAGAGTTCACTCATGTTACCAGTCCAGACAATAGGTGTGGAAACTTGCTTTCCTGTAAATGCTTTTTTGAAGTTCAGCAAAGTTGTTTCCTGGGATACGAAACCTCCCAATTTAAGACTGTCCAACAAGTCAGTCAGCTTTTCGGGATCAGTATCAATTTGCTTGTATCGAAATGAAGAGGTGGATGTAACCTGAGATTTTGGAAGCTCTTTTTTCGGAGTGACCACAGGCACAACTTCGATTGTTTGTATCGCTTTCAACAATGCATTATCAGGGATAGGTTCAAAAAGTAGCTGGGTGTAGAAATCATCAATAATCAGAATATCTTCAATCAGATCCCTATAGGCTTCCTGGACTTCCAGGTAAATCTTCATGTAGGCCAGCTTGAGTAGTTGGATGATGTAAGTATCTGATTTGTGATTCTGGTCCTTGTCAAATGCACTTTTCTTAGGGTCAATATAAACAAGTGAAAAATCTCTTTCTTTGATCAGCTTTCCAATGTCTTTGAGTCGCGTTTTGAGTTTCTTGTTCAGGGTGTCATTCAGCCAATACTTTGTGAGTTGAAGGTTGTCATCATCCTTGATCAGTGCTAGTAATTCATTAGTATTCAAGGTTGCAGCATTCAGTATCAGCTTTGAATAGTATTTGGTCTTTGAGTTAAAAGGCCTTTGAAATTCGATTTGATAGGTTTCCTGAAACTCAGATTGTACCTCCTTAATTTCTGTTAGCTTGGATGTGAATTTTTCATCAATGCTATTCTTGTCTAACCAGGGCTGCAAACCATGATAGAGTATTTTATCGAGTATGGTAGTGTCGTTGTTCATAGTCCTAGCTTGATTCGGTTTGCTGCTTCTTTCTTCTTGTCATCAATGATCTTGGCGTAAATCTGGGTGGTCTTTAGCTCCTTGTGGCCAAGGAGCTTTGAAACCGTGTAGATGTCTGTGCCCATTGTCAATTGAAGGGTCGCATACGTGTGTCTTGCACAATGAAAGGTGATCGTCTTAGTGATTCCGGCTTTCATGACCCACTGCTGTAGTTTCAAATTGTGCCAGGCTGAATACTTCAAGCCTTTGAATACTCGTTCCTCCGGATCTTGTCGATCTCCTAAGAGGTTAAATGCTTCTTCTGATACAGGAAGGGTTTCAGCTCCTTTGGTTTTCTTCTGTCTAAAGCGGATGTAATATCCCATTTCATTAGAGTGCTGAACTTCAGACCAAGCAAGTTTTTGAATGTCTGACCATCTCAGACCTGTGAGACATGAGAAAATGAATGCCGTTTTAAGCTGGGGGATTTCACATTCTTCCTGGACAACTTTTTTGAGTTCTTCGAGCGTTAGAAATTCTCTTTCGGGCTCTCCCTGCTTGAAGGCTTCAACTCCTTCACTTGGGTTGGTGGAAAGGATGCCATCCTTGACAGCTTGCTTGAGTGCTGCCCTGAATTTATTGAAGTAGGAGTACTTTGAGTTTTGAGATAGACCTCCTTCACTTTTGGTTTTGGCCTTCTTATCCAGATACTCTTTAAAGTCCGCAACAAATTGCCTGTCCACTGCGGCGAAGGTGATGTCATAGGGTAGGAATGCTTCCAGGTGCTTGACTACACTATCCCAATTGCCATAGTTGCCGGAACTGTCCTTTCTCTTTTCAGCAAGCAAGCGCATGTATGCCAGAAAGCTGCCTTTTAGCTTCTCAGTGTTACGAAATCCAAAGTTGCCATTCTGGATTTCGATTTGTCTTTGCGCTCGGATGGTTTCTGCCAATTGCAGGGTCTTTTTATTGACTTCCTTTTGTTCCTTCGTCTTGGCGTTTGGATCAAGGTAGAGTTTGAGGTATTCCGTTTTGCGCTTGCCCTTGTGGTAGTAGTCAAGGTACAGGCTCGTCTTGCCGCCTTGGTTTCTGTGTCGCAATGTTACATTCATGCTGAAAATAGGTTTTCAATATCGGTTCTCATTATAATGGTACGCCTTCCCAGCTTGGCAGATTTCAATTGCTTTCTGTCGACCATTCGATAGATGGTCCAGCGACTGGTGCCCAGTAACTTACAAGCCTCCTGAATGCTCAGGAAGTCTTTAGTTTTGATGCTGTGCTCAGGAAGGGATAGAGGGGAGGAGGTATCAACAGCCTGGAGCTTTTCTTGTCGCTTGCGCTTTTTATAGGCTCTCTTAGCGCAATTATCAGAACAGTACTTGGTTACTGTGGTCTTGGCGATGAAGATTTCTCCACAGTGAAGGCACGTTTTTTCGATTCTGATGTTGCTGCTCATTGTTGCTTAAAGTAGCTACATGTAGCTGGTTGTAGCTCTATGTAGCATGATTTCTCCTTATCTCTAATTTCTTGTTGCTAACAACAAATTCAGGTGCACTAGCAACGAATTAGTAACTAAAGATAGGAAAATAAGAGAAAAATAGCAACAAATAAAGGAAGATAAATATAGCTAAAAAGCTGTAAATGAAAGGATTAACAAACTAATGGAAATGTAATTACTTCCCGATACAAAACTTACTGAAAATATTCTCCAGCAAATCATCTGTTGTAACCTCACCCGTAATCTCGCCCAAATGGTAGAGTGCAGAGCGGATGTCCTGCGCAACCAGGTCGTTAGAGATGCCTGAGTTGATGCCGTTGATGACCCGGTCGAGTGCTTCGTTGGTTTGTTGCAGACTTTGCAGGTGCCGTGCATTGGTGACAACCACATCAGATTGAGAAGGAGCTGCGACAAAAGATTTCAATCTGCCCCTCAGTTCATCCAGATTTTTTTTCTCTTTCGCAGAGATCATTATACTGCCTTCTTTACCATTCAACCATTCAACCAGTTCACTATTTCCTGAATCTGCTTTATTTCCCACAATCAGAAACGGTACCGAAGATTTCTTTAGATCAATGATTTGTTCCTTAACCTCAACAATCGAGTCATTCTCCAAATCGATCAAATAGATCACAAGGCTGGCCTGCTGCATTTTCTCCTGTGTGCGTGCCACACCAATGGATTCAATCTCATCATCAGTTTCCCGCAATCCGGCCGTATCAATGAATCGAAATGCAATTCCGTCAATCACGAGTTGATCTTCAATGAAATCGCGAGTGGTTCCGGGAATACTTGAGACGATAGCTTTTTCCTCATTCAGCAAAGCATTGAGGAGGGTGGATTTACCGGCATTGGGCTTTCCGGCAATCACGGTTGGAATCCCGTTCTTTATCGCATTTCCGTATTCAAAACTGGCAATGAGAGATTTGATCAATACCTGGATCTTATCTATCAGGCTGATCAAACCTTTCCTGTCTGCGAACTCCACATCCTCTTCGGCAAAGTCCAGCTCCAGTTCTATCATCGAAGCAAAGTGAACCAGCTGCTCCCTGAGGTTTTTGATTTCTCCGGAAAAGCCGCCACGCATCTGGTTCATGGCTGTCTGTTGCATGGAGGCATTCTCTGAGGCAATCAGATCAGCTACGGCTTCTGCCTGTGCCAGATCAAAGCGACCATTTAGAAAGGCTCGTTGCGTGAATTCACCGGGTTTTGCCAGTCGTGCCCCTTTGGTCACGATCAAAGTGAGGATTCGTTGCAGGATGTATGGTGAGCCATGACTGGAGATCTCAATGACATCTTCTTTCGTGTAAGAGTTAGGTCCTTTAAATAAAGAGACGAGCACTTCGTCGATGATCTCTTCATTGTTCCTAATCGTTCCAAGATGAATGGTATGAGAAACAACTTCAGTAAGGTCTTTACCTCTGAATATCTCATTAATCAACTCGATGGCTCGTGGGCCTGAAACACGAATCACACCAATGGCACCAATTCCCGGAGGAGTGGCAAGGGCAACAATGGTATCGTTAAAATCTGTTGACATATGAGCGGACAAAGCTACGATAGCCTTTTGGATGATTCGACCAATTCAGGACTAAATCATATTTATGAAACTAAAAGGTTTCATTTAAAATAATTGATTATATTTGAAACCAAAAGGTTTCATATTATGCAAAGAGATGTTTATTCAGCCATAGCGGATCCGACGAGAAGGGAGATCATCGGAATGCTTTCAGGAGCGTCTTTAAATGTGAACGAATTGTCGGATAAATTCAAGATGACGCGTACTGCAGTCTCGAAGCATCTTAAAATTCTCAAAGAGTGTGGAATCGTGCAGGTAGAGAAGAAAGGAAGGGAGCGGTACTGCCATGCTAAGTTAGAGGCACTGGCTGATGTGGCTATCTGGGTAAACCAGTATCGTTTGTTTTGGAATGATAACCTTGATCGCCTGGAAGAACTGCTCAAAAATGAAGAATAATTAAACCCCAAAAGCGTAATACTATGAATACTTATGGAAAATTGGTGGAGCCAACCACATTGAGATTTGAACGAATGATGCCCGGACCCATTGAAAAAGTGTGGGACTACATAACCGATGGAGAGAAACGTGCACGTTGGTTTGCAGGCGGACCAACAGACCTGAGGGCCGGGGGAGATATGGAACTGGTTTTCCATAATTCTCAATTAGGATCTCCATCTGAACCAACTCCGGAAAAGTATAAGGAGTTTGGAGATGGATTCAGATCGCCGGCCAAAATTTTGACCTGTACACCCCCAGTTTTATTTGTGATAGAATGGGAGGGTATTGTGACGTTTAAGCTGGAGGAGGAGGGAGCGGGAGTCAAACTGACGCTTACTCATGAAAAACTTCAGGACACTAAAGAAACCCGTGTAGGGACACTGGCAGGCTGGCATACACATTTGGATATTCTGGTCGATCGATTGAACGAGGTAGAGCCAAAAGGATTTTGGGCTGTCCATATGGCTCATGAGAAGGAATACGAAGAAATGATCAGCTAGTGTCGTGCGGCTTTAACCAGCCAAAATGTAAACAATACAATGGATCCGATTCCCAGATAAATACTAAGCGGGGTTGAAAGCAGATAAAAGATCAGACAGCCACCCGCAATGACTCGCAGGTATTCAGCTTTGATTGCCCATTTCCGGTTTTCAAGCATGAGTCCCAATTGTACGACGGACCAGACCACAAATCCGGCCATAATCAGTTTGAGGTTCATGTCAAACGATTTTTGTCGGAACAAAAAGAATGAAGTAAATCCAAGTGTCATAAGGAACTGAATAAAAATATAGCGGGTGAGTGATGCCTGTGGGTGCGTGTCGTACTTGACATAAGCGCTCTTATCCACTTCAGGTGCCTGCTGGTATCCTCCGAACTCATCTGGTTGCCATCCGGGCTTGTAGAACAAGACCTTCAATTTATTCATGAAGCCGGGTGTGGCAGTAACCTGCTTCGTCATTTCAACAATCGGAAGTACATTGGCCCAGACTGGATTCCAGGTATTGGCAGGTTTTGTCACCCCATAGGTTGGTTTTTCTTCCTCTTCCTGAAAAGTCCCAAACATTCGATCCCAAAGCATTAATGTGCCCGCATGATTTCGGTCGATGTATTTGGGGTTTCTTCCGTGATGCACCCGGTGATGAGACGGGGTATTGAAGATCCATTCGAACCATCGAGGTAATTTGTTGATCGCATCGGTGTGTATCCAGAACTGGTAAATCAGGTTGAGACCCTTAACCATCAAAAAGGAAACGGCACTGAACCCCATAAACGCCAGCGGCAGGTAAAAGAACATCGAAAAAACACCGCCAAAAGAGGTCTGTCGAAGTGCTACGGACAAGTTGTAATCCTCACTTTGATGATGGACTACATGAGCCGTATTCCACAGGAAGTTGATCTCATGACTCGCACGATGAAACCAGTAATAGAAGAAATCTACGAGTACAAAAAGAATCAGGTTCGATACCAGCGTGGTTTCAATGGTGGCGAATGACCAATATTGATAAATATACTGATACATGCCAATGGAAAGGACTCCCCAAATAGCATTGGTTACCTGTGAGGTGATGCCGCAGCTGATGTTCGCTATAGCATCATTGGTCCGGTAGGTTTTCTTCTTAGTGATGGTCTGATGTAGCAATTCCAGGCCAATCAGAAAGAAGTACAGAGGAATGGAAAGTATAACCGGGTTGAAATCCATTTTCCAAATATAATTTTTGATTGTCAGAATGCAGTTCGTTACTTCTGCTCAGACATGATTTTAATTTATTTGCTCATGCAATAGTTGTCATGACAAGCATTACCTTTGTTAAAAAATTAGCAATATGCCTGTTTATCATAAACTGGGATCCATTCCGCAAAAAAGACATACGGTTTTTGAAAACCCAAAAGGGGGGATTTATTATGAGCAGCTCTTTGGAACGGTTGGCTTTGACGGAATGTCATCATTGTTGTATCATATCCATCGTCCGACGATGGTGACTGAGATCAATAAGCCAAAAAACGTAAAACCGGAGATCGCAGTTGAGAATAACATTACCTCGCGACTACTCACCGGATTCGGTGTGAAGGCAGTAGACGATTATCTTGACAGCAGGGAACCAATGCTTGTGAACAGCGATGTGGAAGTTTCTCTTGCAGCTCCTAAAAAATCCATGAAGGACTACTTCTATAAGAATGCTGATGCGGACGAATTGCTGTTCATTCACAGGGGAACCGGTACGCTCCGTACCTTCCTTGGGAATATCCCTTTCGAATACGGTGATTATCTGGTCATTCCGCGTGGAATGATTTACCAGATTGAATTTGATACAGAAGATAACAGGTTGCTGGTGACAGAATCTTATTCGCCGATTTATACACCCAAGAGGTATCGAAACTGGTTTGGTCAGATGCTGGAACACTCTCCATTTTGTGAGCGTGATTACAAAATGCCACAGGATTTGGAAACGCATGATGAAAAAGGCGAGTTTGTGATGAAAGTTAAGAAGCAGGGAATGCTGCATGAACTGGTTTACAATACACATCCTTTTGATGTCATTGGATGGGACGGGTATAATTTCCCGTACGGGTTTTCTATTCACAATTTCGAGCCAATCACCGGTCGGGTACATCAGCCGCCTCCCGTACATCAGACATTTGAAACATCCACATTTGTGGTGTGCTCGTTCGTACCAAGGTTATATGATTACCATCCAAAATCCATTCCGGCACCTTACAATCACTCCAATATTGATTCAGATGAGGTACTATATTATGTAGATGGAGATTTCATGAGTCGGAACAACATTGAACAGGGGCACATCACGTTGCACCCTGCCGGCATTCCACATGGACCTGCTCCCGGAGCATATGAACGAAGTATCGGGCAAACAGAGACACAGGAATTAGCGGTAATGATTGATACATTCAAGCCGCTTAAGGTGACTAAAAACGCATTAAAAATCGATGATGGTAAGTACTATAAATCATGGGTTGAATAATTATTAAGAATTAGGAATTAGGAATTAGGAATTAGGAATTAGGAATTAGGAATTAGGAATTAGGAATTAGGAATTAGGAATTAGGAATTAGGAATTATTATCTCCATTTGTCATCCTGAGCGAAGCGAAGGATCTAAAGCGAAGGATAAAACAATTAAAAAATGACTACTCAAACGCAGGATATCCCAAAAATATTTGACGAAGCAGCAGACTTCATGCCCCTCAATGGCACTGATTACCTCGAATTGTACGTGAGCAATTCTTTGCAGGCTGCACACTATTACAAAACAGCCTTTGGCTTTCAGTCACTGGCTTACAGAGGACTGGCGACCGGTTCTAAGGACACAGAGTCGTATGTGGTAGTTCAGGACAAAATACGTCTGGTACTTACTTCGCCATTGCACGGTGGTACTGCCATAGGCAAACACATTGATGAGCACGGAGACGGTGTAAAAGTCATTGCGCTATGGGTGGATGATGCTACTTACGCTTATGAAACTGCCATGAGCAGAGGAGCCAGGTCCTTTATGGAACCAACGGAGGAAGAAGATGCGTCAGGTAAGGTGGTTCGTTCAGGGATCTATACCTATGGCGAAACCGTTCATGTATTCGTCGAAAGAAATGATTACAATGGGATCTTTCTGCCCGGTTATAAGAAATGGGAGACCATTTACAATCCTGAGCCTATTGGTTTAAAGTTCGTTGATCACATGGTTGGGAATGTAGAGCTTGGAAAGATGAATGAGTGGGCAGACTTCTATAAAAATGTGATGGGTTTTGCACAGATCATATCCTTTGATGATAAGGACATTTCCACTGAATTCACGGCTCTGATGAGCAAGGTGATGAGTAATGGGAATGGAAGAATTAAGTTTCCAATCAATGAGCCTGCGGAAGGGAAAAAGAAGTCGCAGGTAGAAGAATACCTTGATTTTTATAAAACAGCAGGGGTGCAACACATTGCGGTTGCCACAGACAACATTATTGAAACAGTAACACAGCTTCGAAACAGAGGGGTAGAATTCCTTTATGTACCGGATAATTACTATGATACCGTCCTGGACAGAGTGGGAGAGATTGATGAAGACCTTCAGCCTTTGAAAGATCTGAACATCCTGATTGATCGCGATGATGAAGGGTATCTGCTCCAGATTTTCACCAAACCGGTGGAGCCACGTCCAACCATGTTTTTTGAAATCATTCAGCGAAAAGGAGCCCAGTCTTTTGGTAAAGGTAATTTCCAGGCACTTTTTGAAGCGATCGAAAAAGAGCAGGAATTGAGGGGAACTCTTTAGTTATTAGTGAATAGTTAATTAGTAAATAGTAGAATTCTGATATCTGCTAAATACCAGTCATTCTGCATTAAATGATTTACTATTCGACCATTTAACCATTCCACAACAAAACACTATTAATATCAATCAAGAGCATGAGCACAAAAACCTGGGTTAACATACCTGAAAACTCTGATTTCACGATTCACAACCTGCCATATGGTATCTACTCGGTCGATGGAGGAGAGCGAAGAGCAGGAATCGCAATAGGTGATCAAATCATAGACCTTGATTTCCTTCAAAAAAATGGACTATTATCGGATATTAGTCTGCCAGAGGGTATTTTCAGGAAAGAAGTACTCAATGCTTTCATGAGTCTGGGTAAGCCGGTCTGGACTGGGTTAAGGAAGCGGTTACAGGAATTGCTGAGTGAAGTAAATGATGAATTGAAAGCACTGGCTGATCAGGCGTTGATTTCACAGTCTTCTGCCGCTATGCACCTGCCGGTAAAAGTGGGAGACTACACAGATTTCTACAGCAGTGAGGAGCACGCAACCAACGTGGGGATCATGTTCAGAGGCAAGGAGAATGCACTGATGCCTAACTGGAAGCACATTCCGGTAGGTTATCACGGCCGCTCTTCATCCATTATTGTGTCCGGTGAGTCATTTCACCGTCCAAAAGGACAGATGATCCCCAATGATTCCGAACAACCGGTCTTTGGAGCGTCCAAATTACTTGATATTGAGCTGGAGATGGCTTTTATTACGGGAACCTCAACCCAACTGGGTGAGTCTGTCACAACTACGGAAGCTGAGGATTACATATTCGGAATGGTGCTGTTCAATGACTGGTCAGCACGTGACATTCAGAAGTGGGAATACGTTCCGTTAGGACCATTTTTGGGAAAAAGCTTTGCTTCGTCCATTTCTCCATGGATTGTCACCATGGATGCACTCGATTACTTCAGAGTTGCCGGGCCGATTCAGAATCCTGAAGTCCTTCCTTATCTGAAATACGAGGGAGATAAGAGTTATGACATTCAGCTTGAAGTTTACCTGATGCCGGAAGGGGGAGAGGAACAAAAAATATGCGCCAGCAATCATAAATACCTATACTGGAACATGGCGCAACAGCTGGCTCATCAGACTGTGAACGGGTGCAATATCAATACAGGAGATCTGTATGGAAGTGGAACAATAAGTGGCAAAGAGCCAGACAGTTATGGAAGCTTACTTGAATTAACCTGGAGAGGCGAAAATCCAATTAAGCTCAATGACGGAACAGAGCGAAAATTCCTGCAGGATCATGACACGATCATTATGAAGGGGTACTGTGAGAAAGACGGAATTCGGGTGGGATTTGGTGAAGTTCGAACAAAGATTCTTCCTGCAAAACCCTGATTGATTGGATTTAAGAGAAACAAAGCGGTTTGGGGTTGCGCTCGATGTAACGGTTAAGATCATCAGACAGGATCTGATCAGAAGATTTAGGGAGAAAGGAATCGACCTGACACCAGAACAGTGGACCCTGTTGTCTGAATTAGCCAGTGAAGAATCCGTATATCAGCGAGAACTGGCAGCCAACACATTTAAGGATGCACCAACGGTTTCACGAATTATAGAGCTGCTGAGAAAACGGGGATACATTGTTCGAAATCCGGACAAGGATGATCGAAGGAGATTTCTTATTTCTCTGACCAAAGAAGGACGCAGGATGTATGAAAAATCTGCTCCAATTGTCTATGAGGCACGAAAAACAGGATGGAAAGGCCTTAACGATCAGGACTATGGGAACCTGACGAAGGTGCTGAGCAAAATCAGCGCAAACATTACCAACGCTCACTGACAAAAAGGGACGTCTTTCGTCGGGATCAACATCCATATCTGATCATTGTGAATGTGCAGGACTGGTTTAGGCTTGTCATTAGAATCCAACAGATTTCGGGTTTGATCGGGTGTTGTGAATTGCTCTTTTCTGGTAGTGAACAGAATCATCATTTGGAGCTAACTTGGGCTTAAATCCTGACCATTGATTTCCAATAACAAAAACTATTCTTCAAGACTTGGAGCAATTCTAACCATGGTTGGAGTGGCTGTGGGACTGGGAAATGTCTGGCGTTTTCCGTACATGATGGGAAGTTATGGAGGGAGTGCCTTTCTGGTTATTTACCTGTTGTTCACCATCATGTTTGCCTTTCCGGCATTGATTACAGAAATGGCAATAGGAAAACGCATCAGAACCGGAACGGTTGACGCCTACAGGTCACTGTTTGGAAATTCCTGGGGCGGATTCATTGGATACTTACTGGTCATTGTGGTCACAATTGCAGGCTCTTACTATGCAGTAGTTGTCGCTAATGTTTGGTTTTCTGCAGGATTCTCGATTGTGAAAGGATATTCTGTATCAACCAATGGCTTTTATCAGACCCTGCTTGGAAATACCGGCCTTCAGTATCTGATTACTGTACTTCTGATCATTGCTTCACTCATTGTTTCAGGGAAAGGGCTGAAGAAAGGGATTGAGCGAATTTCAATGATCGTTATGCCCTTTTTCGTTTTAGCCATTCTGTACATGATTGGCTATTCCTGGATGTTGCCTGGAGCAATTGATAAGGTTGGTGAATTTCTTTCACCTGATTTCGGTGCAATTGGATCAACTGAAGTTTTTGCAGCGCTGGGTCAGGCCTTCTTTTCTGTTGGACTGGGTGGCACTTTTGTCATTGTCTATTCAGGTTTTCTGTCCAAAGAGCAATCTGTCAAACCCCTCGCCATATTCACAGGCCTTGGTGATCTGGGCTCATCTGTACTTGTCAGCCTGTTTTTGGTCCCCTGCATGCTGGTTTTTGGAATCCGGATGAATGCGGGACCATCACTCATCTTCAATACCCTGCCAGAGTTGTTTGCAGTCATTCCCGGAGGAAGACTGATTGGTTCCCTTTTTATGATTGCATTGAGTCTGGTGGCATTCCTTTCATTAATCGCTGCTTTTCAGGTCCCCTTGAGTAGTTTGAAACTGAAGGGAATCAGGCCGGAGCGTCTCATTCTCCTGTTTGGATTGCTTCAGATCGTATTGACTTTCCCAAGTGCATTTTTCCCTCAAATAATCGGGATACTGGACTTGATTTTCGGATCAGGCATGCAGGTATTGGGAAGTGTGTTGGCGATAACCGGAGTTTGGTGGGGAGCAGGGAGAAGTACGTACCGTGAATCATTGTTCAGTGATCAGAGCTCCCGTGTTGCCGGTTTATCCATGATTTGGTTTCGTTTTGTCATCCCTGTCACATTGCTGGCCGTTCTGATTGGCTATTTATACGACAGTTTTAATTAAGTATTTCTACTTTTAACTAATTAACAGCCAAAAAATGGAGTCTAAAAAGGAAGAGGGAATTCACGCACTGAATCAGGAGTTTAAGCGATATGAAGGAGTGAATAAGGAGCATGCCTATCACCTGGTCGAGCATGAGGGTGAAGATCAGTTTGATGAAGACTTTGAAATTAAAACCTGCGATATGCGGGATTTTTTCGAAGGCGGGGAAGAAGGGAAGCAACTATTTGCAAACAATCTGGGTACGGCACTGGAGGAAATTGGATTTGCGGTGTTGTCGGGACACGGTGTTGATCCCGGACTTTATCAACGGGCAGAGGAACAGGTGAGGGAACTGTTCGAAAAAACATCACTGGCTGATCGAATGCCATTTGAAGCAAAAAGGCATGGCTCGGTTAATCAGGGATATTTTCCTATCAAGGAAACTACCATCATCCATCCGGATTTGGTGGAGGGCTGGGTATTTTGTCGCAGAGCATTTAATCTTGACAATGACCCGAAGTATAATGCATCAGACTATTGGCCTGATGAAAAATATGAGGAAGCTTTCCGACCGGTGGTAAAGGCCCATGAAGGACTGATTCTGCCGATCATGCAAAGTGTTTTGAGCTATCTGAACTGTGATCCACATCTCTATGACGAGAAGATGACTGGTACCAATTTTGGATTTCGGTTGAACTATTATCCGCCAATTTCGAAGGAAGACGATGCATCCGGTGCAGGTCGTATGCTCGGACATGAAGATGTGGATTTATTCACGATCCTGCCCGCTCAGAGTGTTGATGGACTACAGGTTTATAACCGGACAAACGGGAAATGGATACGATTAAATCCGGAACCCGGCACCATCATTTTGAATACCGGCGATTACATGCAAAGAATCACGAATGATCGATTGCCATCAACAACGCACAGAGTAAGCAAGCCAAAAGGAAGCGGACTGTTGGGTAAGCCACGAATAACGATTCCGATGGCGGTTTATGTATGGGAAGAAGAAATGCTTGAAGTATTGCCGGGATTGACACCCGTAAAATATGATCCGATATCTGCCATAAAATTTCATACAGGAATTACAAGCAAATACTACGGAGATGAATACGCCGTGGTTGAGGATTGAATTACAAATTAGACTGTCTGTTTTAATTCTTATATAAATTGGTTAAGATCCAAATCTGAACAATAAAACTGAGAGCAAAAAACCAACCGATGCAAGTGAAAGGCCAAATGAACCAAGTCTCTTTCGTTTGGATATATAATTGGTTACTGTGAATATCAGAGTGAATAAACAGATTAGCGATCCGAGCACTAGAAGTAATGCAAAAATGAAAAGTCCATATACCTTGGAATAATCTAGATTATTTACTTCAATAAAAAATAGAACAGTTACTAATCCACCCCACATGATAATAGGATATAATATCCAATTGATCTTAGGTTCAAGGCATAAAAAGCACTTACTTACCTTTATTTGATGAATTATCCAGTAATTGATTTTATTGGCCAGGTCTCTATTTCTTAGATCAATAAATGCCAGTCCTAATCCAATGAACTCTAGTACGAGGGAGAGCAACTGCAGTAACTTTTCATACATGTTTGATAAGATATTAATAATTCCATTACTAGTCATTTCTTATTCCAGGAAAAAGGACCCTTTGAGTTTAAGAATAAGGCGTTATAGCAATGTTCTTTCTAGACCGGAATGATATAATGGTAATATATAAAGAATATAGTATATTTGTTATATACTATTTCGCTTTGATATTAAGTTTTGATTGTAAGGATACTGAAAAAGTAAGTGGGGGAGAATTCACAAAAAAATGGAGTTTAGAAATACGGAGGGTGGCAATGAGAAGATTGGATTACTTAAATGCAGCAGTCAGTTTGGAGGATTTAAGAATTCCTCCTTCGAATAGACTTCACGTTCTTAAGGGTGATCTGAAGGAGTTTCATTCGATTAGTATCAATATGAAGTGGAGAATTGTTTTTAAATGGAAGGATGGTAATGCGTATAATGTTAAAATCACAAACTATCACTAATGAATCGAATTATGGAAAAACTGATGAACATACACCCTGGAGAAATACTTGAGAGGGATTTCCTGGAACCAATGGGGATAACAGCTTATCGTCTGTCAAAGTCTATTGGTGTTCAGCAAACACGGATCAGTCAAATTATTAAAGGCAAAATGAGCATCACTGCTGACATGGCCACAAGGCTTGCTAAGTTTTTTGGTACCTCAGCTGAGGTATGGATGAATTTGCAATCTCAATATGAGATTCGGGAAACGAAACAAAAAAACAAGGATATTCTGGATCAAATTTCGCCATTGAAATTAACTGCTTAATACACTGCTGGACCTGAAAACTCTTGCCAGCTGTCTTGCACATACAGGAATTGGTGAAATAATATTAATGAAAGTTTAAAAACTATGGATTTAAAAGACGAAAGTGACCAGATCGACCAATCAGTGGTCGAAGACGGAGACGGTATCTTAACCATCAGAGGTGGCGGACCAAATCGGGGCTGGAACAATATCCAGTACAAGCAGGGGATGTCGTCCAAAAATGTCGGGTCGACGAAGCTTTCCATGAACATCGCAACCATACCTCCAGGGGGAGTTGCTTATGCACACATTCATGACGGATTTGATTTGATGTTATATATCCTCGAAGGAAATGTGAGGCATGAATACGGTCATAAACTCACCAAAACACTGGAGAATACTGCCGGGGATTTCATTTACATCAAGCCTGGTGTGCCGCACGAAGTATTTAACATGAGTGATACTGAGCCTGTACGAGCCATGGTTGCACGTTCAAGTGCCAATGAGTGGGACAATATCATTCCTTATGATCGTGAAACCGGAGAGTTGATCCGAGACTGATGTTCCAATGACCTTATTGATTTTAGCCGCCGGAAGCGGGAGCAGGTATGGAGGTTCGAAACAATTTGACGGAATAGGACCAAAAGGTGAATATCTATTGGAATACAACCTGTATGATGCCATTGCTGCTGGTTTCAAAGACATTATTGTTGTTTGTAAAGAAGGTCAGGAGGTGGAACTCACCGATTACTTCCATGAAAGACTACCAGAAGAAATTTCTTTTTCAAGTGTCGGTCAATCTATTGAGGACATTCCCGAAGGATGTAGATTTCCAGGTGACAGGCAGAAGCGATGGGGAACTGCTCATGCCGTCTGGTCTTCAAGAAATCACATCAATGGAAAATTCGTCACAGTCAATGCGGATGATTATTATGGAAGGTCATCGTTTCAGACCACCATTTCCGCACAACTTCCTGCTGATTATTTTGGGATGATTGGCTTTCAATTAAAACAGACCCTTTCAAAAAGCGGGACGGTTTCACGAGGTGTATGTGAAGTTGCAGCAGATGAATTAGTGCGGGTGGAGGAGTTTACAGCCATTTCTCATGAAGGGGATTCCTACAGCGATAAGCCGACCGGTACTATCTTTACAGGCAATGAATTGGTTTCAATGAATATGTGGATGCTCGATGATTCCATTTTTCCCATGATTGAAAATCAGTTCAGAAAGTTCTTGTCTGATAAATCTCAAAGCATAAACGCTGAATTGTATCTGCCATCTATTGTGCAGGATGCAATTAGTCAGGGACTTAAAAACGTTAAAACCTTTGAAAGTCAGGAGAAATGGATGGGCCTCACATTTAAGGGAGATCGATCAGAGGTTTCAGCTGATTTATCGGAATTCACAAAAAAAGGAGTTTACCCTTCACCACTATGGAAGTGAATATTGAGAAGGTTCTTGAGAGCTTTTCCGTTTCCGGCATTAAGTCTGTTGCTACCTTCGATTCCGGTCTGATTAACAAGAGCTATCATATTCTGACCCATTCGAAAGAGGAATATGTGTTGCAAAAGATCAACTCGGCTGTTTTTGGTGATGCAGAAAAGATGATGCTTAATATTCTTCTGGCGCATGATCAGTTGAAGAATGAAGGTGACTATTTCGTCCCTGAAATTCTCTTTACACGGACAGGTAAACCCCTGATGAAAGATGAAGTCGGCAATGACTGGCGCCTTATGCGGTTTATTTCAGGAAGTACTACGTATGATTCAACTTCAGACCCGAAAATTGCTATGGAGGCCGGAAGAATCATTGGAAGGTTTCACCATGGGACATTGAATTGTTCACTCAATCAAATGCACATTACCCTCCCTGATTTCCATGACATGGATTTCCGGACCGAATGGTTTTTGAAAGGTCTTGGAAGTGCGTCTGCTCAGCGACTGGGAGAAGCTTCAGGATGTATTGAGCAGGTAGAAAGGTTATTGGATGAGGGAATTGGGGAGGTCAACTCGGAACTTCCGCTGAGGGTCACCCACAATGATACCAAGTTAAATAATGTCCTTTTCGATGAGACATCAGGAAAGGCCTTGTGCCTGATTGATCTGGATACAGTAATGCCCGGGTATCTGTTTCACGATTTCGGAGATGCACTCAGGACATTGTGCAATACCACAGAGGAAGACGATAAGAATTTTGAGAGCGTCTCATTCAATTTTGAGCTGTTTGAATCCTTTCTGAAAGGCTATATTTCAGTTATGGGGAAGACACTAACGCCTGTCGAATGGGAAGCATTGCCTGTCTCAGTCACGTACATGCCATTCATTATGGCGGTGAGATTTTTGACAGATTACCTCTTTGAAGATCGCTATTACCAGACGGAATACCCTGAACATAACCTGATCCGATGCATGAATCAGTTGAAGCTGCTTGACGAAATCAGAGTGGTAAAGGACGATATCAAAAGGGCCATTGATATTGTCAGGAGAGATTTCTCATGATTTCAAGTGCTCGTTCTTTCTTCCAGGTGCCGCCGGTAAAATCAGGAAACTCAATTGACTGACTATTGTTAGCTACAGATAATTCAGAGAGTGGCGTAATCGCACTCCAGATGATGCTGTCATATACCGTCTGATCCAGAGGAACACCCTGATTCAGACAGGTAATCAGTCGATAAATCATCACAAAATCCATCCCGCCATGTCCCTGCTTATAATCGTCACTGATTGATTTAAGTTTTTTGATCATTGGATGCCTGTACTTCTCCCGGTATTCGGTATAAGCATCGCCTTCCAGCCAGTTATGTCCCCAGTATTTAAGGTCATCCGGATTATCAATGTATAATCGACTTGGGTACCCATCGTGGACTGCTCTGGTTCCAACCACTTTATTTATTCTGGAATAAGGGCTTCCGGTGTGCACATCGAATTGCAGCATGACTGTTTTTCCCATGGCGGTCTTTAGCAACGTAGTATTCATGTCTCCACACTTAATATCTGAATAAGGGGAGTTAACCTTTTTAGCCGCATCACTCAGACTTTTTTCCCTTGAACTCATCGAAGTGAGTGTAGCGTAGTTATCACCATGCCCAATATTCAGGTAGTTGCTGATCGGACCAATTCCGTGAGTCGTGTAGAAATTCCCATTCCTGCTCCGATGGTGCTGAATTCTCCATTGCCCCTGATAGTAATCTTCACTTAGCATATGTTTCCTGAGATCATGAATGTATGCACCTTCCGCATGGGTGAGATCTCCAAATACGCCTTCCTGAATCATGTTAAGCACAAAAAGTTCTTCATCATTGTAGCAGCAATTTTCAATCATCATGCAGTGTTTGCGAGTAGATTCTGCTGTTCGGATCAGCTTATAGCAATCCTCCAGTGTGTACGCAATAGGCACTTCACTGGCGACATGTTTTCCCTGCTCCATTCCGTAGAGCGCCATTGGTGTATGCCATCTCCAGGGCGTGGCAATGATCAAAAGGTCCACATCGTCACGCTGTGCAAGTTTTTGCCAGTCATTTTCACCATTCGTATAAGCATCCGGTTTCTTCTTTTGGTGATCTTTGAGGCCATCCAGTACTTTGTCAACATTACTTTGGATCAGGTCCGATACACCAACAATTTCTGCCTTGTCATTATCCAGAAGCCAGTAAAGCATTTGGGACAGGGTCTTTCCCCGGTTGCCCAATCCAATCATACCTATTCGAACTTTGGAGATCGGATCGACTGAAAAACCCACCAGATCTCCTTTGATGTCCTGTTGTTGCCTGATGAAGGCTTCTTTGTAATTTTCTTCTTTACCATTTCCAAAAGAGGAAAGGGGGAGACCCAGGAAAGTGGAAGCTGCGGTGATGGTTTTAAGAAACTGTTTCCTCTTCATACTACCTAAGTTAGAGAATTAGAGAATCCGGAGCAACAGTGTCAAACGGTAGAAGTCAGAACAATTTATGCATGAGCTTTTCGTCCACCAGATTTGGTAATGTCACTCGTAATTCAGGCGTTCGCTCCATTTCTCTTTTGATTGCAAAAATGGCTTCCTCATTACGAGCCCAGCTTCTTCTTGAAATCCCGTTATTTACATCATAGAACAGCATGCTTTTTAATCGACGGTCTGCCTCTGTAGTTCCGTCAAGGAGCATGCCAAAGCCACCGTTCATTACTTCACCCCAGCCAACACCTCCGCCATTGTGAATCGATACCCAGGTGGCTCCTCTGAAGCTGTCACCTATCACGTTGTGAATCGCCATATCAGCAGTGAATTTGCTGCCATCGTAAATGTTACTTGTTTCACGAAATGGTGAATCCGTCCCGCTTACATCGTGATGATCTCGCCCGAGAACAACAGGTCCTTCAAGCGCTCCGTCTCGGATGGCGGCATTGAATGCTTCCGCAATTTTTGACCTTCCTTCTGCATCGGAATAGAGTATTCGAGCCTGGGATCCTACAACCAGTTTGTTTTGCTCTGCCTGTTCAATCCATGTGATGTTATCCTGCAATTGCTGTTGGATTTCCATTGGTGCCTTTGACTTGACTTCTTTCATTACTTCAAGAGCAATCTGGTCTGTCTTTTTCAGATCCTTTGCACTGCCCGAAGTACAGACCCATCGGAAAGGACCAAAGCCATAGTCAAAGCACATAGGTCCGAGAATGTCCTGTACATAGGACGGATACCGGAAGTCAATACCATTAGCAGCCATTACCGCGGCACCTGCACGTGAAGCTTCCAGAAGGAAGGCATTTCCATAGTCGAAAAAGTACGTTCCTTTTTCAGTGTGTCTGTTCACAGCAGCTGCGTGCCTTCTGAGTGATTCCTGTACTTTTTCCTTAAAAAGAGGGGGGTTGTTACGGATCAAATCGTTTGATTCGTCAAAAGTCAGTCCGGCAGGGTAGTAGCCTCCCGACCATGGATTGTGCAAAGAAGTCTGATCCGATCCAAGTTCTATGAAGATGTTCTCTTCATCAAAACGCTCCCAAACATCTACCACATTTCCAATGAAAGCGAGCGAGACAACCTCCCTGTTTTCTTTGGCTTTCTTCGTCCGCTCCACCAGCTGATTCATGTCATCAATGAGTTCATCCACCCATCCCTGCTGGTGTCGCTTCGTAGCGGCGTTCGGATTCACTTCCGCGCAAATGGTAATACATCCGGCAATGTTACCCGCCTTGGGTTGAGCTCCGCTCATTCCACCGAGTCCGGCAGTAAGGAAGATTTTGCCTGCAGGAGTTTCGTTCTTTTGCAGCTTTTTGCGAAAGGCGTTCATCACCGTGATGGTGGTTCCGTGAACAATCCCCTGAGGACCGATGTACATGTAAGATCCGGCAGTCATTTGACCGTATTGGGTCACACCCAAAGCGTTATATTTTTCCCAGTCATCCTGCGAAGAGTGGTTCGGAATCATCATACCATTGGTCACCACTACTCGCGGTGCTTCTATTGAAGAAGGAAACAATCCCATCGGATGTCCGGAATACATATGCAGGGTTTGTTCATCCGTCATGGTGGCGAGGTACTGCATGGTGAGCAGGTACTGTGCCCAGTTCTGAAAAACTGCACCGTTTCCACCATAGGTAATCAGTTCTTCAGGATGTTGTGCCACCGCAGGATCCAGGTTATTCTGAATCATCAACATGATGCCTGCAGCTTGTTTTGATTTTGCAGGGTATTCATCCAATGGTCTTGCATGCATCTGATATTCAGGCATGAACCTATACATGTAGATTCGACCGAATTCGTTTAGCTCGTTCAGAAATTCTGATGCCAGCTCTACATGCCATTTTGAAGGGAAGTATCGCAGCGCATTTTGAACCGCCAGTTTTTTCTCCTCTGCTGAAAGAATGTCTTTTCGTTTGGGAGCCCGGTTGACTGAAGGATCCAATGGTTTTGCTTTTGGAAGCTCGGAAGGTATGCCACGTAGTATTTGTTCTTGAAAGTCCATGTGTTTAATTATAGAGAATGAACAAGTTGACCGCTTTTAAAAACCATCGAAGGCTTCATTTTTCCCTGATGATAAAGTATTTCATTGTAATGATCCGTTTCGAATACGGCCAGATCGGCCAGCATGCCTGATTGAAGCTTTCCACGATCCTGAAGGTTGAGTGCGGCAGCAGCACGGAATGTGATACCTGCCAGGACCTCTGCATTGGATAGCTTCTCATAAGACCCAAGTACACATGCCTGCATGAGCAGATCACCCATGGGAGCAGATCCCGGATTCCAGTCACTGGCGATAGCCAATGCACCACCGGCATCCAGTATTTTCCGTCCAGGAGTGAATGGAACTCCCAGTCCCATGGACGCTCCAGGCAGAGCAGTTGCGATGGTGTTGCTTTTTGCAAGTAGCGCAATCTCCTTTTCTCCACTTGCTTCCAGATGATCAGCACTGATAGCTCCCGCATTCACCGCAACTTCACTTCCTCCGGTGTGAAACTGGTCCGCATGAACGGTGATGTCAAATCCCAATGCTTTTGCTTTCTCAAAGTATGCAGTGGTTATTTCAGGGGAAAAAGCTTCCTCTTCAATGAATGCATCGATTCGATTGGTCAGTTTTTCTTCAACAAGAACCGGAAACAATTCTTCTGTGATGTAGTGAAGGTATTCCTGATGATTACCATCGAAATCTTTGGGAAGAATATGTGCGGCGAGACATGTAGTGATCAGATTTGATTCTGTTCTTTCAGCAGCATGCCTGATTGCGTAAAGCATTTTCAACTCTTCCTCAACGGAAAGCCCATACCCGCTTTTAACTTCTATGGTCGTCACTCCTTCCTGAATGTGTCTGTTTGCCCGATCCATTATTCCCCTTACCAATTCTTTTTCGTCTGCTGCTCGTGTTTTAGTTACAGTATCCCAGATTCCGCCCCCTTCTTTGGCGATTTCCAGATACGTCCTGCCACTGTTTCTGGAAGCATAGTCTCTGGCACGGCTTCCACCAAAGCATATGTGTGTATGGGAATCAATCAGGCCCGGAAGGCAGATGTTTGTTCCGCTGATTTCATGAATGGTATCTGTTTTCTTTGATAATTCTTCGAACTTCCCAACGGAAACAATCTTGTCATTTTCAACAAGAATTCCGGCATTTTCTACCATGGATAATGCTGAGTCCGAGAGGGGTCCTTTGAGGGAAAGTCCTTCGAAAGTGATGGCTTGTTTAAATGGTCCGATTAACTTCTTTGGCATATCAATAAGTGTCAAAGGATGAACTGAAAGATGTTTCTAATGGTGTCCCTGATCCGATGGCTGCCTTGCGTGCGATCTCGATGAGCGTTTTACTTCGAACAAGTTCAATGGCTTTTTCCATGTCTTCATACATGATTTTGTCTTCCGAGACATGCTCGATGTATGTTCGAATGTGTTTATGCACTTCCTGCATTGGTTTACTCGATGCAATTTCGGAATGGAAATCCAGTGCCTGAGCAGCGCAATAGAGTTCGATTCCCAACACTTTCTCTACATTCTCAATGACCTGAAGTGCCTTCCTGCCACTGATCGATCCCATGCTAACATGATCTTCCTGACCAAGTGAAGTGGGGATGCTGTCGGCACTTGCCGGGAAGCAAAGTCCTTTGTTTTCGCTCACCAATGCTGCCGTCGTGTATTGTGGAATCATGAATCCTGAATTTGTACCTGTTTCCTTTAGAAGTAATTTAGGAACTCCGGGAGTATCACCTTCGAGAGAAAGATAAATCCTGCGGTCAGAGATGTTCCCAATCTCGGCTGCTGCAAGACAGGCATAGTCCAATGGTAATGCCAATGGTTGTCCGTGAAAATTGCCACCACTAATCGTGTGATCCTCACTAAAAACAATGGGGTTATCAGTGACTGAGTTCAATTCGACCTCAAGCAATTCTTTCAAATGCAGCCAGGCATTCCGGGAAGCACCATGAACCTGAGGGATGCATCTTAGTGAATAAGGATCCTGTACACGAGCACAATTAGCATGCGAATTGACTACTTCGGATCCATGAAGCAACGTTCTAATTACAGTGGCAACATGCTGCGATCCTTTATAAGGTCTTAGTTCATGCAGTTCCGGTGCAAATGGTTTCACGGAAGCAAGAAGTCCTTCAATCATCATGGCACCTGTCAGGTCAGCATGTACCAGTACATTTTGTAATCTTTCTACAACGGAGGTAGCATAGGCAGCAATGAATTGTGTACCATTGATCAGCCCGAGACCTTCCTTTGCGCCCAGGTCAAGTGGATCAAGTCTTTCTTTCTTTAATACTTCCTCAGCATTCTGAGCCCCATTGGATCCGTGAATTTTGCCCATTCCGATGAGCGGAAGAAATAAATGGGAGAGAGGAGCCAGATCTCCGGAGGCACCAACTGAACCCTGTGAAGGAACAACAGGAATCACATCCTTGTCGATGTGCCAGATGATCCGGTCAAGTGTGGTTTCCTGAACACCGGAGAAACCTCTGCTGAGTGCATGTACCTTCAGTATCATCATGAGTTTAGAGATTTCAGCAGGAATAGGATCACCAATTCCTACCGCATGACTCATGAGAATGTTCCGTTGAAGTATTCTTGTTTTTTCCTTCGAAATCATCGTGGTACAAAGCGGACCAAATCCGGTGTTGATTCCGTAAACTGCCTTGTCACCATCTGCTATTTGGGCAACTACAGCGCCGCTTTTCCGGATTCGTTCCCTTGCAGTTTCAGTGATAATCCCTTTGATTGTGCCTCTGGCAATGGCAAGCGCAATCCCGGCGGTGAGATGATCTTCTCCATAACAGAATGTAGTCATTGGCTGTATTTTAGTTGATTGATAATCAAAATTAAGGGGTAGCTTTGATAAGTATAAATACCATTTCATTACCCGATTAATAACTATGGGTTATCAGTTAGAGTTAAGGCACTTTAAGTATTTCAAGGCGGTGGCGGAAGAATTGAATTTCAGAAAAGCAGCGGAACGTCTTTTTATTTCACAACCCGGATTGAGCCGTCAGATTAGCCAGATGGAGGAAATTCTGAAGGCTCGATTGTTCGAACGAACCAAGCGGAAGGTGGAACTGACTGCTTCCGGAGCTTTTTTACTGACTGAAGTAAATGAACTCATGAATCGTCTGGGTACAGTTGAAAGCCAGATTCAGTTGATTGAAAAAGGAGAGTCAGGAGAACTGAAGATTGGATTACTTGGGTCAGCGATGCAGAAGGTGGTTCCTGAGTTTCTTTTGAAGCTGACCAGCCGTTTCCCCAATGTTCATGCATCCGTTGATGAGATGAACAACGGGGCACAAATTGAGGGGATTCAGCGCGGGAAACTGGATATTGGATTTGTACGTGTGGCTAAAGTTCCGAAACCTTTAAAAATTCGTCCGGTGGTGAATGACACCTTTTCACTGGTGTTGCCACAGAATCACTGGCTAACCGCTGCTGAGTTTAAAAACATTAAGCAATTAGCAGAAGAGGACTTCATTCTGTTTTCCAGTGATTACAGCCCGTTATATTACGAGAAGATCATGAGCATCTTTGAGGATCAGGGATTTATGCCCAAAATCTCACACAAATCCGTTCATGCACTGACCATCTTTAAGCTGGTCGAGTGTGGCCTGGGGATTGCCATCATTCCAACCACACTTAAGGAGGGTTTTGACCTGAAAATCAAATTCATTGAGATGACGGGCATTCCGCAACAAACAACCCTATCAGCAGTTTGGAGTGAAGAAAATCGAAATCCGATCCTTCGGAATGCCCTTGATCTGATTTTTTCATAGGGATTGCAATTTCTTTGTCAAAGGGTATTGCTTAATAGAATCTGACCGTTTACTTTTGCGTCACTTTAATAAGGAGGTTCGGTAGTTCAGCTGGTTAGAATACCTGCCTGTCACGCAGGGGGTCGCGGGTTCGAGTCCCGTCCGGACCGCATCAAAAGGAATCGAAAGATTCCTTTTTTGTTTATAAACGAAATGGACGAGAAGCCTGTCCCGATGAAGGAGGGAAGTCCCGTCCGGACCGCTAAAAAAAGGGAATCAATTTTGATTCCCTTTTTTTGTTGGCGAGTCTGAGAAGTGTTAATCCACTTAATATTAAATCAAACCAGATCTTAATTTGGGTAGTTCAACAGTTTAAATATTCTTACGATCTGACATAAGTCTTATCCGTCATTGATGATCGTCAATTTGATCTCTGGTTGACAGACTAACTTGTAGTTTCAGCCAAAATATATACAGATGTCTGATCAACTGAAACCCCTAAAAAAGTCCTATTATGAGAAAGAGCTGAAAAAGCTCAGTGCTGAGTTAGTACACCTTCAGGAATGGGTGAAAGAAAAGGGATTGAAAGTCGCGGTAATTTTTGAGGGCCGGGATGCCGCAGGAAAGGGTGGTGTGATCAAACGAATTACGGAACCGCTTAATCCCCGGGTTTGTAAGGTAGTGGCATTGGGTGTTCCCTCCGAAAGAGAAAAGTCCCAATGGTATTTTCAACGCTACGTTCCATACTTGCCAGCCGCCGGTGAGATTGTCCTTTTTGATCGCAGCTGGTACAATCGGGCAGGGGTTGAGAAGGTAATGGGGTTTTGCACTGAAGACGAGTACAGGGAATTCCTGAGGTCATGTCCTGAGTTTGAGCGAATGCTTATTCGTTCGGGTATTATTTTATTAAAGTACTGGTTTTCAGTGAGTGACGAAAATCAGGAAATGAGATTCAAAGAACGAATCAGTAACCCTTTGAAACGATGGAAGTTTAGCCAAATGGATTTGAAGTCAAGAGAAAAGTGGCAGGAGTATTCAAAAGCCAAAGATCAGATGTTTGAGCATACAGACACAGATGACAGCCCCTGGTTTGTTGTACATGGAGATGATAAAAAGCGGGCGCGGTTGAACTGCATTTCGCACTTTTTAAGCCAAATCGACTACAAGCACACAGTTTATGATGACATTGAGCTAAAGCCGCTGGAGCAGGATGAAGAATACGTGAGACCTCCTTTTGGCCATCAAAAATTTGTTCCCAATACCTTTTGATCCTACATAAAGTTTTGTGAGAGACAGGACACAGCATGTCCCGTATAAAACGCAAAAAGGGAACCATTTCTGATTCCCCTCTTTTTCCAAAGCTCGGTTGACGGTTTATCTTATTGGTACAGCTTTTTGCAAAATTGTCTGGCTGACCTTAATTCCTGTTTCCTTGATGGCATCCGGGTTTACAACAAATCTGAGTTGATCGTCCTCGATATAAAAACCCATTTCTGCACCTCTTGCTACATATATTTTTTTGTCTACAATCAGCATGACCGAGGAGCTCCCAATTTTCTGTTGTACCTGATAGAATTCCGGGTGTGTAGCGTTAGGCAAAAAGACAATGTCACAATTTTCAATTGAATCAAAGTCAGCAAAAGTCTTAATGGTAACTTTAGTATTCTTCTTAGCCAAACTTTCCAGTTCGGTTGTCACCTGAGATTCCCCGACAACTCCAATAACTATGTCCTGAGAATGCCAGTCTATGTTTCTTACAAGGTTATACAAATACATTGCCCTGTGTCTGTCATGCTCATCACCGGTATTGCTTAACATTCCTGTAGATGGACTTAAAACGGCAAAAAACAGAATGGCTGTAAAAAATGATTTTACCTTAATCAGTTGGTATCGATTCATGGCTAATGGATAGCGGTTTCCTTTTACAAATTGAACGTAGTTTCACTTATCTTTTGATAAGTAGTTATGTTGAAATGTAAGTGCGTAAAATAACTAGGTCAAAACCTGTATTAACCACGAGATTTCATTCTGCCATAAATTCTTTATAAACCCTTATTGGATCTCCTGAACGATTCAACCCTTCGAATACCACAGCAAAAGGACCAGGGAGGTCGTTGGTATAAAATTCAAACAGAAGCTCCTCGCCATTTGAAATTTCAACATTTGGGATCCATAACAGAGTTGATCTTAGATCAGGGATTTCCGGATAACTGACATTTGGGTTGAAGAGAGTCAAAGAATCAGCAGGCTGATATCCCCCAAAGCTTGTAATCAGATTACCTGGATACTTTTTCAGCTTTTCATAATTACCGGTCCATCGCGAGTCTGGAGGCTCAGGAAAATCATCTCTGTGGAAATAGATGGCAAAACGTTCATAATAAGATTTTATCCTGACGTTTTCTGCCTGTTCAGTTTTATTCTCAGACTTTTTTTCTCCCCTCTCACCAAAATACCGATGATATACCGAGTCTCGCTGCTGTCTCAGCCGTATGATACGACCAGGATTAAATAGCTGTTGATTGCCTGCGTCTTCCAGATATGACGGTTCAGAAAGTGTGAAATCATGAAGGGTATCAATGATGATTTTACCTGTCAACAATCCGTTTCTGTCGAAACTTTGAAGAAAGAGTTGAGAGGTATCGGAATATTTCAGGTGATCAAATCGGAAGACTCCTTTTTGAATTTCAGTTGCAGTGGTAAACATTTTGTCATTCCTAATTCCGCTGACTGATATCATCCCTTTTTTCAGGGTTGCCTTTTTCCCGTTAAAAACAGTTCCGCTAATTGTCAGACCTTCTTTGAGATGAACCGTGTTGGATTGTTCAGTCGTTTTGATACGTTCCCACTCGTAATCTTTTACTCCATTCAATGAAAGAAACCAATCCATTTTCTGAAGTGACTCCATTGAACCATTGAGCAGGCGATCATGGGATAGTAAGGACTGGTCAGTGATTCCATTCAGGTGATGCGTGGTAACGATGGATGTAGAGGGTGAGGAAGTTGCTGAAAGGCAAACCACGGAAAGGGAGCCATTTATTGCTTCATTTGAATGAAGGGATAATTTAACCTTTGAGCGCCTGCCATAATTGAAACGGTCAGTCTCAATAGAAAGAGGAGCGGATTCTGAAATTGGAACATATACAAACCTTTCAAATTGAGGAGTCAGGTTTTCATCAAATACCGTACTGGTCACGATACCTTGGGAGAGCTGACGATAAGGAATCGACAGGTGTTCGGCATCATTATTTAATTTCGTTTGATACAGGGTCTTTCCTTTGGCGTGAAACAGAATGTAGTAAGTTATCCCTTCACTGGTACAGGAGGTTGTCAGATTGAAATGATCTTCTGCCGGTTCAATTCGAAGAGCGATCCCGGTCTTTTGTACTTCACCCAGCTCGTACAAAACTCCATTTATCTCAACCTGATATGAGCCATTTGCAGGGGTAAACTCAAACCATCCTTCGCTTTTTTCGACTTCAATAGAATCTGCCACTTTGCCATTCTCCAACAATGTGAATCGGGTCTGGTTCTTGGGAATACGGTAAGCAATTCGTGCTTTCATATTTCTGACCAGTTGTCCACCCTCCGGTTTAAACCTGACCCCTGATCGTTCTTTACCAATGGGCTTAACTTTCCCAATATTGACAGGTGTGGAAAATGCTGGTCCTTCAATTGTTTTATTCGTCGTTTTTGCCGTGAGATGATAGTTGCCAAAAGGAAAGTTTTTGTTAATGGGAAGATACCCATCACAGTGTCCGTCTTTTACCTTAATTAGTATCTGTTGATGAACTCCTGCACTATCACTTAAAGTCACCTCCAGCGTCCCCTGAAAAAAACGGGAATCGATCAGCTCCTTTAAGTTCACATAACCGGCAAACCGAATAGTGTCACCTGGCAGAGCGAAGTTTTTGTCCAGATGCAGGTGTATGTCTGCTTTGTTTGCATTGGGATGAATTGAGTTGTATTTATAAAGTAATCTTTCAAAGTCTTTATTGGCTTGTGACCTGTTTTTTGATATAAATCCGAATGGAAGAAAGTACGGAAATCCTTTTGTTGCAAGGTCACCTGTAATTACCAGATTGGTTGGTATGGAAATACTGCCATCACCGTTGATGACCGTCCTTCTATTAAGTTTGATCAGTGTTTCAGTTGTTGCACCGGATTCTGAACCAAAGTAGATTATTTTCAATGTGCCCCTGAAATTCAATTCCATTAATCCGTCCTTGTTTGTTGAAATAAGCTCATTGGCAGACTGGACCTTATCCTCAGGCGAAGGAGCTTTTTCAGAAGGTTTATCCGTATTTCCTTTGATTAAATAGGCCAGAAATCCGTTTTCTTCCAGCTTATTCTGCATCAGAGAAGAAAAAAAATGTCGCATTGATCCGGAGTAGGCCTTGTACCTGTTGGCTGTCCATTTCTCGTATACTTCATCATTGATGGTATCGAGTTCGGTGTATGAAGCAAAGCCACGATAGCTGAAGCCTCTTGACGAAGCAGAATGGAATTCCTGAAGATCATACCTGACCCGGTACCCAAGCGCGTTGTTCACTATTTGGAGTGGTCCGGAGGCTTTTCCATATAGCACACCTTCATACGTGTCAAAATCCATAACCCAAGGATTTTCAATTTCACATTGTCCGGAAAAGTCATTTCCTCCGAAAAGACGCCTTTTGAAAATGTTCAGTTGTCTTTCCCATTTTCCATCCCGTCTTCCGGATACCTGAACTTCATCCAGTTTACTTTCATCTGTAGTCAGGTCTACCCGTGTCCTGATAGTATCGCCGGGAGCAAGGGTTAGTCGCTTTGAATAAAGTTTGTACCCGACATGAGACACCACCAGCTGATATTCACCTGGTGTGACATTCTCCAGCCGGAATTCACCATCAAGATCGGAATAGGTGCCGTACTCGGTATTGGATAGATAAACATGTGCGAATTCTATAGGCTCATTTCCACTTACACGTCCCGTAATCAGTTGAGAATAGGCTGAATCGAAAAGAATCAGAGATAAAATGAAGACGACTTTTTTCATTTGCTGGTCAGGTTAATATGTCATCCTCTTCCTTACGACTAGAAAAAGTGGAGAATGCATTACCCTTAACAATGGGGTGACTATTTTCTGTCTGTTATGAAGTTTTCACCCTCCATTACCACTCAAAAACCTCATCCTCCCCATATCCAATTTAGGGGTCTTAATTGCCGGATACTTCTTAATTTGTGAATGAATAACCAACCATATCATGAATTACAAAACCTTAACTTCATTCCTCCTGACTATACTGGTTACAGGATCACTTTATGCACAGGGTTATTTTCTGAAAGATAAAGGCCCGTTTGATTCTACTATTCCAACTCCGGAAGAATTTCTTGGATATGGAATTGGATCTCATCATACCCGCCATGATCGGATCGTGGCTTACCTTGATAAGCTCGCTGAAGTTTCAGATCGTGCTACTATTGCCCGATACGGGAAAACCCATGAATACCGTGATCTGGTTATTCTTACGGTAACCAGCCCTCAAAATCATTCCAATATTGAAACACTCAGGACTCAGCATCTCAAGGTAGTCGATCCTAACGTTCAGAGTGCGGATGTTTCAGGTTTGCCGATCTTCATTAATCTGGGCTATAATGTTCACGGGAACGAGCCTTCCAGTTCAGAGGCGGCATTGTTGACAGCTTACACCCTGGTGGCTTCACAAAGTGATGAAGTGAAAAAATACCTTGACAATGGAGTGATCTTCATTGATCCAACGATTAATCCGGACGGACGTGATCGTCATAGCAGCTGGGCCAACACGTATAAGGGAGATCCTTTGGTGAAGGATCCGATCGATGCGGAACATAATGAGGCCTGGCCGAGGGGAAGAACGAATCATTACTGGTTTGATCTGAACAGAGACTGGCTGTTGGGAATCAACCCTGAGAGCAGGGGTAAGCTGGCCTGGTATCACCAATGGTATCCGAATGTGGTAACGGATTTTCATGAAATGGGTACCAACAGCACCTATTTTTTCGAGCCAATGAAAGCCATTGCAAGTAAAAATCCGATCATGCCGAAGGAGAATTATACGACATTGAATAACACCTTCGCAAAGTATTTTCAGGAAGATCTGGATAAGATTGGATCATTCTATTTTACTAAGGAAGTATTTGACGGGACTTATCCTGGTTATGGATCTTCCTATCCTGATTTACAGGGGGGACTGGCATTACTTTTTGAGCAGGCCAGTTCAAGAGGTCACCTGCAGGAATCAAGGATGGGGGATGTTTCCTTTGCATTCACTATCAGAAACCAATACACTTCCAGTCTGGCTACAGTCCGTGCAGCGATTGAAAACAAAGACTTATTATACAGCTATCAACGTAATTTTTTCGAATCAGCCATTTCTAATGCGAATGGTAGCGGAGTAAAAGGATATGTGTTTGGAGACGAGTATGATGAAAACAGGGTACGTGCTTTCATTGACAAGCTGCTTCTTCATAAAGTATGGGTCTATGAATTGAACAATACGATCAATGCCAAAGGGAAAACCTTTAAACCGGGCAAATCTTTTATTGTGCCAACATCTCAGCCGCAATACCGAATGGTTCAGACTTTCTTTGAAACATACAGTGAATATTCAGACAGTGTCTACTATGATGCCTCTGCATGGTCGGTGGCTAATTTTTATAACATGTCCTATGCACCGGTAACCTCCAATATCCGACCGGGAAATGAAGTGACCAGAGCAACAAATGTGACGAATGCCTCGGTTGCTGCAAAGTCTGATTATGCCTATCTCATTTCATGGGAAGACTATAATGCACCTGCTGTATTGTACGGGCTTCAGAAAAGTGGTGTGACAGTCAATTCAGCTTTCAAGCCTTTCACAATAGAAACAAACAGCGGCACACAGGATTTCGGCTATGGTACGCTGGTTATCCCTGTCAGCAGACAGTCGATCACTCGGGATTCTTTGTATCAGACCGTTTCAAAGTATTCGAAAAGGTACAATGTGAATGTATTCTCAACCAAAACCGGATACAGTTCCACTGGTATTGATCTGGGTAGCGGAAACATTGCGACGCTTGAAAAGCCGAACGTACTGATGTGGATCGAAGGTGGAGTTTCATCCTATGAAGCAGGAGAGGTCTGGCACCTGATGGATACACGTGTGAAGATGCCTGTAACTAAGGTCCCGTTAAGACTCTTTAACCGGGTGAATTTTGAAAAGTATAATGTGATGATAATGGTTTCTGGTTCATATAACGAGCTTGATTCCGCAAAAAGAATAATCATCAGCGACTGGGTGAAAAAAGGCAACACACTGATAACTTCCAGAGGGGGTACTTCCTGGGCAATCAATCAGAAGCTGGTGAAAGAAAGCCTGATAAAGGAGGATAAGGAAGAAAAAGAGAAAAAGGAAAATGAACCTGTTGTCCGCAGACCATTTGTTAATGCCTCTGAAAACTCAGGTAAGAAAAGTGTCGGTGGAGCAATTTTTGAAGTAGATCTGGATCTGACGCATCCGTTGGCTTTTGGTTACAGAAATGCCAGAATCCCAGTTTACCGTAACAGTACGATATGGCTTGCTCCGAGCAAAAATTCCTACTCAACTGTTGCTAAATACACGGACGATCCTCATATTGATGGATTCATTTCCGATGAAAATATGGAAAAATTCCTTAAGCCTTCAGCTTCATTGATCGTAAGCGGTTTGGGAAGAGGCAGGGTTATAATGTTTGCCGATAATCCAAATTTTCGTGGCTCATGGTATGGTACCAATCGTTTGTTTCTTAATGCGGTTTTCCTGGGACAGCAGATCTACTTGCCAGGTGAATAGATTAATTTAAATTAGAGCACTAATCTAAGGATATCTCTGTTTTCCCGCTAATTAAGCTGATATGGCATTCATCTGCAGCGATTTCGAAGGTCTCATTGATAACCTTGATGTCCTCAATTAATCCGACAAAGAAGAACGTTTCCTGAGTATTTTCGATGAGCTTCTGATAGCTATCAGTGAGAACCGGATATATGGAGGGAAACGATCCTTGAACTTCTGTTTCAATTCTTATTGTATCACTTGTCAATTTTCTTACTGTGAAATAATCTGTGAGGGTACCGTTGGTAACATTTAACCCAATGCTCCGAAACTCCATTGTACATAAGACTGAATCATCTTTATCGTTGGTGCAGGAAACCAAAAGGAAGAACAAAATCGAAAATTTAAAAACAACTTTCACATGCTTAATAGAAACCACAAAAAGGATATTACCCTTATTGTTATCAAAAAAATATAAATCCTCACAGCCAATAAAAAGATTGAACAACATTAAGTTTGTCAACTCAAAACAGAATTGCATGCTAGATTTTGAAAAACCGATCGCTGAACTGGAGGGGAAACTGGAAGACATGAAAGAACTGGCGAAAACCAGTGATGTGAATGTGGATGATGCGATCAAAACGCTGGAAAAGAAAATCAAAGAGTTGAAGAAAGACACTTTCGCAAATCTGACCAGATGGCAGAGGGTACAACTTTCTCGGCATCCCGAGCGGCCCTACACCCTTGATTACATTTATGAGATTACGGATGAATTTGTCGAGTTGCATGGAGACCGTGCTGTAAAAGATGATAAGGCAATGGTCGGAGGCTTTGGCGTTATCGACAAACAGTCAGTGATGATCATCGGTCAGCAGAAGGGAAGAACCACGAAGCAGAGACAGGAAAGAAATTTTGGAATGGCGAACCCTGACGGGTACCGAAAAGCTCTTCGTCTGATGAAACTTGCTGAGAAATTCAACAAACCAATCGTCACACTGATAGATACACCAGGAGCCTATCCCGGACTTGAAGCAGAGGAAAGGGGCCAGGGGGAAGCCATCGCACGAAACCTAAAGGAGATGATGACGCTAAAGGTTCCTGTGATTTGTATTATCATTGGCGAGGGGGCCTCCGGAGGAGCTCTTGGGATCGCAATCGGCGACAAAGTAATGATGATGGAGAATACCTGGTATTCTGTAATCTCTCCAGAATCTTGTTCATCCATTCTATGGCGAAGCTGGGACTATAAGGAGCAGGCAGCTGAGGCACTGAAACTGACAGCCAGCGATATGCTGCAAAATAAGTTAATCGATGGAGTGATAAAAGAACCCCTTGGTGGTGCACATAATGATCTGAATGAATCCGCAGCTGAATTGAAGAGGGTAATTTCCAAAAACCTGAAAGACCTTTTAAAGATGACACCAGAGCAACGGATTGAGTCACGAATCGATAAATTCAGTAGCATGGGTGCTTACATATAAGACCTGATGAAGCAGATTAACTGGTCTGATCATATTCTCAACTTTGTTGCGGTAATTATGGGCGTTTCAATGGCGTTCTATATTAGCAGTTCGTCTGAACGACAGAAGGAAAAAAGAGAACTTACTCATATTCTCACATCGCTGATTGATGAACTACAGGAAGATCGTGAAACATTTGATGAGTATCAAATTACCAGTAATGAGAACCAGTCTAAAGCGTTGGGAGACGTACTTCAAAGGCTGGTATCAGGAAATACGGACAGTCTTGAGCTAAAGTTTTCAAATGCGATAACGATCAATAATTACCATCCATTTGGGGTCACTTTCAAATCAATTTCGTACTCAGGCAAGCTGGAATTGATTGATGACTTTGAGTTGAGAACGGAAATTTCCAATTACCACGAGCTGATGGCGAGTGAAGCTATGCTTAGGGGAGAGGCGCAATATAATTTTTTCATGAATCAACTGATGCCCTGGATGATTAAGAACACGAGCCTTGTGAATCCGGATGTAAGCAAACTGGTTGGCAATGATGAATTGATTAATATACTGATTCTTTATAAATCGATGTTAGATAACAAGCTCAGGTCCTATTATGACCTTTCAGAAGCTGCCGGAACGCTTGAAGAAAAACTTAATCACTTGCTGAGTGAAGAATAGATCAATTAAAGAACGTTTTTTTGGCTGGCTCTTCAAACTTTTTGGTTGGGGTTGGAAGGGAGATATCCCTCAGGATTTGAAAAAATATGTGATCGTAGTTGCTCCGCATACAAGTAATATTGATTTCTTTATTGGGTATGGTTTCAAGCACCTGGTTGGATTTCATCCTAATTTTTTGGCGAAGAAATCACTTTTCAATATTCCGGTTATAGGCTGGTTTCTGAAGTCAATTGGCGGCCATCCGGTGGATCGGTCGAGAAAAACCAATCTGGTAGATCAGGTGGTTGAGTTGTATGAGAAAACCACAGCGTTTATTATGACAATTGCCCCGGAAGGAACAAGATCCTATTCGGCGGAATGGAAGACCGGATTCTATCGAATTGCACATTTGGCAGGAGTGCCTATCGTAAAAATTGCTTTTGACTATCCTTCAAAAACTGTTCATGTAGCAGAGCCTGTCTACACCGCTGGTGATATGGATAATGAGATCGAGGAAATGAAAGTCTGGTTCAGGCAGTTCACCGGACGGCATCCGGAGAATGGGGTGAAATAAAAAAGGCCATCCCGTATTTCGGAATGACCCTTGTTAGTTGGTAATTTCAGGCTATTTCTTAGCCGCTGTTTTTCTTGTTGTTCTCCTCTTTGGCTTAACTTCTTCTACTACGATTTCATCCAAAACGTCAGCCAGGATTCTGCCGCAATGTTCACAAACAATGAGTTTCTTTTTCTCTCTGATCTCTGCCTGCTTTTGAGGAGGAACTATATTGAAACATCCACCACATGCTCCTCTGTTAACAGGAACGACTGCAAGGCCGTTTCTCATATTTTTTCTTACTCGATCGTATGATTTAAGTAATCTTTCGTCAACGTTTTTTTCAGCTTTCTTTCTTTCCTTTTCTATTTTCTGCTCGTCGGCTTCAGACTCCTTAGTGATGGTGTCAAGTTCCTTTTTCTTTCCTTCAAGATCCTTCTTACGCTCTGCAAGCGTTGCTTTAGTCTCTTCTGATTCCTCCTTTTTTGACTCTATTTTTTCGTAGGCTTCTTTGATTCTTTTTTCAAGAATCTGAATTTCCAGCTGCTGAAGCTCTACTTCTTTTGTAATCGCATCATATTCACGATTATTACGCACATTCATTTGCTGCTCTTCGTACTTCTTAATCAGCTTCTCAGCATCTTTAATGGCAGTCTTATTCGCAGCAATTGCATCCTCAGTATCCTTTTGTTCCTGATTCTGCTTTTCCATTCGTGTTTCGTATCCGACAATTTCGTCTTCGAGATCCTGAACCTCTTCCGGAAGGGCTCCTCTTACTTTCTTAATCTCGTCAATTCTTGAGTCTATTGCTTGTAGTTTTTCTAGCGCTTCGAGTTTTTGAGCTACTGTATTTTCCATTCAGTCTTTATAAATATTTGACAGGATTTGTGTCTACCTCCGATAAACGGAACGCAAATTTAGCGAATTTTTTAGTTAATCTTTCGTATAAAAGTTCTTTCGTAAATACTTCGCTTTCGTAATGACCGATATCGGCAATGATAATCTCGTTATTGGCTTCAAAGTAATCGTGATACTTGAAGTCGGCACTGATAAAAACATCTGCTCCGGCACCTATTGCACGTTCAAGAAGGAACCTTCCTGAGCCACCACAAAGTGCTACCCTTTCAATTTTTTTATCTGTGAGACTCGTGTGTTTAATGGTGGCCAGATTCATTGACTTTTTCAGGTGATGCAGAAATGCTTCAGCTTGCAGGGGCTCCGGGAATAACCCGATCATTCCTGATCCGATTTCCTGATTCTCATTGAGCAGATCCGACAGATAGTAAGCCACCTCTTCATATGGATGTGCCTGCTTCATGGCCGTAAGAATTGCGTTTCTTCTTCCTGAAGAGAGAATGACCTCAATTCGCATTTCATTTACTTTTTCATCCTGCCCTTTCTTTCCAATAGTTGGGTTTGAATGTTCATTGGGACGGAAGGTGCCTTCGCCTTTTAACTGAAAGCTGCAGTGATCATAATTGCCGATTTTGCCTGCTCCTGCTGAATACAGTGCCTCCAATAACTCAGTTTTATTTTCTATGGGCACCAAAACGGTTAACTTCTGCAGCGTTCCCCTTTTTGGACTAAGAACCTTCAGTTCTTTAAGCCCGATTTTCTCTGCTATTTTATTGTTCACTCCTGAACTGATATTATCGAGATTGGTGTGGATGGCATAGATATGAATGTCGTTTTTGATCGCTTTACGTATGCAGCGATCCAGCCAGTGTCTGGTTCCTATGGATCTGATGCCGGAGAAAATCATAGGATGATGCGCGATGATCAGGTTACATCCGGTTTCAATGGATTCATCTATGACTTCCTCAGTCACATCCAGGGTGATAATGGCCCCTTCTACATGTGCATTTCTGTCCCCGATAACGAGTCCTGAATTGTCATACGATTCCTGATAAGAAAGAGGAGCCCATTTTTCAAGATAATTAATCAGATCCTTTATTTGCATCATGCAGTCGTCCGGGTGGTTAATACACGAAGTTAAGACATGAATGCAAACTATTGCACGACACTAAAGCATGATTTAATCAGATAAGGAACACTTTTTGCAAATGGTCGGGAATAGTTAGTCACACTTCCAATTGAATAGATAATTTTGCGCGTGCGGAAATCACTGGTACTCTTATTTTTTCTATATACGCTTGGTTCATATGCTCAGCTGCTGGATGATTCTACTGAGTTGGTCTATGGACCAAAAACGACCAGATTCATACTCGAGTCAGGTATCCTGAACAACCAACTGGAGTATTCCTATGTGGATACTTCCCTTCATCGATTTGATCAGCGATCGTTCTATGACAGGAATCGAAGAAGGTATCAGAATCTTGGAAACTTCGGCACGGCTGTATTTCCGGTATTTCATACACCACAAAAAGATATTGGAAGGAGCTCCGGATTTAATGCCTTTGCACCGTATGCTGATCCGGAAGGAATAAAGTTTTATGATACAAAATCTCCTTTCATTGATCTTTTGGTCTACCTCGGGGGCGGCAATAAGAATCTGGTAAATGTAGGGTACTCAAGAAATGTCAGAGAAGGCTGGAATATTGGGTTTGATCTTAAAAAAATAACTGCTGACAAGCTAATCGCACGGGATGCAATCGGAGATCGACAAACTGAAAATACAAATTTTGACTTCTACACGCATTATAAAAATAATAAGGTGCCTTACCAGTTTGTTTTCTACGTGAGCAAGCTTTCGCATAAGGTTATTGAAACAGGAGGGACAAGATTCGGCGAAGATTCATTGTTAAGTGAACTGTTCCAAAAAAACACTGCCCTGCTGAGACTGGAAGATGCCCAGAGTATTCGCAAAGAGACCAGTTGGCATTATTACCATGATTATCAGATAGCAGACCAGTTCCAGTTGTATCATTCCGTCGACTTTTACAACGAAGAAAATACCTTTAAGGACGCTACAGATGGTGCCGGTTCCGATTATGACAGCTATTCAGACGCTTACAATGGAGTTTTTCTGATTGATCCGGATAGTACGTCAGAGCGGTCTTCTCTATCATCAACCACCAATGAACTTGGAATTAAAGGCGACCTTTCAACTGTTTTCTACCGTGCGTATGTAAAATTAAGATCTGTCAAATTCAATTATTTCTTGTTGGATCCATTTAACAAAGTGACAGAGAAATACATTGGAGGGTACGCTCGATTCAAATGGAAGGAGAAGTTCGCAGTAACTGCAGATGGAGAAGCGATGGATGGCGGATTTTATAAATTCGGAGGGAGTTTGAGCAGTGAACTTGTAAATGTACGCTACGAGTCAAGTCGCTACAACGTGCCCTTTATCTACCAGGCATATTTTGGTAATCACTTTGAATGGAACAATGATTTCTCTCCGGTTTTTGTCAATAGCCTTAACGGGAGCCTTCGTTTACACTACAAGGCATTCACTTTTATTCCGAAGGCCACTTTTAGTACATATACTGATTTTGTCTATTTCAACGAATTGCAATTGCCGGAGCAGGCCTCTTCCGGAATTGCAGTAGGATCACTTGGCGGGGAAATTAATTTGTCCATTAAAGGGAATAAGAAAGACGAGGGATTTTATATTGAAAATGAAGTTGTTGCATCCAGCGTGACCGGAGGTTCTTCAGATGCCATGCGAATTCCTGAATTGTTTTACAATGGAAGGTATTATTGGAGCGGGTTGTTGTTTGATGATAAAGTGCCGATTCAAATAGGACTTGATACACATGCCCGATCCTCCTATTTTGCCAATAATTATCAGCCGGCTACCCAGCAGTTTTACATTCAAAATGAATTTGAAACGACCGGATATTTCAAAGCTGATCTTTTCCTGAATATGCGCCTTGATAAGTTCTTTTTGGGAATTAAGTGGGCACATCTGAACCAGCTGCGCGGCGATGGTTATTTCACAACTCCATATTACCCGGGCCATGCCAAAGGGATTGATTTAATTATTCAATGGCGATTCTTTGATTGATGAATACAGTAAAAACGACACTTGGGCTTGAACTTCCCACAGATCCACGCTGGGTGAATGTTGCCGGGAAGAACATAGAAGATATTCTGGTGGATCATGCTTTCTGTGAGCAAAAAGCGGCCTCTTCCTGCATTTCACTGATCATTCAATTCCCGGAGAAAGACAAGCTTGTTGAAATTCTCACACCTGTTGTTGCTGAAGAATGGGCTCATTTTGAATTGGTTATTGATCACCTGAGGAAGCGTGGGTTTAGTCTCGGTAAGCCCCGAAGGGACGAATACGTTACCCGGTTGAACAATGTGATGAAGAAAGGCGGTAGTCGGGATGAACAACTGGTTGAGCGATTGCTTATGAATGCGTTAATTGAAGCACGAAGTGCGGAGCGATTCAAATTGCTGTGGAAAAACCTAAAGGATGAAGAGTTACAGAAGTTCTATTATGAATTGATGGTTTCGGAGGCTGGCCATTATCATAATTTCATCGACCTGGCGAAAGAATACATGGATGAAAAGAGGGTAATGAAGCGGTGGAAGGAGTTCTTAAAAGAGGAAGCTGAGATCATGAATGAACTGGAAGCCAGAGGGGATCGGATGCATTGAATAAGTGGTGACTGGCCTCTTCTATTCTGATGGATTGATATTGCCTGAATGACTACCTGATACAGAAATATTATTTTCATCTGTAAATGAGTAGTTGAAAATGTAGTTATCACGTTCTTTTTCAACTGTAACTGATCCTTGTGAAAATCGGAAAATATTTTCGAATGGGTTGTCAAGTAATGATCCGGTAACATCAATTCCAATGTAGCCCGTCATGGTGTAGCTATTACCTGAATGATCTAATTTGTAGGTTCCTTCAGGTATTACATCTTCTTCTTCAGTTACGAGATCAAAGAATACAACATCGATTCCATTAAATTCATCAGCCTCTAAATCAACTTCTTTAGAAGTTAAGAGGACAGCTGTCTCGTAATAGCCGGATTCGGTTGATCCAAAATTTTCAGAATAGGCAAATGATGTTTTATAGGTAGTGCCATTCAGAGTAAATGTGCCTCCATTATCTGGTGCTATTTCATTCTTTTCAGAGCACCCGGATAATGATAACATGACTGCAATAGTTGTAGTCGAAAGTAGATTTTTCATACTTATAATTGTTTGATTATGTAGACAAGGATACGTGCCATTTTCAAACAGTTATAAAGTATTAACAACCTTTAATAATAGTTAACAGGAATTAACTGTCTTTTAAAATTTGTTAAATGGAGAAAAAGATTAGTCATAGACTTCAATATGAGGATTTACCTTTCTCAATGAATCAATAAACTCAATCTCTTCAGCTGGCGAAACGGGCAGGTCTTCATACTTTTTATATTTAATCAGAAGAGGTTTGAAAGTAAGCGAAGGCTTCATCAGAGCAGCAATTTCCATACTAGATTTACAGCGCCTGATTTCCCGGATTTCTTCCAGTCGAACTTTTCCTCTGAAAGGTCCTGTGTACCATTTCAAATATCCGGAATCAATTATATAGTAAGTGTTGAAGAAAATACTGCCCAACAAAATGGTTGTTGGAATGAGCACTGTCACCATAATCCACATTCCGACGGATGACTCCTTAAAAAGAAGCGGCAGTGAAATACCCCAGGCAATAATGATGGTTCCCCAGATGATAGCGGAAGACCAGCC
Organism: Cyclobacteriaceae bacterium; assembly: GCA_040222475.1. Taxonomy (GTDB): domain Bacteria; phylum Bacteroidota; class Bacteroidia; order Cytophagales; family Cyclobacteriaceae; genus Ekhidna. The sequence goes on along the minus strand of JAVKDB010000008.1, from coordinate 64,853 downwards.
GTCAACTTTGGAATAAAATCGTTTCACGTCTTCTGCTTTTTCTTTTTAGCCGCCGGAAACAGAATGTTATTCAATATCAGGCGATAGCCTGCGGAGTTTGGGTGAAGGTTTAAATCAGTTGGAGGTTCATTTACAAAATGCTGATAATCCTCCGGATCATGCCCGCCATAAAAGGTCCAGAATCCACGTCCCATCACTCCATGAATATATTTAGCTTCGTTAATGGATGGTGTCTGGCCCATGATAATCACATCACCCTTTACCAGGTTTTTCTTAAACCCGGTTGTTTGTCCCATAAAACCATGCACGATTTTCTGATGATTCTGAGTCAGCATGGTTGGAATGGGATCCCATTTGGCAGAAAATTCAAACAATGTGAAGAAATCATTTTGCTCAACCAACCCTCTTTCATTGGCCTGATTGTCAATGTCTGAGTATTCGTACATCATGGGGTCTCGCTCCAGAATGAAATTTTCAAACGCCATGGTCCTTGAGTAATCAAGCTTAGACTGAGCACGAGGATCTGCCGGATCTCCGTCATTGACCGTATCTACAATGTCAATACCCTCTGCTGCCAGGGCAATGTCATACGTGTCTGTGGCAGAACACATGGCAAAAAGGAATCCACCGCTGGCGACATAGGATTTTATATTTTTGACGATCCCCAGTTTTAGGTGTGAAACTTTGCTGAAGCCGTGCTTCTTCGCAGAGGCTTCATAATCTCGTTGTTGTTGTTGATACCAGGGAAAATGGTGATAAGCACGATAAAATTTTCCGTATTGACCTGTAAAATCTTCGTGATGCAAATGCAGCCAGTCGTATTTTGGAAGTTCGTTTCCCAGGATTTCATCATCAAAAACCACATCATATGGTATTTCGGCATAGCTGAGTACAAGGGTAACGGCATCATCCCAGGGCTGCTTACTTTTTGGAGAGTAGACAGCTATTTTAGGAAATTTTTCCAGTTTCATCACATCCATATTAGAGGAAGGGCTGGCGATCAGGCTCAAAACCTGGTTGGCTTCCGCATCAGAAATTACTTCGTAGGAGACCCCCCGGATGATGCACTCATTTTCAAACGCCTGAAGGTACTTCACCATAAAACTGCCACCTTTGTAGTTCAGCATCCAGTCCACGTTCACTTCCTTTGTGAGAATCCAATAGGCAATACCGTAGGCTTTCAGGTGATTGCTCTGACTTTCATCCATGGGGATCATGATATATGCCGCTCTTGTAGCAATCGAAAGACTTAATAAAATAATTATAAATATTCCTTTCATTTACTTCACCTTTGTCTATACAACGTTAATCAAAACGTTGTGTTATTTGAAGAGGAATGAACATTAAAGAGAACATTAGTGAAGGAGTAAAATCCATCAAAGCAAATAAGCTGCGAACATTTCTTACTGCAGCGATTATTTCTATAGGAATCACGTCTCTTGTTGGGATATTGACAGCCATTGATGGAATCCAGAGTTCAATAGACAGCAGCTTTTCAAACCTCGGTGCCAACACCTTTGATATAGAGGATTACAGAAGAAGGGGAAATGTTAACGGTAAAAAGGCAAAGACATATCCTCGTATCACCTATGCTCAGCAGTTAATGTTCAAGGAAAAATACAGTGGTCCGGGGCTGGTTACGATTTATACAGTAATTACAGGTCAGGCTGAAGTTAAATATGGCTCAAAAGTGACCAATCCCAATCAGACGGTACGGGGAGGGGATGAGAATTATCTCACAGTCGATGGTTACGACGTAGACAAAGGCCGTCCTTTCTCTGCTGCAGAAAGTATGAATGGCGCCTATGTGGCACTTGTTGGTGATCAGGTACTTGATGCCCTTTTTGAGGACAATGAGAACCCAATTGGAAAGAAAATTAGCCTTCTGGGATCTAAATTCAGGATCATAGGTACGTTGCAGGAACAGGGAGGTGCCAGCGCTTCAAATATTGATCGAACGATTATTATACCGATTCAAACCGCACGAATCGTAGCCCCTGAAAGAAATTTTGGATATGAAGTAGCGGTGGCTGTTCCTGACACCCGACAGATGGAAAACGCAACTGAAATCGCCAGAGGGTTGATGCGGATCATTCGTGGAGACCGACTGGGTGAAGAAGATTCATTTCAGCTTACCGTGAGCAAATCTCTGGCGGAGCGTTTAGGTGAAATCACAGGATATTTGCAGGCAGGTGGATTTACTATCGGTTTTGTTACCCTTATTGGTGCATCCATTGGTTTGATGAATATCATGCTGGTGTCTGTTACAGAACGAACCCGGGAGATAGGTGTGAGGAAAGCTCTTGGAGCAACTCCGTTGAAAATAAGACAACAGTTCCTGATTGAAGCCATCGTGATTTGTCAGATGGGAGGAGTTGGAGGAATCATTTTCGGAATTTTAATTGGTAATGCCACTTCCAGTTTGATGGGATCTGATAAGTTCATTATACCCTGGCTTTGGATTATTGTTGGATTCGTTATCGGAATGGCAGTAGGATTGATTTCAGGAGTTCTCCCGGCATATAAGGCTTCAAAACTCGATCCAATAGATGCACTGCGTTTCGAATAATTCATAAATCCTGAATCCCTTTAGGTATTGTAACGTTTTATTGGTGTTGTACATCTAATAAGTCAAAGACCAACCTATGAATATCCGTGAAAATGTCAAAGAAGGCATCAAGTCAATCAAAGCCAGTAAACTTCGAACATTTCTCACAGCCGCCATTATTGCAATAGGCATCACATCACTTGTTGGAATTCTGACAGCTATTGACGGAATTCAGGCTTCCATCGACAGTAGTTTTTCTAATCTGGGTGCAAACACTTTTGACATAGAGAGCAAGCGTGCGAATCGTGGCTCTAATGATGGAAAGAAAGAAAAAATTTTCCCGGCGATAAAGTATGAAGAGCTGGCTCAGTTTAAGGATGAATATTCAGGGCCTGGAATTGTAAGTGTCAATACAGTGGTATCCTGGAATACGGAAGCAAAGTATCGATCAAAAGTGACCAATCCCAATATGATGGTTCGTGGCGGAGATGAAAATTTCCTTCTGGTGGATGGATATGATATTGGTCAGGGCAGGAGTTTTTCTCAGGCCGAAATGAAGAATGGGGCTTATGTCTGCATCATTGGCAGTGATGTGGTGAATGCCCTCTTTGCAGAAAACGAAAGCCCCGTTGGTAAGAAGATCACTGTTTTGGGCGCAAAGTTTAAGGTGCTTGGAACCGTCCAGGAGCAGGGAGGGGTGAGTGGAAATACAGGAGTTGACCGAAGAATTGTCGTGCCGTTAAGAACCGCCAGAATTATAGGTGCAGACCGTTTCTTTGGGTACGAAGCAACTGTTTCTGTTCCGGATTCCCGTCAGATTGAAGAAGCTCAGGGTATTGCTACAGGACTCATGCGTGCCATTCGCAGAGACCCCATCACTCAGCGTGAGAATTCTTTCGAAGTAGTCGTGAGTCGTTCACTTGCCGAACGAATAGGAGAAATTACGGGATACCTTCAGGCTGGTGGATTTACTATAGGTTTTATAACGCTTATTGGAGCTTCAATAGGTTTGATGAACATTATGCTGGTGTCTGTTACCGAACGAACACGAGAAATTGGCGTAAGAAAAGCACTTGGTGCCACACCTTTGAAAATAAGGCAGCAGTTTTTGATTGAAGCTATAGTTATTTGTCAGATGGGTGGAATAGGCGGGATTATTCTTGGTATTGTGATTGGCAATCTTACCTCCAGTCTTATCGGATCCGGAGGCTTCCTCATTCCATGGGTTTGGATCATTTTCGGGGTATCTGTTGGAACAGCCGTTGGTTTGATTGCCGGAGTTATCCCTGCTTATAAAGCTTCAAAGCTCGATCCGATTGACGCGCTCAGGTTTGAGTAGCAATAGGGACTTCACTTATGCCTGGAACGAAATAGCATCTATAATTGAAAACCTAAAGTAAGATGCCCCAAATACTCAGATTTGGTAGCAAGATTCTCAGACTCTTTTGTCAGTCCTTCAGATGATATTATTAATTCCTGTAAGCTTCTATTCAGTCCTTGAACCGAAAGACTTATCTGCTCACTGCTCGTTTGCTGTTCTCTCGATGTATTAGCAATCTCAGATGCCATTTCATGGTTTTTCTGTACCTGCTCTGCAACCTCTGTAATGTTCCTCTCTAAATCTGAAAAATTGGTCATGCAGAGGTCTGCCAATTCAGTTATTTCATTTGCAGACAAATTACTATGTTCAGCAAGGCTTCTTACTTCCTTTGCTACAACTTTGAAGCCCTGACCATGTTTTCCTGCATTTGCGGCTTCAATAAATGCATTAATGGCCAGAAGGTTTGTCTGGCTTGCTATATCCTGAACAATTTGAACTTTGTTGAAAATTTTCTTAAAATTTTCAAGTGTTGATTTTAAAGACTGCTCGCTTTCTAACATATTAGTTGCCGAGTGCTGACTGATTTTTTCAGATATGGAAGCATTATCGCTTGCAAGCGCGATGTTGGAAGATATTTCTTCAATTGTTGCAGCAACTTCTGCAGTGTTTGCTGCCTGCTCATTAGAAAAGGAAAAATATTGCGTAGCGATTTTGTTAAGGTTCTTTCCTGATTTCTCCAGGAATTCTGAATTTTCCCTTATTGCTGAAATCATTTCTTTGAAATTCCGATTCATTTGATTTAACTGAAGTGCAGCAACACCTAACTCATCTCGGTTAAAAATGTGAATGGGTTTTCTCAAATCTTTTTGACTTCTGGAAATTGCAAAATCCCTGATTTTCAAAATCCCCCTGGATAGAGTCTTTCCCATCATTATATTGGGCATTGCCTGTACAGTCATAATAAACCCTCCGATCAATGACAGTCTGAATATGACATACTCATATGTCAATCCCCATTCAGGATAATTTAACATCCTCCAAAAAAGAATAAGGGCACATGAACCCATAATACAGACACTTGATATAGATGATGCGATCGCTGTTACTCTGAGTTTAATAGCAATTGTTATCATTGATTCTTTCTTTATTTCTATGCCCTCCAGAAGGTTATCAAATAACTCAACAAACCTTATGTAAAAGGGCATATTTACAGTCCCGAAATAGAAAAAGGCGACCAGAGTAGTGAGGATAATAACATGGTCTGGGTATCCTGTAAGATAAAAGACTGCTGTGGCTGCAAGAGAATATGATATCCCAATGATAAAATATCTGTTGATGGTGTTCTTGTAGATTTTGGCTATTTCTCCGAAATCTCCAAGTGAAACATATCTTTTAATTGACTTAAGATTTCTGTTTATCAACCATGTTCCTCCAATGTAAACAGGACTGCAACAGAGGTATACTTCCCATGATGACAGGATTCGATAAAGCATGTCGTTAATGCTCACTATTCCACTAATTACATAAGTGGTTGCAACCAGTGCAATTGGTGTAATAAAGGATGTGAAAACCAGTGTGGTCATCTGCTTTATTATACGATCCATAGAAATATCAGTAAGATGTTCTTGATTCATTCAGACAATAAAGTTGGTTTCTTAAAAAAATATATCATTCACTGATATACGGATAGTATACATGCAATGAGCTTCTATTATTTCATGTGTGGATCATTTGGGAGATTTGAAAGGATGATCAAGAGTCTTGCCGGAGTTATCCCTGCATATAAGGCATCAAAGCTCGATACGATTGACGCTAAGGTTTGAGTAGTTACTTCCCAAACCCAATTCCTTTTCTTCTCCCTTTCAGTAGGCAGTCCATGATCAATTTGAAAATACTTCTTACTTGAACCTTTTTGATCAGTATGAATGATCACTCTCAGGAAATGGCAGTTGGATCGGAAATTCCGCCCTTTCTTTCTGATTTTGTAGTAGCCGGGTGTTAATTTCATATGCGGTTAATTTTTAAATACTAAAAATATTAGTAAATGTATTTAGCATTTGATGAACAATCCAAGCCCTCAGGGAGAATTAATTGGAAGGATAAACAGATTCTTTCAGGTAGCGTTTTTTGCAATAAAATTGAAAGGAAGCTCTTTGTGGATCGTGTTAGAATAGTCCTCCCTGTACTTCTTCCAGGTCCGGGTAATACCTTCTTTCCAGTAGTTCAGGCACATTGCCCAAATACTCCGATAAGGTTACGATGTAAGTAACCGGGGGTGTATCCTCTGAGATATCAATAAACTGATCACCACAAAGCAGGTGAACATGTAAAAGCCTAATTGTAAAGTGGATTGGTTGGTGGTGAGGATATCGAAGCTTGAAGCAATGCTTTCGAGTTGTTTTAATTGCTCGGTTATACTTGATTTTTTCTCCAAGAAGGGTAAATGACATCTCACTTATCCGGGCATCAATATCTATCATGGGCAGACTAAGCCCCAGACATAAAACGGTAAATGCCAATCCGGTAAAAAGGGTTATTTCAAGTTTGGTTAGTCTCCTGGAAAAGATCAGTCCAATGGTCTGGATCAAAATGAGTGAAATCAAAGAATACCTGATGATGATGTTCTGATTATCAATGGTTCCGATTTGCTGTTGCAGACCGTCAAGGGCCTCAATTCTGTTTTCATACTGGTGTGCCGCGAGAATACTGTTCAAATGAGAATAGTCCATTTGAGAAAACGTCTCATCAGCATATTCACCAATTTTTTTGTTGATGTATTGCTTGAGATTCTGCCTGTTTTCCGGATCATCAAGATACGTGATGATCTGATTGGTTAGTTCAGGGACATTCTCTCTGAGTCTTGTAAAAAGGCTGACAGAGTTGGCGATCACATTTTTATAGGAAATTCCAAACCACGATTGCTTTCGGTTGGTCTGTTTGAAATTTTGCTCGAATTCATTGATCGCCTTGTGGAGAAAGTCAGAAACCTTCACCTCCATTTCATCCCTGTTTTCCTTATTGAAATTGAATTGATCAATCTTCTTTGAGATGATTTCAGCGAGGATGGATTTCCATTCATCAACATTGAACAGCCCATACTTAACTTTGGAAAGCTCGATGATGTCCTGTTTTAGTATACGTTTCTGAGCTTCAGACTTCCAGATCAGGATAGAAAGGACGATGGTACTGAGAAGAAGTAAGACTAAGCCAATGGGCCGGAAGTAATGCATAACAGGATAACTTGAATGCGTAAGATATTACTGAATTTGTATTTTAATATGAGTGACATACAATAGCCGTGAGTGTCGCCAGCCTCTAATACAAGTCTTCCCAATAATGACAAACGGCCGGGTAGTTACACGAAAGGGACAGGGTTTCTCGGCTTAGGTTGTTTTGTTAAAAACCTTACAATGAAAGCATACCATCAATTACTAATCGCCCTCCTGTTCTTCGCATGCCAGGCACCCGAAAACGATGAGCCCATTCAAAATTGGCTGAATAAGCCACTAAACGTTTCTGCAATTCAGGAGGTCACAAATACGTATCATATGTTTGATTCCACCGGCAGCAAAGTCGGGTCGATGATTTTTGGTTTTTATCGGAAGGATGGACGTCTGGTTGCCAGAGATACGTCACGTTTTGATGATGGAAGTGTATATGAAGACGCAGAATTCAAGCTGGATTCATCCTTTCAGATGCAGCACGTTTCAATTGGCATGCAGGTGAATACCACCGGATTAAAGGTGGATTTGAGCATGACTAACAAACTGGTAAAGGGAATTTATGAAATAACAAGAGATACAGCCGTTCAGCAATTCCCGATAGATTCACTCCACAATTATGATGTTGTAAGGGAAGAACTTTATATGTTGCTCCATGCCACTGATTTCACAAAAGGGGATACCCTGAATTTCACTTCATTGGTTACAACGAGCATGACGGTTTCGACTTCTTCACTTTATTACATTGGACAGGAAGAAGTAACCGTTCCTGCCGGCACCTTCAATTGTACGGTTGTCCATTTGATGACGGACGGTAAAATGCCTCAAAACCGCATCTGGATTACAAATGATGAGCCAAAAAGAATTGTTAAGTTCCACGTTCCTGGTCCTAAGCTTTCCATTGAATTGATGGAAACCAGACAAAGTCTTTAAGATTAATTAATCCTTAAAATGCAGATGTGTTTGATTGTAGCTCACTTATTCAATCGAGTCCAATATCTCTCTGGCAAGCCCATAATTGAAATCATCTGGTTCAATCTGTGTTAGTTTTTGTTCTGCTAATTCAGAATCACCTTTTTGAAGATGCACAAGTGCTAAATACCAGGTTGTTTGTTGTTTGAATTTATCTGAAGTTAAGGCTGACAGAACCTCAAGCGCCCTGTCGGAATGATCGACAGCAAGGTATGAAATCCCAACATAGAATAACACGTGATCTTCCGGCCTTTTGTCAATGTTTTCAAATTGGCTGATAACATCAGAATACCTCCCGGAAGAATAGTGTTCGAGTAATAATGTATAATCGTTTTGTTCATTGCTCCTTGTGCTCGAGAGGTTTGGGTATGGAGAAAAATACTTTCTGAAAAGCTGATCTGTAGAAGTTGTGTCAGGGCGAAAAACATAGAAAACAGAGACTATAAGAATTGTCGCTGCAATCCCGGTTAAATACTTCCATTTATCAGTAAACCTGACTTGTCTTCCTGCGACCTTTTCATTGTAAATCCTGTCGAGATCTTCCCTTAGTCCCTGATCCGTAACTGACTCAATAGCAGTAACATAATCATTGAATTGTTCTTTAAATGAATGATCAGAGTCAAGCTTGTTTTCAAAAATAATCTGCTCCTCTTCACTTAGCTTACCCTGAAGGTAAGACTCAATTTGCGCTATGTTGTTCTCGGCTTTCAATGGTTACATGTTCCGTTTGCAAATTTCAATTAAATTTTTTAAACAGCGATATTTTTTGTTTTTAGCCGCCTGCTCGCTACTCAATTTGAATTCATTTTTTATCTCGCTCATCGATAGTTTTGCGTAGTAGAAGTCAATCAATATCTTCCTGCAGTCTTCGGATAACTCATTAATACTATTTCTAAGTAAAATGGTTTGCTTTTCAAGCTCATTGGTGTCATCATCAATTATTGAATCAGGCAAATCTCTCCCATCAAATGACACTTCTGATTTTCTACGTTTCAATTCCTTCAGCCACAAATTTCTTGCGACGGCATAAACATAGGTTTGGACTGACGCAGTAAAATTGAACGCCTTCTTTCTAATTGCTTTCGTCAGGATGATTAGAGCTTCCTGAAAAATATCCTTTGCATCTTCTTCCAGTCCGTTGTTACGTGTAACCATGGATTGAATTTTCGTATAAGCATGCTCATAGAGATGGGCATAGGCTGTGTTAGACGCTCTTTGATTTTGCTCTCTCAGGAGTTCCATCAATTCATGGTCTGTGATACTCTTCATACAGCAGGTGAGAATTTTACTGAATTAATAAGTTCTAGATGTGATGACCTTTTTCTAAAAACGGTATTAAGTGGCAAACAATATCAAATCGGATGATAAAACCTAATCTTTCCATAACACTTTGCTTCTTATTCACTTTGTCATCCATGGTGGATGGGTTTGCGCAATCAGAACAACCAGACCTTATTCCACCCTCACCGGCTGCTACTGCTTTTCAGCGGGTGGGTGTGGAGCAAACAAGTCCATATACCGGAGGGGCAGACATCAGTATTCCACTCTACAACCTGAAGCTTAATGAACTTTCTGTTCCTATTTCCCTGAAATACACCGGAATTCATGGAATTAAAGTTCAGGAGATTGCATCCTGGGTTGGATTGGGTTGGTCACTAAATGCAGGTGGGGCTGTTTCAAGAACAGTTCGAGGATTACCAGATGAGAAGTCGGGAAAAGGATTTAGAGTAACGGGACCTCTTCCAAATGATATATATGATAACAACATCGTTCAGGAGTACATTGATATACTCAATGGCGACATGGATGGGGAACCGGATTTTTTCAACTATTCAGGTCCTGGAATTGGTGGGGCTTTTCTTATTGATAAGGACGGAAGCGTTCTTCAGGTTCCACAAACCGATAACAAGATTGTAACAAATAGTGTGTTTGCAACTTTCACTATCACAACTCCTCAGGGTATTGTTTATAAGTTCGAAGACATTGAGAAAGTCAGGAGTATTGCACTTGGTGGTAACATAACCACCCTCGATCAGATCAACTCTACCTGGTACCTGACTGAAATGCATAACGCGAATGAAACGGAGCGAATTTACTTTGATTATGAAGAAGAAGTCATCGGTGGTTATGTGACGACTTACTCGGAAATCATCCGGGATCCGGGAATCGAATTAACAGGAAATGACCCGGTACCTAACTATACAGAAACCCGAACTTATCAGCTTCGGCTGAGCAAAATTTACGATTCAGATAATATTTTCGAAATATTCTTCAATGAAGGCGGGGAGCGATGTGACATGAAGGATTCTGATTATCTTAATATTGTTGAGATCAAATACAATGGGAGTACTCTTAAGAAGTTTGAATTTGACTATTCCTATTTTACGAAAACAGGAATTGTTCCATTAAGTGATCCATGCACAGGATATGCAAGACTGCAGCCCTCCCTTAATGAAGGCGATATTGAAAAACGCTTAATGCTGGATCAGGTCACTGAGTCTGGAACGGGAAATTACAGTAACCCACCTTATGTTTTTGAATACGAAACATCAGTATTTCTTCCTGATCGGCATTCATTGAACAGGGATCATTGGGGATTTTATAATGGCGCTGTTAATACGACATTAGAGCCCATTCAGTATTTGGATCTTAACAATACGTACCCTGTGTTTGATCCCGGGTATACAATCGTTGGCAGTGCTGACAGAGAAGCAGATTTCAACTTTGGAAAAGGTGGGATATTAAAAAAGATTACTTATCCGCTCGGGGGTTATACTTCATTTGAATTCGAAGCAAATACTGTTGCTGATTATGAGATCGCCAGCGAAATTGACCTTGAAAACACTGTTGTTCAGATTGATTTTAGTAACCCTGTTGACACAATCATCTCCATTGATTTGCAGGAACGGCCCTTTGCAAGGGTCACCGCAACGGGAATGGGGTTTGAAGTAACGGCCACAACTGAATGTCAGTTTTTTGTAGAATTCAAAGATTCATTAAATGTTGTTCATACACTTAAGCTGGCACCCGGAGCTCCTCAGTCACCCAAAGGAGAAATCTATCTTGAAGCGGGCGTATATGATGTCACACTATTTGCGGATGACAATCTTGGAAATTGTTTCTCTTCTTATGGTGAGTCTGGTGTAATCATTCAATGGGAAAACCAACTGGAAACGGCTGAAAAAGTAGTTGGCGGAGCAAGGATTAAATCTTTGTCTAATTGCGATGGAGCAGATTGTCTTACCAGAAATTTTTCTTATGTGGATGATCAGGGTACTTCAATGGGAAGCCTGGTGACCATTCCAAAATATGGGAGTGCCGACGTTGCAATAAGTCTGAATGTCTCGCAAGTTGTCATGCTTAATTGGACGAGGACCATTAATTCAAATCTTCCATTGCTCACTACTTCGGGGAATCATGTCGGATACAGACGGGTAGAAGAGGTTTTTGTGAGTGACACCTTAAACGGGAAAATCATTCGAGATTACTTCAGTCCTAAGCTTATAGGAGACTTTGAATTAAGCTACCTGGATGGTTCAACAAAGTATTCAACAAAGTATACGATTGCGGGCAGGAAGTATGATCGATTTCCTTCGGTTCCCACTTACTCTGCTGACTGGCTAAGGGGCTTACCCACGAAAGAGCTGATTTATGAATACATCAATGGTCAATTTGAAATTAAAAGCGAAAAAGATTTCCTGTATAAAGGGACGATCGTTAATCCACAATTGCTGGAAGGAGGGAATCTTGCCTTACAGAGTTATTTTGTTCAGGAACTTCCACCTCAAAGCATTCGTGGGGTTGTTGTAAGAAGTATGAGCAATGGCGGTAGCGGTCGCTACATAAAAAACTATGATATAGTCAGCGGTCGTGTATTTGCGACAGAAATCGTTCAAAAAACCTACGAAGACTCACGAGTTGTAACCGTAACCACGAACAAAGACCTTTATGACGATTACCAAATTCCTCTTTACGAAGAGCAGGTATTTTCCACCGGTCATAAAGTTCGAACTGATTACACCTACAACATTCCAGCAAATTTCCCCGGGTTTGTGAACCCGACGGATACATTGCTGCTGTCAAACATGCTTCAGAATCATAACCGACTGATTCCTTTTTATACCGTGAGCACGGATGACAGGGGCGGAGTGGTGAAAACGCTGAATAAGAGACGATCGCTCTACAAGGATGTTGGTGGGAAGTATTACCTCGATCAAGTCCAGGGCGCAAACGGTGACGCTGTATTGGAAACACTCATCCATTATGGGGATTACAATTTGAAAGGACTTCCGGAATCTTTTGAAGGACGTGATGGTCTGGTCCGTTCCTTTAAGTGGGATGACTACCGTGTCACACATTCAGGCATTGCCGGTACAATCATAACCTCGTCCCAATTTGATAGCCCCGGAACGATTTCCGGCAGCTATGAAATCAAAGCGTATCTGTATGATGCCACAACCGGGCAGATTACAACAGTCATAGATGCGAACGGAAAGGAATTAAAATATTCCTATGACGAACTCGGCAGGCTGGTCATGATAAGAGACCATGTCAATAACCTTCTCCAACGTATCGACTACCACTACCAAAACAACAACTAAAATGAACAACTCTAACAAGACATTCAGGTCATTGGTACGTCCGATCCTGTCCATTTTATTACTTATTGGGTCATTATTTGTTATTGCACAGCCTGGTGGCGGACCCGGTGGTGGAGGCGGTGGAGGCCCGGTGATTTGTACGGATCCTGTACTTGCACAAACGACGGGAGCCACCCGATGCGGAACAGGTTCTGTGACTTTGTCCGCGAGCTATTCGGGTTCAAATACTCAGTTAAGGTGGTATGCCAACAGTTCAGGTGGCAGTCTGTTGCACACTGGGTCAACATATAGTCCTACCGTGAGCAGTACCACTACTTATTATGTGGCGGTGTACAGCACACAATACAATTGTGAAAATCCATATCGGAGATTTGTAACAGCAACTGTTAATCCCAAACCCGCAGTTCCGTCAAATCCCTCCGCCAGTTTTTATAACTGTGGCTCAGTTACTCTGACCAGAAGCAATCCTCCGTCAGGTGTCACCTGGTATTGGCAGACTTCATCATCTGGAACATCAACCGCCAATTCTTCTGTTACAACTTCAGGATCAGCAGGTACCACCTATTATTTGCGTGGGCGTAACAATACCACCCTTTGCTGGGGAGATAGTCGTGCGGTTAATTTGACTGTAGATACCAATCCCCCTGCCGCACCCTCTGTAACAGGAGCAACAACGCTATGTTCTCCAGCAAACGTGACCTTTACCACAACAAGCGCCCTAAACAAATGGTACACAAGTGCAAGTGGAGGTAGTCCGTTTCACACCGGGTCCAGCTACACAACAAACATTTCAGGGGTGACCACCTATTTCGTGGAAGCTGTAACGAGTTTTGGATGTGTGAGTACAAGTAGAACATCAGTGACTGTCAATTATCAGCCAACAGTATATGGCGGAAGTATTGGCAATGCGCAAAGTGTTTGCTATAACGGAAATCCTTCAGCACTTACGAATGTGAGTGCAGCATCCGGTGGATATAATGGATATAGCTATCAGTGGCAGGTATCAACAAATAACAGTTCCTGGAGTAATATTAGTGGTGCCACCGGCACAACCTACAACCCGGGTAACCTGACGGCTAATCGATGGTACAGGCGAAGAGTACAGTCCTGTAATAAGACCGGTTATAGCAATACTATAAAAGTAACCGTCTACAGTAATCTAAATGCCGGAAGTATTACCGGAGCGCAGACCTTATGTTATAATGGTAATCCTTCCACCCTGGGCAATGCCATTTCTGCTTCGGGCAGCAGCGGCACCATCCAATATCAATGGCAATACTCTGCCAATGGAACCAGTGGCTGGACAAACGTAAGCGGAGCAACCAGTTCAACTTATAACCCTCCGGCACTGACAGCAAACCGCTGGTATCGCAGGAGAGTACAGGCAAGTACCTGTTCAGACTACAAATATTCCAACAGCATTAAAATAACCATTCACCCGATCCTCAATGCCGGAACCATCAGCAATGCACAGACACTGTGTTACAATGGTGATCCGGGAACATTGACCAACACGACTTCAGCTTCAGGCAGCAGTGGCACCATTCAATATCAATGGCAGTATTCCGCCAATGGGAGTAGTGGGTGGACCAACATCAGCGGAGCGACCAGTTCGACGTACAATCCCGGAGCATTGACAGCCAGTCGATGGTATCGAAGAAGGGTACGTACCAGTACCTGTTCAGAGTATAAGTACACCAACAGCGTCAAAGTAACCATCCATCCCATCCTCAATGCAGGAACAATCGGAAACGCTCAGACCTTATGTTATAATGGGGATCCCGGGTCCCTGACTAACACGGCATCCGCGACAGGCAGTAGTGGTACCATCCAGTACCAGTGGCAGTATTCTACAAACGGGAGCAGTGGCTGGACCAACATCAGCGGAGCGACAAGCTCCACTTATAACCCTGGAGCATTAACTGCAGATCGCTGGTACAGAAGAAGAGTACGCACCAGTACCTGTTCAGAATACAAGTACACGAATAGTATCAAAGTAACGATTCATCCGATCCTCAATGCAGGAACGATCGGCAATGCGCAAACCCTGTGTTACAATGGGAATCCTGCGGCATTGACCAATACTACTTCAGCCACAGGCAGCAGTGGCACGATTCAGTACCAGTGGCAGTATTCCACAAATGGGAGTAGCGGCTGGACCGACATTAGCGGGGCAACCAGTTCGACCTACAATCCTGGTGCACTCACGGCAGACAGATGGTACCGAAGAAGAGTACGAACAAGCACGTGTTCAGAGTATAAGTACACCAACAGTATCAAAGTCACCATTTATCCCATTCTCAATGCGGGGACCATCGGCAATGCGCAGACCCTGTGTTACAATGGAGACCCTGCGGCATTGACCAATACCGGCTCAGCGACAGGGAGCAGCGGCACGATTCAGTATCAGTGGCAGTATTCAACGAATGGCAGTAGCGGCTGGACCGACATTAGTGGAGCAACAAGTTCCACCTACGATCCTGGCGCACTAACCTCCAGCAGGTGGTACCGAAGAAGGGTAAGAACAAGTACCTGTTCAGAATATAAGTACACAAGTAGTGTCAAAGTAACCATTCACTCAGATTTGAGTGCGGGTACGATTGGCAATGCCCAGACCCTGTGTTACAACGGCAATCCTTCTACGTTGACCAGTACCGCATCTGCTTCAGGAAGCAGTGGTACTTATCAATACCAATGGCAATACTCAGCGAATGGGAGCAGTGGCTGGACCAACATCAATGGCGCGACGAGTACCACTTACAATCCTGGAGCACTGACTGTGGATCGCTGGTATCGAAGAAGGGTTCGAACAAGCACCTGTTCAGCCTATAAGTATACAGGGAGTGTCAAAGTGACGATTCACTCGGATATTAATGCCGGTACGATTGGCAATGCCCAGACCATTTGTTACAACGGCAATCCGTCAGCACTCAGCAATACCGGTTCAGCCACGGGCAGCAGCGGCACAATTCAATACCAGTGGCAATCTTCATCCAATGGCAGCAGCTGGACCAACATCAGTGGTGCGACCAGTGCCACCTATGATCCCGGAACGTTAATAGCTGATCAGTGGTATCGACGTGGAGCGAACACCAGTTCCTGTTCTGCGCTCAACTACACGGGCAGTGTGAAGGTGACGGTGTACGCGAGCCTGAGCGCCGGAAGTATAAGCAATGCGCAAACAGTATGCTATAATGGCAACCCTTCGTCGCTAACCAATTCGGGTTCCCCCACAGGAGGCAACAGTAGTTACGGCTATCAGTGGGAGTATTCCAATAATGGAAGCAGTGGTTGGACGAATATCAGTGGAGCAACTGCTGCTACCTATGATCCAGGGATATTAACCTCAGATCGTTGGTACAGAAGAAGAGTACAATCATGTGGAGAAACAGACTACACAGGTACTATAAAAGTGACAGTACTGGATAACCTGACTGCCGGAAGTATAGGCAATGCTCAAACGATCTGCTACAACAGTGATCCTGCAGTATTAAGCAATACTTCCGCACCAACGGGAGGAAATAGTACTTTCAGCTATCAGTGGCAAAGTCGTCCGTCAGGCGGCAGTTGGGCAGATATTTCAGGAGCCGTCAGCTCAACGTATGATCCATTGAACCTGACAACAACGACCGAATTCAGACGCCAGGTTACTTCCTGTAATTTGTTGGCAAGCAGTAGTGCAATTACGGTAGCTGTTGAAACATTAAGTGTGGGAGGTGCTGTTTCAGGAGCAACCGAGATATTTGTTACCGGGAGCGGAAATTTGACACTAAGTGGTCACAACGGGACAGTCAATAAATGGCAATATAAAACAACCGGAAGCTGGATAGACATTTCCAATACCACCGCAGGGCATAACTATGTGAGTCTGACAGAAAGTACGAGGTACCGGGCTCAGGTGGAGAATGGCACCTGTGCTCCTGCATATTCAGCAGAGGCATTGGTTACGATACTTTCAGCACCTGCGATAACAACCGTTTCCACGACAGAAATCCGCCCTGGACAGACCACCACATTGATGGCCACAGCAGGTCATGCCAATTACGAGTGGTTCAAAGACAATGTGACGGTTCAGAATGGTGCCTCCAATACCCTGATGGTGTCCGAGCCGGCAGAATACAAGGTGACAGTAACTTCATCAGGGAATGCAACCTTTACGACCGATTTTATCATGATCACCAGCCAACTGGATGTATCAAAGAATGCGGTAGTGGTCAGTAGTTTCCGTATTCCGGTCACAGAGTCGAACAATATACCACCGGATGTCCATACCTATACGAGTGATGAAGTAGCGATTTCAGCGGATATTTATGATGGGTTGGGAAGGGTGATTCAACAGGTTAGTCTGGATGCTTCACCTTTAGGAAACGATGTAGTTATTCCTGCCCTCTATGATGAACTGGGAAGACAGGCACGTGCACTTCTTCCCTATGTTTCTTCTGATAAAAGTATGATATACAAGACAGATGCGATCAATTCACAGGCATCTTTCTATGTAAATGAACATGGCACCAGTCAGGCTTTTTCTGAACAAAAATTTGAGGCCAGTCCGATGAATCGGGTAATAGAGCAGGGAAATGCCGGAGAAGCATGGAAGATTGGAAGTGAACATACGGTTACGATGGATTACAGCATCAATGTGGCTTCAGAAGTGATTGCATGGGATGAAGAAACCCTGTTGACGCAGACGATTGGATACTATGCAGAAGGTGAATTGTATAAGAATACTACTTTCGATGAAGACGGAAACCAAACAAGTGAATTTACTGACAAGCAGGGACGGACCATTCTGAAAAAATCAGAAACCGGAGACCTAAGCAATCCATGGGCAGAAACGTACTATATCTATGATGTGCTGGGGCAATTGAAAACAGTCATCCCGCCGGAAGCGACCAGCAGACTCAGTACCGAATTCTTTGGACAGTCACAAACGAATCGAACAGCTTTTCTGAATACCTGGGCGTTCTTGTACAACTATGACTACCGGGCACGCATGACGGTGAAGAAAGTACCAGGAGCAGACAGTGTATTCATGGTGTACGACCAGTGGAACCGACTCGTGCTGACCCAGGACGGAAACCAGCGGGCAGCCGCAACACCCGAATGGCTGTTTACCAAATACGACTACCTGAATCGGCCGGTAATGACCGGAATCATGAGTAGCGATGATCCGGAAACAACAATACGAGACAATGTGGAGGTGGAAGCCGACAGATACGAGTCCTTTGGTGCAACTGAAGCCAATCAGTATACGAATGTGGGATACCCTGACAACTCAATAGCTGACAACTACCTCACTGTGACTTACTATGATGATTATGATTACCAGTCCCATGCTGACTGGAGCACGTTAGGGCTAACTTTTGATGATCCCTCCAATCCTGATGTGTTGGTTCAAAACACAGTGGTAAAAGGACAGGTAACGGGGACGATG
Organism: Cyclobacteriaceae bacterium; assembly: GCA_040222475.1. Lineage (GTDB taxonomy): Bacteria > Bacteroidota > Bacteroidia > Cytophagales > Cyclobacteriaceae > Ekhidna. The sequence continues at coordinate 46,756 of JAVKDB010000008.1, read as the reverse complement.
ACCAAAGCAGGAGACGGCTCCTGGATCAAAAGCGTGAGCTATTATGACGACAAATACCGCCCGATTCAGTCGCAAAGCACGAATCATTTGGGAGGGAAAGATGTGGTCACCAACTACTATGATTTCATTGGTCAGGTGACCCGAACGATCAGCTCGCACAGCAACGGAACGGACACTACCACCATAGAGCGTGACTTTGAATACGATCATGCCGGAAGATTATTAAAAACCTGGCACCAGTTGAATGATGAAGATTCGGTACTGGTATCAGAAAACTCCTACAATGAACTCGGTGAACTCATAGAAAAGAACCTCCATAAAGATCCCCCTTTACAAGGGGGGCAGGGGGGATTTGCCCAGTCCGTGGACTACACCTACAACATTCGTGGCTGGCTGACAAGTATTAACGATTCCGGACTGATCGGAGTAGATGGCGACCTGTTTGGCATGGAGCTGTATTACGATCAGACCTCAGGATTAACCGGACAGACTTCCCTATACAACGGAAACATCTCAGCTATGCAATGGAGCAACCACCTTTCGGAAGCCACGGCAAATAACGATACGCGTGCATATACCTATGGATATGACAAGCTGAACCGACTGAAAAAAGCGGACCATTTCGAAGAAAGTACAAGTACCCCTAAGTATGGACTCTCAGGCCTGGATTATGACCTGAATGGAAACATTGAGTCATTGAACCGAAGAAGTACGGGCGCTGTTGCAATGGATAGTCTGGACTATGATTACGAAGGGAACCAGCTGCTGTCAGTGACTGATGATGCACTTGATTCATTGGGCTTCTACGATGGCAATACCACAGGTGATGATTACGCCTATGATGCCAATGGGAACATGGTCAAAGACCTGAACAAGAGCATTGACAGTATTTACTACAATCACCTGAACCTCCCAATAAAAGTGGTTTTTTCCCCCTCAGGAGGGGGTCAGGGGGAGGACGATAGAATCGAATACCTCTACGATGCAGCGGGCATCAAGCTGAGTCAGATTGTTTATGAGGCTGGAGATACAGTGAAAGTCACTGATTATGTAGGAGAATTTATCTATGAAACCGACACAAGTGGCATTCGAGAATTGCAGTTGATCCAACATGAAGAGGGTCGTATTGTGAAGAAATCCCCCTTTGAAGGGGGTCAGGGGGATGTTTGGGACTACCAATACCACCTCAAAGATCACTTAGGCAATACCCGACTGACATTCAGCACTACTCCTGAGAATTATGAGATGGTAGCCACTATGGAAGACGGCAGTGAAGCAGCCAATTTCACCAACTATACCGCAACGTCAGATGTGGTGGCGGCAAACAGCGGAACTCACGTTTCAAGAAATGCCAATGATGTGAATTCAGGACTTGGCATGAATACTTTCATCAGTTTGAATAAGGGAGATACAGTAAAAGCGGACGTGTACGCCTACTATAATGATGCCGGATCTTCTTACAATTTGGCAGCAAATCTGATAGAGGGAGCACTATTTAGTACATTCAGCACAAACTATGGTGGTGAAGGGGCAACTGCAACACAAACCAATTTTGATGATGCCTTTGGAGGAGGAACAGACCTTGGAGGAAGATCGGAAACATCTACTGCACCGCATGCATTTATCAATTACATCTTCTTTGACAGAGATATGGTTTATCAGCATGCCGGATTCAAACAAATAACCAGTGCTTCGAATCTCGCATCCGTTCAGGTGGTAGCAGATGACTTCATTGCGGATCAGGACGGTTACATCATGGTGTATTTGTCGAATGAAACAACAGGTACAACATTGACAGTAAGCTGGGATGATTTCACTATCTACCACGGCAAGACGAATATTGTTCAGAGCGACGATTACTATCCGTTTGGGCTCGTCTTTAATAGCTACCAAAGAACAGCATCTCAGAAGAATTTCATGAATACCTTTCAGAATCAGGAGTATGAAGAAGAAACTGGATGGGTGAAGTTTAAGTGGAGAAATCATCAGCCAGATATTGGAAGGTTCTTTAATGTTGATCCATTGGCTGAGAGCTATGTGTATAATAGCCCATATGCCTTTAGTGAGAATGATGTAATAAGTGCAATAGAGTTAGAAGGGCTTGAGAAGATTAGACTAGTTAATTTTAGTCCACAACAATCATCAAAACTTCAAAGTACGCTTAAGAAGAAAAATAAAATTCTAAACACCCCAGTTACACAATCTAACACTAGGGGGGATAAGCTTGACAAGTTGGATGCAATCAATGGCGAAGTGTCTCGAATTGTTGACTATGGTTCTGGAAATGGTTTTTCTGATAGTTTCATGACTGATAAACTTGAAGAAAGTGGTATACATGTTCCAGAAGAAGTTAAAAATGGAGAAAAAACAACTATGGTGTATGTATTAGATCCTGATGCTGATTTTTCAATGCAAGTCAATGGAGTGATTGAAAATGAAGATGGCACACTAGAGGAGACTCACTTGGGCGATGTAAACCCATCCAGAGAAAAAGAGACTGTTAATGTCCAAACTACAAAGGCTGCCGCTAAGACTATTGCTACTGGGCTGTTTGATTGGGCATTAATGCATTATGGATTTCCTAGGATTCAGTGGCCAGTTGGTGTTCAAGGGGCTGAAAATGAAAATTCGGAGGAGACTGATCCAGATAATGGAGGGTAGAATACTTTTGTTTAAGCTATTTACTTGATATTATTTGCAATAATGAGAAGAGTATACTCAATCATATTAGCTTCCTTCTTGCCACTATTCATATGGGGACAAGATGCAAGTTCTTTAGCTGAGAATGCAATGGATCTTGGTAGGTCTGGTAATTACAATGAAGCATTGGTTAAAATCGAACTTGCAATTAAGCTTGATTCAACCAATGTGGATTTCCTAAATACTAAAGCATTATACCTATTTCAAGTTGGTAATTTGGTTCTTGCAAAAGAGGTCTATGGAACTGCAATAAGTATAGATTCAAATGCTATTTCATTTGAGGGGCGTGGTTTAGTGAACTATGAATTGGAACTTTTCGAAAGTGCAATAAATGATCATACATATGCCGTATCATTAGCTGAAGACAACGATGTTAAATGTACAGCTCTGATGAATAGAGCTTCTGCATTGATGGGTGTCAGAAGGAATTCGGAAGCGTATGAAGATCTAATGCTAGCTTTTTCAATAGATAGTATGAAGTTGGAAGTATTAACAAACCTCGGTGTTGTATGTGATGAGTTAGGTCAAAGTGAAGAAGCATTGAACTACCTATTACAGGTTGTTGATCTTGACCCAGAATACTTTCCAGCTTTCATAAATATAGGGTTCATCTATCAAAAATTGGATGAGCATATCAAAGCAATCTACTGGTTTAATTCTGCTCTGGATTACGTTGAGAATGAACCATTGATTTATAGTAATAGAAGTTACAGCAAGTTGAAATCTGGTAACATAGATGGTGCGCTGAATGATATTGAAAAGTCTATTAGTATTTATCCTGGGAACTCGTACGCTTATCGTAATAAGGCTTTGATATTGTTAGAAATGGGTAAGGGTGTAGAAGCTTGTGAGAATCTTAATGTTGCCCTTGAGAAAGGATTTACACAATCATATGGTAGTGAAGTTGAGGAATTAATAGCAGAGAATTGCTTTTAAGAGAATTGCTTTTAGTTGATATTAACCAATTTTAAGAAAATGGTGAATCCTAATATTACTCCTTTAGAGTTTTTTGGTCGTTATCTACGATGGAAGTTCATTCGATTAGTAAATAGCGATGTACAAGAATTTGATGACTTCAAAAGTCTAAACAGGAAAAGACTCTTAGATATTTTAATTGGTACCTTTGCAATGGGTATAATAATTATTGTGGTATCATTCATATTGCTTATAGTAAAAGGTAAACTCTAATGTCATAAACCCTAGCTGGTTCGAGCTTTTAGCTCGGATAGAAAAAAATGAGATCCCAATCAGGAAACTGGTTGGGGTTTTTTATTGTGCCAGTTGCTTCTGCATATCCTTCTGAAAGATGAATGCTTTGAGCATGGCTTTGATAGAGTTACGATCCCCCCAGCTGGTCCGAGCGTATACGTAATGCTAGTTCAAGCTTGCAGCTTGGACTCAAGAGAAACGAAACCCCAATCAGGAAACTGGTTGGGGTTTTTTATTGCGCCAACTTCTGCACCTGCTTCTTAGTAATAAAGGCATCAATGAGCTTTTTAAACACATTACGATCGTCCTCTTCCATACCTTCAATGGCCTTGAATTGATTGATGAGCTCGGGATCTGAGAGGCGGTTTTTAGCCTTTTCATCAGAAGCCCCGCCGACAAGGCAGGTTTGCTACGCCTTTTTTATTCATTATTCATAATAGAATTCATAAGAAAGTGTAGTTGCAAACTACACTTAGCTATTTCGTATCGCGAAACCTGAATTAGAACAAGATGTAGTCACCAGGCGTATGCATTTTTGCTACGCCTTTGTATAATGCTATTAAGGCACAAAGGAGAAATTGATGCAAAGGTGAATTTCAGGAAGGGTCATTTTCATATCAAGAAGAGAAAATAGAATCAAAAAGTCTGTCTTTTTTTGGATGAATACCTTGCAAGTATATTAGGTCGACTCTGGTTTTCGCCCGGTTACTCTCTGCACTTCTTCAAGAAGATTAACATCATCATCCCACATTTTCCCAGTGCGGGTAATTTTCTGTTCAGTAGGATCGTATGTCCAAAACCTGAGGTCAATATCAAATGATGATCAATAGAAATACTGTCTTGTTTAGCATTGGGGTCATTCAATCTGTCTTAATTTTTTTGACAGGTTCGGAAGAAAAAAAACAGGTACCTAAGTCACCTGTTTCTGAAGAGGTCATCGGAATGATTGTCAGCGATTTCTAGTAATTCAACAAACCACCTGTTGTATTGGCAATGGCGTTAGCGACAATTGTATTGTTTGATGACCTAAAGGAAGCAAGTCGATACCTTAAGGAATTATTACCCAGCCAGTCACGAACTTCCAGATCCTGATATTGCACTTGTGATTCGGTCAATGTTGCAAGCAGCTTTTCTGGACCATAGTTGACTCTCCTGTAAACTTTGTAGTATACTGCTTCTCCTGCTGTCCAGTTCAGGAAGGTTCTTCCGCAGTGCAATGAGGGAGGCCCGCCACACATCCCCGGAGGGTATGAATGGCTGATAATCAGATTGGAACCGGCAACCGGGGTAGCAAAACTATGAGCACCCATACTTTGATTGTTATTGGGAGACAGCCAGTGTTTTGTACTTCTTTTTTGGTCATAATCTTCACCTGGCAGGGCACTTTTATACCAGCCCAGATCGAACCTTCCAAAAACTGTTTTATCCGGGAGACCGTTTGCCGTGTTTATTTTGTCACCTACACTAAGTTGCCCCACCAACTGTCCGTTTGAATTGATAAGTCCACTCCCTGAGGATTTGTTGCAAATACTTCTCTGATCAAAATTAACAAGCCAAAAATTGCTTCTGGGAGCGCTACCTACGAAACCTTCAAATGGCTCGCTATTGTTAAAAACCTCAAAATCAGATGAGCTTGTTGCCAGTGTCTGACAACTTCCTTTTACGTGATGGATATCAAAAGAAGAAGTGGTGTTTGTTGATCGGGTCCATCCGGAGAGCCTGAGTCTCTCTTTGTTGGAAGGAGTCACATATCCTCTCAAATCAAACAATGCCATGTCAGTAGTGAAATTCACCGCTTTTAATTCAAGGTCAAATATGCTAAATGAATTACCCGGGTCCTCACAGGTATAGAAAAATTCCACTCTCCAATCATTGAAATATTGGGTGTTTCCCTGATTGATTATATCTGAAAGCCTTTGATCAGATATTTGATCATTTAGCAACTCATTTTCTTCAAATGGTGAGATGGCTAAACTTCTTAGTTGATCAATAAGACAGTGTGCAGCAGTAAGAAAATATAATCTCCCGGCCTCATTATTGACCAAAGTCCCACTACATAGTGAATTGTATTGTTGGTCTTCTTTGTAATACATCAAACCAACTGAACTTTGCTGGTCAATAATCATTTGATCATTGGTCGTCACTCCGGTGAACGTGACGCTACATCCGGCACTCTCCTCGTCGGGTATCATCGAAGGTTCATTTGCCAGACTATCAATGGCTATTTCGGATTCACAGCCAAAAAAAAGCATGATTGCTGTAAGAGCTGCTAGTTTTATGGTCAGGCTTTTGTTGAATTTTCTTCTCATTTTAAAAATATTAGGGTCAGATTTAATTGAAATGGCTTGTAGTAAAATTTCCATTATTACTTAGTTCCAAATTAATTGAATAGGTAATCAAACATTCTCTGGAATATGAAGAAAAGTTTAGTTTAGCGATAAAAAAATTGAACATGAGGGTTTTTATCATTAGCCTGATGATTTTGTCAATAATGAGTCATGTATTACATGCTCAGCCGGACTTAAGTAAAAATGCAAAACAACATGTGCAGACTGGCGATTCATTACTGAGACTTGCCAGATTTGACCTGGCACTGGAGCAATTTCGATTTGCAGAGGAGAAGAATAATAAAGACAGTCTTGAATTTTATGTCAAGATTCAAAGTAGGATTGGGCAGGCATTGGGTCGTTTGTCCCGGTTCAAAGAATCTGCAGAAGTGACCTTAAGTGCAGCTGAGTTTATTGAACAAAATGGACTTGAAGATTCAAAGTCTGCTATTGAAATATATCAGAATCTTGGCATTCTCAATCTCATGACGGGACAATTCGAGCTATCATTAAAATACAGCAAAAAATGTTTAAGCCTGGTTAAGAGATTCCTTGGAGAAACTGATCTTCTTGCAGCTCATACATACAACAATTTATCATTGGCTTATTATCAATTGGGTGAGTTGACAAATTCCATCAACAGTTTGGAAAAATCAATGGAAATCAAGAAGGAGTATTTTGGAATCAATCATTATTCCATGGCTGACGGATACCATAACTTATGTAACTACTACATGCAGAAAGGTTGGTATAGGGAGGCTATTGATAACATCAAGAGAGCCATTGAAGTACGGGAGTCGCAACTTCAACAACACGATCCTAAATTGGCGAAAACCTACAGCGTAGCAGGTCATGCTTATAGTAAAAACAATGAGTTTGAGCTGGCGGATAAAATGTTTAATAAATCATGGAGCCTGCTCAAAAATGGTCCTTATGCTGAAAGCTTCCATGCTATTGAAGTTGGGATAGAATTTTCAGCTTTCTTAATCAGAAAGGGAGCGTTGGACGATGCTTTAGAAGTCCTAAATGAATCACTTTCAATTAATCAAAAACAATTTGATAAGCAAATTCCTTTTGAAGCAAGAATACTCTTTGCGAAAGGTCGAATAAACCTGCGGAAAGGTAATTTTGATAACGCTGAGAGGGATTTGAATGCAGCCTTTGATCTGACATCCCAGCTGGATCAAAACCTGACACTTAGCAATATTCTTCTTGAGTTTGGTGCCCTCTACAAAGCAAAAGGTGAGAGTGACTTAGCGCATCGATTCTATAAGGAGGCTGCTGAAAAATACAGGAAGATTAATGGTGATGCCCATTCTGGTTTAAGCAAGGCTTATTATGGAATGTGTATGACGGCTGATTCACGCGAGGATTCGCTGTTATATATTGACAAGTCCTTGAGCGCAAATATTCTTGTTGTACGTGATAGTATAGATTTTGAAGATCGGTCTATCATTCTTGATCACCCATTTTATCTTGAATCACTAATCGCAAAAGCCAAAATCCTTTCAGATGAAAGTCCTCAGTTTTCCTTAAAATCCTTGTATCAGGCAGATTCAATTGTTGGTCATCTTAGGAGCCGGCTTTTTTTATTGGAAGATAAATTGAGATTTGGGGAGGCTTCTAAAGAAGTCTATGACCTGGCTATTGAATTGAGTACAAAACTATACCAGGACTCTGGTAATGAAGATTACTTTAATCAGGCATTTCATTTTCTCTCAAGGAGCAAAGGAGAAATTTTAAGGTCATCTGTTTCACAGGTTGAGGCTAGAAGCTACATTGGTATTTCTGATAGTCTTCTCACCTATGAAAAACAGCTGCTTTCTGATTTAAATTATCTGAAATCCAGGCGTTTCAACGAGGAATATTCTGTCTCGCTCATTCGGGAGATGGATTCAATAGAGATTGAACTTGTCAGACTTGTGGGAGTCTTTGAGGAAAATTACCCGGACTATCATCAACATAAATATCAGAATAAAACCATTAATCTTAATTCCTATTTAAATAACCTTAAAGCAGGCACTGGAACGATTGCCTATCATCTGAGTGAAGAAAAGATTTATATATTTTATTTGTCAAACAAAAGAAGTGAAGTTGTTGTAAAGGAACGTTCGGGTAATCTGAAAGTGTTAATTGATAATCTTCATGCTTCACTGATGAAGTCAGAACCTGAATCATTCAACAAGTCTGCGTTTGAGCTTTATCGTATGTTAATCGAACCGGTAAGCCTGCCGTCACTCGATTTAGACCTTACAATTATTCCTGCAGATTTGACATGGAACATTCCATTTGATTTGCTAACAAAGGAAACTGTTTCTCTGCAATCGTTTAAGGAATTAAACTATCTTTTAAAGACGAACAGTTTTACTTACAATTACACATTTGAAACAAATGAGTTACCCAACCCGGGATTTACAGAAAGAAAAGAGCAACTCATTGGGTTTGCTTTTAGCAAAGAGCAGGAATTCCCTGTTACGGGTAACACAGACTATTCGAAGTTTAGAAATGAGGCATTGAGCGAACTTCCTGGAACAGGAGTTGAACTTAAGAATATTTCACGGGTTTTTGAAGGATCCTTCTTCTACGGGTCTGAAAGTAAGGAGTCTGTTTTTAAAAATCTGGGTCCAAAGCATGAGATCATACATTTGGCACTTCATGGAATTATGGATGATGAAAACCCCGATAACAGTCGCCTGATTTTTCAAAAGAATGTTGACTCACTGGATGATAATGTGTTGTTTTCTCATGAATTATACAATCTGAATCTTAATGCTGATTTAATTGTACTCAGTGCATGCCAGTCGGGTGCAGGTCAGGTAGCAACAGGTGAGGGACTGATGAGTCTTGGATATGCGTTCTCTTATGCCGGGAGTAAAAATATTTTGCTGAGTAAATGGGACGTGGCTGATGAGGTATCACCTGTGATCATAACCAGTTTTTACAAAAACCTGAATGAAGGATTATCTCTCAACGAATCCATTCGGAACGCTAAACTCGATTTTCTCAGCCAGTCAGATAACATAAGTTCAAACCCGCTATACTGGGGATCCTATTATGTTCTTGGTCAAAGTCAGTATGTGGTTAGGAAGCGAGGACTGCAACCACTTCATTATGTCCTTATTTTTGGATTCTTGGCGGTAATAGCTTTGTCCTGGAAAAGAAAATTTTTTAGCAAATCCCCATAATCACTTCCTAAACCCAATTCCCTTTCGTTTTCCTGCCAGTAACTGATCCGCAGAAATCAGTACGGATGCCAGGGCATACAGCACATAGTTCCTAAAGAGACCCGCGATGAGCAAAAATCCTCCAATTAATTCAATGTAAGAAGTATAGTAGGCCGTGAACTTTAATAGTAATTCAGGCAACAAATCCTTATATGTTTCATAGAAGAATCCCTGATATACATTGTCAACTCCGATTTTAAGGACTTTTCCTATTCCCTGCATCAGGAAAACCAAACCGAGGATAATCCGAATTGTAAGGACACCAAGATGCTGATTCAAATTCATGGTACAACATTAAGCATAAAAAAAGGTCGGAAATAACTCCGACCTTTTTTCGGTATAGTTACCGCTATTCTTTTATCTCCTCATAGTCTTTGAAAGGAGAGGTGTCAAGCCCTTCAACTGCTTCTCTGAATTTAGGCCATTCTTCTTTGTAATAACCATTTACAGTCTCTATCACTTTTGCCAGCTCTTCCTCATATTTGGCGATCAGTTTATTTTCTGTATCACCCGGAGCGTGTGTTGCATTCTGTACGTACCTGTAGGCACCAAAGTAATAATTGTTAATGCTGTTATTCTGTCTTCGCGTAATTCCCTGACGATCATCTTCTTCACCCAGAAAAGTATCCATCATGGTATTTAGGGTATCTATTGCATCCTTGCACAACTTGATTTGATCCTTGAACCCGTCTTTATCCTTTTCCTTTAAATCTTTCTGAATACTCTCAGCAATTTTAATACTCTCCTTAATACGTTCTACAGCCTGATAGCTCAATTCAGACTTAGCTTCCAATGCTTTCAGGGCGTTGTATTGCGCGCGAATTGCTGCCTCAGAAACCTCCATTCTTGGATCGTACTTCACTTCGATATTAGTGGAATCCATCTGATCTCCGAATGAGAACCTCAGCTTGTAGGTGCCAGGAAGAACAGTCACTCCCCTTGATTCATTATTACCTCGTCTTGTTCTTCTGCTCATTCTGTTCGGCCCTTTCTCACCCATGTACCATGAAGTTCGGTGGATTCCATTTTCTTTTGGAGCTTTCCATTTTATGGTTCTGATCACATCATCACCTTTATAAACTTCCATTTTAACAGAATCATATTTTACCTTTTTCTCATCATCTTTCTTCTCCATCTTTTCCGGCTCTCCGCTCTTCTTCTTTTTCCCTTTTGGAGGAGCTGCTTTTTCCATTTTCTTATCCTCAGGCTTGTTGATTGAATAAGTAATCATAGCTCCACCTCTTCTGTTTTCACCATTAAAAAGCGCGTCACCGCCAAATCGTGATCCTTTTGGCTGCTGAGTACTTGAGACATAAGCAATTGGCGGATCGTACAGATTAAGTGTTTTTGAAAGGGTAGAGGCACCATTTTTGGCTATTTCCCGCAATGGACGAATATCGTCCAGTACCCAGATGGCACGCCCAAATGTTCCTATGACCAAATCATGCTCTCTTGGATGAATTACCAGGTCATATGCATTGGTCGTCGGGAACCCTTCTGTCCACTTCGTCCAGTTTGCTCCTGCATCTACACTTACATACAGTCCGTCATCGGTTCCAAGGAAAAGCAATCTGGCTTCTTCCGGATCTTCTACAATGGAAAGTGTGTAACTGATTACATCATTTTCATCCACAATACGCTCCCAGGTTTGTCCGTAATCTCTTGTTCGATACGCGTAAGGTGTATAATTGAATCGTCGATAATCGTTTGCTACCAGCAATGCTTCTCCGGCGTTCTTGTTGGAAGCTTTGATTTGAGTGATCCATGTACCTCGCGGCATTCCGGAGATATTACCGGTAACATTGGTCCAGTTTTTACCTCCATCTCGGGAGATCTGTACGTTTCCGTCATCCGTCCCCGCCCACAGGAGATCTTTAGTTACAGGTGAAGGTTCGATTACAATGACCGTGCAATAGTTTTCAGCTCCTGTTGCGTCCATGGTAAGACCACCGCTTTCACCCTGCTTTTGCTTTTCGGGATCATTTGTTGTCAGGTCAGGAGAAATGATGCTCCAGTTTTGTCCTTTGTCTGTACTCTTATGAACAAACTGACTTCCAAAATACACCACGCTGGAATTGAACGGATCTCTTGCCATTGCAGCATTCCAGTTGAATCGTAACTCAACATCACCATCAGGATAGGTTGGTCTTACACTTTCATTGTAACCGGTTTCCCGATCGTAAATTCCGGCAGATCCCTGCTGAGAGGTAGAGATACCATAGCGTGAGTCGTCCGGATCAGGAAGTACATCAAAACCGTCACCGAAAGAAATTTCCTGCCAGTAATGGTTTCTGATTCCCTGAGCCTTCCAGATATAAGCAGGACCTGCCCATGAGCCATTATCCTGCATTCCTCCATAAACATTGTAAGGAATTTCATTGTCTACCGCGATATGATAGAATTGTCCAACCGGAAGGTTATCAACAAACTGCCAGCTTTCTCCTCTGTCACGTGTAATGTTGAGTCCTCCATCATTTCCGTCCATCATGAAATTAGGGTTTTTCGGATGGATGTACCACGCATGATGATCGGGGTGAACCCCGTTATCAACGCCATATGCTCCCATGAGCTGACTAAATGATTTTCCACCATCAACACTGACATTTACATACGTATATATGCTGTACACCCGATTTTCATTGACAGGGTCAACATATATCTCAAAATAGTAAAAAGGGCGGTTTCCAATATCTCCCTTATCATTTACTTTACTCCATTTGAATCCGCCATCTTCTGACTTGTAAAGTGCATTCTTTTTAGATTCAATGAGGGCGTAAACAACATTAGGTCTTGATGAAGCAATTGCGAGTCCTATTCTTCCCAATTCTCCTTTTGGAAGGCCGTCTTCATCTGTTCGCTTTTCCCAGGTATCACCACCGTCGAAGGTGACATAGATGCCGGAACCCGGTCCTCCTGATTTGAAAAACCAAGGATCTCTTTTGTGTTCCCACATCGCCACAATGAGTTTGTTTGGGTTAGTTGGATCCATAACCATTTCAGCGACACCTGTTCGGATGTTGTTGAATAGAATTCGTTTCCATGTTTCTCCACCATCGGTTGTTTTGTAAACGCCCCGCTCTTCATGTTCTCCCCATGGAGAACCTATGGCACCCACATATACCGTGTTGGGATCATCCGGATGGATAATGATTCGGTGAATGTGTCTGGTCTTTTCAAGTCCCATTTTTTTCCAGTTCTTCCCACCGTCAAGTGAACGGTAAACACCATCCCCACCATTCAGGGAGTTTCGCGGGTTTCCTTCTCCGGTTCCTACCCAGATTACGGAAGGATTGGATTGTTGAATCGCAATCGCACCAATAGATGCGGTGCTTTGGTCGTCAAAAATGGGCTCCCATTTGATGCCTCCGCTTGTCGATTTCCAGACACCACCTGATGCAGCTCCGACATACATTACGTCTGGATCATCAGTGACGACATCAATAGCTGTAACTCGTCCTGACATACCGGCCGGGCCAATACCTCTTGGACTCATGTTTTTCAATGCTTCCATGTCCAGCTTTTGGGCAAATGCCAGCGTCGTGACAGAAAGCAAAAGAGTCAATAATTTGTACTTCATACTTATAGGTTTCAGTTCGTAAGATTTGTAAATTAAGGAGTTGGAAGGAGAGATTGACGGTGATTAATGATGAATGGCGAAAAACCGTGACGTGAATCTGTCGTAATAAAAAAGGATGCGATACTCATTGTTGTTTGTGCTGCTGCTTGCTTTTGGCCTTTGTCAGGCCCAGGGTGAACATGTTGGAGAAAAGGGATACATCCTAAAGAGTATCTACTTTGGAGGTGGGAGCTATTATATCGATGAAGTACAGGTGGGAGAGCTGAAACACCTGGTTGATTCGATACCCAATTTAAGAGAGTACACCATTACCATTCACAGTCATACGGATAACATTGGCGGAGCTGCTTACAATGAGTGGCTTTCACAAATGAGAAGTGAATCGGTGATTCAGGAGCTGCTACTTTCCGAATTTTCACTCAATCAGATTCAAATCAAGGACTTTGGTCAGTTCAATCCAGTGTATGATAATAGTACATGGGAGGGAAGATTCAGAAACCGAAGAGTGGACATCATCTTCTGGCCCATCGTTTTTTAATCCTGCTTTTGCTAATTCCTCGGTGGGTTAATCATGATATGTGCCCTGTGAGTCCCGGGATTCATGATCCATGGACTTCCAGGTGCAATGGGATTCAATGGCATCCCGGTCGATTCTTCTGTTGCAAATGGAATGTAAATTACGTATCTGGTATAAAGGTTTTCAACCTCCCCTGTTTCTTCATTGACCTCTCCAACCGACGCATACAAGGTTGCACGGTCAGGCATTTTTAAGATTCCGGCTTTGACTTCTTCTTCGCGTTTGTCAAACACTTCCTTATTGTCAAAGCCCTGTTTCCTCAGCTCTCGCCCCCGGATCATAAATGGTTCCAGACTTTTGTGATAAGCTGATATACTGAAACCCTCTTTTGTCGGATCGTCCGCCAGGCATATAAATTCATTGCTACCCTCTCTGAGGGTGATAATTTCGCCTGCCTTGTTGTATCCCAGAATGGTAGCAGAATCACGCTGATGCTCGGGTGCTGCCAGTACGCCGGTCCTTATCTGGAAATCACGGTTTGGTATTTCCTGACCGGTACAACTCATAAGAAAAATGAAAAGCAGTGTAAAGAAAGTGAGGTTCTTCATTTAAGTGAAGTTTGATTTACTTAAAATTAATGGATTCCTGATAAAAGGATTATTTTGCAATCATGAGTTCACAAACAGAAACCGAGAGATCACTAAGTCATATCAAAATGATTATGTCCATCTTTCTGGGAATTGTGGTGCTTTACCTTATGATGGAACTTGCAGATATTCTGGTTCCATTATTTTTTGCGTTGTTTTTTGCTATTCTATTCCAGCCTTTGGTCAATTTGTTCAGGAAATTTCTACCGGATAGTGCAAGCATCGCACTGACCACTATTTCCACCATGATTGTATTCTTCTTCATGGGGTTTGGATTGTACAACGTGTTGCAGGCATTTGCTGATAATAGTGAAGCAATTCTAGATAGCATTTCCAATGATCTCCGACCATTTATTAATACCTACACTTCTTATTTTGGTATCACTTTCAAAGAGGGCGAACTTAGGGATGGTGTAGCTGAAGTGCTACAGTCCGGCTCGTTCTGGTCAGCCTCGGGTTCATTTGTGAATGCAATTAGCGGTGTATCAGCTTCTCTGCTTATGACCATTCTTTACTTCGCAGGTTTGTTGGGTGCAATAACCCAATACGATAAAACAATTCGGTACATAGTTACAGGAACAGCAAAAGAGGTGGAAGAGTCATTAAAGACATTTCAGCGAATCAAGAATTCAGTAAGTGCCTACATCAAAGTTAAGACGCTGGTCAGCTTGATCACGGGACTTTGTGTTGGACTTATATGTTGGTTTTTTGGTATTGACTATGCAGTTCTGTGGGGATTCCTCGCTTTTGTGCTGAATTATATTCCCTATATCGGATCAATCATTGCCATTATTCCACCTCTTGTTTTAGGAATCATCGAATTTAACGATGTTACGCAGGTACTATTCTTGTTTGTCTGCCTGGAAGGAATTCAACTGATTATGGGTAATGTGATAGAACCTAAATTGATGGGGACCACTTTTTCATTGAATACAGTATCTGTGCTTTTTGGCTTTGTTTTTTGGGCCTTTATGTGGGGGACTGCCGGAATGCTGCTTGCAGTCCCGTTAACGTTCCTTTTTAAGGTGATTCTTGAGCACGTGTCTGATGCAAAGATTTTAGTCCGATTAATGGAGAAAAAGAGCTTTTCCGATTAGTCGGCAACCTTGATGAGGTAATAGTTTTTCTTCCCCTTTTGAGCAAGCAGGTACTTATCCTGTAAGAGATTAAAATCAGGTTTTTCATCATCCGCATCAAGCTTCACCTTGTTCACACTTACTCCGCCACCCTTAATCATACGACGGGCCTCACCTTTGGAAGGGAAAATGATTCCGGCAGTCAATTCACTTAAAAGCTCAGTCACGTTTTCACATGAATCCAGCTCACTTTTGGTGATGTCAGCCTGGGGAACACCTTCGAAAACCTGAAGTAATGTTTGCTCATCAATTGACTGAAGATCTTCAGTTGTTGATTTTCCGAAAAGGATGGAGGAAGCCTTTACCGCCGTTTCAAGTTCCTCTTTAGAATGCACACGTTCGGTAATTTCGGCAGCCAGTCTTTGTTGCAGCAATCGCTGATGGGGTGCTTTTTTGTGCTCCGCTATCAATTCGTCAAGTTCTTCTTTCTCTTTCAGGCTAAAGATTTTAATGAATTTCTCCACATCCTCGTCAGACGAGTTAATCCAGTATTGATAGAATTTGTATGGAGAGGTTTTTTCTGCATCCAGCCAGATATTTCCTCCTTCGGATTTTCCAAATTTTGAACCGTCGGCTTTGGTAATCAGGGGAGTTGTCATGGCAAATGCTTCACCCTGATCCTTTCTTCTTATTAATTCTGTTCCTGTGACAATGTTGCCCCATTGATCCGATCCACCAAGCTGAAGTTTCACATTGTAGTTTTTCCATAAATGATAAAAATCGTACCCCTGAACGAGTTGATATGAAAACTCAGTGAACGACAATCCGGATTCAAGTCTGGACTTTACCGAGTCTTTGGACATCATGTAATTAACCGTAATGTGTTTCCCCACATCACGGATGAAATCCAAAAAATTAAAATCTTTGAACCAGTCATAATTGTTAACCACCTCAGCAGCATTTTTTGCTGAGAAATCCAGAAACTTCTCGAGCTGCTTTTTAACTGCGTTCAAGTTATGGTTAAGTGTTGATTCATCCAGTAGATTTCTCTCCTGTGATTTCCCGGAAGGATCACCTACCATTCCTGTTGCTCCGCCTACAAGTGCAATGGGTTTATGGCCACATCGCTGAAGGTGCACAAGTGTCATAATCTGAACCAGGTTGCCAATATGAAGCGAATCAGCAGTCGGATCAAATCCGATGTAAGCGGAAGTCATTCCTTTTTGAAATTCCTCCTGTGTTCCGGGCATAATATCATGGATCATGCCTCTCCATTTCAATTCTTCTACAAAGTCTTTCATTAGGTCACAAATAGGCGAACAAAAATAGAAGGAAGTTCCTGTAAAAGATTGCGATCATGACAATCTTATTTCATTATTATCCTTAATTCGGTAAATTGTTATTCAACCCGATCATTTTTATCGAAGTATCGTACCACAGCCCTAACCATTCCACCATGTATAAAACCATCCCGGTCTTTGATAAATCGTTGCTTAATTTTTGTGAAGAATACATCCACAGGGCCTGTCAGTTTCCGGCTATGGTGGGCAAAAATTACCTTGAAGATGAGCCGGATGACAGCAATGCAAACCTTGGCTTTGATGCGGAAGAATCAAAAATAAAAGGAAGGGATGCAGGAGGATTTTCTCTGGATGTCGATGTGACCGACTGGAAGTTGGTTTGTAATCGAAATGGCTCAGTACAATCATTTGTTAATCTGGTTAACAAGGATAAGAACGCTGTTTTTGAGTGGGTTAGAGACAATCTTATAGATGCAGGTTTCGACGGGACGAAGCTAAAATTTATTGATCATTATGAGATTCCCGATCACCCAATTGAACATGGTAAGGTATTTCCTGAACTGGATAGTACACTGATAAACACCTGGCTCATAATGAGATCGAATGCAAATGTGATGTTAAAAGAACTAAATGGCATTGTCGGAATTGACTCTGAAATACGAATCTGGCCACATCATTTTGATACTGGAACCTATTATGCCTGGGATGAAAAAAGAGCAATAGGAGCAGGTTGGGCAATGGCAGATTCTCTTTGTGATAACCCGTATCTATATATCTATGGGTGGAATGGAGAAGCTTCCGTTGATTATTCATCTGCTCCAGAATTGAAAATAGGCAAATGGATTGTCACCGATAACTGGCAGGGAGCTGTTGTTGAATCAGAAGAACTCAGTCTCAATGAAGAACAATACGAACAGGCAACAAAATTCATGAAGTCAGTCACTGCTTTTTTAAAACCTCAACTCACCAATAAATAATATCCAATGAGATACGTCTTTTATAAATTTCTTATCGCTGCTGCTGTTATAGAGGTAATTTTTGCTTTTCTGTGGCAGCCTGGATTATGGTCGCTGATCGTTATCGGCCCGGTTGCGATTTTCGGACTGATTGATACGTTCAACAGGACACATGCCATTCGTCGGAACTTTCCCATTCTTGGAAATCTCAGGTACCTTTTTGAAAAAATCAGGCCTGAAATTATGCAGTATTTCGTGGAGACAGATACTGAAGGCAGGCCGCTTAACAGAATTTACCGAACCCTTGTTTACAGGAGGGCCAAGAAGGTCAACGATACCACTCCGTTTGGTACTCAGGAGATCGTTTATCGGGCTGGTTACGAATGGATGGGGCACTCTATGTATGCCATCAACCATAAAGATCTGGATCATAATCAACGGGTAACCGTCGGAGGACCAGATTGCAGACAGCCTTATGATGCAGCTATTCTTAATATTTCAGCGATGAGTTATGGATCTCTTAGTAAAAATGCAGTTTTGGCATTGAACAGAGGAGCGAAAGAAGGGCGGTTTTATCACAATACAGGTGAGGGGGCCATTAGCCCGTTTCATCTTGAACACGGAGGAGACCTGGTGTGGCAGGTCGGTACAGGTTATTTTGGTTGCAGGAATCCTTACGGTCGGTTTAGCGATGAAGCATTTAAAGAAAAAGCAAGCCTTGAAAGTGTCAAAATGATTGAAATCAAGCTTTCACAGGGCGCAAAACCTGGTCATGGGGGGATTCTTCCGGCTTCAAAAAACACACCAGAAATAGCAGAAATAAGAGGGGTAAAACCGTATACAATGGTATTCTCTCCACCGGTTCACTCAGAATTCAGTGATGAAAAGGGATTATTGGAATTTGTACAACGTTTGAGAGTGCTTTCCGGCGGCAAACCGATTGGTTTTAAACTCTGCATCGGCTCGAAGGCAGAATTCATCAAAGTGTGTGAGGCTATGATAGAAACCGGAATAAAACCAGATTTTATCACGATTGATGGAGGAGAAGGAGGTACCGGGGCAGCACCGGTCGAATTCTCCAATTCCCTGGGGATGCCACTAAGAGACGGGCTTACTTTTGTCCACAATACCCTTCGAGGCTATGATCTTCGGAAAGATATTAAGCTTATCGCTTCTGGTAGAATTATTTCATCTTTTCATATGGTCAGAGTATTTGCTATGGGAGCTGACATTGCCAACTCTGCAAGAGGAATGATGCTGGCGTTGGGGTGTATTCAGGCACTTCAATGTAACTCCAATACCTGCCCGACAGGAGTTGCAACACAAAATAAGATGTTAATGCGTGGACTTAACCCAAAAGATAAGGCAGTTCGGGTAGCGAACTTCCAACAAGAGACAGTAAAGGCATTCTATGAAATCATTGGAGCAGCAGGACTAAGACATCCCTCAGAGATAACCAAAGACCACATCAATCGTCGTATCAGTCTTTCTGAGGTAAAAACCTACGAAGATTTATACCCAACAACCGAGATCGGATCGTTACTCAAAAATCATAAGCCCGAGCGGGAAGTTAAACTGGCTTGATACTAAAAGATAAAGAGGTATTCCCCCATTAGAGTACTTGTGAGGATTTTTGTCTGAAATGAGATTGCTATCATAACGTCAGAGGAATTATGGATTGGACCGGACTCGCAATTACTATAAAAGGGGAGGGTTCAGATGAGAAACGGGAGCCGTATTCACTTTATGGGGTCATATCTTTATAATAATGGTTTCTAAAAGATTATATAAAGGATAAGCCGGGTGTGATTTCTAAGTTATTGATATTCAGTAGTTTAACCCTGATAAATAATTAACCAAATATTATTTTGTTTCAATATTTGTAATACAATAATTAATTGTTAATCAATAAGTTATCATGCTTTACTTGTATTAAAAATTAAAGATTTTTAATTTTCTGCTTAAATTGATAACTTCATACTCATGAGAGCGATCTGGAAAGGACATATTAGATTCTCAATGGTGACCATCCCAATCAGGATTTATAATGCTATTGATACCGCTCAGAAGGTCCAGTTCAACCTGCTTTCAAAAGAAACAAATAATCCGGTAAAGTATGAGAAGCGAGATAAGGTGACTGGTGATCAGTTGAGACAAGAGGACATTGTAAAAGGATACCAGTATGAACCTGGTCAATTCGTTATTGTTGAACCTGATGACTTTGAAAAGATCAAACTGAAGAGTACAAGGGTCATTGAGATTGAAGGATTCGTAGATGCATCAGAGGTCCATCATTCACTTTTTGACGCACCGTATTTTGCAGGCCCGGATGGAGATGTCGCCGGAAAAACTTATGCACTGCTTGGTCAGGCTTTGCGGGAGTCAGGGAAAGTGGGAGTTGGGAAGGTCGTTTTGAGAGATCGTGAAAGTGTCGTGCTTTTGACGCCCCATGAAAAGGGAATTTTGCTCTACAAACTCCGATTTCCAAATGAGGTAAGAAATATGGTAGATGTACCAAATCTCAAGGAAGAGGAAGAGGCAGATGAAGAGCAATTGAAACTTGCCAACATGCTTATTAACACAATGAGTAAGAAATTTTCCGACATTACACTGGAAGACAAATACAATGATGCACTTCGTGATATGATCAATAATAAAATTGAAGGAAACGAAGTGGTGTCATTTGTGGAGGAGGAGCCTGAGGTTGTGGATATCATGACTGCTTTGAAAGCAAGTATTGAACAGGCGAAAGACGAGAAGAAGCCAATGAAAAAGGCCACAAAGAAAAAAGCTCCAGCAGAAGAGGAGTTGAAGCGTAAAGCGAGCTGATATGACAAAAGTTGTTCAATTTCCGGTAAGTCCCCCCGCAAAACTGGGTCACAGAAGAGTCAGAAGGAGGCGTTTCAACCCTGAAGATTTCGGACAGTTGAACTTGTTTGATCAGGCCGCAGACAATACAAGAATTGTAAGACTTCCAAAGAATGATTCCTTTTTTGAGGAGGCATTGAGCCTTGATGAAAGAAACAGCCCGGAAGCCGAAAAGTTTTACCTGCTGGCTATTGAAAATGGTGAATCCGTTGAGGATGCGTTTTGCAATCTTGGTATTTTGAAATCAGGGTTGGGTGATCTTACAAAAGCTATTGACTATTTAACGCAATGTCTGAAAAAGAATCCGCGACATTTTGAAGCGCATTATAACCTGGGAAATGTCTATTCAGATCTTGGAAATCTTGAACTCGCAAAGGTTCACTATGAACTATCAACAGAGATAGAACCCGAATACCCAAACAGTTTTTACAACCTTGGGCTGGTTCTTATTTCACTGAAGAAGTATAAGGAAGCAATTCATTGTATCAATAAATTCGTTGAACTGGCTCCCGATCCTGAACAGGAAATGGCCCAGGAATTAATAAAAACATTAAACTCTATCGCACAATGACAAATGAGAAAAATCCTGTTATGAGTGAGCATTTTGAAAAGTTAAAAACGCTTCTTCCTGAGGTTTATGCCAAGCATTTTAAAGAGGAAAGAGAATCAAAGAATCAGAAACTTTTCAGGATGCTTAAGCATTCGCTTGGAGTTATAGAAGCAGTGTATCTGCAAAACAGTGATAGTTTTTCTCTTTCAAAAGCAGAAGAGTATGCGAAAATTATTGATGAATTGAAGTCATTGGGATATGCGTACAACGGACATCATGAATTGCTTAATAAAGCAGCAAATTTTATGATAATGAAAGCAAAGAAGCCTATGCAAAAGGCTCAGGGGAGTGTAGCGTCGAAAGAAGACGAGGACCGGAAGGCTATGTAATACATCACCTCACCAGTCACACTTTTAACACCCCCACTTCTTGTCCATATCCATCATTATTCCCGTACTAAATGAAGAGCTGTACATCGAATCACTGCTCTCTTTTCTCTATAACCATTCGGATCAATCCCAATTTGAGGTTATTGTAGTTGATGGAGGAAGTACTGACAACACAGTAAATATTGTTAAAGAATTTCCCTGCAAACTTCTTTTCACTGCAGCCTCAAGAGCACGCCAAATGAATCTGGGTGCCAGAGAAGCTAAATGCGAAATCCTCTATTTCGTTCATGCAGACGTAAGACTTGCCAAAGATTTCACGACTGAAATTCACAAATCAATGGGAGATGGCTACATCAGTGGGTGCTTCAGTTGCAGATTTGTGGATCCATCTCTTTTATTGCTTAAAATCAATGCATTCTTCACTAGATTTCCATTTAGGTGGTGTAGAGGGGGTGATCAGACGTTGTTTGTTTTAAGAGAGCTGTTTTATAATTTGGGAGGATACAATGAGGAAATGGTTATCATGGAAGATTATGAATTGATTGATAAATTAATGGACCAGGGTTCCTTCCGGGTAATCAGAAAGGACGTAAGCATCTCTGCAAGAAAATACAGGAAGAATAATTACTTAAAGGTTCAGTTAGCGAACCTCAAGGCTATGAAAATGTACCGAAAAGGAGAATCAACCGTAAGAATACGTGAATACTATTCCTCCGCGCTTAAGCACTAACATGCCCTTATCATTTAGTTTTTTGTTGGCAGCCACTTGACCTGAAAGAACGGATTCTTCACGTTTTATTAGGAAAGTCTAAATAAAACTTCCGATATTTATATAAGTATTTAACTCACCCGACAATGTACAACTCACCATCGTGCAGGAGCGTATGCATGCTCTTGCTTACAACCATTTCTTTTTCAGTATTAAGTCAGACCCATCGATATGTTGATCCGTCAGGTTCTGACTCGGGTAATTGTTCGTCCCCGGGATCTCCGTGCCAAACCATAAATTATGCTACAGGTCAATCTGTAACAAATGATATTATTAACCTTTCTGAAGGTACATTCAGTTCAGCTACTCTTAGTACAAGAGTCACGCTGAGCGGAAGAGGAGCAGGGACAATTGTTCAGGGAATTGTGGTCAGTGCAGCGACAAGTGGGACAGACCTTGTCTTCATAGAGAACCTTACAGTTTCATCCTCAAGTGCAAATGGAGTGAGCATAAATGCTTCTTATGTGAATTTGGAAAATGTTAACAGCTCCAATCACTCATCTCGAAATGTTTTTATTGATGCCGGATCTCTGATCCAAAATGTCACAATTTCAAACTGTGTTTTAGACGGGGGGATTTATGGTATTTGGATTAGTGATCAGACAGATCTTGACGGGCTGACTGTTTTAAACACTACCATGGATAGTAACACCATTGGTTTCTACAGCTCTCTTGGAAATAGTTCTACAATGGACACGCGTACATCCAACGTGTTGTTTAGAAATTGCACCTTCAATAATAACCTTCGAAAGGGTATTTATGCTGAAAAACTGGAAAATGCTGTTTTTGAGAACATAACAGTTGACAATAGTGGAACGGACCCGACGTATGCGTTTAATAATGGGATAGATATCAATCTAAAATGGCAGGCATACAGCAACATAACCATTCGTAACTCAAGAATTACAAATTGTGGAGTAATCGGTTCCAATGATATTGGAACCGCTCCTGAGAACAGGCGATCTTCCGCAGTGACCATCAAAGCAAGAACTGATGCCGGATCCTATAACGGAACTCCTGCCTCACTGACAACAGTAACACTTGATGGGGTGATAATAGATGGGGAAGTGACTGACCTGAGATTTGGGGAAATGGGAAAGACGGATAATGATGGAATTGACATGTCTACTGTAACAGTCCAGCATTGTTCAATTGCCAATGACAATCTCGCCGGTTTGATCAATGAGGAAAATACGAATACACTTACTATCGCAAATAATTACTGGGGAGGAGCGGCTCCTGCCGGGACCGATATTGAAGATTATGGAACTTCTGCAACCACCAGTCAATCAGGTGAACTGGCCAATGAAATTGTTGACGCTTTAAATAATTCTTATATTTCTGTAGCTGATGCTCTTGCTGTTGGTGGAACGATTCAAAACCTTCCAGCAGGCACTGTTTCAGGTACTTCAACTATATCTCAGACAACCACATTAATTGCTCCGGGAGCTGGTAATCTTCATTCAGGAAGTCTCACCTCATTTGAAACGCTGAATATTTCAGGAGCTGACCTGACATTGGGGAGCGATATCGCAGTTTCATCCGGTCTGGATATTAGCTCGACAAGAAATCTGCTCCTGGATAACTATAATCTCCTTCTTTCAGGTACGATTTCCGGGACCGGAGAGGTAACAGGAAGCACTGCTTCCGGATTGTATATTAGCGGGTCTGGTTCTTTGGGAACTGTTCTTTTTACAGGTGGGGCAAGAGAAGTAGAAAGGCTGGAAATAAACAGATCAGCCGGCTCAATCACACTTGGGTCTGATTTGACTGTTGCGTCCCTTTCACTGACCGAAGGAATAGTCTCAACAGGGGCTAATAATCTTTTTTTCAATGGAAATACAACCCTGGCCGGGAATGATAATTCTTTTATCAATGGAAACTTTGTTTATACGGTAAGTGGAACTCCTGTAGGTAATACGCTTTTGTTTCCGTTAGGAATTACAGAATACAGACCGATAAGTGTTGAGGGTATTGATCAATCAGCAACAACAAACTTCACGGGATTTGTCACAGAATCTGCACCTCCATCGTCATCTTCATTTTCCGGCTCTTCCCTTTTAAATAAACTGGCGGACACCAGGTATTGGACAATTACACCTTCTGCAGCTAATGTTACGGGATTGGATTTGTTGGTACTGACCTATGGTGACGCAGAAAATGTGTCAGATCAGGCCAATATAAGAATTGCCCAATTCCAGGGTAGCAACTGGTTCAACCTCGGTGGGAGCGGGGCTTCTCCCGTTTCATCGGCGGCATCTCCTCCCAATGCCATTGACCTCAGTCTTGGTGATTTCGCTCTGGGAGACGAGACCTCTGGAACCAATTTCACGGAGATAGCAACTGTTTTTGTTAATGCCAGCACGGGTGATGATGCAAATGATGGTGCTTCGTCCGGAACGCCCAAACAAACGCTGACCGCAGGATTTAATTTGGTTCAATCGGGAGGAACCATAAACATTGCCGCTGGCAGTTATGGGGAAACTATTGAGATCAATCAGCCGGTTACCATTGTAGGAACTGGAAGTCCAACAACTACGTCAATTACATTAAATGCGGATATTTCCACTTCCGGATTCGAAGCGTCAACAGTAAATGTTGGTGCAACAGGAATCGTTCAGGATGGTATCGATTTAGTGGCTGTATCCGGAACCGTAAATGTAGCCTCTGGTACTTATGGTGAAACGCTGACTATTTCTAAAGCTCTTACCTTAAACGGGGCAAATGCCGGAATTGCCGGAAACAATGCCGGCAGAGGGGTCGAATCAATCATAGAGCCGTCTTCTGCCGGAATAGGTATTACCATCTCTTCTTCAGATGTGAGCATTAATGGATTTCAATTTGGCACGGATAACGCGACCTCCAATAATACAACCGGAATTTCAAGTGCCGGAAATACTAATCTGGTGATTTCAAATAATGAAATCTTTGCCAATGGGGCAGGCTTGTCTGTGACGGGTGCTTCATCCGGGGCAATCAATGTTTCTGATAATTCAATTGAGATGCTCGATCTGGAAGACCCGCTCAATGCAGCAGTTCCCAGTTTTGGGATGGTGATTCAGAGTATTACTGGTACAGCAGATGCTGATTTCACTGATAATGACATACGAGCAGCATCTTATGGAATTTTTGGCTATGATCTCACAGCTACACCAACTGTGACAATTGATGGCGGTCTTTTTTCAGGCTGCACAAAAGGAATCGAAATTAACAATGCGGATGGTGGAGGTGGTTTCAGTCCTTCCACAGTTAATATTCAAAATGCTACCATGTCAGGATTTACTGGTCCAGATCCGGATTTGACGTTTCCTGATGCACAGGCGGGTATTTACTCCTTCGTAGGGTCTGCTGCCGCTTTGGATGATGTTACATTAAGTATTACAAATGTTGATGTTAGTGAAGTTGGAAATACCGCAAGTGACTACTCTGCAATCTATATGGCGGGGTTTGCGACTTCCGGAAGTGGGAGTGAGTTAAACGCTGCTGTTTCCAATTCAAATATTCATGATAATTTGAATCGGGGAATTTACGTGCGTGGTGAAACTGCAACACTTAATGTGGATCAATCAATAATATCAGGCAATGGGTTTAATCCTTTTGGTGCTGGCGGAAACCCTGGCTTTAGTGTCATTGCAAGAGTCAGTGCTTCTGCGACGGTAACAAACTGTACGATCTCAAATGCTGCCTCTCAAACATCTGATATAACTGCAGGGCTGGCATCTGATGCGGCTACACTTACTGTTACAGATTGCAGTATCACGAATAATGGAAATGGATCAATCGCCACTGGTTTAGGTGGAACACTTGATTTATCCCGAAACTGGTTTGGCTCAACGGATGAATCAACAATAGTATCATTAATTACCACGCCGACACTAGTAGATTTTACACCTGCTATTGGGTCAGGTACTGATACAGACTTGGTTACTTCCGGATTTCAACCAGACCTGAGCACCTTATACATTGGAACATCCGGCACGCAATCCGGTGGCACTGGAAGGTGGCAGGAGGGACATAACCTGGTTGATGCATCCGGAACTGTCATAATTGCTCACGCTGATTATGCTGAAACAGTGACTGTTAGCAAGAGTCTGACATTCCAGCCAACTACATCCGGTACGGATACCTCACTTGATAACCTCGTGATGAATGGGTCAGGAGAAACATTAACACTGGATGGCAACCTGCTGATTGATAATCTGGTCACTCTTACTGATGGTATTGTTAATGTCAATTCCGGTGAATTGAGACTTGGATCATCTGCTTCAGGTCTGGTAGAGACACTCACAAGCTATGTTTCTGGCAGAGTAACCATGGACCCCAGAGCGGTAGGAATTGGTGCAATCAGTATGCTTGGCGTAAGCATTGATGCCAATGCAGCAGATGATCTTGGAAATGTAACGATTATCAGAAATATGGGTCCAACGGCAATAGTGGTGGACGGTCCGAATAGTTCAATCGGAATAAGCTGGGATATTTCCGTTGATAATCAACCGGTTAATGCCGGTAGAAATGTCATTTTCACCTGGCTATCTGCCTTTGATAATGGAAAGGATATGACAATGGTTTCAGCCTTTAGAAATGACGGGAGTGGCTGGACGGAGGAAGCCGGACCTTTTGATGTAAGTGCATTGACTCCCAGAGTACTTACCGTAACTGGGGTAACCGGATTCTCTGAATGGACCATGGCTCAGGATGATGAACCATTACCCGTGGAGCTGACCGGATTTAATGCAAAGGTGTTGCATGACGCGGTTGAACTTGGATGGTCTACCATGACAGAAATAAATTCAGATTATTTTGAAATTCAGAAAAGTAAAGATGGAACTAATTTTTCCAAAGCAGGGGAGATCAGAGCTTTCGGAAATTCCAGTGAACAGATAGATTATTCATGGAGGGATAATGGGGTTAATGTCACCAATTCTTTTTACCGTTTAAAAATTGTGGATTTAGACGGTAGCTTTGAATATTCAAATGTTGTATTGGCTCAACAGGTGTTATCGGCTGAGTTGGAGATTTACCCCAACCCTGCAAGCGAGACTGTAAATGTCATGTACATTAATCCAAATTTTGAATACGAACTATACAATCAATCAGGAAAGCTCATAGGAACAGGGGAAGCTAAAGACAACAAGCTTAACGTTTCCACCCTCAGGAAAGGAACTTATTTCCTGAGAGTGGATGGAAATGAATTGGCAAGGTTTCTGAAGGATTAGCTACATTTTACGGATCTTACCACTACCTGATGAATTGCTGACCAGTCGATCAGGATTTCCATTATAATATACATTACCACTTCCGGATATACTTGCGGATATTTCTTCTGAAGCTGTGATGTAGCAATTGCCTGAACCGCTAATAGATGCTTCAAAGATCTTAACTTCAAAATCCTTTGCCCGTACTTTGCCAGAGCCACTTATTCGGGCATCAGACCTTTCTGCCTTCCCTTCCAGCTCAATGTCTCCTGATCCTGATATTCTCATCCCTACCTCTCTGCCGTTCATATCCAGTTCCATACTTCCTGATCCGCTGACTGATAGTTGTATATCATCGGTGTTTAAGGTGTTTTCACCCTGAATAGTCCCTGATCCGCTAAGTGAAATTTCTTCAATTTCCTTCATGGTGATATAAATGTCAACATCTGATCGGCTGATCCCCCGCCAGTTCCACTTGTCTCTGTTTTTGATAGAAAGCCGATCTCCCTTTAATTCAAATTCAATCTTTTCAAAGATTTCATCTGAGCAGTCGATTTCAACCTTTTCATTGGACCCCTGCGTGAGGTATACTGTTCCGGAAATACCAAATGAGAGTTCTGTAAATCCGGACACTTCGATGGTTCTTTTCTGAGCGGATAACCCAAAAGATATAATTGTAATGATTAGGAATGAGATTTTTGATTTCATGATGATCAGTTTTAATTAATGACCAGATTAGATGGCTAACGTTGCTTTTTCAGGAAAGATTTTTAATAAAATCCGTGGTATGTCCTGCAAGCTTTTGAATCATGTCCTTTTTGGAAAAACCTGTACGCTTAGGAACATTAAATGAATGATCTGCATTGTCAATTTTGATGAGTATTGAATTTCTTAATTCATCAATCACTTCAGAGACCAGGTTGATATTGGCAAGCTTATCCTTTTCCCCCTGCAAAAACAATTGTGGGACCTTAATCATATTCAGATGAGCGGCTCTGTCTTTTGAATCCTTTCCCGGTGCATGAAGGGGAAACCCATAATAGATAATGCCCTCTACATTTTCAGGAGTCGTTTCCGAAAGCAGATGAGATGCCATCCTCCCTCCGTAGGATTTTCCCGAAACATATATTGGAAGATTTGGAAATGTCTTAGTCGTATGGTTGATAATTAACTTCCATGATTCAATATTTTTTTTTGGAGACCCTGGTGATTTTCTGCCTTCTTCCATGTAGGGGAAATTAAAGCGAACAACATGTAATCCGGAAGTGGCTAACTCTTTTGCCAGATCTGTCATAAAAGGGTGGTGCATGCCAGCACCTGCACCATGTGCAAGAATGACTACTCCGGATGGTTTGGCTGCTTCATCTGTTTCCAGGCTTACTACACCAAGTGTATCATTTAAGTGGATTTTCATAAAATGAAATTAAGCAAACATTTTGGTTGAGTTATATGCCAGGTTCATTGAGGTTCAATTTGATGCGCATCAGATAAGGGTCAAATAGTCTTTGTGCGTATTTTAGCTTTATGAAACTGACAGTTTTAGGGTGCGGGGATGCGTTTGGAAATGGAGGTCGGAGCAATACATCCTTTTTGCTTACGCATGAGAACGAGCATATTCTTGTAGATTGTGGAGCATCAGCACTTATCCGGCTAAAACATGAGCAAATTGATCCTGATGAGATTTCAACGATTATTATCTCCCATTTTCACGGTGATCACTATGGAGGAATTCCATTCCTTTTGATTAGTAGTTTATTTGAAAAAAAGAGAATCGCAACGCTGAATATTGCAGGACCACCTGGTATTGAAGCTAAAGTGCTTCATCTGTTGGAAGCCATGTATGAAGGTACTACTGAAAAGCTTAATCAGCTCGATCTAAGATTTTATGAATATATGGAAGGAACAAGCCTGGTGATTGATGATAAGAAAATAGAGGTCTGGAAGGTTGAACACAGCATCCCCTCTAATCCACATGGAGTTAGAATTACATGGAAGGGTCGGGTGTTCGCCTATTCCGGAGATACTTCATGGACTGAGAACCTGATCCCGCTTAGCAATAATGCTGATATTTTCCTTTGTGACTGTAATTTCCTGAATAGCCCGGCTTTCGGTCACCTTAGTCTGAAAGAATTAAACGAAAGAAAGGAGTTTATAAATTGTGATAATATTTGGCTTACGCACATGGGATCAGAGGTACTGGAATCTGATGATTCTACATTTAACAGACTTAAAGACGGAATACGAATCGAATACTAATTATGAGGTCAATCGTCTGGTTTTTGCCCGCTTTTTTTGTTTTTCTTGGAATTCTTTTGCTTTCTACAGTTTTTTCCGTTCCTGTTCAAATAGAGGGAGTTAGTTATCTGGACAAAATTGAACATGCATTTGCTTACCTGGTATTGACAATTTCTTTCCTCTATGGCTTCTATAAGAATCAATCGCTAAAAAAAAGTACCTGGATTTTATTGATGGTGCTCTGTGCCTTATATGGAACGACACTTGAGCTCATCCAATATACCTTTTTCCCAAATCGATATTTTGAATGGCTGGATGCAACAGCAAATTTAGCAGGCGTATTATTAGGCGGTTTTTCATTCATAATTTTCACCAATGGCCAGAAATAGTCTTTATTTCATAATTCATAAGCCATTTAAAGTGCTCAGTCAGTTTACAGATGAAGATGGAAATCCCGGGCTTGGCGGCATATTTGACGTTCCTAAAGATGTTTATCCAGTCGGAAGACTTGATCTTGATAGTGAAGGACTTCTTATACTAACGAATGATAAGAGCCTGAATAATAAGCTTTTGAATCCTCACAATAGCCATTGGAGAACGTATTGGGCAGAAGTGGACGGTATCCCTGATAAGAAGACATTGTTGAATTTGGCTGATGGAATCAAGATTAATCTGAAGGGTAAGATTCACAAAACAGGAAAAGCAAAAATTAAGATCATTCAACCCGAAGTAAAAGATAGGACACCAACAATAAACGAGAAGAAACATCCAATAAGGTCATGGCTGGAAATCTCAATTACTGAAGGAAAAAACAGACAGGTTAGGAAAATGACAGCTGCCATAGGTCACCCAACGTTGCGATTAATCAGGGTAAGAATAGAAGAACTTGAACTCTTTCCGCTCCAAAGCGGGGAGATACGTCAACTATCAAAAAATGTACTTTACAAAAAACTAAATCTTCTTTAATCGCCAGTCAAGAGAATACGTACCAGGACCTAAAAGATATATTGCCATAAACCCTGTCAGGTAGAGCAGAGGAAATTCAATCTTTCCCCAT
Source organism: Cyclobacteriaceae bacterium (assembly GCA_040222475.1). GTDB lineage: Bacteria > Bacteroidota > Bacteroidia > Cytophagales > Cyclobacteriaceae > Ekhidna. Next base: position 16,159 of record JAVKDB010000008.1, on the reverse strand, counting down.
GAATCATTCCAATGAATCAAAAAGGCAGCTACTATCATTACGATAGCGGGCGGAATGGCAGCAAGCTTTGTTTTGAACCCTAAAATCAAAAGTATTGGACAGAAAAACTCTGCAAAAACTGCAAAAATCAGCGTAGGTAATTCTCCAACGCCTACCGGGTCAGCAAACCCCAGGTCACCAGATATGAGTTTCATGAATTTACCATATCCATGGGTAAGGAACATGGCTGAAAAACTGACGCGCAACAGAAGGGAAGTATAAGACTGTGACTTATTCATTAATTCTTGTTTTTTCTGATTTGGCCAGCTTTCGTGCCCTTAAATACACTCTGGGATAATTGAATAGAATTTGGATAGTATCAAATATTCTTCCAAAGGCAGACAATCGCTTTTCCTCCGAAATTCCTCCCGGTGGTGATTCGAAGAATTTGATAATCTTCTTCAAAGTATTATCCAATAGAGTAACATACAAGAAAGCGCTCATGGCCCAAACAAAAATCAGATTGAATACAAAAGTTGAAATCTCCCAACTCCCGATGATCTTAAATGGCGCATAAAAATGTGCACGACCCATATGTGAATACGGTCGCATCAGAATTGGATCTTTTTTCTGAATCAACTGATCTTTTCCTCTATAGACCATATCAAGATGGGCGGTATTCATCAACAGATCTTCCAGAAACTCATTGTTATGCTTTTTCTCAAGTGCGATGAATTGATCCTTCCCAATACGATCAACAAGTGCTTTATAAATTGAATCCTTCCTTGCTGTAAAATTCAGGTAATCCTTGGCGAAATAATTTTTGGCATATCTGAGATAGCTGTCTATCCGCTCCCCCAGACGCTTTGAATACCTGTCGGGAGTGATACTCTGCACGTTGGTAAATGGTCTGAGTTGATGCACTCTGTCAAGTCGGTTTAGTTCCGTTCGAAGAATTCTGAATTTTTGATCGACTTTTGACCAGTTCGCAGAGTCCGCCATCAGTTCTCGATTTATGGTAATCAATTCAGGCATCAGGAACGATCGATTGACAGAGCTGCGACTTATTTCTCTGTTGACTGCAAAGAAGTGTTTTTCATAATCATTATAGCTGAATTGAGCAACAGCAAGTGCCTCATACGCCCACCTGGATGCCATCATATCTCCAACTATAGGAACATTCTTTTGATTACTGATGGAGTGATGTAATTCATCAAATTTGATCATGGCACCACCCAAAAGAAGTTGTGGTACAAGAATAAAGGGAATAAGAATGTAGATATTGATCACTGAATTAAGTGCAGAAGAAATGTTGAGTCCAACCATATTGGCAAAACATGATGTGGAAAACAGAACAAGCCAGTAATAGACAGTCATCCCGTTTATTTCCAGAATAAAATTGCCTATCATAACAAAACTGAGGCTTTGTATTGCTGACAGAACAAAAAGGTAGAAGATTTTAGAATTGAGATAACTCAGACGTGAAAGGTTAAGGAATGATTCACGCTCCAGGATTTGTCTGTCTTTATATATCTCCTGAGCACTTACGGTCAACCCCATGAATAGCGACACAACCACTGACATAAAGAGGTATACAGGGAGATTTATATTTTCAGAAAAAGCGTATTGTCCTTCAGGAGAATACTTTGAGAAATAACCAAGAATAAATGCCAGAAGGGGAGCTTCGAACAGATTGATCAGTACGTATTGTCTATTGGAAACTTTCGAAATCAGGTTTCTTTTGCTGAAAATCTTGAATTGATTCCAGAAGTCAGGAATGTTGAAATTGGTGGGAGGGAGCACCGTTTCATACCTGAGTCGGGTAATCTTTGGCAGAATGTTTTCCTGATATTTTGAATACCAGACATGTGGTTGTACTCTCCGTTTACGGGTAGTTGAACCATCATCATTAATCTCTCGTGCTTCGATTATTTGAAGAATCTGCTCAGGGATAACATTTCCACATCTTGGACACTCACTTTCAGCGGCATTTACCTGTGTGCTCATTGTTTTGAAATACACCACAGCATCAACCGGATTTCCGTTATAAATGGGATATCCTCCCTTGTCAAGGATCCAGAGTTTATCCAATAATTTAAAAATATCAGAGGAAGGCTGGTGTAAAATGGCAATTACCAGCTTTCCTTTTCTTGTCAAATCCTTTAACAACTGCATCATTGTTTCAGAATCCATGGAGGAAAGACCTGATGTTGGCTCATCGACAAACAGAACAGAAGGCTCCCGCATCAATTCGAGGGCAATGTTCAGGCGCTTTCTCTGTCCACCGCTGATGGTTTTATTTAGAGGATCTCCCACCTTTAGATCCCGGATGTCCAACAGATCTAAATCATCCAATACTTTTTCTACTGTTTTTTCCAACAAGTCTTCGGAGAAGTCACTAAAACAGATTCGCGCATTGAACATGAGGTTTTGATGAACAGTTAGTTCTTCAAAAAGTAAATCATCCTGGGGGACATACCCGATAACCCCTTCCATAGAGGCTTTTTCAAGTGGAAATCCATTAATATGAACCCTTCCGCCACTCGGACTAATTTTGCCGTTCAGAAGATTGATGAGTGTGGACTTTCCCGTTCCACTTCCCCCCATGATTCCGATAAGGCGTCCTGAATCTTCAGAAAAAGTGAAAGACTTTATTCCATTGTTGCTGTTTTTGAACTTGAATTCAAGTTTATCACCGGCAATGACAACCCTCGCACTGGCTTTCTCCTGAATAAACTGCCTGGTTATTTCAGATTCGTAGATTGAATTAATATTAGGCCCTTTAACAATAGCTCCCGGTTTAAGAATATAGGCTTTCGTCGGAATTATTTTAGTTCCCTCAAGGTATAGGTTGAGTGGCCCGTCATATCTAAAAACAAAACTCTCGACACTCTTTAAATGAAGAACGGATATTTTTCCAAACAAATTCTCAATAAACATGTGTCTGGATTCGTCCTCATTGTTCTTTTTTTTCCGAATAATCCAGGCCATATCTTCAGGCCATTCCGTCTGCTTATTGTCAATGAACAGTAGGTTATTCTTACTTATATCCTTAAAATCTGTATGAAGAATAAAAGATTTGAGATGTTTTACGTCCTCCTGGTCAAGGTTGAAATTGAGTGCAACAAGAGAAGCAAACTCTTCCTCCTTTTCTGCAACTTTTTCGTCAGCATTTATCAATTCCATCAGTTGCATGAAAACAATAAGTCGCTCTGACTGCAGTAATTCCTTGTTTAACTGATTGCATATTTTGGCGATCTGCAAAATACTTGTACTGTCAATACTTACCTCACTGTCCTTGGCCGGAGTAGCAGTATTCTTGTAGAAATTCAGATAATCATAGAATAAGTTGATGTATTCTGAAGTAAGCGAATCATTATTTAGGTTTTTCCTGAGATAAGGCTTAATTACCAGTTCTCCGGAATCTACAACTCCTGTATCCTCCTTGGCGCTTTCAATGATAGCGAAGAGATGAACAAGTGCGTTGATTATTGATTCGGTCATTATGCGATGTATAAAAAAGCCCCAAACTAGTTGAGGCTCTAAAAATAGATGTTAAGTCTTTATTTAGCTAACAATGTGATCTCTCATTGATTTCACACTGTTTGAGACATCCGAGAATTGTCCTTCCGACATTTCACCACCTTCTCCCAATTGATCAAATACGAGATTAATGTACCTTAGATCAGGCAGCACTTTTGCAACATTTTCATCTGAAGAAAATTTCTCCATTAATTCAACCAGTTTACCGACTTGTGCCTTTTGCTTAGCAAGAACACTCATTAGTTCACCTTTATTCTCACTCATTTTGATAAGTTCGCATGTTATATGCAAACCTTCAATCACACTACCGGCAATTACCAGTATTGAGGTTTTTTCTTCCCCGTTCTGATTCAGGTAGTTGTAGGTGTCATAGAATGATTCTGTAACGATGTATATAAGTGAATCTACGTTCTCAATGTTTCCCTCAATTCTCTCTGCCATGCTCCCGTTAAAAGCTGAAGTAATGTTCAGATCATCAATCAATTTTCTGGAAACTTCAAGGAAATCAATTGTTTCCTGGGTTCTGTCAAATGTAGCAGCATAACTAAGGTCGGCACCATAAACTCCAAGATTTGCAGCTTTTTGCCATGTTGTTACGTATTGATCAGCTTTTGCAGGATCATTCACTACATTCGGATTGAATTGAGTGTTTGCATTATTTAGCATCTGTGTCACTTCAAACGATGTTGGCAGGGGGTATGTAAATTCTTTTTCAACAAACTCTTCAATTTCAGCCTTCTTTTCTTCATTCGCTCCCTCATTGCTGGAACTGCCACTGCCACATGATCCGAGGAATGTCATTATGGTGATAATGGCTAATAGTTTTAATGCTTGCTTTTTCATAGTGTTTTTATAATTCAGACAATTCTAATTCAAGGATAACTCAATATTTACTTTTCGTCAATTTTAATCGCTATTTGTTCATTATTTTCTTTTCTTCTGTCAAGTCCAAGATCCTGTCTATACCATATTCTTTCATGCAAAAAGTATAGGATCATTTTTATTATCGTTTCTACAACTGCTATGCCAGAAGCTTTTTCCAAAGCAAATGGATCATCTTTAAAGATTAGAAAGGCAATTACAAAAGTAGAAGCAGATGCAATGGCTCTCCAGGTGATCGTTTTAAGCAAATGTCGGACACTGCTTCTTAGTCCGAATTGTCTGATAAACCACAACCTTTCATGATAATAGTAAAGTATCATTTTGATGACCGATTCCAGAGCAACGACTCCAAGTGCTTTACTGGTAGCATCCGGGCTCTCTTTGAAGAATACCAATGTTAGTATAAATGTTGTCGTAGAAGCTAAAATTCTCCAGGTGATCGTTTTTGCAATATGCCTCTTACGCGTTTTCATTTGCGCGCAAAAATAGTGTGTTAATTTACCTGGATTGCAAATTCAAGTGAGTTCTTCTTACTTCTAATAGCCGGTTTTGCTTTTAATGCTCAACACTAAATGTTGCCTTAATTTGAAAAGGTGACCCTTCTTTAGAAACCCCCTGAATATCAATAATAAACTCTCCTGTAACATCCGAAGTAATAAATTTAATTTCTTTTAAATTTTCGTCCCCGGGCATCCAGACAAGTTGACTTCTATAATCCGGCTTGGTATTGGTTTTTGCCTCCTGATAGAAAGAAGGTTCGGTATTTTCAAGTGGAATAAGAGAATTATTTATTGAAAAATCTCTGTTGATAAAAAAGTCACTCTTGTAAGGAATAAAGTGAATAATTCCTCCATAAATCGATTCATTAAGTTGGTATTCTTCTCGTACCACCTCTACAGATTCAATTTTAAGCGGGTCAATATTTACTACTTCATTTACATCTGTGACGGGAAGTGAATTGATCAGGATTAGCGGTTTTTCTTTATTTACCTGTCCGAGCGAATTAGCGAGGTAAAGGCTGAGTTCATCCTTATTTTTTCTCAATCTCACGCCCGACAGAATTTCTAGAATTACTTCATCCATTGTAGGGAACCTGGTATATTCATCCAGTTTGAATAGTTTATCTGGTGTTCCATAAAATGATTCCGCTTTGATACTGTCTTTTGAAGTGGTTTCTGCATACATATTTTCAACCTGCACCTCCACCATTCGTTCATCGATCATTCTTATTTGACGATCATCAAGCTGAAATTTTAATGGTGTCGGAGTTTCAATAGTAGCATAGTCGGATATACTGATGTTTTTGACTCTTGACAGTTCATTACTTCCGCTCAAATAGGAGTTAGAGTAGATAGATGGATCAATGATGAAATTGGTGGTTCCGGTTTGATCTACAAAACTCGTATTGTAATAGCCCTGAGCAGGGGAGGAGAAAACCAGGCCGGCTTCTTCATTCGCATATTGGAGTGTTAGTCCACGAAAATCAGGTATGATTTTCTGGCCAAATTCTGCTTCCCATGTAGTAGAGTTTTGAATAGGAAATTCTTTACTGAAATTGTTTAGCTCGGAATCCTGACTCAGATATTTAGATATCTCGACCGGATCAGGTGCAAAAATCAGATTTTTCTTTCTAATGTTCACCGAGAATACTTTTGGTTCAATTTCTCCGAGCATCTCATCGAGATTGAGTATTACAGGAGAACGTTTATCAAATGATCCGAGAGAGCTTACTGACTTTTGATCATCTCTTTTTAAATTGTTTATAAAGAAGTCGTAAAGAATTTCACCATTGCCTGACTGACACTTTACATTTATTATTTCATTATGACCGATACCAGCGATGGATAATGAAGACTTACTATCTGTCCATTGAAGCTCAGTTTGAAAAAGCTCTGAATTCTTATTGGAAACGATACATTTAACTCTTGAGTCAACCCCTACACGACTAAAAGTTATCTGATCAGCTCCAAATTCAATTTGTGCTGTAATTCCATAGCCAATTACAAGAGGGAGTTCTTTTACAACTCCGGATTTTAACTCTTCTCCGCTCAAAAGCAACTTATACTTTTTTGTTAATTCCGGTGTGATAGTTACTGTGCCTTTTTTGGATGCAACAGATTCATAAACAGTTTCTCCCTGATTATCAATGACTTTTATTGTATAGTTCTGATCTGTTTCCAGACCTTTTGTTGAATAATATATTTGATTGGGAATTCCGCTGACAAGTCGGTTTCCAATAGTCAGATATTCAACCTGAATTTCATCCTCGACTTTTGCGTTAATATATGTTCTAAATGGATTTAAGATTTTCAGCTTCTTTCTGAAAATATTTTGTGAGTCGAAGTTGAGCATCCATCTGGTATATCCAATAAGGTGATAGTTACCTGTGGCAAGTGACGAAGGAATGAAAAATTCCCCATTGCCAACCCCGTTATTAATAGATATGGGGGTTTTAAATACGGATACTTTGTTATCATTTATTAGTTCCACATAGGCGATCTTACTTACAGGATCCAGGTTGTTTTTATAATCAAGACTGAATACTGAAAACAAAATGGTTTCACCGGCAAAAAATTCGTTCGAATTGGAATGGAGATAAACTTTTTCCTTATAGCTAAAGGAACCGGATTCCTTCTTGTTTGCGGGTGTTACTGCAACCGGACGATTTGAAATTTGCACATCTTTGGAAAAAATATTTTCTGAGTCATTTTCTCTAATCCAATCGGAATAGCACAAAATGGAGTAGGAACCCGAGCCCAGATTTGCAGGTATGACTAACTCTCCATTTCCAACTCCATTCTTAAGAGAGACCGTCATGTTGAGAATTGAATTTCGCTCGGTATCCACAAGTACAACATAAGCCGTTTTGCAAACAGAATTGAGGTTATTGTCCTTATCCATACAGAGGACCGAGAATAGAATGGATTCACCCGCATTGAATTCCGCAGAATTGGAATGAAGAGATATTTTTTCCTTGTATCCAGAGGAATCCTGCGCTAAACTAATGACGCTTAGTGCGATAAAAAATGTTAGAATAGTTAATTTCTTCATTACCAAAATTCAGGTTTTACGTTTGTTATACCAAATTCACGACAATCCCCACAAATACTTTTGACTACCGCCCATCCGGTCAATTTTGCAGGATCATTCGGATCTGTTTCAAGGCGCTTGTGGATGACATAGGAGTTTCTGTTTTGAGACATGAAATCCCCGATTTCTTCAGGTGCTACTTCTTTGATCGTGCAAAAATCATAGTTAGGAGGGGCATTAAATCCGGAATCAGCGAATTGTTCCAGGTCAACAAAGATTCTCTTTTCTGCAACGTCAGATGCATCGAAATAACCAAGAACGGGCTGATTGCCATCACTTATTATGTTCCCTGGAAGGTTTCCGAATTGGATTTCTGATAACGATCCCTGTTTGTAAATAATATCATCCAGAAGCTTCCAATATCTGTAGCCATTGAGGTCAAGTGAATATTGCCTCAACAAAAGACTGTATCTGATGCTAAGCTCAACCGAGCCATTTGGAATGAACTTTACGGGGAAATTAAGAATTTGATTTTCAGAAAGGTCTTCTGATGTTTTTATGTAAAGAGATTTATTCCTTTTTGAAGCCCAACAACTGGCAACCTGCTCTTCACGGTTGATGATGTTATTGCGATTGGTCCAAATGATTTTTGATGGAAAAGGAACCCCTCTCTCATAGGTTTCTATCCATTCCCATTTATAATATCTGGATATTTCAGAACCAGCCGGCAGGCTATTGACATATAGTTCTACACCTTCAACATTATTATTTCTAATGAAACGAGCAGTTAGTTTATCAATTTCAGCAACTTTTTTTTGAATAACGGTTTTGGATCTAAAGTTTTCGCCAGCACGGGTTTCAATTAACAAGGTATAAGACTGACCTGCGATTCCGGCGAAAACAGGACTATGGTAGATGCCGGCATCAACCGACTCAGTGTAATCGTATCTTATGCCATCTCCATTCACCAGGCTCACATTAGCTCCTGTCTCTGGAATGAAAGTCACAGAGTCTATCGGGGTAGAATAGGACAGACTGACTGCATGGTTTTTAAGTTCATTTGTTATGAAACCCTCAACGACAAGTGTTTGGTTACTGTTAATTGAATTCACTTCAAATGGTTCTCTGCATGACAGAAAACATATAACAGATGATATGAAAATCAATTTATCCATTATTCCCAATATTCAGGTTTAATGTTCGTTCCGGACTCGGTGCAGTCTCCACATTTTTTTCGGACCAGTATCCAGCCGGCTCGATTATTTGGGCTTGCATCTACATCATCGTAAATAACATAAGTACCACGGTCCGTACCTCTGAAAAATATAGCAAGACTGTCAGTTGGCACAATGTATTGACCCAGTGCACACCCAAATAACGGATTAGTAGTTCTTAGGCCGTCAGATTCAAAATCATCGGGATCAATAAAAACTCTATAGGTCGAAACATCTGAAGCATCAAAATAGCCCAGTACCCTTTTCCCATTTTCATTAAAAACATTTCCAGGTAAATTTCCCGGTTGTATGTCAGCAAGCGACCCTTGCCTGGACAGTAATTCATTGATCGTTCTCCAGTAAGTAAAGGCCTCACTATCAAGCGAATATTGCCTCACAAGAAGACTATACTTTGACCTGAGCTTTTGCGATCCATTCTGAACAAAATGAATAGGAGAATTGATGATTCTATTTTCATTAAAACCACTTGATGATTTAACGTTGATTGTTCCGCTTTGTACTGTAGGCCAGCAGTTTCCAACCTGGTTTGTTCTCAATACAGGCATGCGCCCGCCAACCCACTCGTATCTTGATGGAAAAGGGGTGTTGATTTCATAGGTTTCGATCCATTCCCATCTGTAAAAATTTGATACTTTGGGATCATCAGAATGAGCACTAACGGAGAATTCAAGTCCGTCCAAATTTGCATCATTAACAATAAATCTTGCAGAAACAGTATCTATTTCACTAACTCCTTTCTGCACAACTGTTTGTGATTGATACTTTTCTCCATTTGCAACTTCGATGTATAAGGTATATGATTGACCTCTGACACCTGACATGACTGGAGTCTGATACGTTCCAAGAGGTGATTCGGTGAGGACTATCTCTTGATTTTCTCCATCCAGAATTCTTACTGTGGCGCCTGTTTCAGGAATTGAGGCAGCCAAATCAACAGGGGAAGTATATGACAATATTACTTTATGATTCTTCAGCTCATTAGTTAGCTGGGCTTCTACAACAAGTGTTCGATTATATGAAATTGAGTCCAGAACAAAAGGCTCTTTGCAGGAGGCAATTGTGATAGAAACGAAAAGAATGCCAATTAACATCTTCATCTCACTATCATTAAATCATTCCCAAAATGAAGGCCTTACATTGGTTCCGGAAGCGGTACAATCTCCACAATTTTTGGGTACAATCAACCAGCCTGCAGGTAACCCACCTTCACCATTTGGATCTGGTGCGACCGGGTCTGCATCAATATAAATAACGTGGGTGCCATTGTATTGACTCATATAACTCCCTAACCCATCAAGGGTTACACGAATTTCACTACACGCAAAAAGCTGGCTATTAACAACGAAACCATCATCTCTGAACTGACTCGGTTCGATAAATATTCTATACCTCGCCACATCTGATGCATCAAAATATCCAAGAACCCTTGCCCCGTTTTCATTGAATATGTTACCAGAAAGATTTCCTGGTTGAACATCTGCCAGAGAACCTTGTTTTGAAAGCACATCACGCAAAGTTTTCCAGTATGTAAATGAAGCATTGTCGAGAGAGTACTGACGAGCTTCCAGACTATACTTTGATCTGAGTTTTGTTGATCCATTCGGAACAAAGCTTAAAGGAAATAGATCAATTCGATTTTCAGAAAGTCCATCAGTCGATCTGACATTTATATTGTTGCTTCGACTGGTTGCATAACAATTACCTACACTTTCAGTTCTTAACTCCGCATCATTGCCACCCACCCAAATGTATTGTGAAGGCCATTGAGCTCTGATTTCGTATGTCTCAACCCATTCCCATCTGTAATACTTGCTTATCTGCTTATCATTTGTATATGAACTCACGTAGACCTGAACTCCGTCAAAATCCTGATCATTTCTAATAAATCGAGCAATCATTGTGTCAATAGGAGCTACCGGCTTTTGAATCACTGTTCCGGATTGGAATTGTTCTCCATCTCTTGTCAGTATATAAAGCGTATAAGACTGGCCTGTAACTCCGGCAAAAGGAATACTCTCGTAGGTACCAGGAATGGATGTCTCGGTAAAGGTGAATTCCTGCCCTGAACCGTCCAAAATACTAATTTGAGCTCCCGATTCAGGAATTAAAGTTACCGAATCAATAGGGTAGGTGAATGAAAGTGTAACCTTATGATTCTTGGTCTCATTGGTTAATTGCCCTTCTACTACAAGTATTTGTTCAAAAGAGATTGAATCGATCTCAAAAGGTTCTCTACAACCACTGAGGATCAAAGAGAGAAAGCAGATAATAGTAAGAATTTTCATTTGCTTAAAAGCTAAAATTATAGGTTATCGTAGGTACCGGATCTCCAAAAACAGAGAGTTTGTATGCTTTTACTTCATTTTCCTGTGCTTCAAAGAACACTGAATACGCATTGTTTCTTCCCAATAAGTTATAAACCGAGAAGCTCCAGAAGCTGTGGAACGGTTTATTTGATTTGTGATTCCCTTCAATGTTTACACCAAAGTCTATTCTGAAATAATCAGGGATTCTGAATTGATTCCTGTCAGAATACTGGATAATTCGCTGACCACCGATCTCATACTGTGCAACCGGGAAGGTAATGGGTCGTCCGGTACTGTACTTGGTATTGAAAGAAAAACTGATTCTTCGATTGAATTTGTAATTACTTACAAGGGTCATATCATGAGGTTTGTCAAAATTGGTAGGAAAGAATTCACCGTTGTTGACATTTTCAATTGCATTTGCACCATCAATCTTTAAGAAAGATCGGGAATATGAGTAGCTGAACCAACCATTAAGCTTACCTTGTTTTTTTCTTGCAAGAAACTCAAGCCCGTATGACTTGCCTTCGCCCTGTAAAACATCAGCTTCAATAATTTCATTCAGGATTAGCTGAGACCCAATTTTGTAATCCAACAGGTTCTGCATTTTCTTATAGTAGCCTTCTAAGGATGTTTCTATCACTCCGCCTGCAAGGTTTTTATAGATTCCTAGTGAAACCTGATCTGCGACCTGGGGTTCGATGTGTTCGTCAGACAGTTTCCAAATATCGATTGGTGAAACCGAAGTAGTGTTTGATAACAGGTTGATGTACTGCCTTGAACGATTATAGCTTGTCTTTATCGATGTTGTTGAGTTTAGGGAGTATTTTGCAGAAAGTCGTAGCTCGGGACCATGATAGAATTTTGAAACACCACCTGAATTTTGAACAGTATCCACGATTGAAGTAATATCTTTTGCAACACCTGGTTCATACACATAGGATTCTCCATTGCCCCTTACTCCAAAAGAAGAATATCTGAGTCCTGCCTGGACGGACAGGTCTCTTGTTACATCAAACTGGTCAGAAATGAAAAGCGAAAATTCAGTTCCTTTCTCTTCATCAATCTTTTTGTTTACCACCAGCGATTCAGCACCAAATGGATTTCTTTCACCAGGATTTACTTTATAAAATTTGGCCTCAAATCCATAATTAAGACTGTGCTGCTCATTAACCAGATGGTCAAAATTGGTCTTTAGACTTGTTTCATTAACCCTGAAACCTATATCGAATCCTTCAACAGGGTTTTCATCATACTCAATATTGTAATTGTAATTACTTGAGGTAGCAATTGCCATGACATTAAGTTCCTGATTAATTTCTCTGACATATTCTGCCGATAACAATTTGTTGCTATAGCTGAAAAGAGAGTCCGAGAGAAGATTGAAATCATCATTGCTGAAGTAACCGCTTAGATAGATTCTGCTTTTTTGATCAATGTTTGATTTGATTCTGAAATTAAAGTCATTAAAGCTTGCCTGCGAATTTCTAATTTTGTCATCCTTAACCTTATCAAGGATCCAGTCAGAATAGGTACTTCTTCCGCCAAGAACTACAGATAACTTGTCCCTGATTATTGGGACATCCAACGAGAGCCGGGCAGAAATAGGACTGATTCCTCCTTTACCTGAAACCTGATTTTGATTCCCGTCTCTTGAAGTAACTTCCATGACCGATGACAGCCTTCCGCCTAAGGTAGCAGGAATGGAGCTTTTGTAGAGTTGAGATTCCTTTATGACATCTGCATTAAAAATAGAAAAGAAGCCAAAGAAATGTGATGAATTATAGATCGTGGCATTGTTTAACATGATAAGGTTTTGATCAGCAAAACCACCTCTTACGTTAAAGCCCTGAGCACCTTCTCCTACACTTTTAACACCAGGAAGAGTAAGTGCAACTTTGACAAGATCATTTTCGCCCAGAATTTTAGGCACATTCTTTATACTCTTCAGGTCGATTTTAGTCAACCCCATTTCAACACCCTGAATGTTGTCATCACGATCTGAAGAAATTACGATTTCCTTGAGAGGGATAATTTTATCTTCCATTTCAAAATCAAGTGCCCCTGCGGAATAAGCTACAACCTGCCTTTCAATGTTTTTCATTCCTGAGAATCGAATTTTTAAATTGTTTCTCCCGCTTGGAAGCTTAATAGAATAATAGCCAAAGAGGTTAGTAATAGTTGATGTAGGAGGAGTATCAATGAAAACCAGTGCTCCGACTAATGGTTCGCCGGTTTCTTTTTCCTTCACATAACCTGAAATTTCTACATTGGTTCCCGGTCTGAAGTTTGATTTGTTGCCAACTTCCAATACCTCATTTACAGATTCCTCGCCTGAGCTTTCAAGATCTTTTTTAAAAAGGAACCCTACAAGATTCGTATCAGTTGATTCTGCTGCTATTGTATCATGAACGAATGAATTTTCTATCCTGATTATTGGAGAATCATAAGTGACAATGATTTTACCATCATAAATAATTGCACTAAGACTCGTGCCGGCAAACAATTGATCAATAACATCTTTGACGCATGTATTCTGAAACGATTTGCTAACGAACATAGTGTCAATCCATGCCTCATTATAATACACATCCATACCTGTGGAGGATTTCATTTCTCCAAGTACTTCCTCCATCCATGTGTTGTCAAAATTTCCTGAAAATTGAATGCAATTCTGGCTGGATGCAGAAATTGCCGGCAATAGGAATAAAATGGTTATTATCTTCTTCATTGCCAGTTTTTGTCAAGGAATGATACAACAATTAGTAAGTCGTCATGATGCCTCCATGAGACATCATTGGCGCGTGCGAAATTTCTGATTTTGTCTTTTAGTTCAGGGTAAATCTTCATCAACTTCTTTCCGTTTTGCAGTCGAGAATATTTTCCGTTATCGCTTATATAGTAGGAAATTGATTCTTCATATTCGATGATCTTTTTCTTGGTAGAAGCTTCTCTTGTTTTTTCATGTCGACGGTAGAACCCAAAGCGATCACCCTTGAATGTTTCTTCCATGAAAGTGTAGTCAGCGTTTAGCTTTTTCACTGGGGTACGGACAAATTTTCTTTCATGAATCGTGAAATACCCGATTTCAAGTGAGTTTAGCTGAATAAGAGAACTGATTCCTCTAATATCCTTTTTTAGGACAAGGATATCTGAACTGATGTCATAAAGGAGTTCATTGTCATAATAAAGTTGATTGTTATAGAACACATTTCCTGAAGCCAGGCTTTCATCCTTGAAGAAAGGATGTGAATATCCAAGCATTTCAAATTTGTAGGCTTTGCCATTGATGATACCGGAATAGTTTCCTACTTTTTCATCAAACCATTTTACGGCGATCTTTTTTTCCTGACTTGTACAGGTATAGCCGTATAAAATGAGTGTAATTAAAGTGAGTGTTCGCAATGTTGGTTAGTTATAGTTAGGCGAAATTAGTTAACTAAGATACTTTAGGTTGAGTATCTAAATAGTAATACAACCGACTATCAAAATAACCCTACTTCAAATGCAAAATTACAATTTTGATATCCAAAATTTTACTATGGAAAATTAGAAGTGCAGATTGACGTTTGCCTTCTTCAGATTCACTCAATTTTGATCAATAAATGGATGAATGCTGGTTAAAGACATAGTGTAAAGTGAGTCTTTTGTCCCTGTGAAATCCATTTAGGTCGAAGAAGTGGTAAAAAATTTTCAGAGGTATTTCCTTTAAATACCTTTGAAGTTGGGTTTAGTCCAACTTGATCTTAAAATCGCTATAGTCGTGAAAGCCACAAAATCAATTCTCATCAGAACTTTGTCTGTTTTGCTATTTGGATTAATCGCAAAAACAGCACAATCACAGGATACTTCAGCAGGAATAAACGTTGACAATCCGAATCCCAATGCAGTCCTTCATCTGGTCTCTCCGGGTAATAACCAGGGGTTACTGATTCCCACATTAACCACCAATCAGAGAACCACAGGAATGACACTTGGGCCCGCTGATGACGGTTTGCTTGTTTATGACACAGATCTAAAAACTTTTTTCATTTGGACTGATGGTACCGGATGGGTTCAGGTTGCTAATACTGATCAGACGGTTCTTTCAAATATTCTTGCTTCAAATAGTGATGCAAATGGAAATTCAATAACTAATCTCTCAGATCCTGTTAACCCACAGGATGTGGCTACTAAAAATTACGTGGATAACCAGGCAGATTCTGACAACCAGGATCTTAGCAATGTCCTTTTGAATGGGAATAGTGCTGGTGGAAATAATATAACAGATGTACTTGATCCGACGAATCCACTGGATGTGGCTAACAAAAATTATGTAGACACACAGGATCATACAGATGATCAATCCCTATCCGATGTTCTGGTTTTTGGTAACGATGCGGGTGGATTTCAAATTAATAATGTGGCAGATCCGGTACTTGCTCAGGATGTGGCAACCAAGAATTATGTTGATACCCAGGGTGATTCCGATAATCAGGATTTAGCAAGCGTTTTGGGATTTGGAACGAGTGCAGCAAACAGCATTATCGCGGATGTTGCCGATCCATTAAGTCCGCAGGATGTCGCAACCAGGAATTATGTTGATAGTCAAATTCATTCCGATAATCAGGACTTGAATAATGTTCTTAATGTTAGTAATGATGCCGGGGGATTTGATATAATTAATGTAGCTGACCCCACGAATCCTCAGGATGTGGCTACCAAAAATTATGTTGACGCTCAGCTTGGAGTTGTTCCTGTCGATGCTGTGACAAGCGCTGAAATTGCGAACGGATCAATAGTAGATGCAGATGTAAATGCAGCTGCTGCCATAGCCGGGGCAAAGATCGATCCTGATTTTGGAGCACAGGATATAACCACAACAGGCAATATTACTGTCTTAGGTACAGTAGATGGCCAGGATATAAGCACTGATGCTGCCGAACAGACAGCTTTGAATAATCTTACAGGATTGCCTGCCGGAACCACCGATTTAGGCACTTTCACCGGCACTACGATTACAGACAACATAACAATCAAACCGGCCCTTCAGGAGTTAGAGACTGCAATAGAAGGAGTTGGAACTCCTGCAGCTTCATCAGTAACCAATGTGGCAGCAGGTAACATAGCTGCGACGGATGTACAGGGAGCGATCAACGAACTGGATGCGGAAAAACTGGCATTGGCAGGCGGAACGATGAGTGG
>JAVKDB010000007.1:0-185246 GCA_040222475.1 Cyclobacteriaceae bacterium | reverse complement strand
ACGTTTAATGAAACGGATAATGCAATGAATTTAAAACAGTGCCAGGCCTGTGGGAAAGAACTGATTGGCAGGATTGATAAGAAATTTTGTGATGCCCAATGCAGGGCCGATCATCATAATCAGAACAGGTCGTATGGAGAGTTACTAATTTTTATCAATTTTTGGATAGTATAGACTATTCCATTTCGAATCCAGATCCGCATTCCTTCAGAATCAATGTCACCAATTTTCAACCCTGTCAACTCACCCATGCTTAGCAGAGTCGAAATTCTGTGCTCGGATGGAGAGTTCTGGTTGAAGATTATAGAGGACTGGTTGAAGGTTAAGGAGCTCTGGTTGAAGGTTGAGGAGTTCTGGTTGAATATTGCGGAGCTCTGGTCGATGGCTGAGGAGTCCTGATTGATGCTTATAGAGTTCTGGTTTAAGGTTGAGGAACCCTGGTTGAAGGTTAGGGAGTTCTTGTTGAAGATTGAGGGGTTCTGGTTGAAGGTTGAAGAGTTTCGGTTGGATGTTGAGGAGTTCTGGTTGAAGACTACTGAGAACCGGGAGGATGGGCAGTAGCCCTTAACCAGGCGTAGTTTGCCACTACGCTTTCATATCATTTTTCAGAAAACCGTGCACTACTCATCTCTCAAAAACTTCACCGGGTTGGCGTGCACCACTTTAAATACCTGGCTGAGGATGGTGATCAGTGCAATGGTCAGCGTGAAGAGGATCGTCAGGATCATTATGCCGGTTCCAAACTCCACATGGAACGGATAATTGTCCAGCCACGCATTAATGGCATAGTAGCTGATGCCCAGCCCGCCAATGAGTCCTGCACTGATGATCAGCACATACCTTTTGGTGAAGACCTGATAGAGATTACCTGCCGTGGCACCCAGTACTTTTCTGATACTGATCTCCTTGAACCGCTGATTGAGTTGCAGTCCAACAATTCCAAGCAAACCCATGGCAGCCAGAAAGATGGAGACAATGCATCCGGCGCCCACTAATGTGATCATCCGGTTTTCGGCAGTATACGCTGACTGATAGTATTCTTCAAGGAATGTAAACTCAAAAGGAAAGGGGTCGAAGGCTTTGGACCAGGTTTCTTCGAATTTCTCCTGACTAAACACTGCATTATCGTGTAGACGAACATAAACCGATTGTAGCGGGTATTGTTCCGACAGGTAAATCACCAGTGGATCCACATCATTTTTCGCAGATTCGAACAGGTAGTCTTCCACAACTCCGATGATTACCGGGTCTTCCAGGTCGCCGTAACTGAACGGGACGGATACTCCAATGGGATCATCGAGCTGCATTTTTTTCACAAAGGTCTCATTCACCAGAATTCCGTTGTTTTTATCAGATATCAGTTGTTCATCGAAATTTCTGCCGTTCGTGATGTCAATGTCCAACAGATTGATCAGATCACGATTGATCCGGAGGTGCCGTACATCAAACTGGATTTCACCGGAAGTAATGCGGGTACCGTTGTATCCTGAGATGGCAGCAATCTCTGCGATTTCAGGATACTGATCAAGTTCCGCCATGAACTGTTTGATCTGACTTTCCTCAGCCGGGATGTAATCCATATAAATGACATTGTCAATATTGACTTTAGTGTCGAAATTGGATAAGTAGCTCACCTGCTCTTTCATCGTCAGCATTCCTGCCACCAGCCCGGTTGCAATGATAAACTGAACACCCAGAAGTGTCTGGGTGATCCATTTTCCCGAACGAATCTTTTGTTCTCCTTTAAGGGATTTGATGATAGAAAACCGTGACAGCACGAATGCCGGATATACGCCACTGATAATGGCGGTGGCAATCAAAATGATGAATGCTCCCAGTGCAAATCTTCCATTGACCAGGAATGACAGGTCATAACTTTTCGAAACAAAGTCAGAGAAGAAAGGAAGAATCGCAATTAGTACGATGAATGCAAGCAGTCCTGCAATGAAACAGGAGAGGAAGGATTCCGTGATCAACTGATTGAAAATCCCGGATTTCTGCGCACCAATCACTTTGCGCAATGCGACTTCCCGCGCACGATTGATATATAATGAAATATTGAAATTGGAATAATTGATCATGGAAATGATCAGACAGAAGAATCCGATTCCTGTAAACAGTTTGATCATACCCACATTTCCTCCGCGGGAGATACCATTGTAGTGACCGTATGTTCTGTTCAGGTGGATTTCAGAGAGCTGCTGGAGTTTGAGTGCAACCTCACCTTCACCATCGTCATTTTCATTGTGCATCTGTGTCATCTTCTTTTCAACTGCACCCTTTGTTTTCGGATCATGCAGCTTGATCAGTGTGTTCATGTTCACATCAAACCATGTGGTGAGTCTTCGTTCGGGCGCATTTGCCACATAACTTGCATAAGAAATGATCATGTCCCGTCGGACCGAAGTATTGAGCGGAATGTCTTTATACACCCCGCGGATGATGAATTCTTCGTCCCCGTCCCCGCCATTGAGCGTGAGAATTTCACCCACTGCTTTTCCACGCAAATCGAGTTTGCCGGCGAGCTTTTCAGAGATGATGACATCATTGGGTAAATCAAATGTTCCGGCTGTGCCTTCCAGAAATTCAAGCTCCAGTAATTCCGTGAGGTTCTGATCTGCAAAGAGGTAGGATTGTTGCAATACTTCTTCTCCCTTTCTGATCATGCCACCTCCGGTTTTGATTTTAACAACCTGATCAATTTCAGGAATCTTCTCCTCAAACTGAATAGACATGGCATGAGAGCTTCCACCGATGTGATGGATATCATCTCCATTTTTCATATCAGCCACAATTCGAAACATTTTGTCATGATCTGTCAGGTATTGATCATAGTTCATTTCATCATCTGCATACAGATATGCCAGCCAGCAAAAGGAGATACCCATGGCAAGCCCCAGAATGTTGAGTATTGAGTATAAGGTGTTTTTCTTCAAAAACCTCCATCCGGTTTTGAGATAGTTTTTGTGCATCATGAGGTAGTTATTTAGGGAATTAACCGGCCGAATTTTTCCGGGGCGTGACATCCTGATCGCTTCCAATGCAAACAACCAGCGGGCGCGAAAAACGCCTCGTTCTTTCACACGCCAGTGATATGCTTCATGCAGGTCACCCTGTACTTCTTCCAGCAGCGATTCGGGGCATAACTTTTCCAGCAGCCGATTGGCCCACTTTGGCGGATCAGATCGAGACATATTGCAAAGAGGGTTTTGAAATCCCGCTCCAGAGTTTTGATTTCACTGCGTTTAGCTCGTTCACTACACGGTAGGCGGTTGGAGTGGCACTGTACATACGTTTTCTTCGTCCGCCTCTTTCGGCGGTAGGTTCACCAAATACTGATTTCACCCAGCCCTTTTTTTCCATCCGTTTCAATACGACATGAATGGCAGGAATGGAGATGTTTTTGTCCAGTGCTGCGTGGTATTCTTTTGCAATTCCCACACTGTTGATCTGCTCATTTCTTAGCAAAATCATCAGGACAATTTCTTCAAGTGAACCAATTAATTCCATTACTTTAATAATTGTTTAAGTTATGGATACGAATATGATTAATAAATGTTTAAAAAATAAATGTTGACTTGAAAATTTGAAGATTGAAAAGACGAATTGATTGATTCACAGTCCAATCAACTCATTATTAAATCTCATCATCATCAAATCAGCTCATCCACCATACCCTCTTCAATTCATATACAAAGCAGGCATGTCCTTCAAAAATTCGTTCTTCCACAAAACGAAACCCAAGGCGTTCGTAAAAGCGATGGGCTTTGGTGTTGGAAGCCAATGGATCAATGAGGACTGCTGATACTTCGGGAGGGGCAAAGCATTTTTCCAGTGCCAGTTGCATCATGATGGTTCCGTATCCTTTGTTCAGGTTGTATGCTTCTCCAATCCAGATATCGATGGCGCGAAGGTTGGGAGGGACGTTCCCCCAATAATGAGAAGTCTCTTCTAATGGGTCAATGATCTGGATCACTCCGATTGGCTGACCATCGAGTTCTGCTATCAGCTGTTCCAGCCAGTCTTCTGATCGCTGAAGTTCATTCGCCCAGTCCGACTCATCCGGATCACATGCAATCACATGCGGTTGCCTGTCCCAGTGTTCGAGCAGATCAAGATCACTGATGGTTGCCGGTCTCAGCCGTATGTTTAGGTTAGAAGCTGATGTCATATTTAATCATTTAATTTACTTTGTATCGTGGGTTTTTGGAAACAAACATATCCTTATTTCCATAGAGGAAAAGACATGCTTCGGACCGGAGGATTAATTTTTCTTGTGGGATTTCTGGTGGAATACCTGATGGAGCCGTTTCAGCGGGATTACAATGAACATGTTTACAGCTATGAGATCATTTCGCTGGCTCATATTGGAGTAGCTGTCGCTATTTATTTTCTGTACTTTCTGATTATCAATCCTTTTGTGAAAGAAGAGGAGTGGACACGGATGAAGGAATTAAAGGTGATTTTCGTAATGCTTTTTTTTATTGGTGTCGGTGAGTTTTTTATTCGATTTATTATTTACAAGCCGCTTGCAGGAATCGGAATGCACCAGTTTGGGGAAGAAGTGTTGCATGCATATATGATGGGGTCTCTGCTCTTTTTTGTCATCTCAACCATCAATTTGCAGTGGACCAATCGTCATAATCAGGCAATGGCCGGCCGATTCGTTCCTGATGATCATTCCGACTGGAATGAAAATCAGGAACGTATTTCCATCAAAGCGGGTGTTGCAGGAGATGATTTTGATGTTATCCCATCTGAGATTTTATACGTCCGGTCCGATGGTAACTACCTTGAATTCTTTGTGAAAAATGGTGAGGTTCCTGAAAAACTGCTCAAACGACTGACATTGCAAAGTGCAGGGGAGCAGCTCAACGAATTCCCTTACATCGTAAAAACGCATCGGGCGTACCTTGTCAATACGCAACACCTTAAGGGTGTTACCGGAAACGCCCAGGGCTACCAGCTGGCACTCAATGGACTGGATTTTAAGGTCCCCGTATCAAGAACACACATTCATGCATTCAATCATCTGATGAACAGACGAGTGTAACTCGTAACAAAAACCTTGTGGCCCATCACATGCTGTTATCATGACCAGTCGTTCGCCGTATGTTTGAGTGTTAATAATTCAAAAAATGCGATTATGGAAACGACACGCCGATATGATCTGGACTGGCTTAGGGTTATCGTTTTTGGACTTCTTATTTTCTATCATGTAGGGATGTTCTTTGTGCCATGGGGATGGCACATCAAGAACAATGAAGTTTCCGGTGAACTAAGATGGCCGATGCTATTTGTGAATCAATGGAGACTGCCGATTCTCTTCGTGATTTCAGGCATGGGGACTGCTTTCGCTCTTTCTTTCCGTTCAGGATTTCAGTTCATCAAAGAGCGAAACCTGCGATTGGGGATTCCGCTGATTTTCGGGATGTGTGTGATCGTTCCACCCCAGGTTTATTTTGAGCGAGTGGCAGATTTGGAATTTGCTGGTTCTTATTTGTCGTTCTGGTCCGGACCGGCATTTGAGGGAATTTATCCGGAAGGAAACTTCAGCTGGCATCACCTGTGGTTTTTGCCTTACCTGTTGGTGTTTTCGGTGATACTTACACCTGTGTTTCTGCATCTCAGGAAACATGCCGCCGGAAATTTCCTGAATGGCTGGAGAAAGCGGCTGACAAAAAATCCATTCAGTCTCTACCTGCTGATTATTCCATTGTTTTTATATGAGTCTCTCCTTGAACCATTTTTTGATGTTACCCATAACCTGATATGGGACTGGTTCAACTTTGTGAGCAGCCTGACTTTATTTTTCTATGGTTTTTTATTGATCTCAGTGAAAGAAGAATTCTGGAAAGCATTGGATCAGATCAAAAAACATGCACTCGTAATTGGGATCATTTCCTTTCTTGCATTATGCGTTATCTGGCTATACTTTGAAGATTCTATTGTTATTCATTTCATTGAGGCATTTTTTAAGGTGATCAATCTCTGGTCATGGATATTGACTTTGTTTGGATTTGCTGCGGTTTATCTTAACAGGCCCGGTCGATGGCTCAGCTATTGCAATCGGGCAGTGTACCCGTTTTACATTCTGCACCAGACCATTACCATCACGATTGGGTTTTACCTGGCAGATCTTGATTGGGGGTTCTGGTCCAAATTCCTGATTTTGACTCTTGGTACATTTTTGGGTAGTTGGATACTCTATGAATTCCTGATTCGCAGATTGTTCTTCCTGCACCCATTGTTTGGGATGAAGAAAGAGATGACATAACTACTCTTAAAGCCCGAATACCATGGAGAACACGGATCCCTTTCCTTCTTCAGATTCAAGAGTTAATTCACCTCCGAGTACCTGCATGAGATTGTGAGAAAGGGGTAGCCCCATCCCGGTTCCTTTTTCATTGTCTGTTCCTCTGGTCGTAATGGTGTTGGAAAAAATCGTCTGATGTTTATTTTCGGGAATTCCTATTCCCGTATCCGAAATACTGACTTTGCAGGTGTTGTTATCATATTCAACAGCTACCTGAATGGAAGATTCTCTATAACTGAATTTGACAGCATTCATCAATAAATTTCTGAGGATAATTGCAAACATTTCACTATCTGTGGAAAGCTTTTTATCGGATAGTTGTTCTATTTCTATTCTGATGTCTTTTTTGTCAGCAGCGTCCTGACAAAGCGCAACTGTCTGACCAATTATTTCCCTGAGAATGAAGGGTTCATTTTTTGGACTGAAACCGTCCATCTGAGATTTCACCCACAAAATCATTTGATCGATGAGTTCATTGGTATGTTCGAAAGAACCACTGATCTTATTGAAGTGCTCGATGATTTCATTTTCAGAAATGATGTTCTTTTTCTGGAGTTTAAGCAGTTCCTGAAGTGAACCAAGGGGTGTTCGGATGTCGTGGGTGAGGATCGACATCAATGAGGTTTGCATCTTATTTTGTTTGACCAGTTTCTCATTCTTTTCTTCGATGATTTCGTTTTGACGAGCAATCAATTCCTGCTTGAGGAATAGTATTCTATTTTTCCGTTCGAATACATAGCTGATGATGCTAACCAGAAAAAAGAATACAATAATGTAAACTACCTGATCCTGGTGGAAGGGACGATAAGACAGGAATGAGGCATAGAGCGAATAAGTGAGAGTGGTCAGAAAATTTAAGATAATCGAATGCCTGAATCGTAATCCGACAAAAGAAGCATTCACAAACAAAAGAATCGATGTAATGTTGGGAAGGAATAAATGATAAAAATCCTGTTCAATGAGATAATCTGAGCTCAGGAAAAGAGTGTAAAGTATTGGAGTTACAGCAAAGACCAGCCCCTGGAATTTTCGAGTATCATTCACAGTAAGCCTTCTTCCTGTGATGTAGACGATGATAAACACCAGTTCAGGAAGTAGCCGGGTGTACAGGGAGGAGACAGTAGGGTCATCAAATCTTGAGGCATCCAGAAAAAGCATTAACGGGTTGATAATGATCAATGCGAGATAGAACATTCGAAAGCCCCAAAGATCATTTGCCATGCAGGACAGCATGTATTGATGTTCAACAGAGTCTTCGAACTTCAGCGTGAATTTGGTGAATTGGCGACTATTGAGAGACAAGCAGTGAAAAATTATCAGCTGATAAGTTAGCAGATAATGATAAGATGAATTAATACATTAAATGGTGAAAAACGGAATCATTGAAATACGAATATTCTGGCTATTTACCTATTGTTTTGGAAGTTAAGGGGAAGTGATAGTTAAGAATATTTTTCTCAAATCATTTTCCTGATAATATTTGGTATAAACTGTTTTGAAGGAGCAGAAAGGGATGATCGGACTGTTCGATACATTTAATTTTCCTTTATATGATAAAATTTCCCTCAAATAATGATTTGTAGCATGACACAGACTCCACAACTTGAGTTAATTTCAGGAATTATTCAATCTGAGTTAATTCGCCAACAATTATGAAAGACACAAGTATCAAAGAAATAATGACGGGGCAGGTTCAATCACTGAGTCCCAATAGTGATGTCATGGAAGCTAAAAGTTTGATGGAGAAATTTAATATTCATCATTTGCCCATTGTGCTTGACGGAGAGCTGGTTGGAATTCTAAGCAGCAATGACATTAATAATGTGGTGTATCTCTGTGATTTTATCGGTGATAAACTGGAAGACAGTAAGATTTTCCAGTCCCTTTCCATTCATGAAGTCATGACAAAAGACGTCACCTCCATTGACGCCAATTCGAAAATTTCAGAAGCCATCCTGTTGTTTAGTAATGTTTCATTTCATTGCCTGCCGGTTATGGATGATGGAGAGCTCGTTGGCATTGTCAGCTCCAAGGATGTTTTCAGATTCCTGACAAAGGATTAAGTCTTACCATCCTTTGACAATCAGGCGGCATCACTTTCTCTTACCAATTTCCGGCAGCTCATCGGAGTAGATCAATGCTGACAGACTGACCTGCATAATTTTGTTATCAAGTTCGAAAAAGAAGTATTCCCCGTCAGGTGAAAGAGAAGGAGTTAGTTCCCATTTTTCGGGATGATTGATATTGTCCAGTTCACGCGGAGTGGTCCATTTACTACCAGCATTAAATGAGATGAATAAATCAATGGATTGAGTGGCATGAACGTATCGGTTAAAGATGATAAATCGCTCTTCCGGATCTACCACCAGATCATTTTCGACATCAGCTGAATTTATTTCTTCGATATTCACCGGCTCCTGATATGAGCCATCCTTAAATCGTGAGACATAAATATCCATTCCTCCTTTTCCACCATCTCTGTCAGAATTAAAATACAAATGATTGTCGCTGGTCAGGGATGGATAAGAGTCGTAAGAAGTTGAGTTAACGCCTTCAACCAGGCTGGGAGCACTCCAGTCAGATTTGGTTTTTTGAGCCTTCCAGATATTATGTGGGATCGCCAGTCTTGTGGAATCAGGATGTGATCTTGAGTTAAAAAACAAGGTATTGTTATCTTCCGAGAGTATGGGATGATAGGCATCCATGGACCACTCAGGTTGGATGTTAACCGGCTGGGACCAACTACCTGAATTGAACGTTGAGAATCTGATCGCGGCAAGAAGTCGACCATTGGTAAATGTATCTTTTCGTTGAATGGAAGTATAAAGTGTACGGCCATCTTTTGAAAATGCGATCCCATTGGTGGTAACCAACTCTTCGTTAAAAGGAATTGGTACAACGATTTCATCTGGTTGTGAATACGGAAATTCCTGATTGCTTTTCGAACTGCAGCCAAGGAATATCAAAACGATAAATGGTAATTGAACCTTCATTTCAAACAAAAAAAGAGGAACAGTATCTGCTCCTCTTTTAGCTATTTTCAATTTGCTTAATCCATTTTCCAGAAGATAATCCCGCCTGCCTGCTTACCCATATCAACGGAAGCAACTTTGGTTGCTTTCTTAATGTCAATAACATCCATTGTACCGGGTTCTCCACCAATTCCTTCTACTGATACAAATGCGTACTTGCTGTCCGACGAAATAGAAACTCCATGAGTCACTTTTCTGGTATTCTTTACTCGTGCCAGTTCTTTTCCTTTTTTCAGATCCCAGACTCCTGTTTCAGCGCTTCCTTTGTAAGTAGCCACAAGGTATCGGCCGTCCGGTGAAATATCCACATTATAAGGAGCTTTACCTGTTTTCAATCGATTGGTGATTTCCCATTTTTCAAGATCCACTTCCAGGATTTCATCTGACCCGTTACCGGCCACATACACCTTATTGTTGGTGGGATGAGGAATTACCCATGTTGGTTTCACGGCACTGTGACTCATGCCACCCATGTCCATTTTCGAGTGATCCATCTTTGAATGGTCCATCTGACTGTGATCCATGCCGCCACCTGTATCAGCCATTGGCATTTCCTTCTTTCCATCCAGATTGAGTACCCGACTGACCTTCATTTTAGTCGTAGAAATCTCAAACAGCTCTCCGGACATCATTCCTACAGAATAGTGATACATTCCGTCCGACGATATACGCGAACCATGGGGCATTACGCCGGTCTCAATACGTTTCACTTCCATCATTAATTCGGGATCAACCACAGATACCGTACTCGGAACCATGTCACCATGGAGATTGAAGTTCACACAATACAGCAAGCCTGTGGCTGTTGATACCTGAAGTGAAGCCGGGAATAGTCCCAGCATCACGGTATCAACAACCTCATTGGTCTCTGTCGAGTATTTGTAAAGCGTTCCGTAAGGATTACCGTGAGCCAGAGACAGGTACCAGTACTTCCCGTCAGGACTCACATTTATCCCATGCGGCCCTTCAATTTCTGCAGGCCAGACTCCAACCACAATGGTTTTTTCAATCGTTGCATTCTTCCCGTCGAATTTGATTAACGACACTTCGTCTTCAGATTCAGCAGTTACATACACATAGTAGTTTTGACTGATTGCCAGATGGCAAAAACATGTCATCACCCCCATGCACAGATACTTTATGTATTTCATATTTATCCGCGATCTTAAAAGTTATTTCGTTTCAATTTTTGTATTCTGTGGGATTACAGGTTCAAGCTTTGCAGACCATAGTCCACTGTTCCAGTCAGAATAAAAGATGTGTCCTTTGTGTGGTTGAGCACCCCAGGTAAATGGAGCATTTGCCACATACCCGTCAGGATCTTCCGGCACAATCCAGGCAATCTCTCTTCCCTGACGATTCAGGTCTCCAAGTAATTCACCGCTCAGGTCAACCACTCGTACCCCGCCATTGTAGAAGGCCGCATACAAAATATCGTCTTCTATCCAATAGTTATGAGATCCCGCAAATGGAACCTGAAACCATGCAACTTCTTTCGGGTTATTCAGATCTGTGAAATCAATGACATGGAGGTAACCGGCAGCACGCCCTGGTTTTCTTCCATTTGGATCAAGACCGTATGGGAATTCTTCATCACCAAGAATTACATAAAACTTTCCTGTTTTTTCATCTTTATACGGGAAGGCTGCATGATTAGACCCGCTTGGATACGCATAGCTGGCAAATTGAACCGGATTGGAAGGAGAACCTCCTGCAATACCATTCCCAACATCTACGAGTTGAACACCATCAGACCAGTTAGAGGAATAGGCGATTCCATCATGGACCCAAACATCATGAATGGAATGCCCCGGAGTATCCAGTTCGAATTCACCTACAATTTTAGGTTTCTTCGGGTCTTCAATATTGATTGAGTAGTATTTTCTTCCAGCACTCAGCGCATAAACATGATTTTGATAAATAAAAACATTGTGTACTCCACCGGTCAGATTTTCAGAAAACTCGGAAATCACTGAAACATCGCGAGGGTTGCTCACATCAATAATTACCAGGCCATTCTTACGGTTCGAAGCGCCCTCTCTCGAAATCACACATACTTTACCATCTTCTGAAACCTTTACATCGTTCACCGTACGTGCATCTACCTGAACAGAGTCGATCAGGCTGATTGAAGCCGGGTTAGTTACATCCCAGAAATAAGCTGTGCCATCTGCACCCCAGGTTCCGGTTACTGCATAATCTTTCCCGTCAACACCTTCCCAAATCCACAGATCTGAAGTGTGTTTGTTATTCACGGAACCCTGGCCGATCAGCTCAATTTTTCTTGTAATGTTTCGATTGTTTGCACTAATGGTGACAGAGGCAGCTGCCGAACCACAGGTTGCATTCAATACATACAGACCAGGCTGATCTGCTACGAATTTTCCGTCTTTCGTCATCAATCCGGACGGAGCAGCTGACACATCGTACGATTCCCCGGTGAAAGAATAGCTGATTGGGGCATCTTTTACTTCATTTCCGTTTTTGTCCAGAGCAACTGCGCTTAGCGTGAATACATCCCCTGATCTACCTTCCAGCATATCTGACTGAAGGTTGATTTGTGCAATGGGATTCTCAACTACGTTGATATCCATCGTTCCGGTCACACCTTCAGCTGTGGCGCTAATGGTTGATTTTCCTTTGGATCTGGCAATGACTTTGTAAAAAGGAGCAACACCAACAGTTTCTTTATCAGATGAGGTAAGCGTTGCAGAGATATCATCTCTTTCAAACCCTGCTTCATCGAATATTTTAATAGAAAGTGGCAGTGTTACACCGGCATATACTTTGTCAGGAACACCACTGATTTCAACTCTTGTAATAGGAGCCGGCTCGATAATGACCTTAAAGTCCGCCCTCAATCGACCTTCATCCTCGTTAGGGCTTATTACCACGATCCCATATTCACCGTGTTTGATGGCAGTCGCCATTCCGGTACTGTCTACCACAGACAATGCGCGACGATTGCGTGAGAAGAACAGGTACTCCCGGTCCGGCACCTTGTTTCCGTTTGCATCAACCACCACAGCCTGTAGCTGAAGTGTCTGACCAATTTTCATTGATATTGGCTCAGTACTCACTTTTAGTGACAATTCCTGAGCGTACAAAGATCCGGCGCTGAATAGCACCGTAATTAAAAAGAGCTTCAAATTTTTCATAGGTTTTTTGTAAGTGGCTATGAATTTAGTGAATACTTAAGGTATCTCCATGAAGAATTGTGTGAACGGAAGGAATGAAGGGTTGTAAGCTCCCTGAATTACTTCATTTTGACCGAAGAATTAAAAATCGGGCACCAGCCGGGCTTTCAGCTGTACTCCGGCCATCACTCTTAGACCTGCGCATGCGAGGTGCTGCCTCTATCCCTGGTGCAGGAGCTGCAAAGTTTTGCATGACTTCTCAGAATTGCCGGTCAGATTGTATACTGTTCTTCTCCTCCGTAAAAAACGATCAATTTAACCTGATTTATACATAGGATGACAGACCGATTCAAAAGAAGCTGTCATCCCGGAGAGTAACGAAGGATCAGAAACAAAAACTTGTGCTGGTAAAGTTCAGACCAACGAAAGTTTCACTTAGGCTCAAGGGTTAAAACATAAGCATGACCTTCTTTTAAAGTTTCCACAATAAGATCTATGTCATCATAAAGAGACTCTGGAATCAATACATAGCCCTTCATAAAGGCGCCGTGAGATTTGAATCTTCCTGTGTTGTATTTTTCCATGAATTTTTCACCTGATTCCTTTGAGAGTCGTATCCCGATTTCTCCGGCTTTATTGAAAAGTGAAAACATGTGACCATTGGCAGAAGTGTAAGGCATGGTTTTACCTTTTCGTTCAAAATTGGCTTTGGCAACAATTTCATCATAAAACACCAGTTTTTCCTCCCACATGTCAGTTTGATTCAGGTTGTTTTTCTACAAATCTTTTGAAGTTATTCAGCCACCGTTGTGCAGGCTTTTTATACATACCGGGGAAAAGAATCGCGATAAGTCTGGGCATCACCCAATTGATTCTCGTATACTCAATTTCTGCCTGATACCTGGTTTTGTTTTCATCCAAAGCTGTAAAAGTGCACTTCATGGTATTGTCCATGTGTTTGTGATGATAGTGCCCTTCGAACGATTCGGGCAGATTATTGGAAGTGACCGTTTCTGTTAATTCAATTTCATGCTTTCCATTCTGGTAGTACATTTTTGAAACTGCTCCTTCCTGACCCTGAACACCACTGATTAGTTCCTTTTTAACAAAACCTTCCTGGTATTCACCCAGGTAATCCGGATTCGCAAAAAATTGGGTTACTATTTCAAGAGGTTGGTCGATATCTATTGATCCGCTGAATTTCATGAGTTATCTGATCTATGCTGATCAGCATTCACACATACATCTTAGTTTTGAAAGAAAGTTACAGAAATAATGAAAAAGAATCTTGTCCGGTTACCGGCTGCTATTATTTTTTTAATCCAATGCCTCTCAATTAACGCCCAGTTCTCCCCCGATCAGATTGAAATCATGCGTGATGATTATGGAGTGCCGCACATCTATGCGCCAACGGACGCACAGGTTTCTTATGGATTGGCCTGGGCGCATGCCGAAGATGATTTCAAAACCATTCAGGAGACCATGATGGCAGCAAAGCAGTTGATGGGAAGGTATTTGGGTAAGGATGGAGCACCGATTGATTATGTGGTAGGCCTGATGCGCTGTGAGGACATTGTTGAGGAACACTTTGATGAAGTGGATCCGGCTTTCCTGAAAATTGTAGAAGGATATGCAGCAGGGCTGAATGCTTACGCAAAGCATCACCCGAAAGAAGTCCTTCACCGAAAGGCGTTTCCAATTTCCGTGAAGGAAATTTTTCGTGCTTACGTTCTTCAACTGGCTGTTCAGGATGGAGCAGATGGGGTTATTAAACGACTGTTTGATAACCGGTTCCCACCGGCTGATTTTAGTGGGAAAGGATCTAATGCGTTTGCAATAAGTCGAAAGAAAACGACAAGCGACGAAGTTTTCCTTGCTATCAATTCACATCAGCCACTGGAAGGCCCTGCTGCCTGGTACGAAGCACATCTGGTGAGTGATGAAGGCTGGAACATGATGGGAGGCCTGTTTCCTGGCGGACCTGTTGTTTTTCACGGCACCAATGAAAATCTGGGATGGGCGCACACGGTCAATTACATTGACAAAGTGGATATTTTTCAACTGGAAATGAACCCGAATGATAAGTATAAATACAAGTTCGATAATGATTGGCTTGAACTTGAACGAAGGAAAGTTAAGCTAAAGGTTAAAATATTTTTGGGTTTAAAAATAGGTGTAAAGAAGGAAGCATTGTATTCGATTCATGGCCCTGTTATAAAGAATGATACGGGACATTTCGCCTTCAAAATGGCAGTTTTTGATGAAATACGAGCGGTTGAGCAATGGTATAAAATGAACAAGGCTTCAAATCTGAAGGAATTCAAAGAAGCGTTGAAAATGACGGCCATACCAAGTTTCAATATTGTGTATGCGGATCGGGAGGATAATCTTTTTTATGTGGGGAACGGGAAGATTCCTTTCAGAAACCCTAATTATAACTGGTGGAAAACGCTTCCAGGAAATACATCAGCAACCCTGACTACTGATTATCATCCATTCAGTGATCTGCCACAACTCACCAATCCGGCCTCCGGCTACCTGTTCAATACGAATAATTCAGCGTTCAGTGCTACCGGAAAAGAGGATAACAATAAGGTGGAAGACTATGATTCGACCATGGGCTATCAGGAATTTGAAAATAATCGAAGCTATCGATTCATGCAGTTGATCGATAAGTATAATAAATTGAGCTGGAAGGATTTTCTTGACATAAAGTACGATTCGGGTTTTCCGGACAGCCTGGTCTATAGTGTCAACCTGAATCCAATTTTTGACCCTGAAATAGTGCTGGAGGACTCTGCCGCTGTGGTGCTTGATATCATCCGTTCATGGGATCGCATGGCTGAATCGGATCGCATTGGTCCGGCACATGTGTTCCTGACATACATCCATTTACGGTGGAATAAGGATGTGTCGGACAAAAAGGACATTGGAGCAAAGGAGCTGGAGCCGTCATTGAAGTATGCCTATCGGTATTTGATGAAGTATTTTGGAACACTGAACGTTACTCTCGGACAATATCAGAAGCTGGTGCGTGGTGAAAAGGCCCTGCCGTTGCGAGGGCTTCCTGATGTGATCTCGGCGATGAGCTCTGCCAATTACAAAGACGGGATGATTAAGGGGAGGTTAGGAGAATCTTACATTATGATGGTTCGTTACCCAAAAGACGGATTGCCTATCATTGAGACGGTCAATGTTTATGGTGCATCAAATAAACCGGGGAGCCCTCATTACGATGATCAAATGGAGCTTTTTGTGAATAAGCAGCTCAGACCCATGACGCTGGATATTGAGCAAGTAAGGAAAAACGCGAAGCGCATTTATAATCCAAAGTGAACGGAGTTCTTTGGATTATTGGATGTTTCGTACCTCCAACCTGACAGCACGAACCTTTAGTTGACATGTCGTTCTTAATCCTTTAGCACAGATTTTAGTTAGCATGTCACCCTGACCTGCCCGTCCGTTCAGGCGGGCGCAGGAAGGATCTATTGATTCTGTTTGACAAGTAAGATGCTTCGTACCTCAGCATGACAGCACAGATTAGAGACAGAATGTTTGCGCGTAGCTCCTTAGCTGGATCAGGGTTTGAATGATATCCTGAATACCGCACGGTTTATAGTTAGAATGTCATCCTGAGCGCAGCGAAGGATCCCTGAAATCAATTGTAGATAAGTTCCTCTATCCGAGTGTGAAATGGCATTCTATCTTCAGGGTAATGAATCATAATTATTTCGTTTACATAACTACAAATAATTCAAAGAAGGTTCTTTATACTGGAATGACGAATGATCTAAGAACCCGGATGGAACAACACAAGTCTGAATCATTGAATCTGAAGAAGAGTTTTGCTGGGAAGTATAATTGCTATCACCTTATTTATTGGGAGCGGTTTCAATATGTTCAACATGCAATTGACAGAGAAAAGGAAATTAAAGGATGGAAAAGGTTCAAAAAAGTGGATTTGATTAATTCTTTCAATCCAACATGGGAATTTCTAAATGAGTCTCTGGAGTAGATGCTTCATTTGTGAAAGCCCAAAGATTCGAGCTGGAGCGTCATCTCAGCAAAGGAAGAATCTATTAGTTCGGAATGATAGTAAGATCCTTCGTTCCTCCCGCCAAACAGTCGGGCAGGCAGCATGACAGCACGGTTTCGCTTAATATATTATCGTCATCAGAGAAATCGAAGGATCTGAATACGCGACTTTTACCTCACCACTAATTTCTGCTGTGCATTCAATTTTTCAGATTTGACCTTCAGCAGGTAGTTGCCGGGCCTTATTGATCGTTTCTCAAAATGAGTTGAAAACAGCGTGTTGTGTTCTGTCTGGTAAACCAGCTTCCCGGTCAAATTATAAATGCTTATTTGATAAACATCCTTTTCCACGTTGCTAAAATCCAGATTCAAATGTCCGTCTCCCGGATTTGGATATGCAAGAATTCCGGCATCATTCAGATCCTGTAATCCTGTGATTGTGAAGGTTATCGACTGACATACCTGGTCAGTGGTACATTCATTGGAAGAAGTGAGACAAATCTGAAATGTCTGTCCGGCATATTCTTCAAACTCATGTGAGGGACTGCTCTCTAAAGAAGTATTCCCATCTCCGAAATCCCACGAATAATCAGTTCCGTTTTCTGACAGATTTATGAATTCTGCAAGAGCTGAAGAGGCGGAAGTCCTGTAGGTGAAATCAAAAGCAGATGTTGTCGGGTTGTCATCAAGTACCACATTCACTGCCGTGAAATCAAAGCATCCGGCTGCATTCTCAATAAGTAATGAAGCAGCATAAGTCCCGGCTCCCGGATAGGTGTATGACACATCCCCTGCAGTCTGACTATCAATGGTGCCATTACTGTCGAAATCCCAAAACCACATGGATTGAGCAGTGTTTTGGCTGTTGTCTGTAAACAGTACCGGATCATCCGGACAGTTAGTTTCGACAGTAAAGGAAGCTACAGGAACAGAAGAAACCGTGACATCAACCACATGAGTAAATACGGAAGCATCAGCTGTCTCAATTGTAAGTGTCACAGTATAGGTGCCTTCTGTGGTATATGTGAAAGAGGTGTTTCCAGCGGTCGCATCATCTTCGTTTCCGTCTCCATCAAAATCCCATGACCAGGTGGCATCTCCGGGTACGTTGGATGACAGGTCGGTAAACATCGTGACCTCACCAAGGCACACTTCTTCTGCACTAAAATCAGGAACTAAAGCTCCCAAAGTATTGACAGTAACTGACCTTGAGAAGGAAGTGCCACACCCTTGTCCGTCTGTTACATACAATGTGGTAGTGTAGGTCCCGCCAGTCGGGAATGTAAAACTTGTTGATCCCGGAGTTGTATCATCAATATTGCCATCTGTGTCAAAGTCCCATTCCCAGGTGGAGGCAGGATCAAGATTGAATTCATCTGTCAGGAAAGTGGTCGGGGTTCCTTCGTCCACCACATCGGCCTGAAATACCACGAAAGGTTTGGCTTTAATTTCTACCGAAACCCCGGTACTATCTGTACAGATGGCTCCATTCTGAATAGCAAGAGAAAGCGTATGCATTCCAGGACTGTCAAACGAGTGACTGACGTCTCCTTCTGTATTGCTAATCAGAACTCCATCAGCATACCAGTTATATACAGCAGTACCGAGAATGCCGGTACTTGTATCAAGTAATTGCAATGGTTCACCAACACATGCGCTTTGAATGTCAAAACCGGCAATTGGACAATCGCCATCAACCTGAAAAGTGACGGTTTCTTTTTGACCCCATAAACCATTTTCATTTTGCGCACGGATTGTCAATGTATGATCGCCTATGGTCAAAGACCCGCCCGTTGATATGGCCATGCTCATAATGTCAACTGTTTCCAATGAAGGAGTTATTGGGATTTGAATTCCATTACCTGTTCCGGGATCCGTATCTATATAATACTCCAGAGCGGAAATGGCAGAAACAATTGGAGGTCCTGAACTGATATTTTGAATATAGATAACACGTGTTTCGGTCATCCCCCATCTTTCATCTGCATTTTTAGCTCTTACACTGATGGTGTGAAATCCGTCAGAGAGGCTGCCGGTAGCAATTAATTCATTGATATCAAGTGATGGCCCATTCGCAATGGAAATACCGTTCGCCATCCCGACACCCGGATCTTCATCAAAGAAGTATTCCAGTGCAGTGATATCGGCTGATACCGGATTGATACTGCTGATATCCTGAATGAAAAAGATCCGACTTTCCGTGAACCCCCATTGATTATCAGCGTTTCTGGCACGAACACCAATCAGGTGAAATCCATTGTTCAATGAAACGGAACTGACCAATTCGTTGATGTCGATTTCCTGCCCTGAAGAGATGGCCACTGAAGTGGCCATCCCGACTCCCGGATCCTCATCAAGGAAATACTCCAGGGCGGTAATATCCTCGGAAACAGGAGGTGGTGTCCCCGCAGATTCCTGGATATAGAAAACTCTCTTTTCATGCATGCTCCAGTCTCCTGCAGCATTTTGTGTTCGTACTCCTATTAAGTGAAAGCCGACACTTAAGCCCATCCCGGAAACAGGCACGGTAAAATTGATATCAACTTCCTGGCCGGTTGATACGGCGACTGAAGTAGCCAACCCTGTTCCCGGATCCGTATCAATGTAATATTCCATCGCGGTGATGTCCGACTGACCAAATGAGAACAGCATGGCTATACTCATCAGGATTGTGGTTATGATCCTGAGCATCACCTTTTAGTTAGCTTTTGCCTTCACCCTGACATCAAGATCATCCCCGGGGTTGATAACAGTGCTGGTGTTAAAGATCTGTATGGTTGGAATGGCTGTGGTTTTGAGTATTAAATTAGTGTCAGAGAATGGGTAAGGGCCGCCGGTTATCCCGATATCAGATGCATCACTTCCTGCATTAATTGCTGCGGATCCACCCTGTAGACTAAAATCATAGGCCGCTGACCAGGTATTTAGCAACGAAACGTTAGTAAAGGATGGTGTCGTGTTTTGCAGATTACCACTTCCGGTATTGCCAGCCCCGCCTCCTGATGGTGGTAATAGATCATCGCCTGTAGAGAATGTTATATTATTGGTAAAAGTGTTACGCTGGAAGTTTGTAGAAGTACTTCCACCTGCATTGGCAATGCTTGGAGTACGTCCGAAGAAAATGTTATTCGCTACAATGGCATCAAGCATGGTAGTGAGAAATGCAGATGCTCCTCCCGTAGCAGAAATGAAGTTATTATTCTGAATAATCAGATTGTCTCCCTGTGAGGCTTTAGAAATTCTTGCGTAAAAAATATTGTTGCTCACCACACCTGAATTGGGACTGGTTGAAGAAAAACTCATGTCCCCCTGAAACAGGTTGTTTCTGATTATTACATTGGTCATTTGTGTGGCAAAATCCAGCTGTTGAGTAAACTGATTCCCGCTCAGCTCCAGATTATCCATTGGAACAGGTGTGTTGCTGCAACAGAAGTACTGAAATTCTTCAATCAGACAATTACTGATTTTAATGTTATCCAACAAAAATGATGGTGCACCTGTGTAAGTGATAGGATAGATATCACGAATGGTCAGACCGGTTACTGTAGAATTCGAGGCATTGCTGGTATTGTCAATATTATTTCTAAACACAATATCCAGCATTGTGGAAGAAAGCGGTGCATCCTTGTCGAGATTGAAACCAATACCCACGAGGTGCAGTTCCTTTTCAATATTGACACTTCCATAGCTGGTTGGGCTTGGTTGCACATAGATATAGTCTCCCGGACCGGCAGCATCAGCGGCTTCCTGAATAGTAGCGTAAATGTTCGTGCCTGTCGGGGCATTAAAATTGTTATCTGCAATTCTGACAGTTTGAGAATAACCCGTCAGAACGAGAAAAATAAATAGTACAAAGAGGATGTGTTTAGTGTATTTCATGATGATGAGGATTTTGTTTTCTACTTAGACATTCCGATTTTCCGATTGAATTGGCTCACGACCTGTTTATTTTTTTTAATTTCATCATATGGTTCACTCAGATATTGAAGTAATAGGCCTGATTCAGGAGACTTCTGCAGGTAATAAAGTTGCCCATGATCAACTGTATGAACTTTTGTATGAGGATCTGAAAAATCTCGCCAGGAAGATTCGATTTAACTGGAGGAATGCGGAAACCCTAAATACTACCGCATTGGTACACGAAGCTTATCTCAAGGTACTGAGCAATGAAAATCTTACACCGTTGAACCGATTGCATTTTTTTCGATTGTGTGGGAAAGCCATGCGCTTCAGGCTTCAAACGTATCTGGAGAAGAAGAATGCCATTAAGAGGGGTTCCGAGGAAAAAAGAGTGGATCTCGATCATCCGGATGTATTGATGATAAGTGAAGAAAGTGAAGAAGAATTGTTCTCATTATTGTCCGTTTTAGACAAGCTGGAAGCAGAGGATGAATTGATCTCTAAAGTCGTTGAGTGCCGCTTCTTTTCAGATTTGACCATTGATGAAACCGCACAGGTATTGTCCGTATCTCCGGCTACAGTGAAGCGAAAATGGACGTTTGCGCGCAGCTACCTTTCCAATTCCATTCGTAAGTCAGCTTAAATGCCTGAGATAAAAGATATCGAGACCTGGTTTTCAAAGGCGCTTGATATTCCTGAAGATAAACGCAAAGATTTTCTTGAAACTCACCTTCAAAACCAGCCGGAATTGTTGGATGAGGTTTTGGAACTGATTCACAGTAATAATGAAGGGCTTCTGACTCAGCTAAAAAATAAATTGATGGACGATTCAGGTGAATACCCGGTTCCTGAAATTGACCGCTATCAATTGGAGGAGGAAATTGGAAAAGGAGGGATGGCAGTTGTTTATCGAGCTGTAAGAACTGATGGTGTGTTTGATCATGAAGTTGCCGTTAAGGTTTTGAAACCGGGCATGGACTCTGCGGACTTTATAGCCAGATTCAACCAGGAACGTAATGTACTCGGAAGGCTGAAACACGAGAATATCGCACAGATTTATGATGGTGGTGTCACCTCGGACGGGAGGCCCTATTTTGTCATGGAACTGGTGTCCGGTCAGAATATTTTTGATTACTCAGAAGAGCAGTGCCTGTCATTAAAAGAGCGATTAAGACTTTTTTTAAATGTTTGTGAAGCAATCCGATTTGCTCATCAGAACCTGGTTGTACATCAGGATATTAAACCATCAAATATATTGGTGAATAGCAGAAGACAGGTGAAGCTCATGGACTTTGGAATTGCCCGTTTGCTGGAAGCAGATGGTAATCCGGATTTAACGAATGGTAACAAGCCGCTTTTCACTCCTCAATATGCAAGTCCGGAACAGATAGAAAGCAAAGAGACTGATATCAGAACAGATGTATATCAATTGGGAAGGGTTTTACAGGCATTGATAAAAGGTCATAGATGCCCTAAAGAATTGAAATGGCTGGTCCTTCATGCCATCAGGAAAGAACCGGAAAATCGCTATCAGTCCGTTGGAGATTTAATAGCCGATGTTACTCATTTTATGTTGCTTGAACCACTTTCCATCAGAAATGGCGGGTGGACCTATGCTGCTTCCAAGTTCATTCAACGAAACAGAACAGGAGTCCTTACTTCTTCCTTTATCCTTTTGGCATTAGTGATTCTAACATCACTCTATATCGCTAAAATTAAACAGGCAAATGACAAGGCGCTCTTTGAGAAAAATATTGCAGAGTCGAGTGTTGATCTTTTGCTTTCAATTTTCACGAATGCATACCCCTCGTATTCCAAAGGAGATACACTCAATGTTTTCGACTTGTTACATATAGGAGACAGCCTCCTGGAACAATCCAAGAGTGATTTGTTGAATGGCAGATTTTCTCAGCTCATAGGAGAAATTTATGCCGGATTTAATCAGTCAGCAGAAGCGGTCACATATTACAAAAAAGCCATCGATTATTTAGAGCGGGACAGCACAACACTATCTGAATCAAGAAATATGCTTTTTGCTGCTCAGGCATCACTGGCTGATGTTTATGTGAACCTGGGACAGATTGACTCGGCGTATTTTTATCTTATAGCGTCTGAAAGATCTGCCGCTGTTAACGAACTGAAAGATGCATACCGACCGGCATTGTATGGAAGACTGGCGTGGCTTGAAGTGAATCGAGGCAATCATCAAACGGCGGACACGCTATATCAGAAAGCGGTTGATTTGCTGGCTAAAGGTGATGACTATCGACTACTTGCCAATCAGATGGCATACTATGCGAGGTATTTGAATTACTATGACACACCTGGAAGAAAGGAACAAATTGATTCCTTGTATAAAGCAGCCAATGATCTGTTTGTAACCCACGGACTGGATACCAAATGGAGAAATGACTATGCGAGACTGGTCAACTTCATGGGTATTTTCAATCTGGATATAAAGGAATACGACAAAGCTGAGAAATATTTTCAGCAGGCATGGGAGATTAACCAGCAGTTGTTTGGTTCAGGCAACCTGGCCACACTTGATAACCTGAATAATCTCGGGCAAATTCTGAACCGAAAGCTGGACTACATGGCTGCTCAGGAGAAATTCCTGTCCTGCTGGAAGACGGCTCAGGAGATTAAGCTCCCTTTAAGGAGCTCTTTGGTGTATTATCATAATTATGCTGCGACTTTCAATTCACTTGGACAATATTCGGAGGCAGAAAAGAAGCTGGACAGCCTTGTTAACACAAGAGAAAAATATGTCTCAGAAGACCTTGTCAGATTGAACAGTGCCCGATTTGAATTGACAAAGTCCTGTATTGGTCTTGAGAAATTTCAAAAAGCAAAAAACCTGCTAATGACTATCCGGTCAAGCCATATTGCCGAGTTTGGGGAAAAGGGTGATATGGATCTTAAAGCTGCTGTAGAGCTGGTAAGAGTATATCAGCTTACCGGAGAGGAATCATTGGCATCAGCACTTTTCAGAGAGAATGAAGCAGCAATTAATCGCCGACTTGGAGAAGATTCAGAGTTGATTGCAGCAAATAAGGATGCTTTTGAGCATGAGGACTAACGATCTTTTTTCAGTGCATTGACCACTTTTAGATACATGAATTCATCTTCCTGAACTCCGGAAAGGAGATTAGAAGCAATTAATCCATAGGTCATTGCACCTTTTGCACCCACTCCTGAAAAACCACCCATTAAAATCAGATCCGGATGAACATTGTCAACGATTGGCACTTCGTTGGGGGTCAAAGAATACACACAGGAATAGCCTTTTTCATACACCAGTCCGTCAGATAAAAGCGGGATCCCCAATATTCTGAAGTAGCCGGTTAATTGCTTTCTTGCCCATTCGATTTCTGACTCGCTTATTTCTTTGTTCCACATGTCATCAAGATTGTCGATTTTTTCTCTTAGAAAGTGCCCGCCTATTTTAAAAAGAGGTCGACCATCCACCATTTTTTCGATCATGGCGAATACATGGTCACCGTTCAAATCAATGTAGGGAAAGAAATTTTTAATCTTTTCTTTTTGCGCAACAGAGTAGCTTTCGTAGCGATTGCTGCTGATGGAAAAGAAAGAAAGAGCGACACGTTCAGGTGTAATCAGCTTGGTGAATTTTGGAGATACCGAGGACAGCAAATGACTTGTGTAAGGCCCTAATGCTGAGACTATCTGTCTGGTGTGCCAAGTTGTTTTATCACCTGTTTTTTTGTCGGTTGTTAAAAGGTGATAGCCATCATTCTCATGCCTGATTTCTTCCACCTTTTGGCCATAAATAACTTCTGAGTTTTTGTATCCCAGTGCAAGGTGCAATTTGGAAATGAGTGCTTTTGGGTTAATGGTGCCCGTATGTAGTCTGTATTCCTGGATGATGATCTGATCTTCAGCTAGAGTTGTGTTAAATATTTCATGGGCCTCTTCCGGTGAGGAAGCGTATGAATACTTATCATTCTGCTGTCGAAGCATTCTCCTGACCGCCTCCTTCTTAGTTGTTTTGAAAAGATAGGTAACTGGTGATGTGGTATAAATATCTTCCATCGAATGTCGATCGGAATCGTTGTTATCGAGAAATGAAACAAGCTTTTCTGATTCCGAAACCGCCCGACGATGTAGATACGACCATATATCATTTTTTGGACCAAGGCTTCTGCAAATTCTGGCTTCTCCAAAGCTGGAGCCGTTGTTGTACTCTCGGTCCTGCTGCTCCAATAGAATAACACGCCTGCCGGACTTTGCCACCTGCCAGGCAGCCGAACTGCCCATTAGTCCGCCCCCGAGAACTACTATTTCTTCTTTTCGGAATTCCATTCTGTCAGTTGAATTAGTCTCCATTAAAGATATTGATAAACATGTTGATTTCTGCTGTGATTTAATGGTTTAGTTCCTTGACTTTCTTCTTTCAAATTCGTATATTCATGTAAGGTTTGACGATTCGTCAGGCCCCTTAGGAGGTTAGATTGGATTCCGATATTTTTTCCGGAACCACACCGACCCAAAGGCGAGTTTAAGCTCGCCTTTTTTTGTGGACTGTTGGGTCTTGTTTACTATCTGAGAAAACCTGAATCTGTACCTGATCAAACAGGCGACTTTGGAGCCTCAAGATGAATGCCCGATTCTTTCAGTTTATTTTCAATAATACCCATGTAATATCAATCGTTGATTCCGGCAATTAAGTAATTTTTTACCAGACTGGCTATTGAATAAAGCCTTCCTCTTCACTCTTTCGGATCTTAATCTGTATCATTTCGCCCATCACTTTTGCTCTCTGAACCGCTTCATCTGCTTTCTCGCCATTGAAATTTGTTCGAACAGTTGTTTCCCAAAGCTGGATCCATCGTTCGAAATGAGCAGGTTGAAGTGTTTCCTTCTTGTGTAGATCAATATGTACAGGAATCGGGCTTCCCTTATAACGGATGTTCCCCAACAGGATAGTTTCCCAAAAATTGTACATGATTGGGATGTGTTTCTCCCAGTCGAGTTTTACCACATCATTAAAGATATAACCAATGACCGGATCAGTGACCACCTGTTTGTAGAAGGAGTCGACAAGCAGCTCAATGTCCTGTCGGTCTTGTATGTGCTTCACAATGATTTGTTAGAATGTCTGTCAACCTAAGTGAAGCCAAACTTAGAGGGTTACCACGCCTTTCGCAAGGTTACCAGGTGGGCATGGCATCAAAAGCTGAATTCTTTGTGAGTTGCTTTTCCTCTCCGGTTTCAATGTTTGTTCTAAAAATTTCCTGATTCCCTTTGACCATCCCCGTAAATAGTAACTCTTTTTCATTCATGGACCATGCCGGGTATGAGTATGAAATCACATTTTCGGATATGGTTTTTATGTATGCTCCTTCTTTTGTTAAAAGAACCATGTCATAAGATTCACCGCTTTTCATATTGACAGCAATGTATTCACCTGATGGTGAGAATATTGGATGTGTATAAAATTCACCTGAAGGAGTCAGCTGGTCAATTTTACCGGACGAAATGTTAAGTGAGTACAGCACTTTTTCTCTGATGTAAGAAAAGATGATTGCCTGTCCATCCGGATGCCAGGTGCAGGTTGCGCCCCATCCTGGTTTTTGAGTTTTTGAGTGATTGTTGGTAATCATCACTTCTTTTCCGCCATCTTTTGATACAGTAAGAATTTCCCATGTCCCATTTCTTCTGCCACTAAAAACGATCTGTTCTCCATCAGGACTCCAGTTGGGGTATAGGCCTTCTTTTTGTGTGATTTTTTTTGGATTACTCCCATCGGTATTTGAAACCCAGATCGTGTATCGGTCATGCCCGTCCGGATCACTTTGATAGACAAGTTGACTTCCGTCCGGAGAGAGTTTGGGATTATTATTATGTGTATGGTGTCCCCGGCCGCTGAAGATGGTTAATTTCTCTTTTTGTTCTCCATTCACCAGGATTCGATAAATATCTCTCCCTTTCGAATTTTCTTCAGAGGAATAGTAGATGTAGTTATTTTGAAGATCAGGGTTGCTTTTTTCGGTAAACTGAAAAGTCGAAACAAGCAGGATGCAAAGTGTAAAAGATTTCATTATGGTTTTTCCTTCAAACTAAAACCAATCTGGAAGCTCCACCATCAGGTATGTGATGAACAGTTAGGATTGATTCGGATTTCAAATCACCCCCATTTTTTTCATGAGGAAGGTGGCACTCTTATTTTGACAGATCCCATCTCGCAGCTTGTAATCAAACACCAGTTCATCATCGATGATCTCTACTTCAAATCGCTTGTTCGAAAGGGCGTCCGGATATTCATCGGTGGTGTTACAAACTTCTAAATCATGCGTGGCAATTGCTCCAATCACATTTCGTTCAACCATCTTCTTTATCACCTCGATGGTACCGGACCGCTTGTCATCCGAATTGGTTCCCCGCAGAATCTCATCGAGCAACACAAAGCAACTCGCCGTTTCCAGTGTATCCATAATTTCCTTCAACCGTTTCACCTCGGCAAAAAAGTAGGATTCACTATCGCTGAGTGAATCTGAAAGGCGCATGGAAACAAGCACGGGAAGGGGATGAACATTCGCCTGTTTAGCACAGACCACAGATCCGATATTGGCCAACACCATGTTTACACCGAGTGTTCTGAGGAAGGTACTCTTACCTGACATGTTAGATCCTGTTAGTATGAAGAAAGGGTGTGGATTGAATGAAACATCATTGTTGATTCTTTTTTCAGAGCTTATCAACGGGTGTCCCAGCTCCTGAAATTGGATTTCCCTGTTTTTATTGAGGTTCGGGAATATGTAGTCAGGATTATTAAAGGAGAAATTAGCAAGGCTGTTCAAGGATTCGAATTCGCCAATGACAGCAAGCCACTCACCAATTTGCTCGCCACAGACTTTTTTCCATTGGTATAAATCACGAAGTACGTGGATGTGAAAAAGGAAAAGTCCGTTGAATACCGGCCCGGCATATGCATTGTCGATATGGTCCATTCTTGTGAAAAGGGTTGATAATTCACGAATTTTTTGACTCACTTTTCGTCCTTCGAATGCCAATTGTTGTTGCTGGTGCTTAAGGAATTCGCTATCGAAGGTCTGATTTTCGATTCGTTCGATGATCAGACTGTATTGCTTAAGGATTTTGTCAATCTCTCCTGATTTTATGCTCTCTCTTTTGATCTTTCTAAGCTGTGTTGCCAGCAGACCAAGGTTCAGTATTATCAGGATCAGACTGATATTTCCAAAAATGCTCATTGGAGTCAGGAAATACAGTGCAATGCAGATGAATACAACAACAGGAGAGATATAAGACGCGATATTAAGCAGGACAGGAATACCCGGGTTTGAGCTCTTTGTCCAGTCTATTAATTTTTGCCAGCTCTCTTTTGTGTCGGGTTTTATTTGTGCAATTGCTTCCAACTCCTGCCTCCATTCAACTTTCGATGTTAATTCTTTGACAGCCTCCTGATGGCGTGTGATTTTTTCAATGGGTAATGAGGATTGCAGGAGTGAGGCCAGTTTTTCTCCACCCATATAAGTGGCTGTTCTGTTCAGATTTTGGTAGAGGGAATGTTCTCCAAAAATGTCAAGATCATAGGAATACGGATGTGTTGGATCAGTAAAGTTCAGGCCATTTTCGAAAGGAATTGATTCATTTTTCAGGTAAGTCAACTCATTCTTATTGATTTGAATCAGCGCTTTATGGAATCGGATTGCCCATGCAACTTTCTGATGTGCTTTCATGGCGATCAGGAAAGCAATGGGGAGAAGTAAAAGCGGAAGGAACAGGAGAGGATCTTCAGTTTTATA
The DNA here is from genome assembly GCA_040222475.1 of Cyclobacteriaceae bacterium. GTDB lineage: Bacteria > Bacteroidota > Bacteroidia > Cytophagales > Cyclobacteriaceae > Ekhidna. Next base: position 157,039 of record JAVKDB010000007.1, on the reverse strand, counting down.
ATACCAATAAAATGCTGCGCCAAACCCGATTGCGATAATTAGTCTGAAAGCACTGATGTTATTGTATCGTATTTTAAAATCACGCAAAGATTTTTTGTGCTGATCTCTTAATTCTTTGTATTTGTTCATGGAGTTTTTAAAGTCCAAATGAGTCGAAATTCATAGGATGAATTTCACAATGTTTTCCTGGTTGACAATAGGTAATGGAAGACTAAGGTACAAAAGTGTATTAGGCAGATATTGGCTACAGTTTAAGCCTTATTTAATTTAGTATCTCTATTTATAAAAATACTGTCGATATATCTCTTCGCGTAATTTTTGTTTTTAAGGGATTTGATTGTTAGATAAACGGGGGATTTTTTAGGATGCTTGAAAAATTCAACAATCATTCCCGTGAAAAGGGTTCGTCCATTTGTCCAGGCCTTCAATGGGCTTTCGAATCGAACTGCAATTCCAATTGTTTGAGGACTCAGGTTACACACTCTGTGCCACCACCATGGAGGATTAAATAACATATCTCCTTCTTCAAGCACAGTTTTATACACAGGCACATGTTTCATATGCGGATACTTTTTCACCAGATTTTCGTAAAAATCTCCCTCAAATGACTCTTCCAGATCAGAGATGCAATAAACACCGTATTTTGTCATGGATGGCTCCATAATAGGTGTATATGATGGGTGAATGAAATACCATTCTTTTCGACCTTTAACGTTGAGAAACATGTTATCCGGAGGGGCACAATGCAAAGTGGATCCTGTGTTATTTCTTCTGGCAACAAACCATTGACTCAAAACATTAGGTTTCCCGATCAATTCTTCGAGTTCTTTCCCCTTGCCATATTTTAGAAAGTCTTCATTATCAAACAAACCATAGAAGTTGTTGATGTAGTAGTTTTCATACTCTGGTGATGTTAGAAAATCCTTTAGGGTTGTCGTTTTGCTTTCTATATTCTGACCAAGATTGGATTCGGCTTTAGCTCCTGTTACATTATCCGGCTGGATGCATAAGATTTCCTTTTCTCCATGATCACTTATTAGTCGCTCTGATGAGGTTCTTTCCAGAATAGGTGCATCTCCCAAATAATTTTTGATAACAAGAGGCTGGTTTATTTTGCTTTTCCATTTTGGAAAATCAAATGAATTGAAATCATTTGCTGAAATGCTTGGTATTTCAAGAGCTTTAGTATACGTGTGATCTTTATTATCAGAAAGCATTTTTCTGATATTGGCGTTATGAATTGAAAGAAAACGTTTCGCTATTGAAGTATTGCTGTTAAACTTTTTTAGTATCTGGTTAGACTGGTTCTTACTACGAGCAGTAAATCCAAAAATGAGATCATAAATAAACACGAATGCCCAATTCCATGTTCTCAGACTTCTCTTCATTTTTGGATGAGAGAAGTCAAAATTTTGTACTTTATCTGTCATGATTTTAAAGGTATGGCAGGTGTGGTTTCTTGTATTGTCAAGTATAAACGATTTAGTCTTAATGATAATTTTTTTCTAAAAAAATGGCGATTCTTGTGAACACTTTTGAACATAGAAATTCAATCCCTGCCTCTTCTTTTTTGTTAAGAAAGTAAATCCGAATCGAAATTACGGAATGGTATTATTTTTAGTCGGAAGTTTTTGTCATCTCTTTTATATGCTCCAGATACTCCTCAGGGAAACCTTTCTGCCTGGTCAGATTGTACAGCGATGTAGCATATGATTCATTGGTACCACTTAGTGATTCGACAGGCAGGTTGTAGCAGATTGCGACTACTGATTCATTTTTGTCGGTCACAATTTTAACTTCTTCCGGAATGTAGTCAGCAACGCCGGGCTCGGCGTAAAGCTTCTTAATGGCTCCATCATCAACTGTCATCACGATCCCATAAGCTTTTTCATTCTTGCAGGGAATTAATGATGCCCGGTCTCCGATTTTCAAGGTGTAATCTTTGAGATATCCTTTTCTGGGGTTGGATGGATCAATTCCATTTTTTGAAAGAATTGAACGATCCATAAATAGGCCGTAGAAAAATACTTCCATTTTAGTTCTTAATCTGGTTCGTGTCTGGTGATGAGGACTAAGCTAGTAAAGATTTCAGGCTCTTCATAAACCGGGATACTGCTAAGATCCTTCCGGGTTTGTATTTGAACAAAGAAATCAACCTGCTTTCTTACCCTCTTTCATATACAAAAAGAGAGGCAAAGTTCCTGCAATCCCAAATAGAAAAGTAAGAACCCAGTAAACCCATACTCTTGGGATGGTATATTTTTTAGCTTCACGATAAGACCAGACCATAAAGACCACCACTGTGAACAACAGGTCTGTCATGAAAGCAGTTGAAATATCATTGGCAAAGGCCTGATATGTGGTAGTTACCGGATTACCATAAAGGAATACATTTCCTGTTTCGAACGTCACTTTCAATACCCAAATGTTTGGGAGAATGAAGCCAATAGTGGAGAGGAGTAAATAGATTCTTTTCATCGCTTTGAATTTTTTCAAAGCTATTTCTCATAAAAATTCAATTCATTGACTTTGGTTAAGAAAGGTCTTTCCGGGCAATTCTTTTTTTGATCCTGCTAAGCGACTCAGCATTCACACCCAGATAGGTTGCCAGCTGATATTGTGGGATTCGCTGAATTAAATCAGGACGATTATTAATGAGATCCAGGTAGCGCTCTTCAGGAGTAAGTGTAATGAATGATGCAACAATTCGTTGATAGGTGCCCAGTTCTTCTTCCATCATGATGCGCGCAAGTGAGTCGAAATTCTTAGAATACGAGAGTAGTTTGAATGCACTTTCCTGTGTAATTACCACCAGTTCACAGGACTCCACACATTCCAGACAATGTGAGGCTGGTTTTTGTCTGGTGAAGCTTTCGTATGAGCTGACGAACTCGTTTTCCGTGAAGAAGAAGGTGGTCTTTTCCTCACCTCCAACGGAGTAATACATTCTCATGCATCCTTTGATGATGAAGTAAAAGGCTTTGGAAACCTGACCATGGTTTAGAAGAATGTCCTTTCGATTGAATTTTTCAACTGACAACTGCTTCCAAAGCTCTGCTTTTTCATCATGAGTTAGAGAAAAATGTTTTAGGATATGCGTGATAAAGGCTTCCATGACGTTGTATTAAAGAGTCAAAACTATTTTTTATCCTCGTGTAACCAAACCCGTTTCTAAAAGTATTTATGTCGACGGTGCAACTTTTTTGATGATCCTGCATCTATAATGTAAACCCGAAATAAAAAAGACATGAACGCAACCAGAACAACATCAACTGCCAGCCGGGTCATAATGATCTTACTACTCGGCGCTTTTTCTCTAAGAGCGGCACTTGCTCAGCAAATAGTGGATGCCCGGCAAATCATGAAAGACATAAATAGTGGAAAGGACATTTCATACGAGAATGTGACCATCGAAGGCGATCTGGATTTCACGTACATGGACTACAAAATTGATGATTTACCGAGAAGGTCGAAATGGTGGAATAACGGAAACAATGAGGTGGACGAAACCATTGAAGTAAAGATATCTTTTGTGAATTGTACGTTTACAGATGATGTGCTTGCCTATATCCATGACGATCCAACCGGTTATACATTCACCGCAGATTTCGAGCGGGAGGTGACTTTCAAAAACTGTGAGTTCAAAAGAAAGGCAATGTTTAAATACTCCGAATTTGATGAAGAAGTTGATTTTAGCGGATCTAAATTCAGAAGAGAGTCAACCTTTAAATATGCCGAATTTGATGAGTCAGCAAGCTTTGCCAATACGACTTTTAATGATGATGCCATATTCAAATATTCAGACTTTGAAAGAGGAGTCAGTTTTGAAAATGCAATTTTTGAAGAATCTCTAAATATAAAATACCTGGAAGTGCGAGGGGATTTCAATATTAACAAAATGAAAGTTGATGATGATATTGATGCGAAGTACACTTCTATCAACGGTCGGAGTTTTTCTTCCTACCTGCTTAGTTCGAGAAACTAACGAGAATTAATTCTCTTCATATATATATACCAATTCGTGATTACTCCGGCGATTGTTCGTCGGGGTTTTTTGTTTTTTTGGCTGGAAAAAAAATATCTCTAAACTTTTGGTTTTCGCCGGTTATTCTTTCAGTATATAGAACTCAGGCAATATAAATAAGCGCGGATCCGACTGGATTCCCTCCTTGAAACCGGTTGCAGTCGCTACGATCACCAGTTCACCCAAGCGGCTCTTACGTTTCAATGTCAACCCCTGCCATACCCACAACTCAATCAGGGATTTGTTTTCAAAGGTCCATACCTGACATGTTTTACCCAGTAATACAGAGTCGGAGGTATAGGTTCCACCCAGAGAAAATAAGATGGATTCCGAGGCTTCTATTGGAGACATTTGCGATGCAATAGAACTCCATCGAACATCAACACGCTCCTGGTAAGTAGAATCCTGCTGGTTTACACGATAGAGGATTTCGCCATCGGAAATTTCATGCTGCGTTCGGGAGCGTTCCTGGCCATACAACTCAAATTGCATGGATAACCGCTTCAGGCTTCTCCATCCGAAGCGGTCAAAGGTCAGGGATTCCGTTCCTTTAGCTCCGCCAGATATTTCGTAGTTAAGTACACCACTCTCGATTGGATACTTTTTCATTCCTTTGGAAAGGAGTGCTTCTGATTTTTGGTCCTGACCGTGTACGGCAAAAGAACAGCAGACGAACAGAAAAGTGAGGATTTTCATTTCTTTTTCTTACAAAAATAAAAAACCCCGACGGTTACCGTCAGGGTTGTCAACCAGCTATAGTCAACCCCGGCTAACGCCGAAGTACGTTTGATGCTTTTCTGCACTTATTTAGTTCGGAAACAATTTTTGATATGACATTGAGTGGCTCATCATTGAATCGCTCCAGAACAAGGATTTTTTCCGGATGTGTGCTGTTTGCTTTCAGTTGCGAATAATCCCTCCAGGATCCTGACTGGTAGTTGTTGTTTTCAGAGTTGTACCAAATAACTTTCATGGTGGCTTTGATTAATTGGTTTGACGGTACTAAGGTTTGAAGGTTTAATGAAAAAATCCTGCCATTTGCCTTTACTATCCTGCCAATCTTCAGGAATCGATCATTTCACGCACAGAATGGCCAAATCTCTTGTCGTATTGTTCGGAAAATGAACTCACGTTGTTCATCCCGATCAGCTGAGCAGCTTCGGTCGCATTCTTTACTTTATTATTTTTTAGATGATTCTCCAGGTATTGCCATCTTATTTCCTTGATAAGTTCATAAGGGGTCAGGCCGGAAATCTTCTTGATCATTCGATAGACTTTCCGTTCGCTTGCTGCCATTTCATCTGCAAGGTCCAGAACGGACAGATGCGGATCATCAATACGCTTAAGAATGAGCCGCTCCAATCGGGCCATGATGTTTTTCTCAAATTCCTGTGCGGTTTCCCCATAAAGCCGGGTGAGTTTTTGATTGCTGTCCCAGTCTCTGTCGAGGATGTTTTTGATTCTGAGCATTAATTCTTCTTTATCAAATGGCTTGCTGATTACTTCCTCAGCACCTTTGGCAATCAGCTTTAATTTCTCATTCTTGTCTGTGCGCGCACTTACAACGACCACAGGAATTTTCCTTAACTCCTTGTCATTTTTCAGGTGATCAATCAATTCGAATCCGTCCATATACGGCATCATCAGGTCGGAAATAATGAGTTCGATTTGTTCAGATTGGAGAATATCAAGCGCGCTTACACCGTCTGCGGCCAGGTGTATTCGAAAATCTGATGAAAGGATGCTTTTGAGGTAGGACCTGAGTTCTTTATGATCTTCCACAATCAGAATGGATTTGGCATCCTCATTTTGATTAGTCAGCGAAGAAACCTGTATTTGTTTCTTTTCTTCCTGCAAATCGACCCATAGGGAATTCCTTGTAACTACATCAAGCGAGCGCTCCGGAATGATGGCTTTAGATACCCAGTCACTCTCTTTGAATGGAATGGATATATGGAACCTGGTGCCGCTTTGTGAGCTGCGGACCTCAATGGTTCCCTTATGGAGAACAACCAGTTCTTTAACAAGTGCCAATCCGATTCCCACACCGGCCTGAGACTGAAATTCATTTGACCCTGCCTGGTAGTATCGGTCGAATATGTAATTGAGGCTTTCTTCAGGGATGCCCGAACCGGAATCACTGACAAAAATTTCGATGTACTTTTTGCGCGCTTTCAAGTGGAGGTTCACTTCCCCGCCCTCAGGGGTGAACTTGATGGCATTGGATAACAGGTTGTAGATGATCTTCTCAAACTGATGCGGGTCGAGTTGAAGAATTGTTTCTTCATCAACTTCAGCACTAAACTCCATTTTTATGGATTTAATATCTGCAGCACTGCTGAACATTTTGGTAAGAAGCCGCAGGTAAGGAACAATTTTGACATACTGCAGGTCAAGTTTGATTTTCCCTTCTTCAAGTCTGGTCAAATCCATGATTTCATCAGCCAGATAAAGCAGACGTTTTCCGTTCTTGTATCCTACATCCAACAGCTCTCTTGATTCAGTATCCAGTATATCATAGTCCTTTTCTGTTATCTTATCCAATGCACCAAGAATCAGAGTGAGCGGAGAGCGAAGATCATGTGAAACATTCACGAAAAAGCGTGTTTTGGCCTCATTCAATTCCTGAAGGCTTTCAGACTGACTTTCAATTTTACCAACAAGTTTTTTTCGCTGGATGAGCTGTTTTCTGAACAGCAGAGCAATGGTAATCAGGAGGATGACAATTACTGATGCGCCAAGGATTGTCGCACGTTGGGTCTGTATGGTTTGAGTTTGCAAAAGTGCTTCAGACTCAAGCAGTCTGTTTTTTGCTTCTGTCTGAATTAACTCTATTTCATTTTGCTTCAAACCCAGTTCAATGGATTTATCCTCATTCCAAAGGGAGTCTTTATATGCATGAAACGTTTCGAAATTATGGAGTGCATTGGAATGATCTCCTGCCATTTTATGTCCCTGATAAAGAATTTCATAAAGCTTTACAATCCAAGCCTTCACGCCAACATCCAAAGCAATGTGCAGGCCCTTATTTCCATACTTTATTGCTTCTTCTGGTTTTGAAACAGCCAGCAACACTTCCGCTTTGTTTTTGAAAAGTTCATAGAGATCTTCTTCATCTCCTCTATCACTCAGCGGCTCTTCTATTCTTTCATAGTAGTACAAGGCAGAATCATACATTTTGGCATCCTGAAATACCCAGCCTTTATGAAGATGCAGGAATGGTATAAAGTCTTGAATGTTCATTGAATCTGCTTTTCGCTCGACATCTCTGGCAACTTCCAATGCCTCAGCTATTCTGTTTTGATGAGCATAGTTTTCCATCAGGATTGTCATGGAAACCAGATAAACGTCTTTAGAAGAGTGATCTTCTTTGTCAAGTTCAATCATTCTCAAGATGCACTTTTCGGCCAGCTCATATTGCTCAGTTTCCCAGTAAGCCCGGGTAAGATTGTAATACCTGTTTCTTAGAAGCCCTGGACTTTTATCTTCGATACGTTCATATACAGCTATTGAGTTCGAATAGTATTCTATGGCCTTGTTGTAATTCCGCTGATTCTTGTAAATAATGGCAATGTTGTTATAGGACTTGGAGATTTTAACCGAGTCTTGTGCTTTGATGTATTCCATCATTGCTGCCCGGTAGTACTCCAGTGATTTGATGTGATTTCCTTTGTAATAATTAATGACCCCCAGGGCATTGTTTGCTTCTGCTATCGAAAGGGTAAGGTCATGGAGGGTAGCAAGGCTTAATGATTCATTGTAGTACTCTTCTGCACGTTCAAAGTCATTGGTATATCTGAAATAGTATCCAAGGTCAATCAGTATGTCGCTGACGATTTCATAATTCTTAATTTGTCTTGCAAGTACAATGACTGAATCAAGCCTGATTACCAAATCCTGTAAATCGCTTTTGCCATGATGGAAATAGGTCTCAGTTATTAGCCGCAATCCTCTGATCCATTTTAGCGTATCCTTTTCGCGAACCAGGTCAATTGCCATGTTTGTTAAAAGAAGCGAGCTGTCCTGATTCTTACGCATGATTTTATCAGAACGATCAAGAAGCTCTTCGAATGTCTGTGCATTAATGAGTGTTGAGGAGAGGAGTAATATTGACAAGATGAGAAATCGCATGGCTGTGACTGGTTTGTTAAAAAAACTCCTCCGAGCATCAGAGGAGCTAACTATCACACGGTGTTATGTGATTAGGTGGATTTCAGAAGTAAATGTAGGAGGGAGGAGTTTTTTAAACCTGCCAAATGATTTACGTATCCTGCCAGTTTGCTAGACTTCTTCTAATACTTCCGCCAATGGGTGTCCAAACCGACGGGTATATTGCTCCGAAAAGAAAGTCGGATTACTCATGCCTATGAGCAGTGCAGCCTCAGATGCTGTCCGGATCTTGTTGTTTTTAAGGTAATTTTCCAGGTACTGCCATCTTACTTCTTTGATGAGTTCATAGGGAGTAAGCCCTGAGATTTTTTTGATCATCCGATATACTTTCCGTTCGCTGGCTGCCATTTCGTCCGCCAGGTCTAGTACTGAAAGGTGAGGATCATCCACTCGTTTAATGATAAGCCTTTCGAGACGAGCCATAATGTTTTTCTCAAATTCCTCAGCGGTCTCTCCGTACAGATTTTTGAGTTTGGTGCTGTTGTCCCATTCTTTCTCGAGAATATTCTTTATTCGTAAGAAAAGCTCTTCCTTGTCAAAGGGTTTACTGATCACCTCTTCAGCCCCCCTGGCGAGTAATTCAAGTTTTTCTGTTTTGTCTGTTCGTGCACTTACGACCAGAACCGGCAGTTTCTTAAGCTCTTTGTCATTTTTAAGGTGTTCAATAAACTCGAATCCATCCATGTACGGCATCATTAAATCCGTAATTATCAGATCAATGTGTTCAACCCGGAGGAGGTCAAGTGCTGAGGCTCCATTGGCTGCCAGGCATACTCTGTATTCGGGGGAAAGGATACTTCTTAAATAGGACCGAAGCTCTTTGTGGTCTTCAACGATTAATACTGTTTTGGCATTTTCATCCGAATTTGTCAGTGTTGAAACCTGTATTTTCTTATCTCTTTCTTCCTGAAGGTCAACCCATAGAGAGTTTCTGACTACCACATCAAGGGACCTGTCAGGAATAATTGCACCTGACTTTGCATCGACTTCACTGAAAGGAAGTGTGATAATGAATCTGGTGCCTTCTTCTGAGCTTTCAACATGGATAGAGCCGCTGTGTAACTCAACGAGCTCTTTCACGAGTGCAAGCCCAATTCCAACCCCGGCCTGTGATTTGAATTCTTCAGATCCCGCCTGATAGTACCGATCAAAAACATGGTGAATGCTTTCTTCAGGAATGCCTGATCCCGAATCTGAAATGATGATTTTCAGTGCTTCAGAACCTGAAGCCTTTTCTATCATAATTTTCACCGAGCCTTCTTCCGGAGTAAATTTGATGGCATTGGAGAGGAGGTTGTAAATGATTTTTTCAAACTGATGCGGATCCAGACCAATGATGGTTTCTTCATCCAGCTTTGAGCTAAATTTCAATTCTATCAGCTTGATGTCAGCAGCACTGCTAAACATTTTTGTAAGCAATCGGAGGTAGGGGACAATTTTTACGACCTGAAAATCAAGCTGAACCTTACCTTCCTCCAGTCGGGTCAGGTCCATGATTTCATCCGCCAGATAAAGCAGCCGTTTCCCGTTTTTGTAGCCCACATCCAGCAGCTCTCTCGATTCCTGGTCCAGAATATCCGCATCCCGGCCATTAATGGTATCCAAAGCACCAAGAATTAAGGTTAAAGGAGATCTGAGATCATGTGAGATGTTTGCAAAAAATCGGGTCTTGGCTTTATCAAGTTCTCTTAGTTTTTCGGCCTGACGTTCTATTTCTTTCATCAGGTTTTTACGTTCCCTCAGTTGTTTCCTTAGCAGCAGCGCAATAGAAATCAAGAGTATCAGAATGATGATTGCTCCCCCGATGATAATATTCTGATTCCGAATAATCTGTTCTTTATTTTCACCATCATTCCTCAGAAATTCATTTTCCTGTTCTTTTAGCTGATTTTGAAATCGTGCCTCCGCTTCTTCTGCTGCATCAAGAACTGCTTTGGATTTTAATGAATCATCCAGGTCGAAATAAGTAAGCAGGTGCTGATTAGCCAATTCAAAATTTCCAGCCTTCATCTCGATCCGGGCAAGAATCTTCATCACTTCTGCTTCACGTTCCAGACTTGGATTTTCTTTCACAACCTCATCGGCCAGACTTGCATATTTACGTGCATTGGAGAATTGTCCTTTATCAAGGTAGATTTCTGCAAGTGTTAATGCCGGATGTGACAACTGAGCCCTTTGCCCGATTTTTTGTTTGAGTTGAAGTGATTCAAGGGTATAAACCAGTGCCGAATCCAATTGACCTTCCCTCAGATAGGTTATTCCAATATTTCCATAGCCGGAGGAATATGAACGTTCATTTTCATTCTTATCCACCCCTTCAAGGGCTTTGAAGAAATAGCTTCGAGATTCAGGGTAATTCCCCTTTCTCATAAGCATGAGGCCCATATTGTGATACATCCCACGAGCTCTTCTGCTTTCGGGACCTACGATTTCCAGTGCCTTTTCCAGGTATTCAATTGCCTTATCCAGATTACCAATCTGCTCATAGACCAGGCTCAGATTACTCATGGTGCTGGCAGCTGATCCCATGTTTCCCTGTTCTGTTTTTATTTGAAGCGATTGAGTCAGAAAATCTACTGCCTTGTCATATTGACCGATTGATTCATATGCACTGCCGAGGTTATTGTAGTTGGATGCCAGCCTTCCCTGATGATCAAGTTGCTTGTTAATTTCGATCGCTTCCAGTATTTCTTTAATCCCATTATCGCCAATCCCATTCTCTCTTTTAGTAACGGAAATGGTAGCCAGTATAATGGCTTTGAGTTCAATCTCGAGGTTTTGAGAAATCTCCAGTCCCTGCTGCCCGTACATCAGGGCACTGTCTGCATTGATCTGCTTATAGGTCCATGCCAGTTCATCGAGCAGGCGAAATCTGAGTGAGTCATCTGTGACCTGAATAAGATCCTGCTTCAGACTATCAATGAATTGTTTTCGCTGTGCTGTGCTGTTCAGTGAAAACAGAATAAGGAGAAAAAGAAGTGGTGAATTTCTCATGGCGGTTACTAAGGTGATTAAATATAAAGAAAGCTCCCCCGAATCGTATCAGAAGAGCTCAATTCTCACGGTGTTGATGCGTGATTCTAGTGTATTTCATGTGTAAATGTATGGAAGGAAGACTTCCAAATCCTGCCAGAATTCTTCGAATTGCTGACAACTTTTTTAATCCCTCCGGAGCACCTGGCCGCTTAGATTGCCCTGAAATTCTCTTTGATCTATTGTGAGCACACCATTGACAAACAGGTATTCAACTCCTTCACTGAGTAATTCCGGATTAGAAAAATCGGCCATTGGCTTGAACTCAGAGCTGTCTAAAAGGATGATGTCAGCAAAATGTCCTGTTTTCAGCAATCCACGTTCACCAATGCCAAATGTTGATGCTACAAGGCTGCTTGAGGAGCGGATAAAAGATTCGATGGAAAGAACGCCTTTTTCTTTCACATATTTATGATACTTGGTCGGGAAACTTGCATACTTACGGGGGTGCCCTTTGGTACCATCTGATGAGGTCATCACCCACGGTTGTTGCATGAAATTAGTGATGTCTTCTTCGTTCATGTTAAAAGAAGCGACCCTGGCACCACCATTTCGGCAGATGATGAGTGCGGTCTCCACAGGATCTTTTCCAAGTCTTACAGAGATTTCTTCAAGATTGTAACCAATCATTGTTGTATCCCTTGAATCAGCCGTAATGAGCAGCGAAGAGGCGCCACCTCTCTTTCGGATGTTCTCTTTGATCTCTGACTTTATTCGTGGCAATAGTTTTTGATCATCAAGTCGTTGGTAGTACTCCTTATCTCCACCAGCCATTACCCAGCGACTTACTACTGCATTCTCCAGGTGTGTGCCTGAGGCACTCCATGGGTATTGATCTGCCGTTACCTCAATGCCATCATTCTGCGCTTCTTCTATTAATTCGATTACTTCACTGCTTTTCCCCCATACATCAACGCCCAATGCTTTTATATGCGAAATGTTGACCGATATGTTTGCCTGTCTTCCGATTTCTAATGCTTCTTTCACAGCTTCAATAAGGCCTACATTGTAAGTGCTTTCATCTCTTATATGGCTGTCATAGATCCCGTTGTATTCCGCTACTGTTGTAGCCAGTTCAATCACTTCTTCCGTCCTGGAATAACTTCCGGGGGCATAGTATAATCCGGTAGAGAGTCCTAATGCTCCGGACTCCATTGCTTTAGCCACAAGCTCTTTCATGCGCTCCAATTCAGACGTATCAGGAGTTACATCAGCTCCTCCGAGGACTTCCTTTCTTACCGTTCCATGTCCGACCATAAATGCAACGTTTGTTCCGATACCGTTTGCTGATAACTCGCTGAATGCACCGGCTATGTCAAAAGGTCCGTCTCCATCATTCCCGGTAATTACGGTAGTAACACCCTGGGTCAGATAGTTCAGATTGCTGTTGTTCTCGCTTCCGCGAAGATCGCCATGGCTATGAGTATGTGGATCGATAAAGCCGGGAGAAATGATCAGACCAGATGCATCAATTTTAACATCAGCTTTAATATTCGCGGTATCTGCTTCTCCGACGAAAATAATTCTGTCGTCTTTGAGGGCGATATCTCCGGTATAAGACGGGTTACCTGTTCCATCAATTATGGTTCCATCTGTAATCAGGTAATCAGCCTCAATTGATGTTTTCTGACAGCCAAAAAAGGTGATGGCTGACAGGAGAATAAACCACGTAAAAATAGTTTTAGGCATTGCTACAGATTTTTATTCATAGAACACGGCCACTTCATCCAGTTCTTTTCGTTTTAGTTCCGGTACATAGACATCATCTTTTGGATAGCCAATTGGGAGCAGGAGGTAAGGACGTTCGTTATCGGGTCGCTCAAGAATTTTTGTTAAAAAATTCATGGGAGAAGGAGTATGGGTCAAAGTAACCAGTCCTGCTTTGTGAATGGCGGAAATAATCATTCCGCATGCAATACCTACCGATTCATTGACGTAGTAATTATTCACTTTCTCTCCGTTTTCATCATTTTCAAAGACTCGCTTGAATATAATAATCAGCCAGGGTGCTTCTTCTAAAAAAGGTTTATTCCAGTCAGTGCCGATGGGTTTCAGGTCTTTGATCCAACGATCACTCATTCTGCCATGATAGCTGTCATACTCTTCTTTCTCAGCAGCCTCGCGGATCTTTTTCTTCATTTCCGGATTGGAAATCGCACAAAAAGTCCAGGGTTGTTTATGCGCTCCGGAAGGGGCTGTTGAACCTGCCATGATCAGGTTATTGATCAATTCTCTGGAGATCGGTTTATCTGAAATGTCACGTACGGTTCTTCGTGTATCCAGCCACTCGTAATATTCTTTCGCACGCTTTTCCGCTTCAGGAAGTGGGTAAATATCTCTCTCATAAGCGACATGAGGGTATCCGTTAAGTTCTTTTTTCTTCATATTTAATTCAATCCTAATACATCCACGCCCTGTTCAAAAACAATGTCCAGGGGTATTTCTTTTTCAACCAATCTGTCAAGTTCAGACTGTAATTCAGGTCCAATGATGCCCTTTTCGGCAACAAAAGCGGCTACTCCGTTGTAATCTCCGTCTCCCTGAAATGTTAATATTCTTTCTGATAATGCATTCATTGCTTCTGTCATTTTATCAAAATCCACTTTGTACGTGTTGGTGTCATTGTCTCTGATAAAAGCGCCATATTCATTGAAAAAATTAAATCGGATCATGTTTGCTTTTCCATGTGAGCTGGCAGCTCCGAATCGAACAGAACGAAAAATCCCGGCCAGAAAAGTAACGTAGTAATCATTGATGTCCCCTTCCATTTCACCTTTCTCGAAGAGTTGTGTAATCATGTACAGTCCAAGAATATCTGCTTTGCCCTCTTCAAGTGCGCTGTTATGCTCCTTAAGTGCACTTCTTACCGTTCCCTGACCATTGATCGTATTCTTGATTCCCAGTCCATGTGAAACTTCATGAAACATGGTATTCCCAAAAAACGCATCGAATGTGACATGTTTTCGTTGATCCTCGTGGATTAGTTCATCAGCAATCGGTAACAGAATGTGATCAAATTTTGCCCGCATGGCATTTTTTAGCTGAAGTCTCCTGGAACCTTTTGCCAGTTGCACTTCCTCATCATTGGGGAGGTTAATGGCGATGGTTTTTGATCCGGAGTTGCAATCTCCTGCATAATACACCACATCGTAGGCATTCAAATCTGCATCAGATCCTGCTTCTTCTGCTTTGTATGCTTCCGGAACTGGCAATCCTTTTTGAAGTTCGGGAAGGAAAGCGGCATACTTAGAAAGTCTGTCACTCCATTCTTTGTCTTTCACGAGGACATATGCTTCATGAGCAGCTTTATACCCATATAACTTATCTTCATAATTTTCGATCGGACCGACAACCATGTCTATGCCATTGGTTTTCATATCCATCCAGGCCATATCACTGGGTTGATAATCGTCGGTAAGAAGTGCATCTGCCCGTAAGGTCAGGTATTTTTTTAATCCTTCATCCTCTGCCAGTTCCGCACATTGACGAAGCAGGTTGGAGGCTGCCTGTACTTCCTCGGCAAACTGCTCATAATAAGGAACGGTTATCAGTGCCCCATTTTCATCTCTTCTCAAGAAAGTATACAAACTTGTTTTATCACTCAGGTCAGCAGCTTCGAACTCTTCTTTGGTTATATCCAGAGGATAGAAGTTAGCTCCTTCTGGCTTTGCTCCAACACCTTCGATGAACGGATTGTTATCATCCAGTCGGTCCCATGGGCCATAATTGATTTCTATGAACTGTTTTTCAAAAGGATCACTAATGCCGGAAAGAAGTTCTTCCTTGTCGCCATATGCCTCGTACCAGAAAAGTTGATCCATTATTTCGCCAGCCTGAATCAACAACGGGATCATTTGCTTTTCTTTTTCGCTCAGTACAGACAGATCTGTTGTTAGCTTCACTGTTTTATATCCGGAAACTTTCTTTTCCATTAAACTTTTCTCTGACGTTTCCTGATTCTGTTCCGGGGAGGAGCACCCGATTAACAGGGCAACCGCTGTGGTAATAAGAAGTGTATTTTTCATGGTTAATTAAGTTATAGGACCGAAGATAAAAAGATTTATTGGTGGTTGGGTTTGAAGTTCATTATTCAAAAACGACTAAATTAACTGTCCTTTTATTAATGCTAATCTAAGAAAATGAAAAACATACCAGCACTACCGGGACTTGTCCTGCTTTTTGCCTGTGGCACAGCTGATGAAACAGCTGATGCAATAATTTCGGAAGAATCACTTAAAAATCACATTGAGGTACTCTCATCGGATGAATTTCAGGGGAGAAAACCTTTCACAGTGGGAGAAATTAAAACCATCAATTACTTGAAAGATCAGTTTGAATCTTATGGCCTTGAGCCGGGGAATGGAGATTCTTTTTTTCAGGATGTACCGATGGTTGAACTCACTGCCATTCCATCAGAGACAATGATCATCGGAGGAGGGAGTACGGCCGTTGAATTGAAGGTTGGTGAGGACTTTGTTGCCTACACCGAAAAAGTGACTGATCAGACAAGTCTTGAATCATCTGAGCTGATTTTTGCAGGATATGGTGTGGTGGCGCCTGAATACAACTGGAATGATTATGAAGGACTTGATGTGAAAGGAAAGACAGTTGTGGTTCTTGTGAATGACCCGGGATTTGCTTCCGGGGATTCGACCTTCTTCAAAGGAGAAATGATGACGTATTATGGTCGCTGGACCTACAAGTTCGAAGAAGCTGCCAGACAAGGAGCAGCTGGATGCCTGATTATCCATGAAACGGTACCTGCCGGATATGGCTGGTCGGTTGTGCGAAACTCATGGTCGGGAGCAAGTTTGTATCTGGATAAATCCGGAGATTCTTTTCAAAGTGATGTGCTGGGATGGATCACCCGGGATGCAGCCATTAAAATATTCGAAGCTTCTTCTGTCGATATGAGAGGCTTTGCTGAGAAATCCCGGAGCGCAGAATTTAAGGCTGTGAGCCTTGGGTTGAATGCATCTGTTGGTGTGAAAAATGAAATTCGAAGGGATGTTTCAAAAAATGTCATTGCAAAGATTGCCGGTTCAGTCAGGCCGGATGAATACATCATTTACTCAGCCCACTGGGATCATCTTGGAATAGGTCAGGAAATAGATGGCGACTCTATTTACAATGGCGCACATGATAATGCCACCGGTACAGCCACAATGTTAGGAATAGCCGAAGCGCTTTCAAAAGCTAAAAAACCAGAACGTACAGTGGTCTTTCTGGCTGTTACGGCCGAAGAACAGGGGCTGTTGGGTTCTAAGCACTACGCAGAAAATCCAATCTTTCCGGTGGATAAGACGGTTGCTAATATCAACATGGACGGGATCACCTATTTCGGCCCCATGAAAGATTTGACAGTGATTGGCTATGGACAGTCTGAACTCGAAGATCTGGCGGAAGAAGTTGCTGCAGAACAGGGGAGATATATTAAGCCGGACCCTGAGGCGGGAAAAGGATATTTCTTTCGATCTGACCATTTCAATTTTGCCAAAGTCGGCATTCCTGCATTGTATGCTGCAGGATCGTATGAGCACATGACCAAAGGAGTTGATTACGTCTATGAAAAGAACACAACCTACCTGAATACCATGTATCATCGTCCTCAGGACGAATACGATCCGGAAACATGGGTGTTTGACGGCATGGCTTTAGATGGTCAATTGATGCTTGAAGTAGGAAGACGATTAGCTGATTCAGAAATCTGGCCCAGGTGGAAAGAAGGGTCAGAGTTTAAATCTATTCGCGAAGGTTCTAAATGATAACCATATGAAGCACTTAATGGCATTCAAAATACTTGCTTTTCTATTGATCTTAATGATCGGTCAGGCATGTCAAAATGCGTCCGGAGAAAAGCAAGCCAGCACCCTTGGCACGATTGAATTTGAAGTAACAGGAGAACCTGATGCGGCTGAATTTTTTAGAGAAGGGGTGTTGCTGCTACACTCCTTTATGTATTCAGATGCAGCAGCAGAATTCAGAAATGCACAGGAGAAAGATCCTGATTTTGCCATGGCATACTGGGGTGAAGCAATGACTCACAATCATCCTTTGTGGTCGGAACAAAATTATGAGAAGGCAGTGGAGGTTCTGTTGCGATTGGGCACTACTTCAGATGAACGTATTAATAAAGCCGGAACGGAATTTGAAAAGGATTTATTCAGGTCGGTCGAAATCCTGTATGGAGAGGGGAGTAAAATTGAAAGGGATGATGCCTATGCTGAATACCTTGCTTCTTTAAATGAAAAGTATCCGAATAACCATGAGATTTCTGCATTCTATGCATTGTCTTTGCTTGGATCCGTTGAAACGGGCAGAGATTATGCCGTTTATGAAAAAGGAGCACGGATTGCAAAAGGGATACTTAGTGAAAACCCGGGCCATCCAGGTGCTTTACACTACCTGATCCATTCTTACGACGATCCCGATCATGCATCTCTTGCGCTCGAAGCAGCCAATAATTATTCCAAAGTAGCACCAGATGCCGGTCATGCATTGCACATGCCATCTCATATTTACATTGCCATGGGTATGTGGGACGAGGTGATCAGTTCCAATATTCGTTCATATGAAGCCAGGCTGAAACGTGTTCAGGAAAACAAAAGCAGCAATTGGAATCTTCACGCATATCACTGGCTGTTGTATGGATATCTTCAGAAAGGTGATTTAGAAAACGCCCGAAAGATCATGACAAACATGCAGAACTATGTGAAGAGTAAAGAAGCAAATAGTTATACCAAATCCTATGTTATTGATATGGTGGGAAACTATTGGGCAGAAACCAATGACTGGAATGCTGAGGTGCCTTCTATACAACTTGAGACGGACGGTCTAAATGTGAGGTTCGAAGCATCCAGACTGTTTTTGGAGGGATACAGGGCCTTTGTGAATGGGGAGGTACGACAACTGACTGCTAACATCGAAGCAATAGAGGACAAAATTCTAAAAGCAAGCAATAGTCTTGCGACAAGGGGAATTACCGTATGCAGCGGTGTGGGATTTGCTTCTAAACCACCAAACCAGGATGATATTGACATGGCACGTGTTTTTGTCACTCAACTTAAAATTGGTCAGGCCAGATTGTCGGGTATTCCGGATCAGGAAATTGAAGAACTCATGGTTGCCGCTACCCAACTGGAAGAAACGATTTCGTTCAATTTTGGTCCGCCAGCCATCGTGATTCCCACATGGGAAATGTATGGCAACTGGCTTTTGGAAAAAGAGCGATATGAAGATGCCATAACACAGTTTGATAAATCATTGGAGAAAGGACCCGGCCGAATGAATGCCCTGAAAGGTAAATTGAAAGCCGCCTCGGCCCTTGGTGATGATAAATTGGTGGATGAACTGCAACAACAAATTTTGAACAATACAAGTGGGGTATCAAACTCTCAATCATAAACAACAGCCATATGAAAAAGCTAATCCTGACTCTTGCTATCGGTACTTTTCTTTATGGATGTAATCATAGCCATGAGCATACTCATGATGCCCCCAAATCCACCGAAGAACTCTATGATTATGATGTTGAAGCAAAGATTACAGAATTGGGAATCACCCTGACAGAGCCTTCTCCTCCGGTCGCAAATTATGTAAATGCGGTACGGACAGGAAACCTGGTATTCATGGCAGGGAAGGGGCCATCTAAACCGGAAGGTGGATACATCACGGGGAAATTAGGTACAGACCTGACAATTGAAGAAGGGTATGAAGCAGGAAAATTAGCAGCAATTGCTCAGCTTTCCTCCCTAAAAGCGGAGATTGGGGATTTGAATAAGGTAGTTCGAATTGTAAAGGTTTTGGGAATGGTGAATTGTACACCTGACTTTACCAGCCAGCCCGAAGTTATTAATGGTTTCTCTGATACCATGGTCGAGGTGTTTGGTGATCGGGCAAAACACGCACGGGCTGCAGTGGGTATGGGTTCATTACCGAGGAACATTGCCGTGGAAGTTGAGATGATTGTTGAAGTACAGGATCAATGAAATTTTCTCTTGAGGACTCAATGACCATCCTGAGTAAAACTCCGGGGATAATTAGCCAATCGCTTGAGGGATTATCTGAAACATGGACCCATCAGAACGAAGGGCCTGAAACATGGAGTCCGTTTGATGTTGTGGGTCATCTGATTCATGGGGAACGTACTGACTGGATTCCAAGAACTAAAATCATTTTGTTTGCTGAGGATAAACGATTTACTCCATATGATCGCTTTGCCCAGTTTAAGGAAAGTGAAGGAAAATCAATGCAGGATCTCCTGGTGGAGTTTGAAGACCTGAGAAAGTTGAATTTAACCGAACTGCAAGAGTTGAAATTGGAGAAATCAGATTTTGAGAAAACAGGAATTCATCCTGAATTTGGAGATATCACATTGAGGCAACTTCTTGCGGCATGGGTAACTCACGATTTGGGACATATTGTACAGATTAACAGGGTGCTGGCTAAGCAATACAAGGAAGAGGCGGGACCATGGCCAAAATACCTCAGAGTGTTGAATGAGTAAACAAGCCGCAGGTGTAATATTTTTCACTATTGCTATCCTGATTCTATAAATTACAATTAACCAACCAACCCATTATCTAATGAAATCAACGCTCACTATCGTAATGATCCTGCTGTTAATCTCAGTACAGGCTCAAAAGAAACCTGCTTTTTTAAGTGTAAAACAAAAAGCGATAAACTCTCTTGAAGAAAAGTATGAAGAGCTTACTACGCTCAGCAACAAGATCTGGTCGTTCGAGGAGGTAGCCTTTCAGGAGAAACAATCATCGGAGGCGCTAATCGATTATGCAGAAGCCAATGGCTTTACTGTAAAAAAAGGAGTGGCTGAAATTCCGACTGCATTTGTTGCAGAATATGGATCAGGAAAACCGGTTATCGCCATTATGGGAGAGTTTGATGCCTTACCAGGTCTTTCACAAAAACCCGTGCCTTACAAAGACCCAATGAATGAGGGTGCTGCCGGTCATGGTTGTGGTCACAATCTGTTTGGAGTAGCTTCTTTAGGAGCCGCAACGGCAATAAAGGAATTAATCGAGAATGGTCAATTGAAGGGGACCGTGAGGTTTTATGGCACACCGGCTGAAGAGAAATTTTTCGGAAAATTATGGATGATCCGTGCCGGGCTATTCGATGATGTAGATGTCATGATGGACTGGCATCCGAGTGCAGAAACTAAAGCCAATGTACAGAGTTCACTTGCGTTGGTAGATTTCATGGTAGAGTTTGAAGGTCAGGCCGCTCATGCCTCCAGTGATCCCTGGAATGGAAGAAGCGCTTCCGATGCACTGGAACTGTATACAACAGGAATCAACTATTACAGGGAACATGTCAAACCAACAGTACGAATTCACTATCATATTCAGGACGCGGGGAAAGTGGTGAATGTAGTGCCGGATTATTCCCGAATCTGGACCAGAGTGAGGGATACCCGAAGAGAAGGGATGGAAGTTGTCTGGAAGCAGGTGGAGAAGATTGCCGAAGGAGCAGCGATGATGGCAAACGTGGAGTACAAAATCAATCTGATTTCAGGAGTACATGAGGTCCTTGTAAACCGGACCGGTGGGGCCAGACTTCAGAAAAATCTGGAATATCTGGGGATTATTAACTACACACCTGAAGAAGAGCAATTCGCAAAAAGTATTCAGGAAGCGACTGACAAACCTCAGGTTGGTTTGGATATGGAAATACGTCCAATGGAAGCAACTCTTGAACACCCATCCGGAGGTTCTACCGATGTTGGGGATGTGAGCTGGGTTACCCCTACCGTCAGACTTTCTGCGACAGTTGCACCCAAAGGCACACCGTGGCACAGTTGGGCGGTAGTCGCCTGCGGAGGTATGTCCATTGGCCATAAGGGAATGTCATATGCATCTAAAGCGCTCGCCATGACGATGATTGATTTCTTTCAGGTTGAGAAGTTGAGAAACGATATCAGAGCAGAATTCAACGAACGAAAAGGGGATTATGTCTATAAAGGAATTGTGCCTGATGGTCCTCCGCCGATTGGTCAGAATTAAAGAGTTAATACCCCTCTTTTAGCGTATTCTTAAATGGAGTCAGGCTTTCTCCATTGTTAATGAACAATGTGTAATCTAAAAGTTTGGATCTAAGTGTTGGATCACTCATATCATGTTTAATCAGGGTGGCATCATTATCTCTAAGTTGTCCCGGGTAAGTAAAATTGATCCTCTTCAAATCCGATGTTCGGAATGCTTTGTTATACAGTCCACAGATTCTGATATTCATCACCTTGTTATTTACGGGAGATTCTGCTTCTGCATTTAGCTTGAAAAGAGAAGACCCCTTCGTTGCATGCCTCATTCCAATGACACAAAGAATTCCTTTGTCAGAATGGTTGGTAAGGAGGTCCATGAATTTTTTTTGAATGAGCCGGTCCCTGAACTTGTAATTTGTATTGGGATTGGTATAGTCAAAGATCAGCCCTTCGTCCATTTCTTTTATCGTGGTAGCAAACTGATTGAAATCATCACCAAAATACTTTTTGTACACTTCTTTTTGTTCTCTCATATCAGCGAGCGTGTATCTGACAAGATTGGTAACCAGTTCCTTATCATAATAATACATAATGGCCAGCCCTTCGAATTGTTCCCGATGGAATCGATTGTCTTCAAAAAGTTGATAAAAAGTGCCGACTGTATTTATGAGTGTGGCTGGTATCTCCCTGTTATTAATAAGTTCGTTAATAACGAAAATGGCTGATTCCATTTTGTACTCAATGTCAATGCTTTGAACAGACACCCTTTCCGATTCCGAAATACTTTGATTGAACTCGTACAAATCCTGAAAGAATGCCCAATTCTCCTGGCCCCAAAACATGGTATTACGGGCGATTTGACGAAGAATAACTGTATCTCCATTAGACAAGTAACGATTGATCATATAGGCCGCACTGTTGCCCTGTTCGATAGCAAGAACTCGAACATTTGCCTCTTTGTGTAAATATTTTAAAAGTTTCATTGTGGCTCTTGGGACAAGCCGAATATTGTGCCAGCGTTCTGCCAAAACGAATAGTTGATTGTCTCCGGGTTCAATCAATTCATACCCCGAATAATCTTCATCTTTTTCAATGCTTATTGTCTTAAGATTGGGAGATACGGACTGAGCCCGGCAGATAGTTGTCAGAATAATGAAAGAGATGGAGAAAGTGAGGTTGTTCATGAAACTGAAAGACTGGAAAATTACAACGATGAATTGTGTTTGTCAGTATGAGCAAATAAAAGGATTCAATGTCTAATTAACCAATCTGCAATTGGATAGCAGGTCAGAATTAATTCAACTTGACCAAATCGGTGATCTCTCGAAATATTTCTCCATTTTCCAGCACATATATCAATTCGAATTGTTGCGAACTTCCACTGATTGACGGAGGTTCTGTGATTTTTAATTCAAAACTTTGATATTGAATTGCATCTTTATTTTCCTCTAAATAGAAATCTACTGTCTGAAATTCGTCAAACTCTTCCGGACTTCCTGTATAGTGATTCGAAAGAATAACTTCATTTATCGTGTCACCGGAACTAAATGTTTCATTATAATCCAAAAGTGTACGTAAGTATATTTCTCTAACTCCGACTTTAGAACCATTAGATCCTGCACCACCACAATCAAGTGCTTGTAGCGTTCCCCCGAAACTTCTTTTACTCAGCTGAGCGACATAATTAACTTCAAAATAAAATCTGATGAAGTATTCATCCCATTTTACTTGTGCATTTTCATCCAGTGTAATCCACGGTCTGGGCCTCTTATTTGAAAATCTAAGATTGATCGAACTTATATCCGTAATTTCAAAAAAGGTCGGATCCGGGCATGCACCAACAAAGCATGACATGATTGATGACCCCAGAAAGCAGAATAAAATCACAAAACTGATTTTGGTTCTCACAATTAGATTTCTCTTTAGTAGTAAACAATCAAAACGATCGAATCCATTAAGTCGTATCCTGCAATAATAAGATCGTTAATCCATCTCCCTGTATTTCTCAAACCATGCCAGAATCCCTGCAATTTTTGCAATAAGATTACTTGGTCTGTTGGCAATTCCGTGCCCTGCGCCCGGGATTCTTACCATGGCCGTTTCTACATTTTGCAGTTTTAGGGCCGCATAGAATTGTTCGGATTCAGCGATTGGTGTTCTGAAATCTTCTTCTCCTGTCAATAGCATGGTAGGAGTGGTGATATTTCCTACGTATGAAATAGGTGATCGTTTGATATAATTTGAAGGATCTTCCCAGGGTTTATTAGGAAACCAGTATTTGGAGAAAAATTGCACACCATCTGCATACAGTACAAAGGAATACCAGTTGATTACCGGTTTTGCAACAACGGCAGCTTTGAATCGGTTTGTCTTGCCAACAATCCATGCCGTGAGCACACCACCACCGCTACCTCCGGTTACAAAGAGATTTTTTTCATCTACGTATCCTTTTTCAATAACCGCATCAACACCTGACATCAGGTCATCATAATCATGATTGGGATAATCATGATGAATCAGGTTTCCAAACTCTTCTCCATAGCTGGTGCTTCCACGGGGATTACTATACAAAACCACATATCCAGCCGCAGCAAAGGCTTGTATTTCAGCAGAGTAAACGGAACCGTAACTTGTGAAAGGTCCTCCGTGAATCTCCAGGATCAATGGGTACTTTTTATTCGGATCAAAATTTGGAGGGGTTACGATCCATCCCTGTATTTTTCGCTGATCAAAAGAGGACTCCCACCACAATTCTTCAACCTTTCCAAGGTTTCTGAAGGAAAACAGGTCATCATTGAGGGAAGTCAGTCGTTTACTGCTTTTCATATCAGTTACTCCCAGATCAGCCGGATGATCGGTACCACCCAATGTGTAAGCAAATCGGTTGTTTTTTGAGGAGGTATAACTCGCCGCATTGTACGGCCTGCCGAGCGATAGTCCCCCAAGATTCTCTTCAATGACAGTGATATCTCCTTCTAAGGTGATTTGAGCAAGTTTGGTATCTCCCTTATCATTGTATTGAAAGTAGAGTCCTTTTCCATTACTGTTCCATGATACATTTTGAACATCTCTGTCAAGTCCTTTGGAAATCACTTTCGAGTTACTTCCATCGCTGTTCATGACGTAGAGATAGGTCAGCTGATATCCCTGATGACGGTCATCAAAACCCAGGTAGGCTATTTTTGACCCGTCTGGTGATAGTACGGGATTAGAATCAGGACCGTACCTCTCGGTCAGTGCCTCAATTTCCCCGTTGCTTACATTGATGTTGTAGATTTCACCATCCAATGGAACCTGCTCTTCATCTTTATGGAAGTTGGCACTGAAATACAATTGCTGATTGTTCTTTGACCAGACCGGACCGCCGTGATCAAAATCTGAGAAGGTTAATTGTCTCGGGGTTCCTCCATCGGTTGATAAGGTAAATAGTTGCATGTTCCCGCTTTTCAGGTATCCCTGACCATCACCCCGATAATTCATGTCGTCAATGTAAGTGGGAGGAGTGTTCCATTTAGCACCTTCAGGTTTTGCAGGCATTTTAATAATTGAATTGTCAGCCTTTGGTACAAACATGTTGAAAGCCAGATATTTATCATCGCTTGACCAGGAAATCTGTCCTGGAGATTGTGGGGTATTGGTCAGAGCAACCTTCTCTTTCGTGTCCAGCCACATCATGTACACTTTCATTTTGTCATCGGCCATATTTGATTTGAAGATGATCTTCTTTCCATCATTCGACCATCGGGGGTAAAAATCATTCTGATTCCCGATGGTGAGGGGACGGTTATTCGTTCCGTCAAAGTTGATAATCCAGAGATTGGAAAGATTTCGGTCCGTCATCACATCTTTGAAATTTCTAACATAAATGACTTTTGAGCCATCTGGTGAAATTTGAGGATCTGAGACAAATTCCATATTGAAAATATCAATGAGCTCCAGATTGGACTGTACTTGTCCATAGCTGGTGGAAAGTGTAATAAAAGTGAGGGTTAGGATTTTTACAAAGCTCTTCATACTTGTAAGTGTTAGGTTAAAGGATGTCTGATTAAAACTACTAAACATGAAGCGGACGCCAAAGACAGTTTGACTGTATTACTGTTTCCTGATAATGACTTACCTATTGATAAGTGATATTCAAAAAGTGCCAACGGTGTAGCAGCAGAATGTAAGAAAATGCCACAAGGCTATACAAGGTAAAATACAACCGGATTAGCCAGTTACCACTTTTCTTAACCCAAATGTGTATAGAGAGTATTAGCAGAGAAACGGAGGCAATCGCCATAATCCAGTTGAAATAACGCATGCTGTACAAAGCCTGATTGAAATCAAAGAAGAGCTCTGATCTGTTTTTTAGCAAGGGAAGAAAGAATCCTGAAATGTTCCAGATAAACAGAAACAGAAACAGCAATGCAGTGGCATGATAATACACAGGAATCCTTGTCCCGGCGAGAAACCCGGGCTTTCTTTTCCTGATCAGCCAGGTTGCCATCCAGACGAGCACCAGCACAAAGTAGGAGGGTACGATCATGAGCAGAAACGGATATTCATCGTTCATGAATCTTGGACGTTCAAACCATCCAAGTTTGCGATAGCTTGAGGGAATTTGAATTCCACCTACTACGACATTTCTGTACATTCCGTTAAGTTCACCATTTTCATTTCGGGAAAAAGTGATGTAGATATCTGTTGATTCTTTATTTTGGAAAACATCCTGTTCTGTCATCACATATTCCTGCCATCCACCATTGTGCCATGCGAGAAGGTTATTGTCCTTTGACTTGAAAAGTTCAAAGTGACCTGCATACAGCATAAAGAGCTCTTCAATCGTGTGATTATTGCTTCGTTGATTGGCGTAATGGCCCACATATTCATCAACACTCTGGTCAATTTTTTCACTAATCTGGGCTTTTTGCGTGGAAAAGAATTCCTTCCTGAATTCGGTAAAAAAGAGTTCTAAGAAATTATCCGTTTCGGTATTGAGAGAAATGAACAATCCCAGATCATCTTCAGGAAACAGGAGCAGAATGGAGAGAAAACCAGGTACCTGGCCGGCTTTGGCAACTGCTCCATAGCCATTGAAATTTTGAATCTCCATTCCCATCGAGTAACCTGAAAGTCGTTGATGATTAGTGAATTGCTGGTCAAGCAGCAGATGCCAGAAGGGTTCACTGAGAAGTTGGGTGTCTTTCTTAAGTATTGCCTGCATAAACACCGACATATCGGAAGCGGTCGAGTTGATACTTCCTGCCGGAGTGGCATGACGTGGATAACTGCTTACTTCCTCGAATGTTTCTCTCCACTGATACCCTCTTGCGTAATTGGATTTTTCCGTATAATCATCGGGCAGGTAATAGGTACTTGAACCCATCTTCAGTGGATCAAAAAGGAATTCCTGAATGTATTCTTTGAATGTCTTGCCGGCGGAATTTGCTGCAAGATGCCCGGCCAGTGCATAGCCATAGTTGGAGTAATTAATGCTGCTGCCCGGTTCCTGAAACAGGCCTGGTCTGCTTTTTTTAAGGTATTCAGAAAGTGGTAAAATTTCATTTTCACTTCTTGCCATGTAACCAATCACATGATCATTAAACCCGGCAGTATGTGTGAGGAGGTCAAAAAGGGTTATGTCCCTATCGTACGAATGTTCAATTTGCCATCCCTGGAGGTAGTCGTTTATACTCTTGTCTGGCTCCAGTTGACCGGCTTCTACCTGTTGAAGTGCAGCAATCGCAGTAAATAATTTGCCCACGGATCCTAATTGAAAAAGTGTCTCATCCGGATCAACTGGAATTTCCTGCTGATAATTACTGTAGCCATATCCCTCCAATAGATAAACAGTATCAGCACTTAATACGCTGAGTATCGCACCAGGAATCATGGGTTTATTTATACCATACAGCAAAAGACTGTCACAAAAACGAGCAACACGCTCCGGGTTAAGCTGCGCAATCCCGGATTGGGTACATAAGATTAGAATGAGAAACAGGTATTTTTTCACAATAGTTTTTTAATCCAAAACGGTAATACCAGCTGTGAAAGTTGTTAAAAAATTGATAGAAACTGCCGGAATAATAATTCCGGCTAAAGTTAGTTAAGGGGCTTTCGATAGGATTTGGGAGATTTTCCTGTAATCCTTTTAAAATTCTCATTGAAAGCAGAGGTGCTGTTGAAGCCTGCATTTTGTGCAATTGCTTCAATCGTCAGATGAGTCGTTTTTTCACTTTGCAGGAGTGCAATGGCTTCCTGAACCTTGTATTGATTGATGAGATCATTGAAATTTGTTCCCATACCCCGATTGATGATTTTTGAAACGACGGGAACACTCAGATTGAGACTTTCAGCTAAATTTTTTATCGAATACCGGTTGTCCAGATATGGTTTTTCTTCGAGCATCAGGCGTTCAATTCTTTCCTGTTCCTGTTCCATTTTCTCAATAGCGATTCCGGCTGATTGCTTTCCACTCCAGGACTTCACTGATAGCTGGCGATATACAAGTAAAACAGCAATACCACTCAAAATAAGGCTGTCAATCATTGCGGTCAGCAAATCAAAGCTAAAGAAGTATCGATAGACTGAAACCAGCCACAGTACACCAAATGCTCCGGTAATGAGTATCGATGTTTGCAATTCCTGTTGAATTCTCAAGACCTTTCGGTTCTTTGAGATATGGAAGACAGATAGTAAGATGTAGACTCCCTGGTGCAGTCTTCTTGTTCCTCCCAGCAGGAAGGAGTCAAACCCAAGTTCACGATAAAGGTCCAACGCATATTCAATTTTGAACGAGGCTCCGGATAGATACAGGGGTGTCAGATAGATAAGACAAAGGATAAAAGGGATGCAATGCAACAACTGGATTTTTTGCCATCTTTTATCCGGATTGATGTTGGAAAGAATCAGGAAAAATAGGAATGGCCCAATCAGGTAAAGCAGTGGAGTGTTGAGCCGGATCAAATGAGGGAGTTCCAGAATAAGTCGGGTTTTGTAAAGCCATCCGTAAAAGATTTCGATTGTGAGGATGGAAACCATCAGTACGGGCAGCAACCGTGCCGGCCGTCTGTAATCGGTATAACTGAGTCGCTTGATGAGAAAGACAAACGAAAAACTTAATCCAACAATAATAAAAACTGAAACTGCTTCCAATGTTTGTGCTATAATGAGGTACCCCTTCAAAATAACACAAACATCTCAACATTGTGTTGAAGAAGAGGGCCGGGGTTTTGAGATTAATTCCTCAATTTCTCCATATCCCATGCGCATCGAAAAATTACTGGAAATTAAAAAAGGTGATCGGATTCTGACCACCTGATTTTTGATCAATCCTGATCTGTTCTATTCGTATTTAAGAAAGACTACCGGATTAAGTGTCATGGTTTTGTACAGCTTTCTTGTGATCGTGCTCAGAGCCACAATCAGTGTAAGAACCGTTGATAGCGGAACCATCCAGAGCAGGTGACTCAAACTTGCCTGGTAGATAAAATTCTGAACCCAGTTCTGTGTGATAAGGTAAGAAATCGGAATGGAAAGAATGTTACCAATGATAACCCAGCTTACCAGCTGAAATGAAAGTTTGTTGAAGATGTGAATGTTGCTGCCACCCAGCACTTTGCGTATGGCGATCTCTTTGATTTTCGAATTGATAACGAAAATACTCAATGCCAGGAGTCCTAATACAGATATAGAGAATGCTATCACAGTGGCATAAGAAATGATTGATTTTATTTTCAATTCTGATTGATAAGCCTGATTGAACTGATCATCCAGAAACTGGTAGTCAAAAACGTACATGGGGTCTGCACTATTCAGGGCATTTTCTATTTTCTGCAAACTTCCCTTGAAATCCCCGGGAGCTATCTTGATCATCATGGTGAGGTTGTATGGCTCTTCAATATTAATTGCCAGAGGATCGATTTCATGATGAAATGATCTGAAGTGAAAATCACGGACTATACCAACAATTTTGCCGGATCTCCCGCTCATTTCAACTACTTCACCCACCGGATTTTCTTCCGTTGCAAAAAGTTTTTCAGCAGCACTTTCATTTAGGATGAATTGTGTCTCTCCCGACAAGGTTCTGACCGTGAAGTCTCCTCCTTTAACAAATTCCAGATTTAGAGCTTTTGCATACCCATTGATGGTTCTGATGTGAGCAATACTGATTCCTTCATCGGGTGATTTACTCTGTCGATGAATAAACTGACCACTTGCACCGTTTCCGGGAGCCCCCTGAGCTCCAGCCACAGTCATTATTGAAGCTTCCTCCTCAAGCATTGCTTTGATGGTTTGATACTTCTTCTTATGTGAGTCATTTAAGTTGTTCACCAGGACTACCTGCTCTGAATTGTACCCCGTCGGCTGATTTCTGAGCATGTCAATTTGAAAATTGACAAACAGTATAACAGATAGAAGAGAAGTAGAAACGAAGAATTGAAAAATCACCAGAATAACAGTAAGAATCCCCAATTTTTTGACTTTGATTCCCTGTTGTGTGATGACTTTGGGTGCTGCCATTCTCAATGAAGGAATTAAACCGGATATCGTACCTGCCACAAGGAAAGAAATGACCAGAGTAAGCCAGGAGTTCAATCCCCATTGTTGGATGGTCAGGACATCTTCTCCCAAAAGTTGACTCAGGCCTGAAGAGTAAAAGCCATTTAAAAGAATGATGGCAAGAAAAACAGAGGCACCAATCATAAGCTGAGATTCAATGATTCCCTGCTGTATGATTATATTTTTCCCTGCACCCATGATTTTTTTAAGACGTAGTTCTGGTAGCCGGCTGTAATTATTTGCAATCTGCAGGTTGATGTAATTGATGAGGGCAAGAGCAAGTACCAAAATTGATATGGTCAGGATGATGAACAGCATTTGTTTATTTCCATTCCCGAACCTGTTGAGAACACCGAGATCATTGAGATAAACTTCTTTTAGTGGGATTAGGAAACTTTCAGATTCATACTCCGGCCATTTTTCTTTCGTGAATCTCTCATAGTGTTCATTGAGCGCTGCAATTGTAGAAGCATTATTACTCACGGGGTTTAACAGAAGGTAAGTTTCAAATTCGAGACCTCCGTTTATCAACGATTCATAGTAATCATCTGATTTGACAGGCAAGGCAATGTCAAATTGGAAAGAGGTGTTGTTAGGAATATCTGTAACTGCACTAATAGCGAAAGTTTTTCCTTCAATCTTAATTTCCCGGCCTACAGGATTTCCATTCATTTTTTCTGCAAATTCCCGGCTCACCACCGCCGATCCGGGAGTATTGAAAGCTGTTGAGGAAACACCAGGAAAATCGAAAAGATCAAAAAAGGAATAATCAAGGTACACAATGGAATTATTGTTGAACCTTTGATTATCAACATCCACTTCAAGAGTAAACGGGCCGTAAGTTCGCGCAGTATTTTCAACCTGTGGGAATATTTCCATGTATGAATCTGCCAGTGTACCGAAAGTAATTCCAAAGGTTCCCTGCTGGTCCTTGCTGAATGCAATCTTGCCTGCTACTTTGTAAATATCATCAGCTCTCGTGTGATGGTGGTCATAGGTTGATTCCTGAATAAAAAAATTAATGAGAATAATAGAAACAAAAATGCCAATAGTAAGTCCGCTAAGGTTTATGAGAGTGGTTGACTTGTTTTTGAGAATTCTTCGAATGGTGAATTTCAGATCGTTCATAATGATGAAGGTCTATAGGTTTAATTCTTGCAAGCAATGCATGAACGGTTTTTTATAAAGAAATACTACGTAACCAGTCTCAGGTTACAAACTTTCTCTATTCAAAAGACACCAAATTATTAGAAAGGATGCTTATCATCACTTGTACTTTCTTAAGAAAGTTGAGATAGTCGTTCAGCCGCAGCCTCCAGTGTTTTCTCCTTTTTTGCAAAACAAAGCCTGATCACTTTGTCACCGGTTGGTTCGGAATAGAAAGGCGAGACCGGAATTGCCGCCACACCGATTTCGGTAGTCAGGTATTTGGCAAAGGACACATCATCCATATCGTTCACCTGATCATAGCTGTAGAGTTGAAAATAAGTGCCTTTCGACAGGCTGGCTTTGAGGGGAGTTTCTGATAACAGATGGGTCAGATGGTCTCGTTTCTGCTGATAGAAAGCATGCAGTGTTTCATAGGTTGAGGGGGCTTTCAGATAGTCAGCTATAGCGAACTGTAAAAAGGAGTTTACACAGAAAACATTCCACTGATGAATTTTTTTGAACTCGTTCATGAGAGGTTCGGGCCCGACCACATATCCGATTTTCCAGCCTGTGGTGTGAAGGGTCTTACCAAATGAATAAACCGCCAGACTCTGCTGATACAACTCTGGAAACCGGAGTACACTCTGATGTTCCTGCTCATCGTAAATAAGGTGCTCATATACCTCATCGCTCAGAACGACAATGTTCTTCCCGGCTACTGTATTTTCAAGTGCCTCCATATCATTTTTACCCATCAAAGTGCCAGTAGGATTATGCGGAGTATTAATGATGATCATCCGTGTTTTGTCGGAAATCATCTCATTGATTTCATCCCAGTCAATGGCATAGTCCGGGTATCGCATCTGATACGGTTTGACAATTCCTCCGGCAATCAATACCGCAGGTTTGTGGCAATCATAAGCCGGTTCCAGGATTATTACTTCGTCTCCCGGCATGACAAAAGCCTGTACAGCTGTAAAGATGGCCTGGGTAGCTCCTGCTGTAATGCACAGTTCTGTTTCAGGATCAATGGTTCGTTGGTAGCAGCGTTCGATTTTTTCACTCAGAGTTTTTCTGAGAGCGGGGAGTCCGGCCATGGGGCAATATTGATTTTTCCCTTCATTCAGATGTTTGCTGACCAGAGACAAAAGTTTGGGATCACTTTCGAAATCAGGAAATCCCTGTCCGAGATTAATGGCATTGCTTTTAGTTGCCAAAGCAGACATTATACTAAAAATGGTACTTCCAGAATCAGGAAGCCGGGATTGAAGTTGCATAGTGAGAGTGCTTTTAGTAATTGGGTATATTCAACCCTAAGATAATATCTCTTTCGATAGTAAGAATCCCATTTTTCATTACGGGTTGAGATATTCCTGATCCTCCTCTCTTGCCGGTTCCTTCCCGAACCCTTTGAGGTAAATAGGGATCGTCATCAAAGAAAAAATCATCAATGAAATAGGCCGTTTTTCCTGGTTCTTTAACTGTAGTGTGAATGTGTGCAGGAAGGGTTGTGTCAGGATAAGAAGCGGGCCTATAAGTATAGAAAGTGTACTTTCCGTCATCTCCTGTTTTGATCCAGCCACGTATGAAACCGTGTCGTTTGCCCCATCCTGTTTCATCACCTTTCTTCTCATAAATGCCCCTTGCATTGGTATGGTAGATGTACATAATGGTATTAGCAGCAGGGGTTTTGCCATCCAATTTGAAAAGTTTACCTGTCAATTTTAGTTTAGGTTCATTCTCCATAAATCCAGGCAGAGTATCAATAGCATTCAATACCTGATCCCCGTACTCATGAACCGCCTCGCATCCTTCGCATGGACCACCGACTTTTTTGTCTGGTTGCTCCGTTTGAGACTGGCAGGAATAAATGGAAAGACAGAATAGGAGAAAAAGGATATTACGAAACATGTTTAGTGTAACGTAATTTTTTCAGGTGAGGATGCGGTGGATATCCGAGACTTTAATTGGCTAATAAGGATTTCCCCTGTGACACAAATGCAGGCGAATAATTATATCCTCGAGTAGTTAATTTTCTCTGTGCTGTTCCATCGGCCTTCATGATATAAATATGCTGAGTGGTTTTTTTGTCACCGCGCTCAAAAACAATGAATTTACTATCCGACGACCATTTAGGCCTGATATCACCCAGCTGACTGGTGGTCAGTTTTTTGGGTGATGTTCCATTACTTTCAGCAGTATAAATATCAAAGTTTCCGTCTTCGTTTCCATAGTAAACCAATTTTCTGCCATCAGGAGAAAGTTGGGGCATCAGCTTATCTCCGGCACTGAAGGTCAATTGTGTCAGGTTTGATCCATCCGGATTTATCTGAACGATTTGATAAGTACCCTCAATTTTAGACGAATAATAAATTTTATCATCTTCACCCCAGGAGGGCATTGCATCTGAAGTTTGGCTGGAGGTTAGTTGCCTGAGATTCTCCCCGTCCTTGTCCATCAGGAACAATGATGAATTTCCATTTCTTCCGGAAACAAAAAGTAGTTGATCTCCATCGGGAGACCAGACCGGGTTGTAGTCTGCACTGTTTGAATGCGTCAGTTGTTTGAATTTGTTCGTACGAAGGTCTAATAGCCAGATTTTCCACCATCCAACCCGCTCAGAAGTAAACACAATATGATTTCCATCCGGGGACATGGCGGGCGAACTGTCTTTGCGATTGTGGCGTGTCAGTTGGCTTTCCTCTCCTTTCAGATTAAGGACGTGCAGGTTGTCGTTGTTGTTGAATTGCCTGGTGAAAAGAATTTCAAAATCCTGTGCAGACGTTACGCTGTTGATCAGGACAACCAATAAAAAAAGAAGAGGCTTTTTCATGCAACAAGTTTAGTATGCGTTAACAGTGTCTGTGCCTATGATTGTGATGGCAGGTGAATTTTGTGATTAGCTGTCCTTAACAATTCCTTAGGAATCTTTAAGATTTCATTAACGGTTATTTGATTCATTGGCCTTCTTATTTGCTCAAAAAAAGTAATGAAGAAACCGATTACCTTATCTCTTATTTTAATAACCACCTTATCATTTGCTCAACCACTCAACCGCTATTTTGAGCGAGCGAATGGAACAATTCACCTGCTTGGCCATGTCACATTGGAGCGATTACAGCAGGAACCGTTTGGAGAGTGGTACCAGGAAAATCATTCCGAATATGAAGTTTCAGTCAAAGATTTGGAGGGAGTATCTCTGCCCGATTCCATCACGATCTTTATGGGGACCTGGTGTGGAGACAGCAGGAGGGAAGTACCGCGATTTATTAAAATGCTGGAGAAGCATGATTATGATTTATCACAACTCAGGATCATTTGTCTGAACACTGGTTTTCAGAATTATAAGCAGGCACCTGAAAGAGAGGAACGTGGACAAAGTATTCATCGGGTTCCGACTTTCATTTTTCAGGAGAAAGACGGTACAGAGATCGGAAGAATTGTGGAAGAACCGGTAGTGACTTTGGAGGCCGATACAAAAGCCATCTTAAGCGGAGAAGTATATTCCACCTACTATCCTGTGGTTGCCGACCTGTTAAAGAAGTTTGATCAGTATTCACTGAAGGAGTTAAGGAAAATGAGTTCAAAACTTGCCGACCAGTACAAAAGTCAGGCTGTAAGTGAGTATGAATTAAATACCTACGGTTATGTATTATGGTCATCCTGGGATCTGATGAAAGCAGAATTTGTGTTTGAGTTGAATACGAAAATGTTTCCGGATAAAGTAAGTGTTTACCGTTCACTCGCCTCAATTAAAGAGACATTGGGTCAGAAAAAAGAAGTGATTGCAATAGCGAAAAAGGGTCTGGCGCTTGATCCTGAAGATGAACGTCTGAAGAGTATCAGCTCTGGCGGAAAATAAATATCAGTTTTCTCTTTTTGATAATGAATCACTTTTTCGAGTTTTCTTTAACTCCCTGAATACCCTCTTGTCAATTGTTATGGCAATCATTCCATTGTTAATCAATCGCCTTGCAGGCCCACTTGAAATGTAAAACAATTTGTCGGCGCGATCAATAACGGAAAGTGTATCAGAAATGGAGATGTGTTTTAAGAAATCCATTTCTACGCTTTTTTTATTGACGGTTACCCATGGTTCAAATTTAGATATATCTGGTCTCCTGTATTGCGGGTTCAACAGGCTGTCTCGCTCAAAGAACTTTTCTCTTGTCTGTTCTATGCTGGTCTTCACATAATCATATAATCGATGATCTGTCTGAGCACTGAGATCAAAGGTCAGGATAATGAGAACTGAAAGGAGTATCAACTTCATCATGTATTAAAGGTAGAGAGTAGCTGGTTGGATGTGTAATAACGGGATTGTTATTCGATTGAACCTTCCACAGTTTCTATCAATGTGCTATTCCGGGGGAGATAGCTGGGTTCTTTCCTTCGTAACTGACTCTACTTTCTGTCTGGAGTAGTACACCGGGAAATACTCATCATTAGCCCATGGCTCAAATAAGTTGCTATAAAACGGACTGGCCGGATCGCCGGACTGGCCGGGTCCATTGGTGCCGATTGCTGTATCCCAATCCCCGGTGTTCACAATCATCCGAAACGATGCGCCACTGCTTTGTCGGTTGTTCCCGCCGGTCGAACCCGGAGTGTAGGCATTGCCACCTCTTGGGAGCGGGCCCACGTTCAGTTTGGTTTTCATCTCATCATTCACTGCATCAGAGAGCGCATGTTTGATGAGGGTATGCTTAAATTTTTCCTGACCGTATTGCCATTGATTCATATCGTCACCAAGTGATTCTTCAAGGTAGGAAATAGCGTTGTTGAATGCTGTTGTAATATACTGATCTCTTCCCGCCACCGGATCAGGCCCAAATCGATCGTCAGGATCTAGGAGCCAGTCAACCAGTTTTTTCATTTGAATGTTCGTAATGAACTCCTGTGCAGATTCCGGAATAAATGTTGAACTTGCAAGTGACCTCAATTGATTTTCCCAGGCAACATAAATACCTGCTTCTATGGAATTGACTTCCAGAAAGTAATCCCAGTCCGTCAGCATAACGGTTGCTTCTCCGGCTTTTCCCTCAAATGTTAAATTGACTAACAGAGGAACCAGCATTTTTGCCGGATTGGAAAAATAGTCCGTCTGTAATGCCTTCATGTCCTCCATCGTCAATTTCCGGCCTGATCCAAGCACTTCTTTCACCCGGTCTCCACGATAAGGGTCAGACCAGCTAAATCCTATGGCATCCCATAATTCATAATCGGGGGGAGTAACGTTCTGATTGGCAGTTGAAAAATATCCTTCAGATGGATTCAGCACATTTGGTTTTTGGATGATGGGCAGATAGCCGTCCCACTCATAACGTCCGTCTCCGGGAACAGGTACAAGTCCGCTGAAATTCCTGCGTATGGGAGCAATACCTACAGCCTGCCAGCCAATGTTTCCCTCCTTGTCGGTCCATATCATGTTTTCCCCGGGTATGTGGCTGTAGTTACAGGCAGCTCTGAATTCTTCCCATGTTTTTGCCTGATCCATTCTAAGAGAGGCGAGGTATGGCGATCCGCCTGGTTCCAGCCATGCGCATCGAACAGCGTAGGCTTTATTGTTGGTCGAATCGATATAGGTGACAGGACCATGTCTTGTATACCGAAAATCAACGTTCACATCTTCACTTCCCTTTACCTGAATTGTTTCAGAAAGAATTTCCATATCCTCCCAGTTGCCTTTGTATTGGTACTGATTCAGGTTTTGCGGATTCAGGTCATAGACATACAGGTCTTCGCCATCCGTTCGAAAGACGGTGAGACCCCATGCCCCATATTCATTGTGTCCAATCGATATTCCGGGAATTTCAGGCTCTCCACCACCAATTACATCCCAGCCGGGAGCGCTTAGGTGGACCATGTAGCGGAGTGAAGGAACGGCAATTGTCCGGTGTGGATCATTAGCCATGTATGTGTTACCATCTTCCATTAAGGCCCCGGTAACTACCCAGTTGTTGCTTCCAATTGAAAAGGAATCCTCTTCCATCTCATTCATTGCCAGTAATTCGGTTCCAGGCAGGGATGTCTGGTAGTCAGCAACGATATCCGCTTTTTGGAATCGAACAGGTCGGCGATATGCATTGTACAAACCAAGAATATCATCAAAAAGCAGCTCCTGATTGATGGCAGGATCAATGGTAAGGTCAGGATCTTTTGGATGAAACCAGGACAGGTCTTTGACTTTTTCTGCACCAATTTTTGCAACAGCTCTTCCGATTTGCAATTCCTGTCCAATATTACCTAATAAGCCCTGATGACGTGAAATGACAACATCAGGAGTCCATTTTTGTGGTTGAATGCCAAGCAATTTGAATTCAATGGGCAGAAGATCCGGGTTCGAACCTATTTCTTCGATGTAGGCATTGACACCATCGGTGTAAGCAGTAATGATCGCTGATCCGTCAGCATGATAATAATTCATTTCCTCAGTCATGTCTCCCCGGAATTTGAAAAGTCGGGTTCCAATGTCGCGCTTTAGTTCCCGTTCACCCAGAATTTCAGCAACAGTGCCGGTGGCCTGCCTTCTCCAGATTTCGAACTGGAAGAGGCGATCTTTCGCTGCGGCATATCCCTGAGCAAAAAACAGATCGTGCTGATTTTTTGCATAAATATGATTGATTCCCCATTGATCGCGAAGAATTTCAACAGGTTCCTCCAGACCTTCCAATGTTAACTTATTGGTATTGTCGGACTTACAGGAGATTAGACAAAGTACAAAGAGGAGGGTCACTAATGTCTTCATGATATGGTAGTCAGGTTATCTAAAATTTTATTGTTTTCAGGCTGCTTTCGTGAATTACTCTTTCATAATAATTGCCGGAAGGTCCAGGGACTTATACAAGTCGTTGAAAGCTTTCAGTTCAATGTCAATCAGCTGGTCGCGCTGATCAGCAAACACTTTCCATTGTGCGGACAAGTCTTTGAATCGTTCTTTGGCACCATTGGTTACTTTCGGATCTGCGACATCAACAAAACCTTTGAGATACAACAGTTGGGCATTGAGCTGATTTTGGAAATTGATGACATCCTGAAAGGTTTTTTGCTTAGGCTGGATCAAATTTTCTTCCCATGTTGAAATTTTCTTTATCAGTGATTTTGCAGAATCAAGGAGTGCTTCAACTTCTTCATTTTCCTTTAACAACTTCTGATAGGAATTCAACTGACTTTTTGCAGAGCGCATGTCGTTCACATTTTCATGAATGTCACGAACCATGTTCGAAATGGAAGCCAGCAATTGCTGTTGCTCTTTATAATCAGCATCATTCGCCTCAATATTCGGATTAGCTAATACCCGTGCAATGGTCTGAATGGTATCTTCGTCCTGAACGCTCAGTTTAATGGAATAGGATCCGGGACCAACAGTCGTTCCCTGCAGGTTGCCATGAGTAAAAACTTTCTCAACCGCCGGAAGTGTAGCTCTTCTGAAATTCCATGTGAACCGGTTGATTCCTTTTTTGGCAGGAAGCACAGCTGGTTTAGGAGGACCGCCAGCCCAGCTTTGAAATGATTCGTCCGGTTGATTCGACCATGACCTGATGACTTCCCCATCTTCCATTATTTCAATAGTCATCGCAACACTGTCAGGAAGCTCTTCGGGCAGGTAGTAATCAAAGGTCACCCCGGATTTAGGATTCTGGCCTAACGTTGAACTGTTCGAATTTCCACCTACATATAAGTAGGTGTCTTTTGGCTGGAATAATTGGGCATTTTTCCCGAAAAATCCTTTTGACTGTTGAATGGTGGCCAGATCATCCAGAATCCAAAACCCCCGGCCGGCGGTTGCCGCCACAAGGTCATTGTCCTGAATGGTCAAATCGTTCAACGGAACAATGGGTAAATTCAACTGAAGCTTCTGCCAGTTGGCTCCAGCGTTGAATGAAACATACAATCCGGTCTCGGTTCCTGCATAGAGCAGACCTTTCACTTTTCGATCCTCTCTTACAGTACGAACAAAGCCATTTGGATCATCAAACCCGTTTGTGATTTTGGTCCATGTTGCGCCATAATCACTGGTCTTATAAGCCAGTGGAGTCAGGTCATTGAATTTGTAACGCATCACCGCGATGTATGCCGTCCCGGGATCGTGTGGAGAAACCTCAATGCTGTTAATGATGCTTTCAGGAAGTCCGGAAGGTGTTACATTTTGCCAGCTTTTACCTCCGTCTTTCGTCAGGTGAACCAATCCGTCATCAGACCCTGCCCACAACACACCCTGCTCATGGGGTGATTCAACCAGATACATAATGGTGTTATAGTTTTCCCCTCCGGCAGCTTCATTCGTGTATGGTCTTCCTCCGGGGCCTTGTTTGGTTGTATCATTTCTTGTCAGATCAGGACTGATCGGATCCCATGTTATTCCTCCATCCTGAGTTTTGAAGACGACATTTCCCGCATGGTAGATGGTACTGCGATCGTGTGGTGAGGAAATGATGGGTGCATTCCAGTTGTAGCGATATTTGAAATTCTTTGGAATGCTGCTGAGCCCCAGCTCCGGGTATTCCTTGATAGGTTTTCCTTCGTTGGTTGCTTTCACCCATTGTTCAATAATTCCCTGATAGCATCCGCCGTAAACTACTTCCGGGTTATCCGGATCAAAGGCCAGATAGGCACTTTCGCATCCGGCGACAGAGTACCAGTCTTTCCATCCGATCCCGCCTGAATTGGTACGACTGGCAATGGCGATGGCTGAATTATCTTGTTGCCCGCCATATACATTGTATGGAACCAGATTATCTGTAATGACACGATAGAACTGAGAAGTTGGCTGGTTTTCCTGAGTCGACCAACTCTGTCCCTGGTTAAATGAAACATTAGCTCCACCGTCATTGGAATTGATCATATACTTGTTATTCGTCGGATTGATCCACAAATCATGGTTGTCACCGTGTGGGGTTGACAGATTGCTAAACGAGCGCCCGCCATCTATGGATTTCATGACAGGAGCATTGATTACATAGACCAGATTTTCATCTGTCGGATCTGCTTCTACCTCCATGTAGTACCATGATCGTGCAATTAAAACACGGTCCTTATTGATGAGTTTCCACTTTTTCCCGGCATCATCGGAACGATACAAACCTCCTTTTTCTCCCTCAGCTTCGATAATAGCAAAGACAAGTTCCGGGTTAGCTCTGGAAACGGAAATGCCTGCTTTACCGAATTCTTCCGGTAATCCTTCTTCCATCTTTTCCCAGCTTTCTCCTCCGTCCGTTGATTTATATAAACCTGAGTTTGGTCCTCCTGAATCTACCGTCCAGGGGTACCGCTGGTGTTGCCACATCGCTGCATACAGAATCCGGGGGTTAATCATGTCCATGGATAATGAAGAAGCTCCTGAGTTTTCAGCCACATATAACACTTTTCTCCATGTTGCTCCGCCATCCGTTGTTTTATAAATTCCACGATCTGTAGAAGGACCGTAAAGCGCACCCTGTACGGATACATAAACAACATCCGGGTTATCCGGGTGAACGATCACATCAGA
The DNA here is from genome assembly GCA_040222475.1 of Cyclobacteriaceae bacterium. GTDB lineage: Bacteria > Bacteroidota > Bacteroidia > Cytophagales > Cyclobacteriaceae > Ekhidna. Next base: position 116,629 of record JAVKDB010000007.1, on the reverse strand, counting down.
AATGTGCATGGATTTGTCCAGGCCGGAATGCGTCCAGGTTTTACCGGCATCAGTTGATTTGTAGATACCATCTCCATTTGAAGTCATGACTCCTCTTACCGCGTGTTCGCCCATTCCAACAAAAATCACGTTGGGGTCTGATTCAGAAACCCCGATTGCCCCGACAGTTCCGGTAGCCAGTTGACCATCTGAAATGTTTTTCCATGAAATGCCTCCATCTTGCGTTTTCCAGATACCACCTCCTGTTGCGCCCATGTAGTAGGTCATAGGATCAGAAACTACTCCGGCTGAAGCTACACTTCTTCCGCCTCTGAACGGGCCAATGTTTCTCCATTTTAATCCCTGATATATGGTGGTGTCAACAGGGGTGAAGGTTTGAGTGTTTTTCCTGCGTTGTGCTTCGGTTTCAGGAATAAAAGCCAATAACAGGAGGGATAAAATCATTAACTTGTTCATGTGGGTCAGGTTAGATTAGTTCCTCAAATTAATGATTAATGCACTGCTCTGAAAGTTTTAATTGATGAGAGGTCAATCCTTCATCCGTTCGCTTCTGGGCCCTAATTCGACGACCTCCAGGTTTTTGATTTCACCTGATTCAAGATCAAACCGAAGCAGTGTTCTCATTTTATGGAATCCATGCCGACCTGCTGCTCCGGGATTCATGAAAAGAAGATTATTGGATTTATCCGGCATAACTTTCAGAATATGAGAGTGCCCACAGACCAAAAGCTTTGGCTGGTATTGCTTCACATAAGCAAGTACTTCCTTGTTGTAGCGTGGGGGCTTGCCGGCAATGTGTGTGATCAGGACTCTGACTCCTTCTCTTTCGAAAATTTCACCTGCTTTACATTCGATCCTGAGCGTACCTCCGTCGATATTCCCGTAAACCGCAACGACTGGTTTGAAATCCTGAAGCTTTGAAAGCAGCTCTTCAGTGCCAATATCGCCGGCATGCCATACCTCATCCACCTCACTGAAATAGTGAAACACCTTCTCATCGAGGTAACCATGAGTGTCGGAGATGAGACCTATCTTCATTTTCTTTATCTTTACAGTGAAACTAAAACAAACTAAATTTTCGTTTTAAGGGCATGAGATTGCTAAAGTATGTACTGGTCTTTGTTTTTATAATCACAGTATCATCTTTTAATAGTGTTCCTGAGAGTAAAGTAGAATGGCTGACCTTCGAGGAGGCCGTCGAGCTTCACAAGAACAACCCAAAGAAATTGCTGATCGATCTGTACACTGACTGGTGTGGTTGGTGCAAAGTGATGGATCGTGAAACCTATAGTAATGCACAACTTTCTGCTTACATCAATGAGAATTTTTATCCGGTAAAATTCAATGCTGAGCAAAAGGAGGAAGTCATTTTCAGCGGGCATACCTTTAAATTCATTCCTTCCGGCAAAAGAGGATATCATGAATTGGCAGCTGCCCTGACCCGAAATCAGCTAACTTATCCGACTACAGTGTTTATGGATGAAGAGCTTAGAATAATCCAGCCAATCGCCGGTTATCTGAAGCCACACCAAATGGAACCGATCCTGAATTTCATTGGTGACGATCATTACAAAAAAACTCCATGGGACGAATACAAGAAGTCTCATAAAAGTTCTCTCTAAAGAAATGCAACCTTTTGCGTTTTTCTTAATCTCTTTAAGAAAGAAAACTCAATAATGATGAATTACGCTAAAACCATTGCTTCAGTTTGAAGACTTTGGTTTTGAATGTTTCATCAGACCTTAACAAAATTTATACACATGAAGAAATCACTTGTAGTAACCTTATTGGGCATCCTGGCAGCAGGGATGACATTTGCGCAATCAGAAGAAACACGAAACCTGTCCTCATTTTCAGAAGTATCTGCTCAGGAAGGGATTGACGTATACCTGAAAAAAGGAAATAAAGAGGAAGCCAGAGTTGTTGCCCGCAGCGTTGACCTGGAAGATGTACTAACAGAAGTAAGTGGGGGGAGACTTAAAATTCACCTGGACGGAAGCAGGTGGAGAAATGTCGATGTTGATGTTTATGTTACTTATAAGTCAATTGATGAAATCAATGCTTCTTCTTCAGGGTCAATTACTGCAGAAGATCCAATTGAAGTGGACGGAGACTTTGAAGTTGGTGTAAGCAGCTCGGGAGATGTCAGAGCAACCATCAAAGCAGATGAATTATCAATAGAAGCTTCCAGTTCGGGAGATGCTGTGTTGAACGTAGAGGTTGATGAAATACGTGCAGAAGTATCCAGTTCCGGGGATGTTGAACTTGAAGGAACAGCAAGAATACAGGATATTGAAGTATCCAGTTCCGGAGACTATGATGCCTCAGACGTTGATAGTGAAGAAGCTGAAGCATCTGCAAGCAGTGGAGGTTCAATTAAGGTCAAAGTTTCCGGCAAAATAGATGCGCGTGCAAGCAGTGGCGGGTCGGTCAGGTACGGTGGAAACCCCAAATATGTAGACGTTAGTTCCAGCAGTGGGGGTTCTGTAAAAAGGTCATACTAAAATCAACAAGAAATGAAAAGAATACTCATAGCAGCGTTGATCGTTAGTTTTGGATATGCATCCAACGCTCAGTCTGAAAGAAGGGATGAAAAGGATCATAAAGTAACAGTAATCTCGAATGGCAATACGGTTATTATTAATCATTCATCGGATCAGTTTCGCACGCATTTCGATCAAAAGAAAATTCGTAAGTTCCGAAAATTCCGAAAATTTAACAGGCATTATGGACGACATGTGAAAATCAATCGGACTGAAAGAAAAGTCAGAAACAGAGTCCGAGCGATCGTCAGAAGATGATTTAATTGAAATTCTAACGTATTGATAGAAATGCCTGCATAGTTTTGTGCAGGCATTTTTGTTATATGAGACACCTGACATTATTTGTATTTGCGTTGATCCTAACTGGTTGCGAATCCGACATTGAACGAAGAGATCGATTTTTGGAACTTGGGAATCTGGCGCTTGAGGATGGAGATTACAAGAAGTCCATTGATCTCTACAATGAATCACTCAAAGCAGACCCCCAATTTGTGAAGGCCTTCAATAATCGTGGCGTTGCAAGAATAGAATCAGATCATCCCTACGAAGCAATTTTGGATTACAATCAGGCCATTTTACTGAAAGCTGATTACCTGGATGCATTGTTTAACCGGGCCTATGCTTATGAGGAAATTGGTAATTTCAAAAAGGCGCTTAACGACGTGGAAAGAATCATGGAGTTGAAACCAGATTCAGCCTTTGTACATTTCTACAAAGGGCTGGTTCAGACCAAAATGAGAAACTATGATGAGGCACTTTCAAGCTTCAACCTGGCGGACTCACTCAATCCATTGAATCCCGAAACACTCATCAATATTGCCACCATCCATTATTTTAATGATGAATTGGATAGAGCAGAGGCAATTGTTTCTGAATCAATGCAATTGCAGATCAATGACCCAAACGCTTACAATCTTTTGAGCCTCATTCAGCTAAAGAGGAACCGGTTTCTTGCAGCACTTGCAGAAATAAACAGGGCACTGGATGAAGTGCCTGCCGAACCCTACTTTCTTAATAACCGCGGGTTTATTTACCTAAAGATGGACTCATTGGATCGAGCGCTCAATGACATTAACCGAAGCATTTTAATAAATTCAGCAAATGGATGGGCATACAGGAACAAGGGTATTTACTTTCTGGCTAAGGGCGATTATGCCCAGGCTGTCAGATTATTGGAGCGGGCAATTAAGGAGCCGGATTTTATTGATGAGGTTTACTTCTATCTTGGTCAGGCGTATAAGTCGAATGGCGACCTGATTAAAGCATGTAATACATGGAAAGAAGGTGCGGAAAAAGGTGAAAAGTCAAGTCAGCAAAATTTCCTGCTTCAGAACTGTGATTCTTCCTTAGCGAACAGCAACTGATTGAGAGAAGCCAGGTGGCAGAATAGTACTATCGGCACCACCAGTGTCGGAAGAAGAACAAACGGGAAATAGAAAACCGCCGTGTTAGCAGCTTCACCTCCTGCAGCCTGTTCATAGAAGTATGGAGTATAGGAGATTGCCTTAACAACAATATTTACCAATAAGCCAAGAGCCAGCAGATTCCAGATAATGGCTCCAATTTTATTCTTGCTGCGACCACTTATCATAAACACACCTACGAAAGGGGCTGTAATCCCCGAAATAATATCATAATTTGACCCTTCGAAAGTCATATCCATAGCAATAGCCCCACTTATTCCCAGCCATAACAAGACCATTTCGACAGGTACTCTGATAATATGGACATAAGTAAGGGTGGCAATTGGCATCTTGTTGATGAACGTTCGGGTTTTTTTTATTACAAAGAGTGCTATAATGGTTGCCATGGTTATACCAACGAAGAGAAAAATTCGCGGAGGACTTGAGAAATCCAGAAAAAATCCATTGATAGTCAGAATGGAAATAGCAAAAATCCATGTAGCAAAAAATGCCAAAATTATGGTAGGAGTAAAGTTCCTTTTATCAGTTGAAACATAGTTAACTGCATAAAAAATAAAACCTACCGATGCTACTACTATGGCCAGAAAGATGCCACTGATATAGGCTGGTATATTGTCCATTAACAAGATATAGGTTGAGTATCACTTCAAGATATATAAATTCAAATCTGATAAAGTCGAAATCTCACCGATTCATTGGGCTTTTTCGACTAATCAAAAATTATTTTGGTCGAAAAATGATTCGTATTTTGCAAATCGATGAAATTAGATGCACTCACGGAGTTTTTGTATTCGAGACTCGGGGAAAAACTACCTGGTAAATCGGCGCATGATCTGATGAAGCCAAAGCATAAAAGCGGAGCACCCATTCGAATCAAACATACCGTTGCTCCAAAAGAGGGTGGAGTGCTTATTTTGTTATATGAAGAAAACGGAGAAGTCAAATTTCCCTTAATCAGGCGTCCTGAATACGATGGCATTCATAGCGGGCAGGTGGCTTTCCCGGGAGGACGAAGAGAAGATTCAGACCAGGATCTCATACATACGGCACTAAGAGAGGCCGAAGAAGAGATAGGAGTAAGTCAAAATGAAGTGAATATAATTGGAAACCTTTCCCGATTTTTTGTGGCTGCCAGCAACTACGATATACTTCCGGTAATCGGATTTACGGAAAAAACTCCTGAATTCAGACCGGACCCTCGTGAAGTGAGTGATATACTTATCCCTTCTGCAATGGACCTCATTGACAATAGAAATCTAAGAACAACGGATATCACTGTTCGGAATGGGTTTAAGTTGTATTCTCCTTATTTCGATTTGCAGGATCATATAGTGTGGGGAGCCACTGCCATGATGTTAAGTGAATTGAAAGCAGTTCTTCAGGACTACACTTTGCGGTAAAAAAGTGATAATAAAACAATAACCGTTTTCACCGGGCCCCAGATTGCATGCGCTGGTAATTTAGCCACATGAAATCAGCAACTCTGACCAACTATGATCCTTCAGATAAGGAAAATTCTGAATTCGAAGACCTGTTTGACTTTGATGAAGAATCCTTTGAAGAGGAGGATGAAGTGCCTGATGAAGAAGAATCTGATGATGAGGAAGATTATTTCTTCCGGCCATTGGATGAATATTGAAAACAAAGTCATTTAATCAAATAATCCTTCTTCTCTTTTACTAATTTTGCATTCGGCAAACGGGTACGACCAGCTCCTGCTGAATCCCCCAGGACCTGACGGTAGCAAGGGTAGGTGGTTGTAGCGGTGCGATGCTTCGTTTGCCTTTTTTTATTTCACGCCTAAAACGACACTTACTCTATGAAGTTTTTTATTGATACTGCCAATCTTGATGAAATAAAGGAAGCTCAGGATCTGGGTGTTTTGGACGGGGTGACCACAAACCCGTCGTTAATGGCCAAAGAAGGAATCACCGGAGATGCCAACGTACGAAAGCACTACAAGGATATTTGTAATATCGTAGATGACAATGTGAGTGCGGAAGTTATTTCTACCGAGTATTTAGCGATGGTAAGTGAAGGAAAGGAGCTGGCAAAAATCGATGATAAAATTGTGGTGAAAATTCCCATGATTAAAGATGGGATTAAAGCCATCTCCGCGTTAACAGCTGAAGGCATTCGAACAAACTGTACCTTAATATTCAATGCAGGTCAGGCAATTCTTGCAGCAAAAGCCGGAGCAAGTTACGTTTCTCCTTTTATCGGCAGGCTGGATGATATCAGCTCTGACGGACTTGCATTGATTGAACAAATTGTGGGGATCTATGATAATTACGGTTTCGAAACGGAAGTTCTTGCGGCATCCATTCGACACAATATGCATCTGATCGAGTGTGCTGAGATTGGAGCAGATGTTGCTACCTGTCCGCTCAGCGTTATCACAGGGCTGTTAAAGCATCCTTTGACGGATTCCGGTCTGGAAAAATTTCTTGCTGATTATAATAAAGCCAACAAATAACAAGTTTCGTAGTTGATGATGGAGTTACTATTAGAAAAAATGTACATCATCAAAGTGAAGGGAAAAACAATTATCCCTGATTACATCCAGATAAGGGATGAGAATTTTGTGTTAGTTGCTTATTTTAGAGCAGACAGACCTCTTAAGAAGATGGACAGGTTTGGACTGGAAGGAAAAGAAGAGGAACTAAAACATTTGATTTCGAACCTGCCTTACGGCAAAATTCAAAGACTGGAAATATAGCATGTCATTCTCACAGGAACCGGTAGTCAGAGTATCTAAAGCTTCCATTTTTCAGGAAGAAATTACGGTTTTAAGCGAGATTGATTTCAATATTGAGAAGGGTGAATTTGTTTATCTCATCGGACGAACAGGAAGTGGTAAATCCTCGCTTCTTAAAACGTTGTATGCAGATCTTCCATTGCGACTGGGTTCCGCAGAAGTCGTAGGGCATAATATATCAAGTCTCAAAAGTCGTGATGTCCCGTTTCTCCGGAGAAAAATTGGAATTATCTTTCAGGATTTCGAATTATTCTACGATCGCTCAGTTGCAGAGAATTTCACATTCGTGATGAAAGCAACCGGATGGAAAGATGCTGCTAAAATGAAGGGAAGAATAGCTGAGGTTTTGATGAGGGTCGGACTTGGCGCCATTTCTTCGAAAATGCCTCATCAGCTTTCGGGGGGTGAGCAGCAACGGGTGGTCATCGCACGTGCGTTGATCAATGAGCCTCAGATTTTAATTGCCGATGAACCAACCGGGAACCTCGATCCGGACGTAAGTGAAGGGATTCTTCAGCTTTTCGAAGAAATTAACAATTCAGGAACAGCGGTATTAATGGCGACTCATAATCATAAATTCTTAGAGAAATTTCCTCACCGCGTCTTGAAGTGTGAGAATGGAAAAATCCTGGATTCAGTTGAGGATGATTTTGAATTGACCGGCTGGCATTGATTTTCCCATCACCTTAACCCTGAATGATATTGAGGCTGCTCTATCCAGTCAATAATTTCTTTTCGTTTGTAGCGACTCACATTAATCTCAGTTCGCTCATTTTCAATGAGTAATTTTAGTTTTCTGTTTACGCCCTTCTTTACCGTCTTTATTGAATTTCTATTGAGAATGACGGAGCGATTTGCCCTGTAGAATTGATTTGTTGATAACAATTCGCCTACTTCGTCCAGTGTCACATACTGGCTAATTAATCTCGACCCGTCCTTCAGGAAAAAGTTAATGAGTCCTTCCGATTTTTCAATATATGAAATATCAGATGTGTTGATAACCTGGCTGTGATTTCCACAAGGAATCAACAGGGTAGTTTCTTTATTTTTTGAAACATATGATTTTAATTCCTTCAATCCCTTGGTTGAGCAATAGAGTAGGTAGATCAGGTTTTCAATAATGATAACTGCAATTGTAATAAAAAGGTATGCTGAGAAAGTGACGGGATCGATTGGCGTTCCGAATTTGAAAAGGTAGAGCGCTGTATATGTTATAAATGCCACCAGTGCGTTGATGCCCAAAAATGAAAGAGAACTTCTACGGTTCAATACATGATCATGGAATATTCGTTCTTTGAAAATTCTGGTTACGACCCAGGAAGCAGTGCATATAATTACTCCAAAAATCAGGACATTGCTAAATGATCGCATTGGAAATTGATATTCAGCCCAATTTGTCATATCCAATTTTAAATGAGCATTTACAAGTGAAAGAAGAACGATTACACCATATCTAATTGCGGCCATTTTGAGACTAAAATCAAAGACCTTAAGGTTTAATATTTCCCTCTTTACCATCATGTTCTTTTGAAGTTTTTAATACGTACGTAATTGAATTAAACAAGGACTTTTTTGATCGACGGTAATGTGGACCATTGAAGTTTAAAATCGAACCATTCGAAAACTGGATGAAAAAATTCATCATCCGTAAGACGTTCATTTCGTCTACAAGAGTCAACAAAATAAACTTTTACATCATGAAGAAACTTATGTTTTTGTGTGCGCTGGTTTTTATTTCCACATTAACACACGGGCAAAATGGAAAAATAAGCAGCGAGGAAAGATTGTTAATAAAAAACAGTATGACACTTGCGACAAGTCAGCTTGTGGAAACTCTGAGTAAACTGTCGGAAGATGAATGGACCAGACGGCCTGCTGATGGAGGCTGGACCGTAGCAGAATGTATGGAGCACATTGTTATGGCAATGCCAAGACAACTTACCCAGTTAGAACAAACACTTGCTCAACCTGCTGATAATGCGAATGACCTGAAAGGAAACGATGCATTTGTATGGATGAAAATTTTAGATCGGGGTGTAAAATTTAAAACACCACTTCCTCCGAAGAGTGGTAATCTCTCGAAAGCAGAACTTTTAAAAACGTATGAAGAAACAGCAAGCAGGTTTTTAAAAATGCTTGATGACAAAGGAGCGCAATGGAGGAATCATTTTGGACAGACACCATTTGGTCAGGCAGACGGGTATCAGTTAATGATTCTTGTGCCAGGACATATTTTGAGGCATCATAGTCAAATACTTGAAGTGCTGAACGATATCAGGACATAAGTTTTCAGGCTGGCATAACGATAAAATCGACGGTCCGGAAATGGGGTGTCGATTTTTTTTTGATCCGCATCCATGAAATGCCCTGATTTAATATTTTCTGAGAGTTCAAATGACTGACTACATTTGGAAGATAATTACTAAAAGGAAATCCTGATGAAATATTTCATAATCTTAATCTTCTCTTACTTTTCGGTAGCAGGTATGGCTCAGGAAAAAGTAAATCCTGTGATAAAAAGTTTTGGAGGGATATATGAAATACCAGAGGCTACTGTGAAACCGGAATCTGATCTTGAGTACAAAATAGTTATTGACGTTTATGGCGGATCTGAAAATAAGAAGAAAATTGATCCTTCATTGAATAATGTTGCCCGAATGCTCAACCTTCATACAGTAGGCGGAGTGAGTCCTGATAAAATGAAAGTAGTGCTCGCGATTCATGGAGGGTCTACATTTTCTATTCTAAACGATGAGGTTTATAAGAAAAAGTTTGGTGTAACGAACCCAAACTCGCCCCTCATAAATGAATTACAAGAGGCGAATGTGAGGCTGACCGTTTGCGGGCAGTCATTGATGAGCAGGCAAATTGAAGCTGGTCAGGTAAATAACAATGTAGAAATAGCTACATCAATGCTTACCACGGTTACAACCCATCAACTGAAAGGATATGCCGTGCTAAAGTTCTAAACTGAAATTACAATCAATACTTTGCCGGTACTCCGGGTTGTGGCATTGTCTTCTTAATAAACTCCCTCAGGTGATCATTAGAACTTATCAGATCTTCGTTTCTCAGGTACATCATATGTCCTGAACGGTAACCTTTGAATGCTAGCCGATCTTTCATTTTTCCGCTTGGATCGATTTGCCACATTGTATACTTCGCATCAAAATACTGAGTTGCCCCGTCATAAAATCCTGACTGTATCAATGTATGCAGGTACGGATTTTGAGCCATTGCCTGTCGCAGGTCCTCACCCGTGTTATCTCCGTCCCGATCCCATGGATGAACAGGGCCGAACATGTTATACTTTACATCCGTCTCAAATTTTAAAACATTTTTGTAATAGTAATTGACAGCCGGAGTAAAAGAGTGGAGCCAGGAGGTCAGTTCTGAATTAAAATCCGGTCGATTTCCTGCATCCATGCGGTCGATTCCTTTATACCGTGAATCAAGTCTGCCAACAGTGAATCCTTCTTCTCTCAATAGTTCTTTCCAGAAGAAACCTGTTGGTACTTCCAGGTTGTGCTGAAGGATTACTTTCTCAGAAATGCCTGAATATCTCGCCATCATTTTAGCAGCTGCGCTACGTTCAGCTTCCGAAACGAAACCTCCTTTTGCCATTACAGGTATCAATTCCTCTATTGTATATTTTTCAACTTCCGGGAGTATTTCATCCAGGTCTTTGGATTGTAAATCTGCAGGTAACTTCTTATGATACCAGGCAGCGGCAGCAAAATAGGGAAGTCTCAATGAAGCGTCAACCGGTCCGTCTCTGTCAATGCCAAGTCCGGTAGGTGAAACAAGGATTACTCCATTCAGATACATCCATTGACGACTTTGTAATGCCAGTGCAAGACCCGAAACTCGTGTTGTGCCATAGCTTTCGCCAATCAGATACTTAGGTGATTCCCAGCGATTTTTCCTTGTGACAAACGTGTTAATCCATTCAGCCAGGTAGGCAATATCAGCGTTTACTCCAAAAAATTTACTTCTTTCTGTTTCCTTATTAAGGATTCTGGAGTAGCCTGTATTGACAGGATTCACAAACACAATGTCAGCCACATCAAGAATGGAATTCGGATTATCCTTTATTCCATATGGTTGAACAGGGAAGCCCTCATCGTCCACGTTCAAAATTTTAGGACCTGTGTAAGCAAGGTGCATCCATACTGATCCGGATCCGGGACCTCCATTGAATGATATAACCAAAGGTCTGGTACTTTTGTTCTTTATGTCGGTACGTTCATAATAGGTGTAGTGAACCGCAGCTATCGGCTCTCCGTCTTCATCCCAGACCGGTTGTGTTCCGGTGGTTGCATTAAATGGAACAGATTTCCCTTTGATAGTAGCCTGATGGCTGGTTGTTACAGTTTTATCTGCAGCCATCACACGACTATTTGCCATTTTTTCCTGAGCAAACAGGTTGCTGATAAATATTAAGGGTAGAAAAAGGCTTATGTACTTCATACTTATATCTGATATTTTTTTCAAATGGAAAGCTAAAGAATACTATACCGACTGAAAACAAAAAAGACACGATCGGTAATCGTGTCTTTTTTCTGATGGATTTTTTCTGTCTGACTAATCTTCTTTTAGTCTTAAATTTCCATAGTCGGAATCGATTCTTATCATTTTGCTATCGTCACCTGCTCCGATGATTCCTTTGTATATACTCTTGTTAGATTCTTTTACCCGGTAGTGAAAGGTGGCATTCACATCGTATACCTTTAGATCGGCAAAACTGAATTCAGCTTCAATATTTGCATTTAATCCTGGTTCAACGCCAATTTCATAAGAGCCGAACTTGCCCTCGATATCTACGAGGGTGAATGATTTTGCAAGTCTTCGTATTTTGAAATCTCCGATATAGCTTGATTCCAATTCAAGCTTTCCGGTCAGTTCATCGATTTCAAGCCCGGAAAAATGAACATCTCCGTCTATAGTGTGTGCTTTTTCGATCTCAACACTTCCGTATTTACTCTCAAGTTCCAGGTCTTTTACTTCTCCGATTTCAATATCAGAAAATCCCTGAACAAGATCTAGTTTATCGGCAGACTCAATGTCGAACTTACTGTATTTCACATTCATGTTAGCCTCTTTCACACCATTGATACTCCCACTGCCAAAGGATAATTTGAGATCTGTTTTACCTTTCACATCACCAACTTTCATTGATCCGTAGGCCACATTAATTTCCAGATCACCACTACGGTCCTCCATGTAAACATCTCCAAAGCTGTTCTTTATTTCAAGCGGATTTGTCGCAGGCATTGAAATGGTGTAATTAACTTCAAATCCTTCATTGTTCCTGTTCTTCATCTTCTCAATAGAAGTCTGGAAAGAAATTTGAGTACTGCCTTCACTGATGTCAACATCTATCTCATCCAGTATTTTCTGTGCCCGTTCATCGTCCCTTCCTCTTCCAATCATTTCCACTTTTATGGCAAATTCATTCTTTTCCCAGGTGTTGATCTCAATTTTACCGAAGGAGTTGCTAATCCTTAGAGAAGTTGAAGCAGTTACTTTATAGGATTTATCTATTACTTTTCTTTTCTCATTCTGGTCTTTGCTCCAGCCCGTCAAAGCAAGCAGCAAAAAGGCCAGAGTTAAATTATATTTCAATATTTGGTTCACTTTCATCATTTTGGTCTTTAAAATTTTCGAGAATCTCCAGCTGTTTGTTCAGAATATTCAGCCGAAGCTGAAGGTTGCTGACCATCGCGTCAAGGACACGATCACTGGCGGCATTTGTCTGGTAGGTTTTCTTTAACTCTGTATATAACTCATCCAATTGATCAATTTCTTGTAAAAATTCGCTCTGCTGCTCCGGAGTTAGTTTTTCCTGAATCTCCGTTCGCTTCATGCTAATCATTTGTGTATAGTAGTCTTCAGCCTGTTGAAATTCATTCGACAGCTGAGCCCCTTCAAAATTCTCACTGTTGGTTCTGTCAACAAGCAGATAGATTGTAGACACCATAAAAAGTACTGCAGCAACTTTCCAGGCAATTTGTAAAAACCTGTTTTGCCTTCTCATCTTTTTGTCAATCTCTCTCCATACTTTTTCAGATGGGGTTTCATCATTAAATGACTCCTTGTTTTTTATGATGAATTGTTCCAGTTGGTCACCCATAGCTCACCTCCTTTTTTAAAATAGTTTTCAATTTATCTTTTGCTCTTTTATACTGTGTTTTTGAAGTCGACTCTGAAATATTCAGAATTTGACTTATTTCCTTATGATCATAACCTTCAAACAGATACAAAGACAATACACTTCTGAATCCGGATGGAAGCTCAGCCATCCCCCTTTTTACCACCTCAACTGAATATTGGGGCTCAGGCTCATCGGCCCTGACAGGCTCTTCAACTGCTTCCTCTTCATTCACCATCATCAGATCCCGTTTACTTTTTTGAATGTGATTCAAAGCTTTATTAATCACTATCCTTTTCAACCATGCACCGAAAGCCGCATCAGCTCTATAGCTCTTCAAATTTTCGAAGGCACTGACAAATGCTTCCTGCAATACATCTTCTGCATCTGCATGTTCACCGGTGATTCTAAGTGCAGTATTGAACATTGCTTTGTTATAAAGCTTATATATCTCAAATTGTGCTGCGGAATCGTTATCCCGGCATTTTGCGATCAGATCTGAATGAATATTTATCGTGGTAGCTTCCAATTCTAAGGTTATTCGGGTTAAAGACCGGCTAAGAGTTTTGGGGTTGCATGATGTTGTTAATTTTAGTCCGAATTATTTACATGAAAAAGTTTCTCTTCCTCTTTGTTTTTGTTTCCGGTGTAGCATTTAGTCAGGATGCGGATTCCTTACTCATTGATTCTCTTCTTGTTGAAATCCCTCCAGAGCATACAATAGGGCTGTTCATACAAGCCGGAACCAGCTTGTCCCCTAATCCTGATACATATGAATTTTTGACCAATTACGGTTTGGGAATTGTGTATGACAGGTTTCAAATTATTTTCCTGGCTTCCTTTTATGAAGGAGAGTTAAACCGACGATTGATATTTCCGAACAACTTTTCACTCGACTATCAATTAGGAGGTGGCTTTGTTTCATATTCAATCTTAAACCCGGGCAAAGTGGAGGTTGCTCCATTTATAGCGCTTCAATTCGGAGATATGGTGTGGGAACGCTCAGATACAAGAGAAGACTTTCTGAGGGAAAAGTTTAATCTGGTTCAGATGGGAGTAAGTATTCGATATCATCTTAATCGATTTGTCAAAATAGAACTCCTGTCAGGTTATCAGAAAATGTCAGATTTTGATTTAGCCGGTCTGAAAGAATCAGATTTCAGGGGCTATTTTGCAGGGTTTAACGTAAAAGTTGGTTATTTCAACCAATAACTATGTTATTTATAGACATTTAGGTACTTTTAATTAAACTTGTACAGTAATCAAATTAGTATTTAAATGGTTAATAAGTTAGCATTACTTATAAGCATTTGTTTCTTTTTGGTTTCAGAATCGCCAGCTCAGGATTTTGATAAAATTTTCAAAGACGCTGAAGAAGCACTTTATCGTGAAGATTTTGAAACTGCCCTCACCAACTACCAGCAACTGGTAGAAAGCGGCCTTAACTATGGAAATCGTGTTTTCTATAAGGCTGAACTATGCTCTCTTCTGACAAAATTTCAAAGTAAACCCCTCGAAGGATTTCTTCAATACGAAGAAGAAATGATCAATGAGGATAAGTTCTACTACTATTGGAAGGGAAGAGTCATGATGAGGAAATACCGAATGGAAGATGCAATTGCCTCACTCAGACAATTCCTGAGAACTAAAGCATATCTCAGCGAAGAGATAAAACAAGAAGCAAGACAGTGGATCAATTGGGCATCAAACGCAAAGGCTTTTATGGATAACCCTGATTCCTATGAAGTTCATCTGTTAGAGCGGGAAGTCAACTCGGAGTTTGCGGAACTAAGCCCCGTATATTTTACTGAAAATGAAGAACTTCTCTTTCTTTCTAACCGAAGATCAGATCCCAATAAATTCCAGATATATCATTCAATTCACGAAGGTGATCGAAAGTGGTCAGAACCAACCCTGGTTTATGGCTTAGGTGAATTTGAGCGAGACAATGCAAATATTGAAGTGGTTGCCGAGGATGGAAGACTCTTTCAGTTTAGAACAGATAAGGGAGGAGATCTCTTTTACAGCGAACCCACAGGTGATACAAAAGGCTGGTCAGCACCTGCTGAATTTGACAGCAGGGTGACAAGTACGAAACTGGGCTCACACTTTTTTATCAACGAGCATGAGGATCGAATCATATTTGCGTCTGATGTAGGATCAAAAAAGAAGCCCAATCTTGATTTGATGCAATCATTTAAGGATCCTTCTTCTGGAAACTGGAGCAAACCTGCACCATTCACCACAGCAATAAATAGTGATTTTAACGAAGACAGTCCCTACCTGAGTCCGGACGAAAAGACACTCTATTTCGCATCAGATGGCCATGAGTCCATGGGTGGATATGATATCTTTAAATCGGAGTATGATGAAAGTACCAGGACCTGGTCGGAGCCTGAAAATATGGGGTTCCCGTTGAACTCTCCAGAAGACGAAATTCACTTTAAACTAAATCCTAATCAGAAATCAGGCTACTTCACATCGAACAGACTCAACACACTTGGGGATTATGATATTTTCTTTTTCTGGGAAATAACCAAAGTGAAGATTGAAGGCCGGGTGGTTGATGCAGAGACAAATCAGCCTGTGAACGATGCTGAAATATTCTTCAGGCCTTATGAATATCTTGATATGTATTTTTTATCAGCCATTAGCGACAATGGTAAATATTCTACAGAAATAATCGCCGATGAGGTCTATCAGGTTGAAATTAAGAAGGATGGACAGATTCTCTACAAAGAGAACTTTGAAATTCATGAGACAGATGGAAGTCGCACCACTCACATAAAGGATTTTATATTGGGAGAAGCTGCTAAAGTGGAACCTCAGCCGGAAGTGAAACAGGCGGCTATCAACACATCTGAGCCTGACAGAGGAATTGTGACAGAGGAAATGTTGCTGGAAGAATTAGGAACAAAGTTTAGAGCCTCCAATAAAGTAGCTCTTCAGCATATCTATTTTGATTTTGGCACGAGTCATTTAACAGATGAGAGTATTCCAGAGCTTGAAATAATCAGAGATTTGATGAATAGAAACCCTGCTATGAGAATAGAAATTGGAGGGCATACAGATAATGTAGGTGAGGAGGAATTCAATACTCAGCTATCATTGAAAAGAGCAGAGTCGGTTTTGGAATGGCTGAGCAATAATGGTGTTTCCAGAAGCAGAATGATTGCAAAGGGATATGGATCAGTTGATCCGCTTGCAAGCAATGATGATGAGAGAGATGGTCGAGAATTAAATAGAAGAATTGAAATTATTGTTATAGAGTAAAATGACAGTTTGGGCCAGACTTACACCGCTGATTTTCGCCAGTCTGTTTTTTGTCTTTGAGTCTTTTAGTCAGGACCTGAATAAGATATACAAGATTGCTGAGGAGACATTCTATGAAGAAGATTTTGAGAATGCCCTTGAGCTTTATGAACTGCTGATAAAAAACTCTCAAGAGCCAAATCCGGATTTTCTATACAAGGCTGAGATATGTTCCCTGCTCTCAAAGTATCCGAACAAGCCGCTGGACAGCTTTTTAAGCTATGAAGAGACAACTGGTGCGACAGACAAGTTTTATAATTACTGGAAAGGAAGGATACTTCTCAGGAAGTATAAAATGATTGAAGCAAACGAAGCGTTTATCAAATTTCTTAGCACAAAAGCTTTTCTAAGTAAGGAAATCAAGGACGAGGTGAAAGTCTGGAGAACATGGCTGACGGATACCAAACGGGTACTTGATAATCCGTTTTCTTATGAAATCCATCACCTGGAAGACAGAATCAATACACAGTTTGCAGAATTAAGTCCGGTCTATTTCGAGGAGAAAGATGAACTACTTTTTATTTCAAATCGTGATGAGACGAACCCTGACACCTATCAAATCTATCATTCAATTCATCGCGGTGATAAGAACTGGACTGACCCCAAGTTGATTGATGGATTAGGAACATTTAAAAGAGATAATTCAAATATTGAAGTTGTGGCTGAAGACGGCCGGCTCTTTCAGTTTCGTAAGAAAAAGAAGGGAGACCTGTATTATAGCAACCCTGTTCCCGGTACCCTTGACTGGTCCACACCTGTAGAATTTGACAGTAAGATCACTTCAACACACATGAGCTCTCATTTTTTCATTAATGAGCATGAGGACCGAATAATTTTTGCTTCGAATATTGGAACAAAAAGGAGAGAAAATCTTGATCTATTTGAGTCCTTCAGAGATGTGAAAACAGGCAGATGGAGTAAGCCGAGTCCTTTTGCTTTTTCAATAAACAGCGACTTGAATGAAGACAGCCCTTATTTAAGTCCTGACGAGAAAACATTGTATTTTGCCTCCAATGGTCATGGTTCTGTAGGTGGTTATGATATTTACATGACCACTTTTGATGAAGATAATCAGTCTTGGTCTGAACCGGTCAATATGGGATTCCCCATCAATACCCCGGATGATGAAATACATTTTAAATTAAATACTGACCAGACATCAGGGTATTTCACTTCCAATCGACTGAATACCAATGGGGATTATGATATTTTCTTTTTCTGGGAAATTCACAAAATCAAAATGGAGGGCCGAATTGTTGACCTTGAAACAAACCTCCCAATAAAGGATGCGCAAATCTTTTTTCGACCTTATGAATACCTCGATATGTATTTCTTCTCCGAAGTGGACAGTACAGGTAAATTTTCAGCCATGATTAATTCAGATGATATTTTCAGGGTTGAAATTATAAAAAATGGAGCGCCGATTCATCAGGAAGATTTTGAAATTCATACAACCGGTGGAGAGGAAACTACCTATATCAAGAATTTTGTGATCGGTAAGAAAAATCAGGAAAGTGCAGCTGGTGCAGGAACTTCATCAGTGGAAGCACCAGAAGTCGAACTCTCCGAAGATAAACAACTCTCTCAGCTGGGAAATAAATTCAGAAGCACAAATACAGCCGTACTGCAGAATATTTATTTTGATTTTGGAACCAGTCAGCTTACAGATGAGAGCATCCCTACACTCAAATCTATAAAGGCCCTGTTGGAGAAAGAGCCTCCAATGCAAATTGAAATCGCCGGCCATACAGATAACATTGGAACAGATGAAACCAATATGGAAATTGGAATGAAGCGTGCTGAAACAGTTTTAAAATGGTTGACCAAAAATGGAATTTCGAAAAAAAGGCTAACTGCGAAAAGCTACGGTTCAACCAGACCTCTTGCGAGCAACGATGATGAGAAGGAGGGAAGAGAACTCAACAGAAGAATTGAAATTCTTGTTATTGAGAAGGAATAATTCCTATCTTAGAAGAAATAACCCCAGAAATGTATAGTTCGAAAATTGCCGGAATTGGCCACTATGTGCCTGATAATGTCGTGACGAATGACGACTTATCTAAAATTATGGATACAAATGATGAATGGATCACCGAGCGTACCGGTATCAAAGAAAGAAGATGGATTGACCCCAAGAGTGGCGACACGCCATCAACCATGGGAACAAAGGCTGCACGCATTGCTATAAAAAATGCGGGGATTACACCTGATGATATAGACTTCATCATTTTTGCTACACTGAGTCCGGACTACTATTTCCCAGGCCCTGGAGTGATGGTTCAGGATCAACTTGGCATTAAGGAAATAGGTGCATTAGATGTGAGAAATCAATGCTCAGGTTTTGTTTATGGCCTTTCCATTGCAGACCAGTTCGTGAAGACCGGAATGTATAAAAACGTACTTGTTATTGGTGCTGAAAATCACTCCGGAGGCCTGGAACGATCCACAAGAGGTAGAGGAGTGACTGTTATTTTTGGAGATGGGGCCGGAGCTGTGGTGGTACAAAGGAATGAGAAAGAAGGGGCCGGGATATTATCTACTCATCTGCATTCTGAAGGTAAACATGCAAAAGAACTTGCTCTGGAAGGTCCCAGTACCCTTCGTTGGATTCCTGAAATAATTGAAGCTAATGATCCGGATGACACTTCATACTATCCCTACATGAATGGAAACTTTGTGTTTAAGCACGCGGTTACACGATTCATGGAAGTTATTGGTGAGGCGTTAATGATAAATAAATATAGCCCGGAAGATATCGATTTATTTGTTCCACATCAGGCCAATCTGCGAATCAGTCAATTTGTCCAGAAAAAACTAGGCCTCAGGGATGATCAGGTGTATAATAATATCATGCGCTATGGGAACACCACAGCAGCATCTATTCCAATTGCAATGAGTGAAGCATGGCAGGAGGGAAAGATAAAGGATGGAGACTTGATTTGTCTTGCTGCTTTTGGTAGCGGATTTACCTGGGCATCTGCGTTAATCAGATGGTAATCACCTTCTGACCTCCACCTTCAGAGATACCTATTGATTGTAGCTATGTGCTGCTTATTCCAGCTCTTGGACTGGCTTGATTTAAAATTGCAATATTTTTATAAAAAATGTAACTATTCATAAAATAATATCGTTATATTTATGTTTATTGTTTAATAAATACAATTTCTAACAGATTAATCTCACTATTATGAATCTATTCAGACTATTTGCAAAACGAGATAAAAGCCAGTTAAGAATTTTAAAATCAGAAACAGGTAATGACTGGGTTGTGAAAAAAGGATTTAGTATCCTTTATATAGGAACGAAGGAAAAATGTCAAACCTTCGTCAGTCAGGGCATAGCGACAGCATAATTGACCAGCATAGCTATGGATCACATTATTGGGGTGCCACTTAAAGGTGAATATCCCCAATAATTTCCTTTTTACTCCTTCTCATTGAGTTCCCGGATTTTCAATAATTCAAATCCACACATTGCAATAAATACCTTTTAACAAAGGAGAAAAATTATATTTGCATCCTATGTCGGATGGGATTACTTCTACAGATTTTACATTCAAAAACCAGACGGGAAAGTATGTCGGAAAAGTTCGTGAAGTATACGAATTTGGAGACAAACTTGCCATGGTCGCCACGGATCGAATCTCCGCTTTTGATGTGGTATTGCCCCGACCCATTCCATTTAAAGGGCAGGTTCTGAATCAACTGGCATCCAAATTTCTTGATGCTACCAAAGACATTGTCCCCAACTGGGTTGAATCTGTTCCACACCCGAATGTAACATTTGGTAAAAGATGTAAGCCATTTAAAGTCGAAATGGTCATTCGAGGATATATGGCTGGTCATGCCTGGCGGGAGTACAAAGAGGGAAAACGCGTCCTGTGTGGGAATAAAATGCCTGACGGACTTATGGAAAATGATCAATTTCCGGTCCCATTAATAACTCCAACAACCAAGGCTGATCAGGGCCATGATGAAGATATTTCCAAAGAGGAGATTCTGTCGCAGGGGATTGTAAATGAAGAGGACTATAGTCAGTTGGAAGTATTTACCCACAGATTGTATGCGAGAGGTGCTGAAATTGCTCAGGATCGAGGGCTCATACTTGTGGATACAAAATATGAATTTGGTAAGTACGATGACAAAATCTATTTGATAGATGAAGTACATACACCTGATTCATCCAGATATTTCTACCGTGAATCATATGAAGAGCTTCAATCAAAAGGAGAGCCCCAAAGGCAGCTATCCAAGGAATTTGTAAGACAATGGCTCATTTCAGAAGGGTTTCAGGGAAAAGAAGGACAGCAAATCCCGATAATGTCGGATGAACGAATTGAGCAGATTTCCAATCGGTATATCGAACTTTACGAAAACATATCCGGCGAAAAATTTGTTAAGGACAATTACCACGATAAATTAGCCCAAATAAAAAATAGTATTGCTCAAATTTCAGAAAGCCTATGAACTTCAACGCTAACAAATACGAAAACTACTCTATAGTTAATATTGGTGATGAGAAAATTGACACTTCCGTTGCTCCTGAATTGAAATCTGAGTTTATGACCCTTAATAAGGACGGAGTTAAAAGCATCATAATAGACATGAGTAATGTGAAGTATGTTGATTCCAGTGGACTGAGTGCTTTTCTGGTGGGAAACCGAACATTCTCTGAGAGTGGGGCATTTGTCCTTTACAATATTACCGATCATGTGATGAAATTGATTTCCATCAGTCAGTTGGACAAAGTAATGACCATCGTTCCTTCCAAGGAAGAGGCTGTTGATTACATATTTATGATGGAGATAGAAAAGGGTTCCGGAGCAGAGTAAGCACTTTGAGCCTTGAACTACAAATCCTTGGATCTAATTCGGCGGCTTTCGCTCACAGAAGGCATCATACATCTCAACTCTTAAAAGTTCAAAATCAGCATTTCCTTATAGATTGTGGTGAGGGGACGCAGCTTCTCCTAAAAAAATATCACGTTAAGATTTCGAGAATTGACCATATATTCATTTCTCACATGCATGGAGATCACTATTTTGGGCTAATAGGTTTGCTCTCTACCATGCACTTATTTGGACGTGAGAAAGAGCTTACGCTTGTTGCCCCACCAGGTTTGGCTGAAATCATATCCCTTCAGCTAAAGCATTCACAAACCTGGTTGATGTACAAAATCAACTTTGTGGAGTTTACACCTGACGCTATAGAGTTGGTTTTCGAAAACCAGCAGTTGACCGTCCACACAATCCCAATGAATCATGCAGTCCCATGCAGTGGTTTTTTATTTAGAGAAAAACCGAAACGAAGGAGGATAAACAGGAAAATGATTGAGGATGAGGAGTTCTCACCGCTCGATCTTAATCGGTTAAAAAACGGAGAAGATTTATTCAATTCAGACGGGTCTTTAAGGTTTGAAAATAAGGTGATCACCATGGATCCCTTTCCGAGCTTTACGTATGCCTACTGCTCGGATACGTTATACAAGCCTGACATAATTGAGCAGATCAAAGGAGCTGATTTGTTATATCATGAATCAACCTTTGCTGATGATATGGAAGAAAGAGCACATACTACTTACCATAGTACAGCGAAAGAAGCTGCAGAAATTGCCAAAGAGGCAGGGGTTGGTAAATTAGTACTCGGGCACTTTTCTGCCCGCTATCGAGAGCTGGATATCATTCTGGAAGAAGCAAAATCTGTATTTGCTGATTCGGAGCTTGCAATAGAAGGAACCAAATTTGTTGTGGATGGAAAATAGGAAGAGGCAAACCCTTTTTATCCTATTGGCGGCAATATTCCTTACAAACGCCATTCTTGCTGAAATGATCGGAGTGAAAATCTTTTCGGCAGAATCAACCTTTGGATTCAGTCCGGCTAATATCAACCTACTTGGTTACACACTTGATTTTAACCTTACAGCAGGGGTTGTGATCTGGCCTGTGGTTTTCATTACGACGGACATTGTCAATGAGTATTTTGGAAAGAAGGGGGTGCGCAAAATTAGTTTTTTGGCTGTTGGGTGCATTGCTTACGCCTTTTTTATGATTTTTCTGGTGACAAAGCTCGAGCCGGCGGCATTTTGGATGGATGTGAATGCGAAGGATGCTGACGGAAATCCTTTCAATGTTGATTTCGCCTTCAATAAAATTTACACCCAGGGACTGGGTATTATTGTCGGTTCCCTTGTGGCTTTTCTGATCGGTCAATTCCTGGATGTATATGTATTCCAGAAACTCCGAAGTATTACAGGTGAGCGAAAAATATGGTTGCGTGCAACTGGTTCAACGCTGGTCTCTCAACTGGTGGATAGTTTCGTTGTACTTGGGATTGCCTTTTATATTCTTGCTCCCGCAGACAGCAGATGGCCTTTATCACAGGTCCTTTCCGTTGGGATAATTAATTATATGTACAAATTTTTTGTAGCCATTGTTCTTACTCCGGTCATTTATCTGGGGCATTATTTGATTGATCGATATTTGGGTAAAGATTTGGCAGATCAGTTAAAAACCGAGGCAACCTCTTAGTATTTTAGTCAGACAGACTTTTAATCACCCCCTTATGAAGTCATTATTCTTATCCTTTTTCACATTTTTTTTTCTTTCTGTAAATGCCCAGGAGTTGATTGATGTTTCAGGAGAATGGAATGGAAATTCAAATTTTCTTCGTGTCAATTATCAGGTGACCAGTGTTATTTCCCAAAAAGGAAGCCAGCTGACCGGTTATTCCATTTCCAAATCAATGAATGGAAAGGACTCCTCCAGAGTAGAATTCAATGGGGTTGTAGAAGGGGATGTTGTGAAATTATTTCCTGTAAAGTTTACTTACAAGACTGGAACGGCCTGTTTGGCAAACTCAGTGTTAAAATTCGCACTAGATGGGGATCAATACTCTTTGATTGGAAGATGGAAAGGAGACATTCGACTTAAAACCTGCCCGACCGGTGTAAGTGGAGGGTTGAAATTGTATAAGACTGCTTCCAAACAGGTTACAGTGGAAAGGAAAGAAGGAGCACCAACAAATACTATCTCCACTGTTTTAGAAACGGATGATGTAGGAAATGCACTGGTAAATGAATTGAGTAAAAGAAAATACTATGCCCTTATCATTGGGGTTGAGGAATATCCGGACGAGGAAATTCAGGAGCTCGACAATCCGATTAATGATGCAACAGCCCTGGCGGAGGTTCTGACCGCTAACTATAGTTTTGAGAAAAGTGAAATGATTATCCTGAAAAACCCTGGCAGGGGAGAGATCATTGAAGCACTGGATAATCTGAGCAGGAAAGTGACGGATAAAGACAACCTGTTCATTTTTTATGCCGGTCACGGCATTTGGAACGAACAGCTGAACCAAGGATACTGGTTGCCTGCTGATGCTTCCATGAATTCAAAATCTAACTGGTTATCAAACAGTACCATCCGTGATTATCTGGGAGGTATAAAATCCAAACACACGCTGCTCGTATCGGATGCTTGTTTTAGTGGTGGGATATTGAAGGAGAGGGCTGTTTTTGAGAATAGCAGAGCAATTCTGGAGTTGTATAAACTTCCCAGTCGTAAGGCCATGACAAGCGGGACACTAAAAACTGTTCCCGACAAGAGTGTATTTATTGAATATCTGATCAAAAACCTTCAGGACAATCAGGCACCGTTGTTATCAGCAGATCAACTATTCAGAACTTTCAAAATTGCCGTGATCAACAATAGCCCCAATGGACAAGTCCCGCAATACGGGCCTATTTTTCAGGCAGGAGATGAAGGAGGAGATTTTATCTTTTTGAAAAGAGAGAAGTAGAACGCCAGAAACACCTGGGTAAGATCCTCCCAACCGCTCTAAAAGGAGGGGAATCTCCATTTGAACAGGGTTGGGGGGATGTCTGATTGTGTATCAGGAAGTTCTACATATACGCAATGATGCATGCTGCAATCAGCAGTGCAAGGAAATGATAAGACGTGTTAATCATAAACAGCTTGAAGGACTTCTTTTCCCATGCCATTGACCCAAGATCAACCGGGAAGAAAAAACCTAACCAGGTAAAGAATGAAGCAGATAAGGCAAAAGTGAAAAGAGAACCTTCTATTGGTCCCTGTCCCCAGGTTTCCGGATTCCATACGGCAAGATTATGGGCAAAGACCCACGCCATAAAGAAATTTCCTGCAACCATCATGATCATTCCTTTGGCCATTTGTCCGCCATCGGGTTTCATATCCGGGTCATAACCCATTTCATGGGCCCATGCCTTTCCAAACAGAGGAGTGTACCAAATGAATCCGAAGAAAAAAGTTGCAACAACGGCGATGAGAACAGCTAAATAATTGATTTCAATTTCTGGCATAATAGTATTGAGTTAAGTTGTAAATAGGTTTAATCATCACTTTAAGTTAACACTTAGTGAGGTTTGTTCCCTAAAGACGATTTGAGAGGCAAATAATGGACAATCAGTTTATTCTTTGAAATTCAACTCTTCTGTTAGCAGCTCTGCCACCTTTTAAGTAATTACTTTTCAAAGGCTCTTTTTCCCCTTTTCCATTGGTTGTGAGCCTTTGGCTATCAACACCTCCTGTGACCAGGTAGTTTTTCACACTGTTTGCCCTCTCCAGGGATAAAGCTGAATTGTAATCAGAAGACCCAATACTATCGGTATGTCCCATGATTTGAAGTTTAATACTTTCATAATCAAGTAAAGCTGATACGAGTTTATTAAGAGATCTGTATGAAGACGATTTTAGTTCAGAGCTGTTAAACTCAAAATTCACGTGCTCAAGTATGAAGCTCTTTTGGACAGAACTACTGTCACTCAAATAGGTATGCAGATCATCTGGTTCATCATACCTGTCAACAGAAGCGGATGCAATTCCGTAAATATTTACAAGGTCAAATCCTGGAGTAGCTCCCATATTATCCAGCCCTTCAACTCTGACATAATTAACTTCACCTTTGAAGCCTATATCCGCCAAGTCAAGTGAGGAAGTCTTACAGTCAACAACCACGCCCAGCTTCTCAAAGCTCTCTCCGTCAGTGCTAATATAAATAGCTGCTTTATCCCCGGCACATCCTGACTCTGTGATAAAAATGTCATCCTGATCCGGTTGATCGACTATGTAATTGTCCGTGAATTTGACAATAACATAACTCCCGGTAGGAAGACTTAAGTAAAATGGGTTATCTCCCAGAACACAATCGGGACTCATGTTCTTAAATATTTCAATGCTTCTTCTAATTGCACGAGGCGGGCTTGCCCTTCCTCCGTAAAATTCGGTGTATTTTTTAATGGCATTTGAATAAAAGGCCTTTACTACAATATCAGCGAAGGCTTTTTCTTTTGTCTGGGCATTGATTGATAAGGCATAAAGCCAAATGGAGATGAGGTATAAGGATCGTTTCATTAGCTATTTCAGATTCTGCATACGAAATCAAAGAAATGCTGATTTGAACTAAATGCTGAGGAATCAGGTATTACAAATTGTATACTTTATCGAATAAGACTGCTTACAATCCTTCCTGATCCAACAACCAAACCAAAGCCGACATAGATGCCGCACCCAGTTCCAGTTCTCGCTTATCTACTCTTTCAAATACATCTGCCGGAGTATGATGATAAATGAAATAACTCTGAGTATTGGGTCTGAGACCAATTAACAGTGTTCCCAAGGAGCCAAGCGGTCCAATATCAGCACCACCGCCAGGCTGATCGAAATTCCAGACACCATATGGAAGAAATAATTCATTCCAGGCTTTTACCTTGTTTTTTTGCTCTTCCGTTCCGGACATGGAAAATCCCAATGGACGAAACCCGCCTGCATCGGATTCTATCGCTGCTATGTGATTTTCGCCCTTTTCTTTCGCTACTTTGGCATATTCTCTTCCTCCCATTAATCCATTCTCTTCATTCATCCACATCACAGCCCTCAGCGTCCGTTTTGGTTGAATGCCCAATGCCTTAAATGTTCGCAGCGCATCAATAGCCTGCATGCATCCACTCCCGTCATCATGCGCTCCTTCACCTACATCCCACGAATCAAGGTGACCACCTACTGAAATAATTTCTTCAGGAAACTCATTGCCTCTTAATTCTCCAATCACATTGTAGGAGAGGACCGGATCTTTCATTTCACAAGTTGTTCGCAGATATACTTTGAGATCATCCTGACTTTTCAAAAGCATACTTAATTTCTCGGCATCATTGGTGCTCACTGCCACTGCAGGAATCTGACCAGTCAATGGTTTGTACCTTAATGAGCCCGTATGAGGAATGTCATCCAGACGATTTGTAACCGAACGGACGATCACTGCTTTAGCACCGTATTTTGCTGCATCCGATGCACCTGAACCGCGCTGTGCAACCGCTTTTCCATAGGCAGCAAAATTATTGATGACCGTTGGATCCATTTTTCCATTGAAGAACACAATCTTGCCTTCAAGTTTCTTTCCATATTTTTCGACCTCATCAAGTCCACCTAACTCTATGACCTCTGCAAGTATTCCATCGATCCCGGTTCCGACGCTATTTCCCAACGCCAACACCCTCAGATCAAATGCCCCCATTTCATTTGAATTTGTTACTCTGGCAACTTCCTTCTCGCCACGTACCCAGCGAGGAACCATTACCGGTTGAAGGTAAACGGTATCAAATTCGTAGGACTCCATTAATTGCCTGGTGTATTCCACCGCAGCAGCGGCCTGAGGTGATCCTGAAAGGCGATGACCGATATCCTTGCAAAGCACCCGAAGGGATTGATGAACAGGGCTGTTCATCAGTGTTTCATCATAGATTTTTTTGATCATTTCCTCTTTACTCTGTGCAAGTAACAATACCGGGAGGAAACACAGGATGTATAAAATCTTTTTCATATTAATCGGTTTGATGGGTGATCATTTTTCTTCCAGCTCCTCACTGGAAACCATTTTTAGTGAATGATTCTCAATGGAATAGGTTTTCAACCTCTGTTCAATGTGATCTGTAATTTTGATCAATGAATTTTCAATATGGACCGTTTTTTTTGCTTCTTTTTCAAGAATAGATCCGGTTCTATAATCAACTCCGACGGACTCTGAATATTCGTGGAATTGTTTATAATACAAATAGTTATTGACAATGTAGAGAATCATTTTACTCCTTTTTAAAGAGCTGCCATTGCCATTATCACTTTTCCAACTGCCATGCTTTTCTACATCAAATAAAAAAACCGTAAGGCCATTGACCTGGTGAATATCGTTAAGTTCTATGATAGTGTTTTCAAGAGGAATTTTGGCTCTATAGGAGTCAATAGACTTTTCTTTATCTTGGTAGAACACTATTTTCAACTCCAGGTACAAGTTTTCTTCGTCTGCCTGATTTATGAATTCAATGTTAGTGGCTTCTTTTTTAGTTTTGGCAATTGATTTTATTTTACCATTTTGTTTAAGCCTTTTATAGGCAGTATACCTGATTTCTTGCCTCGAACTCAATTTCTGAAAACTTAAATCACTGGTATCACTTTTATTTGACTGGCTTTTTACCGTGGTTATTCCTATGGTTGCCAGAAAGAGTATAATGTTTTTTAGGGGAAGTGACATTGAATTTAATTATTGATTAGTGAGGGTAGCAATTCCGGAACGACTTTATGACCACCTTCATACCAGGTAAGTTCAGGTTCTCTGCCCAAAGTCTTTTTCACTACTTCGTTTTGATTTTCGATCATTTCCTCTTTAAAGAAAGGGTCCTTGCGGCTGGTAAAATATCTTATTTCTTCACTCCCGGACAGGTAATTGAATGCGTGCGGCTCGATATCGGGAGGAAAGGTCCCTGCCCAGATGATCATCTTATCGAAAGGAATCTTTGAACTGGCAGCAAATCGTCCCATGGTGGCCGTACCCTGCGAAAAGCCGAAATAAATCAATTTTTTATTGGTTAAATCCCCCGCTTCCTGAAGCACTGATTGAATGTAGGAGTGTTGATTATCAATCTCTGTCAGACGATCTTCCTTCGTCATCCAACTGGCACCCACACGGCCATAGAACCCATTCTGATAGAACTTGGATAAGCCCTGTGGGGCGATAATGAAGTTCTTTTCCGGATCCAGAATTTGGAATTTTTGAAGAAAAAATTTAGCCAACTGGCCATATCCATGAAAAACCATCCAGACATGCTCTGTCTTTTCTGTTAAGTCATTCAGGGTATAGTAGGGGGTGGAAATAGTTACGTTGAGATGTTTTTCGTCAATCATGGAGCAACAGCCTGCATTAAGAGTCCACAAACATATGCTCCGTATGTACCCAGTACATAGCCCAGAACAGCCATTAGCACACCAACAGGAGCAAGCGATGGATGAAATTCAGAGGCAATGACCGGAGCGGAAGCCGCCCCACCGACATTGGCTGTACTGCCCACGGCAATGAAGAAATAAGGTGCCTTGATGAGTTTAGCGACAATAGCAAGGAGTAATACGTGGAAGAGTATCCATGTGATACCAAGGAAGAAATATCCAGGATTCTGAAAAATGGCGATGATATCCATGTTCATTCCAATTGTTGCAACAAGAATGTAGATGAAAGCACGACCAATTCTGGAAGCCCCAACACCCTCCAGCTCTCTCAATTTTGTAAATGAAAGAACAACACCCAGCGTAGTGGCAATCACAACCAGCCAGAAGAAACCTGACAGGAGACTATACTGCTCCAATACAGGATAATTAGCGGATAAGTAAGGAACGATCAGGTCGCTGGCCAGATGGGCAAATCCTGTGCATGCAAATCCAACCATCAATACTTTCATCAGATCGGTAAGGTTTGGCGTTCTGGTTACGCTCGCCTGATAATCTTCCATTTTCTTTTTTAGGGTTTCGATTGCTGAAGAATCTGCCTTAAGCTTTTTGTCTATCAATTTTGTGACCGCCACACCGGCAATAAGGACACCCAACCATGCGTTTCCGACAATGATATCAACGGTGACCATAGTGGAGAACAAGTCATCATTCACCTGGAAAACTTCCTTCATAGTTGCCTGATTTGCTCCTCCTCCAATCCATGAACCGGCGATAGTGGTCATCCCCCGCCATACTTCATTGGGTGCAACACCACCCACCAGATCCGGAGCGATAGCAGAAAATATCAAAATTGTTAATGGACCTCCAATCATGATGCCGACTGTTCCCGTGACAAACATGATGACTGCTTTGGACCCCAATTTGGCAATTTCCTTTAGATCAACACTTATAGTTAACAGTACCAGACTTGCAGGCAGCAAATACCGGGAGGCAACAAAATAAAGTTTTGAATCGGAGGGATTGATTAACCCTGTTGCTTTTAGCAAGGATGGTAGAAAATAGCAAACAAGCAAAGCAGGGACATACGTATAGAATTTTTTCCAAAAAGGAGAATTTCCGCTGGATGTATGGAACACAAGTCCAAGCATCAGCATCAGTAGTCCAAATATGACAGCATCATTTGTGATCAGCGCTTCTTTCATTTCATTTTTGAGTTAGGTCGAAATCGAAAAGTTAATGGCTAATCTTTATATTATGATTCATTTGTATGATTATTGCCAGACTATTCCGTTTAATTTTGGTCTCATAATTGCCATGAATCGGCAAACTTCACTTCTGAATGAAAACACTCTTTTGCGCTTTTTTGATTTTTGGTATGTCTGTGACATTTGGTCAGTCTAAAACCTATGTGGGGTTAAAGGGAGGTGCTCAGGTAAACTCTGCTTTTTTGCGACATACCATTTTTAATTTCAATGCCAGAACAACTTTCAATCCGGGGGTTCACTCGGGTCTTCAGATCAAACATTTTTCTAAGAAAAAAGAAGTGTTTCTGAACTCTGGGATACAGGGCGGGATTAACTACATTCAACGTGGCTGGACTCAAACCTTTAAAAATGAAGGATTGCCGAATTACAGTGTGACCATGAATTACCTGGAGATCCCAATCGAAGGGTTCGGCTACTTTGGGAACAAGAATAAGTACTTTATTTCAGGAGGGATGTTTGTTGAATTTCTGTTGGATAGCGAGAAAGATCCAGATCCTGTTGGAATTACCGTAACGGATTTTGCGACTTATGTTCCCGGAAGAGATCGTACAGTAGGTTATGGCGGTCGCCTTAGTGGCGGAGTTTTTAGAGATTTCCCATTTGGTTCACTCCATCTTGAAGGTTTTATCACGTATAGTTTCAGTAACTTTATTAATGCGGGAGACCTGACAAATGATCAATTGCCTGATATTTCAAATTTGTGGAGTGTTGGAGTTTCAGTTGGTTACTTTATCTCGTTTGGAAAGCTTGAATTATAGCCATGAGTAAATTCAAATACCTTAGTGTACTGACTTTGCCGATTCTTGCATATGTTTCATTCCGAAGCTATGGATGGATGACTTACCTGCCTGTGATCGAGTCATTTGTACTGATCCCGCTATTAGAGCTTTTATTCAAGCCAAATCCTGAAAACCTGTCAGAGGCAGAAGAGGAATTTCGTAAGAGAGATCGGGTGTATGACTGGCAGATTTATCTGATGGTCCCGGTTCAATTTGCTCTTCTTTTTCTGTTTCTACTGTCAATGGGAGAGGCCGGCCTGAGTCTTTCAGACAAAATTGGCAGAATTACAGGCATGGGAATGCTATGCGGGGTAATCGGGATTAATGTCGCACATGAACTGGGTCATCGTTCAAAAAAATATGAGCAAAACATGGCGAAGATGCTTTTGCTGACCTCTCTTTATATGCACTTTTTTATTGAACATAACAGAGGACATCATAAGAATGTCAGCACGAAGGAAGATCCTTCTTCTGCACGATATAAAGAAATGCTGTTTGTATTCTGGTTTCGTTCAGTGTTTTACAGCTACATTTCAGCCTGGAGAATTGAACTTGCGAGATTGAAAAAAAATAACAATTCCTTCTTTTCCTTCCATAATGAAATGCTTGTTTTCCAATTGATACAGGCCGGATTACTCATTCTAATAGGGGTTTTCTTCAGTTGGGAAATCATGGGGTATTTCATTGCTTCTGCCACCATCGGATTCTTATTGCTTGAGACCGTCAATTATATTGAACACTATGGGCTTGAAAGGATTAAAAAAGGTGAGGTTTATGAGCGGGTGATGCCGCATCATTCATGGAATTCAGATCACATTGTTGGCAGACTGTTACTGTTTGAGCTCTCGAGACATTCCGATCACCATTACATTGCAAGCAGGAAATATCAGATTTTGAGACATATGGATAAGAGCCCGCAAATGCCTACAGGCTATCCGGGAATGATGCTACTGGCGACCCTGCCTCCCTTATGGTTTGCTGTGATGAATCCGAGAATAAAACGGATCAAAGAGGAAGAGATAAAAATGGCTGCCTGATTACAGATTAAGCCAGTACGAGAGTTTAACTACAATGGCCCGATTCCGCGTGCTGAAATCTCCCGTCCTGTAGTTGTCTGTATATACAATAAACAAATCTGAAACCGGTTTGAACCTCCATTGAAATCTTGAGTTGTGGCCAAGGTTTTCATCCTGCGTATTGTACTGAATGAATGAAGTAAAAAAGACTTTGTTGGTCAAAGTCAGGTCAAATCGTGGGCCCACAAGGAACAGATCCGCATCGTTAAATGGATCTGGCAGTTCAATTTTATTGTATTCGAAGTTTACACCCAATTGAAAAATGGGCTGATAACGGTAAAGAATATTGGCTGAAATATTCGATCGGTTTCCATTGTAATATCCTCCAGTCCTGCCAGACACAGAATATGTAAAGGACTTTCTGTTGTCAGAACTATACTCCAGGCTGAAACTGGACCAGTTGAATTCATCGTTTTCTGCAAGTTCGGTACCATCTGTTCCGGATGGATCAAAAGATCGAGTCAGAAGGACTGTTTCCCATCGAAATCCGAATTCGATTTGAGATGAATTAAGAAATTGAACTTCATAGTTGCCGGAAATACTGTTATCGAGGCGATTACCGTCACGATCAACAAGAAAATCTCCTCCTATTGAAGGGCCATGACGTTGCACTTTTCCTTCTGTGAAGTAATTGATGTCCAAACGACCCCCGGACGAGACCACACCCTTTCTTTGGACAAAACCAACTTCTGCGTTGTAGCCTTCTCCTACAGACCTGCTAAATATTCGAGCGTTATACTTTGTTGTCTGATACCTTAGAAATCCTCCAAAAGTGGAATTGTCATCCTTTTTTTCAGGGTCTGTTGATCGATGGTAATAAAAATTTCCACCCCATCGATTGTTAACAGTTGCCAGATTATAATCAAGCCCGTATACGTAGTTGTATGCTGAAAGCGTTAACAGCGTATCTTCAGGAGTTAAGTTATTTCCATTCAAATCGACCAATTGATTATTATTTGCCAGTTCAAGGGAGTCGTATTCAGCAAAACTGTCGCCAAGATTTGTCCTTCCAACAAATACAGCACTTATTCTTGATCGTTGAAAAACCTGCCTTTCAAGAACAGCAACTGAATAATTCTGAGCAGGAGAGATTTCTTCAATAGTTTTATCTTCATTGGTGACCATATTTAAAATCCCCACACGCCATTTACTTCCAATTTTTCCGCTGAGTCTTGCACCCCCAATAATTGGAACATTTCGTTGTGTACTACCTGATCCCTGAATCCCTATTCTTCTGCTAAAAAATGGGCGGGTGGATCTGAAACCATTCTGAGCGAAGAGATCCTGATTTTCCAGAAAGAATTGTCTGCGTTCCGGGAATGAAATTTCGAATCGTTGAAGATTGGTAACCTGCTGGTCTACTTCAACCTGCGAGAAATCCGGATTGAAAGTAAGGTCAAGGTTGATCGAGTTAGAAACACCAATCTTTGCATCAAAACCGGCATCAGCCTTGCTTACTGCTGATTCATTGTCTTCAAAATTTTGGCCGTTACTTGCGCTTACATAAGGAATCAATGTAACATTGGTTCCTGCTTCAGGAGGGGGGATGTCCCAATTTAGTCCGCCAGAGTAGACCATGTCGCTGGCTCTGAACTGTTGCGGTACCTGAATCCAGGTGGAACGCTCATTTCTTTTTTGATTATTCCTGATGAATTGAATATTCCATTTGGGGACACTGTTGTATCGTATACTTTTGAAAGGAATAGCCATCTCTGCATACCAGACATTTTCTCCTTTTGAAACAGCACTGAACCACTTGTTGTCCCAGTCATCCTGCACTTCACCTCCCAATATAACCAGCCCCTCTCGCTGTACATTATCTGGAGTGATCTGGAAAGTGAATCCGTTTGATTTATCATTGTACGGATCGACATAGAAACTAACATTGTCATTCCTTTGCCAGGGAAAATCTCGTTTTAACGTATTTGTTATAGGTTTTCCCGGCAGGTAGTCATAGCAGATGATTCCTACATATAAATTCTGATCATCATACGTAATCATGAACTGTGTGGAGTCTAATGCCGGCTGATTGTCAGTAGGGAATGATTGATAGAATCCCCCGGCCCGTACTGCGGATGCCCATGCCTCTTCATTCAGTATGCCGTCTATTTTTATTTTTTCCGGGGCTTTGCTCATGTTATAATCGGCCTCATTCTGGAGGTTCTGAGCATAGCAAAAAGAAGAAAACAAAAACAGGATGAATGCGAACCAGTTATTCGTCGCTTTCATTCATTGGGATTAAGTGCTGATCAACGATTGACCGCAAGTAGGCCCTGTTGGTGTTGATGTTTGGATCTCTATAAATGTAGGCTGAAAGCTCTGAAATAACGCCTGGTTTGTAACCAAGTCTAAAAGCAAGTTTTTCACAAAACGAAACTTCTTTCTGATGAATTTTTCCGTCTGCCTTCATAAGCTTTACGACATTAAGCAGGTACTCAAATTTTTCGTCAGGTGGTAAATTTTTTAAAACTGGAATTGGATTTGGATCATTGATGATTTTAGCAGCATTATCACTGCTCATCCCTAATCCCTCTGCTACATGAATAATCAGGCGGTATTCCTCTTCTGCAATTACTTTATCAGCTTTGGACAGGTGAACCAATATGCTGATTTGATCTTCTGTGGATAACATGGCGGAAAGTTAGGCTAAAAGTGAAAAACGAACACAATCAAACTTTGATACATCGCAAATGAGGAAAAAGTTTCAATATTTTTATCCGGGGTTTGTTTTTTATATGCTTTTGCTTTTGATTCGCCGGTATAATGATGAATAACAGAACATATTGGTGGTGGATTAGCATCTTTCGTTGCTAACAGGTCACTGATATGTCTAATGATATTGAAACCCGCCTGATGGCGGGTTTTTTGTTTTTATACCCATGAGTAAAATTCAAATAAGAACACGTAAGAAGAGTCTGCTTGCTGATACCATAACTCCGGTGAGTATTTATTTAAAGCTAAGAGATCGCTTTGCCAATTCGTTCCTGCTGGAAAGCTCTGACTACCACGGGTCGGAGAATAGTTTTTCCTACATCTGCTGCGGGCCGATAGCTTCTCTGAAAGCTGATGGTGAAATAGTTAGAAGGAAATTTCCGGACGGTCATTCTGAAGAGAAAGTGATTACTGATTTGAAGAGTGAAATCGCGGACTTTGCTGCTTCATTCACTGTTGATGGAGGTAATGTCGGCTATATTCATTCCGGACTTTTTGGTTACTTCAACTACGACGCAGTTAAGCATTTTCAGAAGATGTCGGTTAAATCTGGAGATTCAGGGAATCCGCTCGCGGAATACACGCTTTTCCAATTCATTATAGCATTTGATCATTTCAAAAATGAATGCCATTTGATTGAATCGTTTGTTGACGAACCGGATGATTCGACCTTTGAAGAAATTCTCTCACTCGTCCAACAAAAAAATCTTCCAGGTTACTCCTTTCGAAAAAAAGGTGAGATCTCTTCAGAAATTTCTGATGATCATTACCTGGCAATGGTCAGGAAGGGTATTCATCATTGCCACCTTGGGGATGTCTTTCAGGTAGTACTTTCAAGAAAATTTGAACTTCCGTTTCAGGGCGATGATTTTCAGGTGTACCGAATGCTCAGATCTGTAAACCCATCTCCGTACCTCTTTTATTTTGATTATGGGAGTCATCGGATTTTTGGATCCTCTCCTGAGGCG
Source organism: Cyclobacteriaceae bacterium (assembly GCA_040222475.1). Lineage (GTDB taxonomy): Bacteria > Bacteroidota > Bacteroidia > Cytophagales > Cyclobacteriaceae > Ekhidna. The sequence goes on along the minus strand of JAVKDB010000007.1, from coordinate 81,394 downwards.
CAGATTGTTTTGAAAGATGGGCAGGCCACCATTTATCCGATAGCAGGAACTTTTAAGCGAACAGGTGATGATACTGCGGATGCAAAACTTGCGGAGGAACTTCTTAAAGACCCCAAGGAAAATGCTGAGCATATAATGCTGGTTGATCTGGCAAGAAATGATTTGAGTCGAAGTTGTGACAATGTTCAGGTTGAAAACTATAAAGAAATTCAGTTCTACTCTCACGTCATTCACCTGGTATCAAAAGTCACCGGAGTTATTAGAGCTGGTTCAACTTTCATGGATATTGTGGCAGAGACATTTCCTGCAGGGACGCTCTCAGGAGCACCAAAATTGCGTGCCATGGAACTCATTGATGAAAATGAATTACATCCGCGTGGATATTATGGAGGAGCCGTTGGATACATGGATTTTGACGGAAATTTCAATCATGCCATTATGATTAGAAGTTTTATGAGCAGGAATAACGTACTGAAGTTTCAGGCCGGGGCAGGAATTGTTGCACAATCTGATCCTGAGAGTGAACTCCGGGAAGTTTACAATAAGACACACGCATTGAAACATGCAATTGACGAAGCTGAAAAGATATGAAAATGATTAGCTGATTAAATATGAACAGAATAGCAGTTATCGATAATTATGATTCCTTCACATACAACCTGGTTCATATTCTCAGAGAATTGGGACACGAGGATAAGATGTCCATTATGAGGAATGATCAGTTTGATCTTGACTACATTTCTAAGTTTGATCACATCTTACTTTCACCTGGTCCGGGTATTCCCCGTGATGCCGGTCTCATGCCTCAGGTTATTGAGAAATATGCTTCATCAAAAAATATCCTGGGTGTTTGCCTGGGGCATCAGAGTATCGGTGAAGTTTTTGGGAGTGAGCTGTACAATCTTCCACAAGTATATCACGGGGTGGTAACCCCGGTGGAAGTAATTGTGGATGATGAACTGTTCAGAGGCATTCCAAAGTCATTCAATGCCTGCAGGTACCATTCCTGGGTGATCAAAAAAGATACGGTTGGGAAAGATCTTGAAATTACCAGTGTGGCCGAAAACGGCAATATCATGTCGATTCGACACAAGGAATACTGCGTGCGAGGGGTGCAATTTCATCCGGAATCCATCATGACCAAATATGGTAAGAAGTTAATTGAAAACTGGTTAGCCCTATGAAGAAAATAATTGAAAGACTAATTCAGCATCAAACCCTTACAAAGGATGAATCAAAAGAGGTACTCAAGGGGCTGGCCACAGGATCATTTAACAATAGTCAGGTGGCTGCTTTTCTTACCATTTATCTCATGCGGACGATTCGGGTAGAAGAGCTGGAGGGATTCAGAGATGCAATGCTGGAATTATGCATCCCGGTAGATCTGGAAGGCTACAACGCCATCGATGTATGCGGGACAGGCGGAGACGGGAAGAATACGTTTAATATCTCTACTATTTCCTCTTTCATTGTAGCAGGAGCTGGCGTTCACGTGGCAAAGCATGGAAACTATGGAGTATCTTCTGTAAGTGGATCTTCCAATGTGTTGGAATACCTTGGGTGTAAATTCTCTAATGATCCGGAGAGGATGAAAGAATCGCTCGACAAAGCCGGTATATGCTTCATGCATGCGCCACTTTTTCATCCTGCTATGAAGAACGTGGCTCCAATTCGTAAGGAACTGGGAGTTAAGACCTTTTTTAATATGCTGGGCCCGATGGTTAATCCTGCTTTGCCTCCAAACCAGATGGTTGGAGTATTCAGTCTGGAGCTGGCCCGTCTCTATGGGTATTTATACCAGAATACCTCGAGGAATTTTTCCATTATTCATTCATTGGACGGTTATGATGAGATTTCCCTCACCAGCGAGTTTAGATTTGTATCACATACAGGTGAATCTCTGATTGCTCCGGAAGATCTTGGCTTGGAAAGGATAAAGCAGGAGTCGTTGCATGGTGGAAATACTGTTGAGGATGCGGCCGAAATTTTCAAAACAATACTCAAAGATCAGGGAACACAAGCACAGCATGATGCGGCAGTAGCCAATGCGGGAATAGCCATCTCCACTGTTGAGGGCATACCTCATAAAGAAGGAATCCAAAGGGCCGCTGAATCAATCAGTTCAGGGGCTGCATTACAATCATTTAAAAAATTTATTGAAGTCAATCATTAATGGACGTACTCGAAAAAATAATTACCAACAAGAAAGAAGAAGTTGCTGAACTGAAGGAGTTGTATCCGGTCAAACTCCTGGAGCAAAGTATATATTTTTCCGGGAAGCCCGTCTCTCTGAAAAAGTATGTTCAACGTCCTGATAAGTCAGGCATTATAGCTGAAATCAAGAGAAAATCTCCTTCAAAAGGGACAATCAATTCGCATGTTTCTGTTGAGCAAACTTCAATCGGATACATGCAGGCCGGCGCTTCAGGACTCTCCATTCTAACTGATAAAGTCTTCTTTGGAGGTTCTTCCGAGGATTTAAAAATTGCCCGATCCTTCAATTTTTGTCCGATTCTGAGGAAGGATTTTATGATAGATGAATACCAGGTAATTGAAGCAAAATCCATAGGGGCTGATGTCATCTTATTAATCGCAGCTGTCCTGAGTAAGGATGAAATTAAGAGTCTTGGTGCACTTGCTCAAAGTATGGGAATGGAAGTGCTGCTGGAAATTCACAATGAAGAAGAATTAAACAACTCTTCCCTCGATCATGTTGACCTGATTGGAGTGAATAACCGAAATCTGAAAACATTTGAAACCAGTGTGAATGTTTCCAAAGAGCTTGCCACAATAATTCCTGATGAATTTGTGAAAGTTTCCGAAAGTGGAATATCTGATCCGGATATTATAAAGGAATTGAGAAGTTATGGATTTGAAGGATTTCTGATTGGGGAAACTTTTATGAAAACCGGAAGACCGGAAAAAACGGCAAAGGAATTTATACAAAAGTTAAAATGAGTGAATTAAAAATTAAGGTGTGCGGGATGAAATATGCTGATAACATAAGGAGTCTTATTGATCTGCGTCCTGATTTTATGGGCTTTATATTTTATAGGAAATCTCCACGATATGCCGGTGAGCTGGAGGAAGAAGTCATGTCCAGAATTCCAATCAGTATAAAAAAAGTAGGAGTGTTTGTCAATGAGGATCCGAATGTAGTTACTGCAATTTATGATAAATACGGATTGGACTATGTTCAACTCCATGGGGATGAAGATCTGGCATATGTTTCGAATCTGAAGGGTAAGGGGCTCAAAATCATCAAGGTCTTCAGGATACTTGACAGCCTGCCTTATTCCATTCCTCAATTCAGCAAGGTGTCGGAATACTTTCTTTTTGATACTGCCTCGCCCTCGTACGGAGGTTCTGGAAGGCATTTCGACTGGTCAATACTCAAGGCGTACAAGCAGGATACTCCCTTCCTTTTAAGTGGAGGGATAGACACAGCGGATATAGAGGAAATCAAAAATCTTGAACATCCGGCTTTGGCAGGAATAGATGTGAACAGTCGATTCGAACTGGAACCGGGGCTAAAGGATATTAAAATGGTTCGCAAACTAAAGGTCATGTTATGAGTGGATATCAGGTAGACGAAAATGGATACTATGGACAGTTCGGAGGAGCATACATCCCTGAAATGCTCTACCCCAATGTGGAGGAGTTAAGGAGGAATTACATTAAAATTATAAGTACGGACGATTTCAAGAATGAATTTGATCATCTGCTCAAAACGTACGTGGGCCGTCCCACTCCGCTTTACTTCGGGCAAAGATTATCTGAACAATATAGAGCCCGGATTTACCTGAAAAGAGAAGACCTGTGCCATACCGGAGCGCATAAAGTAAACAACACAATTGGTCAGATTTTGCTTGCTCAGCGACTGGGTAAAACCCGGATCATTGCCGAGACGGGCGCCGGTCAGCACGGGGTAGCTACCGCTACCGTATGTGCACTTATGGGTATGGAGTGTACGGTCTACATGGGTGAAATTGACATGGCAAGGCAGAGGCCCAATGTAGAGCGAATGAAAATTTTGGGAGCTGAAGTAGTTCCTGCCACCTCAGGGAGCAAAACATTAAAGGATGCGACCAATGAGGCAATGCGACACTGGATTAATCACCCAACGGACACTCATTACATTATTGGTTCGGTGGTGGGTCCTCATCCTTATCCGGATATGGTGGCTCGCTTCCAGTCTGTGATTAGTGAGGAAATTCAGATTCAACTGGATAGTGCGACAGGACAAAGTAACCCTGACTATGTCATTGCCTGTGTGGGTGGCGGTAGTAATGCTGCCGGAGCGTTTTATCACTTTCTCGATAAGGATGTAAAGCTGATCGCCGCTGAAGCTGCCGGACTTGGCCTGAATTCAGGGAAATCAGCGGCAACAACAGCACTTGGCAAATCTGGTGTTTTACATGGGAGCAGGACCTTGTTAATGCAAACAGGGGATGGACAGGTGGTTGAACCCCACAGCATTTCAGCAGGTCTTGACTATCCGGGAATAGGTCCGATTCATGCGCATTTGTTTGATTCAGGCAGAGCCGTTTTTTATGGAATTACAGATGAAGAGGCAATGGTTGCCGGTATTGAGCTGAGCAGACTGGAAGGAATTATTCCGGCCATTGAATCGGCACATGCTTTTGCGGTACTCAACAAAATGGATTTGAATCCTGATGATGTGGTAGTAATTAACCTTTCGGGACGGGGAGATAAAGACCTGGAGACTTACATAGAATGGGGGAAATATTAAAGTGAAATCAGAGATGAATCAACAACGTGTAAGTAACAGAATTGATCAGGTTTTTCAGGAAAAACGAGATATTCTTAATATCTATTTTACGGCAGGATTTCCCGGGTTGGATGATACCATCAGGATTGCAAAAGCGCTTGAGAGTGCCGGAGCAGATATGCTTGAAATTGGGATTCCTTTTTCCGATCCGGTAGCCGATGGCCCGACAATTCAGCACAGCTCCAAAGTGGCACTTGACAATGGGATGAACCTCTCATTACTCTTTGATCAGATGAAAACACTGAGAAGTGAAATACAGATTCCGGTACTGCTGATGGGATACATCAATCCTGTTATTCAGTTTGGAATCGAACGATTTTGTGATCAATGTCAGGAAGTTGGAATAGATGGAGTAATTGTTCCGGACCTTCCCATGCAGGAATACCTTGAACATTATGAACACATTTTCAGATCACGCAACATCCATAATATTTTCCTGGTGACACCCAACACTTCAGAAGATCGAATTCAATTGATTGATGAGCATTCCGATGGATTTATCTATCTGGTATCATCTTCAAGTACAACAGGAGCAAAATCAGATGTTCAGGCGGGACAACAGGAATACTATGAGAGAATCGGTGCTATGAACCTGAGAAATCCATTATTGACTGGTTTTGGGATTTCTAACAAAGAAACATTCAATGCGGCATGTGTACATACACAGGGAGCCATCATTGGGAGCGCCTTTATCAATCAGCTCAACGAAAGTGCTGATGCCTCAGACATTAAAAAATTTATACACGCAATCAAAAGCCAATGATCATTCAATTAGAAAAAGAGGTTGACCCTCAGGTTAAAAAATCAGTTGAAAAAGAGCTGAAGGAATTGAAATACAAGATTACCGAAGTAAAAACGCAATACGGGAATTACCTGATAGGTACGGGTAAGCAGGCCTTTGACGTACGGAGAATCGGACACCTGGAAGGAATCAGAGACATTCATGTTGTCTCAGATGATTTTAAACTGGTATCCCGGAAATGGAAGGTGGACAGGACCAAAATTGATTTAGGGGACGGAGTGGAAATAGGTGCAGGTGCATTCGCATTGATGGCGGGTCCATGCAGCATTGAAGGGGAAGAAAACATTTTGAGTACCATCAATTTCCTCAAGGAGCATGGAGTTAAGATCATGAGAGGTGGCGTGTTTAAACCAAGGAGCTCGCCTTATTCATTTCGCGGGCTGGGGATTGAAGGGTTAAAACTTTGGCATCAAATAGCCAGGGAAAACGGGATCAAAATCGTAACGGAGGTTATGCAGGTTTCTCAGATTGAGGACATGTATGATTATGTTGACATGTATCAGGTAGGAGCTCGAAATACGCAGAATTACAACCTGCTGGATGAGCTGGGCAGAGTGGATAAGCCGGTTATGATTAAAAGAGGAATTTCCGGAACCATCGATGAATTACTCTATAGTGCAGAATATGTTTTCTCAGGTGGAAATGAACGACTGCTATTATGTGAGCGCGGAATTCGTACGTATGAGAAAGCTTCCAGAAATACGTTTGATATCAACGCCATCCCGATACTTAAAGAGAAGTCACATCTGCCGGTTATTGCCGACCCGTCCCACGGGATTGGGATCAGAGACCATGTAGAGCCTGTGGCCATGGCGTCTGCGGTAGCGGGCGCAGACGGGGTAATATTTGAAATACATGCCAAACCAGAGGAAGCATATTCAGACGGACAACAAACACTTGATTTCAATGAGAGTGCACGATTGATTAAAAAACTAAAAGAATTGAACGCGTTAATTGATAACTAATGCGACGCACCAGAACCAATGAAACAGATTTACGAAAATTATACAGATGAAGATTTTAAGGTTTGGAAGATCCTTTTTGACAGACAAATCGGACAATTTCCCACCCATGCCTCAAAAGCTTATCGTGAAGGACTGAAGATTGCCAATTTTGAGACAGGTGTTATCCCCGACTTTAAGGAAACAAATAAAATTCTTAAAGAAACGACCGGCTGGCAGCTGGCTGTGGTTCCTGGAATTGTTCCCGATTACACCTTCTTTGAACTAATGGCGAACAGGCGATTTCCGGCGACTACCTGGCTGAGAAAAATGAAAGAACTGGATTACCTGGAAGAACCGGACATGTTTCATGATGTATTCGCGCATGTTCCTCTGTTGACAAATCAACATTTCGTGAATTTCCTTGAGCAATTGAGCAGAATTGGATTGGAGTATGTCGGAAATACTGAAGCCATTCAGTTGCTTTCCAGGGTTTACTGGTTCACTGTGGAGTTTGGGCTGATTTCAGAATCGGAGGGTATTCGAATATATGGAGCAGGTATTCTGTCTTCGGCAGGAGAAACGAAATACTCTCTTAGTGAGGAACCGCCAAAACATGCATTTGATATTGAGCATATGCTGAATACACCCTATAGAAAAGACGTTTTTCAAAAGGAGTATTTCATCACTGAATCTTACGAACAATTGTATGAATCAATTCCATTGATCAAAGAATTGCTGGCTGAGAAAGTCTCACAGCCTGCATGATCAGAGTTTGATTCTTACCCCCGTATTGATTGATATGGGCACAGTGAGCACAATGCCATTGATGATATCAATTCTTCCTTTAACGGGGATGTCGATTTTATCATTGATCGGAATGTATTGATTGGCAGAAAGCATCAATCCGAGCTGCAATCCATCAGAAAAATTGAATTCCGGCCCGACATCAAACGCGAAATTCCCTTCTCCGAATCGGAAAACAGGGGTTATTCGGGTGGTGGTGACAGTGTATTCTCTGTCAATGGGGGTGCTTCCAAAAGGAACAAGGACTCTATACCAGTACTGGTGTTGATACATAATTTCAGCTCCTAATTGGAAACTGTTGGTAGCAAGGAAAAAATATTGAGCACTGAATCCAATATTGAACTGATCCCAATCAAGCAGAGAAGTGCCGCTTACTTCGTCTTTTTCAATCAGCGCATCGAGATCTACCGCCGTATATCCGGCACCTATGGTAATGTCCAGCTGGTTTTGAGCGCATGAAAGTGAAAGAATGAACAGAGCAGGCAGGAAAATGATTAATCTTTTCATGACTATTGATTTTGGTGAGAATATTAAGTTACTAAAAAGGCAAATCAAAGTCAATTGGAGAGGGGTCCAAATTGTGGATAAACCTGTGTATAACCAAGGTATAATCCTGTGCAAAACTCGTTGATAACTAAGTAGTTACATAGTTTGCAAGTGTAAAATTATACACTACATTAGTATCACCAAACGAGGGATAGGAAGCTGAGACGAAAGTTTCCAGTCGGGCGAAGGGAAGTTAGTTAGAACTTCGGTTTTAACTTGCGAAGCTCCGATGACTGATGTGAAGACCGGGTAGAAGGGCAACCGGAAGCAACGGATTACAAGGCGACCGAACAATAATTTGGAATTTTGCAGGTGCTACGGCAGCTGTAAAATTGAAAGGGTGAAGTTCAGCAATGAATTCTCACCCTTTTTGTTTTTAGCGTCACCACGTTTCACTTAAACTTCCAAATCCTTATCTTTAGGGGAATCAATCGCCTGGTCACATGGAAAAATTTGACGTCTGCGTCATTGGCGGAGGCCCCGCCGGATACGCCGCTGCAATGAGAGCACTGGATTTTGGAAAAAGGACAGTGCTCATCGAAAAAAATAAACTTGGAGGTGCCGGAATTCATCAGGGAGCACTCTGGTCAAAAACGTGGTGGGAAATCTCCCGTGAAGCACGTATGATCAACCTGCATAGTAGGGCTTTCAATCTGAGTCAGGATGGATTTGAGTATGATAAGGTGCGAAATGAAGTGATGGAAGCGGTTAACGAGCGCATGAATCTCCTGACCAGTCATATGGAGAATCTCAATAGTGGTCTGGGAGAAGAACTGTTTGAGTTTATAAAAGGAACAGCCAGGGTAATCGGGAAAAATGAAGTTCAAATTATTCAGGATGATCAGACCATTTCAGTTGAAGCAGATTATATCATTCTGGCAACAGGAAGTACTCCAAGGAAACTCCCGCACCTGCCAATTGACGAGCAAAACGTTTTCACCAGTGACGGATTGAACAACCTGGATTCCTTTCCCAAATCCATTGTTATAGTTGGGGCAGGGGTGATCGGATGTGAGTTTGCCACTATTTTTTCCAATTTCGGAAAAACGAAGGTTCACCTGATAGATAAAGGAGAACGCATTCTGCCTTTTGAGGATGAGGATGTTGTAAAAGTAATTGAGAAGAACCTCGAGGAGAAAGATGTGTTGATTCACCGGAATTCAAAACTGATTTCGATGAAAGTTGACAATGGTGAAGTAGAGTACGTGCTTCAGTTTGATGACGGAAGAAAAGAAAGCTTCCGTGTGGAAAAAGCCCTTGTTTCAGTTGGACGGGAGCCTCAATACGATGATTTACTGGCAGATGATATTGGAGTTGAGTTTGATGAGCGTGGAATTATAGACGACCTCACAAGGACAAGTGTGCCCAATATTTATGCAGTTGGTGATATTACCGCAGATATTTCACTGGTGAATGTTGGAGAGCTGGAAGGCAGGTACGCAGTTGAGCGAATATTTGGAAAACCCGAGCAACCACTCATCTACAAAAACATTTCAACGATAATGTTTCTGGATCCGGAAATAGCAGGTGTGGGAATGAACGAGATCCAGGCCACTCAGGCCGGACTGGATTACAAAGTGGTAAGCCTGGACTATGGCTGTATTACCCGCGCCACAGCAATGAGGATTACCGAGGGGTTCATCAAAGTACTGGTAACCAACGATGACGAGCTGAAAATTCTTGGAATGCGTGTGGTGGGTGAGCATGCCTCCAGTGCCATTCAGACTGTTGCTTTACTCATTTCTCAGGACAGGAGTATCATCGAGCTGGCTGAATTGATCCATCCGCATCCGTCCATCATTGAAGGAATACAGGAATGTGGCAGGATATTGATGGGAAAACCTTTGCTAAAACCCAGCGTGCTTCGTGACATTATCACCTGCAGAATATTTGAAGGTGGTGTTTACAGAGAATTTGAAGTCAGATCTTTCAGGACCGTCATTTAAATTCACATTTACAATGCTGATTTATTCTTTGTAAGGATATAACGTCGACAAATCCACATTTTGATAATCGAGTGCATCCAGCCTTGTAGTACCAAACCATGATCCGGGAGCATCCACAACCATGATGGTTTTTGCATATCCGGTTTCATCAAATCCTCTTCTGAAGTGGACCCTTGAGTTGGTGACGAATACATCGTAATCGTCCGGATTCACATCGGCAAATGAAAGCTGTGAAACGTAAATGATCTGTTCATACGCTGGAACAATGATTACCAGATTATTGTCCGGTAATTGCACAGCGGCTACTGCGTCATAACCGTAAAGGGGTCCAAAGTATCGAATCGTCCCTTCAAGATCAATCGGTGTGCCGGCCTGAGGGCCGGTAAATCCACCCACACTAAACGCAAAATCATCACCGGCTTTGGCATTTATTTTAGTCAATGAATCCAAAACCTTTTCATCCCTCAGCGCACTGTATATAATGTTTTTGATATTACGATTCAACAACTCTTTTAGTATCCATGTGGCATCTCCCGGCCGATCGGAGTAATTTCCAAGAACAACCGGAGTGGCCCCTTCTGCAATAGCGATTTCTGTTCTGCGGGCCGCTTCATCCGGCATGGGATAATCTCGTTTGATAAATGACTCTCGCACTCTCCATGCAAATTCATTCATGTCATCAGCAATACTGTCTGCCAGGTTTTGATCTCCATTGGTCATCACATGGATGGTGGTGCCTACATCCGGAACATCAGACCAGGGAAACCCAAAAAAGACACTGACAAACACATCCGCATGTCGGGCTTCCCAGCGACGTGCTCTTTCCATGATATCCATGGCAGGAGATTGTCCTGTCCACTGAACAACGGTCGGACTAATGATGCCCGGCTTTCTGGTCGCCTTTGCCGGTTCATAATCTCCCCGCATCATGTTACGCAGGTAGTGAGCAGCCCGCTCACCCTGAACGTGACTGTCATAATGTGGAAATCGCTTGGTCACAAATGCGCCATCTGCCCATTCCAAAAATTCCTGATCTTCGTTCCCATGCAAGTCAAAGGTTCCTACGATCGGAACATTTTCACCTACTACTTCTCGAATTCTTTTCGCGATTTCAGCTTCAGGTCTTGAGACGTTCCTCACAGCCAGTGCCCCATGTAGTGCCAGATAAACACCATCAAGTGGCATATTTGATCGGATATCTTCAAGAATCATTCCCATGAAATGATCAAAGCTTTCTTCCGTATTCCAGCTGCGGGATGATCCGCCAAAGACACCAATAGGAGATCGCACCCCAATCAGCGTCATGTCCTCATAATCTCGTGCACGCTTCACAAATCCCCGAATGTAAGAGCCGGATTTTAATAATTCTTCACCCTCACGAATTCCCCCGCCTTTCATCCAGTCATCAATTTCGGTATCTCCTCCCGGGCAGAAGGTGCAGGTCTCGTGCGAGTAATTCACTACAGCTACTTTGTAGGACTTACCATTGGATGGTGGATTGCATGAAGGTAGGATGGTTAAAATCAGAACCGATAGCAGATAATTTAATCGAATTTTCATGGTGTCAGGTTTAAAGGGTCAGGTTGTTTTTTTAAAATCTCTCGAATACTTGTCAGGTGATGATCGTCGTGTTCAGCTATAAAAAATGCCATATCAACGGGCCTCATGCGTACCTGAAGTCTTGGATGAAGGGATTGAAAGTGCTGTGTTTCATCATCCAGTGATTCCAACAGCTGTATAAAGTTGTTTCGCTTAATTGTAAATGCAGCAATTAAATCGTTGATGTTTTTGGTATTATATTCGGCTTCCTCAGTTTTTACATTTTTCATATCCGCTGCTGTAAGTTCTGGTTTTCCGGCCATCATTTCTCTGACTCTTCCCATGTGAATGTCTTCCAGGTCGACTAAATGACCAATGTGCTCTCGAATACTCCATTTACCGGCCTTTTTTTCTAAAGTTACTGCATCATCAATTTCATGTGTCATGGCTTTCAAACGAGATTCAACACCTCGTAATCTTTCCAGAACATTAGGTAGTAATCCCTCAGGGAAATCAAAAGTGAAGATTCGTTCTGTCCATTTAGTTCGTTCCATATTAGATCAGATTGTTCCATGAAGTTAATGAATTGCTGTCAGGACTGAAATATCATGTTAGTTAATGGTTTATTAATCCTGTTTAAGCGATCGCTCATCGAATGATTATCGAACCTGAACGATCAATAGATTTATCAATTGTAAATGGATGATTAATTACTGATATTTAACTAATGCCACGCTACATAATCGCCATTATTTTACTCACCATCGCTCGTTTTTGTGTACTGGGAGAATCCTGGCAATCAGCATTATCGAGTAAGAAAGCGACTCTTGATCTTTACTGGTTTGAATCCATCCCATTTATTTATGAGGATGCCAACGGACAACTGACGGGTGTGGAATATGAAATCATGACTTCCTTTCGCGATTTTCTTAAAGAACAACACGGGGTTGAGCTTGAGCTGAACTGGATCGAAGCAGCATCATTTCCGGATATTATGGTACAGGTAATCAATTCCGATAAAACGAACCTGGTGGGTGTTTCGGCATTTTCGATATCAGAGGAGCGAAAACAAACGATGGCTTTCACCGATCCGTATCTCCCGGATATCAGTGTAATGGTGTCCAGTGAAGGTTCTCCGATTGTTACCTCCTATGAAGAGGTACTGGCAATGGTTGAAAAAATGACCGCTGTAACCATTGATGAAACCAATTATGAGCGACTGCTTTTAAATCTGGAAAAAGATCTGAACAGGAAATTTGACATCATCTATATTCAAAGTCATGAAAATATTCTTGATAATATAGCTGCTGCACCTGAGCGTTTTGGGTTCATTGACCTGCCCGTTTATTTGATGTTTATCAGAAATGGGGGTAAACTTTCCCGACAAAATTTCTTCACCTATCGGGGAACAGGTTATGGTTTTGTGCTTTCGAAGGAAAGTGACTGGGACGTACCATTTAACGAATTTATGGCCGACCCAAAATACAAGGAAGAGATTGCAAAGATCATTTCCGGTTACATTGGTCCTGAGTTGTATGGGTTCATTGAAACGCTCTACGATGGTGATCAACTGGCTACTTCCATTCTTACCAAGGAAAAGGAAATTCAACTGGAGTTAATCAAGAATGCCAATTTAAGACTTGAGGAAGAACGAGTGATCAGACGCCTTTTGATTATTGGGATTGTTGTCGCGATCATCTTTCTCGTTGCAATTGGGATACTTTTCTATCAAAACCGGCAGACCACAAGAATGCTGGTCAGACAAAAGAATCGAATCGAGTTGCAGCAGGCTGATATTGGACAAAAGAACGAGCAATTGTTAAACCGGAACAAGCAGTTGATTGCGCTGAATGAAGAAAAAAATGACCTTATGCGCATTCTTGCCCATGACCTGCGTTCACCGCTTGGGCAGATTATTGGATTGGTAAAAGCACTTCCGGACAAAATCAAACCAAAGCCCGAGGGAAGTCAATTAATTGAAATGATAGGAGAATCTGCCCAACGAATCAATCAGATGGTGACGAAGATTCTTGATGTAGACAGCCTGGAGGGAAAACAGAATCTGGTAATACGTGAAAAAGTGGATGTAAATCATCTCATGCAGGATCTGTCCACACGCTATTTCCCAATTGCCGAGAAGAAGAACATTGATTTTACTGTGACCATGTGTAAAACCAACCGTAAAGTTCGAACAGATCATCTGTTACTCTTTCTGGTAATGGAAAACCTTGTTTCAAATGCCATCAAGTTTTCTAAATCCAATACCTCAGTAGATCTGATTGCTGAATGCACGAAGCAACAAGTTTTGTTTAAGGTGAAAGATCAGGGGCCTGGTTTTACGGAAGAAGACAAGAATCTGGCTTTTAAGCGGTTTCAAAAGTTGAGCGCCAAACCAACCGGTGGTGAGTCGTCCACAGGTCTTGGACTTTCCATTGTTAAGAAATACATCAAAGACCTTGGAGGGGAGGTCTGGCTGGAATCGGAGGCCGGAAAGGGAACCACTTTCTTTGTGAGGCTGGAAGTTTGAGGTCGTATGGACCATTAATTCTATCAGAACTTGAAATAATCATGGTAACTTTGCTTCTCACAATGCAATGACACTTACCAATAAATTGTCATTTCACTAAACAATTTATATGTCATTCGATTCGCTGGGTTTATCTGAACCCCTTCTCAGAGCTGTTAAAAAGAAAGGTTATACTGAACCATCTCCCATTCAAAAGAAATCCATTCCTATTGTTTTACAGGGTAAGGACCTCCTGGCTTCTGCCCAGACCGGAACCGGAAAAACTGCAGGCTTTACACTTCCTATTTTACAAATTCTTTCAAAAAGACCGCCACAAAAAAGACGACCGGTTCGTGCGCTGGTTTTAACTCCGACACGTGAACTGGCTGCACAAATTCAGGAGAACGTGGTGTCCTATGGAGAATTTCTGGATATCCGATCCACAGTCATTTTTGGTGGGGTTAACCAAAATCCTCAGGTAAAGGCATTGAAAAATGGGGTGGATTTTTTAATTGCCACACCAGGCAGACTGCTGGATCTGAAAAATCAGGGACTCCTTTCGTTGCATGAAGTAGAGATTCTCGTGTTGGATGAAGCAGACCGTATGCTGGATATGGGATTTGTGCGTGACATTCGTAAGATACTGGAGCTGGTACCGGAGAAAAGACAGAACCTCCTGTTCTCGGCTACCTTCTCAAAAGAGATTAAAAAGCTCGCGAGTGGTTTTATGCAACATCCTGTTCAGGTGGAAGCTACTCCAGAGAACACCACGGTTGAAAAAATTGCGCAGAGCGTCTATCGGGTGGATAAAAAGAAGAAGACCGATATGATCATTGACCTGATTGCCGGTGGTCGATGGCAACAGGTGCTGGTATTTACCCGAACCAAACATGGGGCAAACCGTCTGACTGAGAAAATGGTAAAAGCTGATGTGAGCGCTGTGGCTATCCATGGAAACAAAAGTCAGGCGGCCAGGACCAAAGCACTTGCTGCCTTCAAGAAGGGGGACGTGCGTGTGTTGGTAGCGACTGATATAGCGGCAAGAGGGCTGGATATCCCGTTATTGCCACACGTGATCAATTTTGAATTACCCAATATTCCTGAAGACTATATCCACCGAATCGGACGAACCGGAAGGGCAGGAGCGGAGGGTGAAGCCATCTCACTGGTAAGCCTGGATGAAGTGGCCTACCTGCGTGATATTGAAAAGCTGATTAAAATGAAACTCACGACCAAAACAATGGAAGGATTCGAATTAACAGATAAGCCGGAGGATTTCGATCAGCCTAAACAAAAATCCAACTTCAGAAAACCTAAACCAAAAGGAGGAGGGAAGAACCGTAATTTTAGAAGGAGGAGGTAAGGTTATCGCATAATAGACAAAATTTCTTTCGTGTATTAATCGATTTCAAAATGAGCGAATACACGCAGAACTCTTAGCGTATTCCACCTGCTCGGTTTTCCGGCTTTTTCCATGGTGAAATGTACCTGTCCCGGGTGAGTGGCCTGTACATTCCAGGTCCCTTCTTTGTTCTGCTTTTTCCGTAGTACATCAATGACCGGCTCCATTCTGTTGTCCCATTCCGTTCCGGCGTATTGAAAGTAGTCCATTGCTCGAAGGATGTCGTACTTCCAGCGACTCGGGTAGGGGAGCTTCAGAAATTCCTTCCTGATGATTTCTCCTGTCCGGTCAGACAGGAAAAGATGATGTAAGAGAATGAATTCTTCCGCACTTTTTTTGCTTTTTGAATATTACTTGTCCGGTAGTTGTGTCCGGCTTTGAGAAATTCCGTAATTCCTTCAAGAACGGAGATTGTGGTATGCAGAGAGCTGTGCGTTGCTCCGCTTCGTGTGGTTCTGCAATTAAACCCTCCGTCTGGCATGATTTCATTCAATGTGCTGTCCAGTACCGGTTGCAACTTCTGTTCCTCCGTTTTGAAGTAAGAAGCATAGTTCAGAAACATGGCGTTGACACAAACATCACTGTGACTGGCGGTGGAAGGACCCAGTTGAATCCCGCCATCATCGGCCCGGAAAGTGTTCAGTACCATTTCGATGGATGCTTGTGCAATCGGATCTTCCTGACTTAAACCCAGATTTCGGAGGTCAAGCAATGTGTAATGCGTGGAGATCCATTTCGGTTGATAAAAACTGTCCCCCCAGTGACCATTGGAATGACGCTGAGCAAGGAATTGCTTACCCCAGCCTTCAGTTGCTATTCGCTTCTGAAGGTCTTTTCTTTCCTCACCCAACAAATCCCGCCAGACCTGATATTGGATGGAAACATCGCCCTCCAGCAGCCATTTGATAATTGGGCTTTGGGTCATTGGATTGGGAAACTAGTTGATAACCAGCATTATGCTCGTTATATACCTTTCAAATATAGGAAGAGTGCGTGTTATACCGCTATATAGAGTATAACGCGAACCGGGTAATCGGCTAAACAGTTCCTGTTATTCACACCGCAACGCTTCAATCGGATTGGATTAGGCCGTTCGCAGGGTTTTGAAACCAACTGTTACCAGCGCCACCAGGATAACAAGCAATCCTTCCTCGTCTACCCCCATCTGGGCGTAGAATCCTCTACGCCTTTTGTATTCATTTGCTTTCAAAGCAAACAAAATGTGCAATCAAATTAATAGGAAATGAAGGACATCCCCTAGTCTGGGCGTAGAATCCTCTATGCCTTAACTCAGTTGCATATTTTTGTTTTTAAGCAGTCACTCTGCATTTGCTATAGCCGATGTTGTCCCCCGTATTTCATTCTTCGATTAAGTGATAGGTTGTCAGCCTTTTATCACCAGATTTTGAGAATAAACCTTTTTCAATTCCTGTTTTTAAGTCACGGCTGGCTGATGCACTGCTCAAATTTTTAAAAACCTGCATATAGTCTTTTCTTGTAAAAGTGTCCATATTAAGAGAATGGAAATGTTTAAGTCTGTCTTCCTGATTCATGCTGACAGAAACCGAACTTCCAATTAGTTCAGTCAAAGCATCATTAATAACAGAAAGCATATATTCAATAAAGACCGTTGATTTCCCGGTTTTGTCACAAATAGATAACACTTTGTAATAGTCTTCTTGTGATTTTGAGATTAGTGTTTCAAACGGTAAATATTGAAATACAGCATACTTTGTCATTAAAATTAGGGTTTGCCATAATCGTCCCATTCTCCCGTTTCCGTCAGCGAAAGGATGGATAAATTCCATTTCGTAATGAAAGACACAGCTTTTGATTAAAGGAATTTCATCTTCATTTTTCAGATAATTAAATAGATTGTTCATTAAGTTATGCACATTCTCAGCAGGAGGGGCTAAATGTTCAATTTTGGAACCTTTTACAATACCGACACCTTCTTTTCTAAAGGCTCCCGGCTTTTCAGTTAGTCCATCCATTAAAATCTTATGAGCTTTTAGAAAGGAGTTGATTGAATCAAATTTGTAACCTTCTATAGTCTCATAAACTCTTATTGTATTTTGAACTTCCCTGATGTCCTTTGAAGGTCCAAGAACTCTTTTGTTCTCAAGTATTGCAGTTATTTGTTGCTCAGTCAAAGTGTTGCCTTCAATTTGCAAAGAAGAATGTATCGTCTTAATTTGATTTTGTTTGCGAAGGCTGGGAGATGACTTTACCAGAAAAGAAGCATTTACTTCACCAATTTTCTCAGAAATACTGGTTATCAGACCTAAAATATTTGAGTTAATCTCATATGGAGACTTCATGATAGTATCATTTGATAGTATCAAAGGTAGGATTTTTTGTGAAATTTGTTACTGATTTCATATGTTGTACACGTCCGGATTCCTTAGTTTTTAACAGGATCGATAACCCAATCCGAGCGTAGAAATCCCTTACGCCTTTTGTATTCATTGCTTTCATAGCAAAAAGATGTGTGATAATTAAATAGTAAGAATGCACTGGGATCCTGTGCTTAGAGGAGGAAAATATTTTTCATAATGCTCCAATTGGGCCCAACGTCTAGTGTATGAGCTGTAGCGGATCAAAACCCACTAACTTTTCGGTTGAACACTTGCCTTTATTAATATGCATTTCGTTTCAATTTATCACTAAACCCGCTATTGCTTATACACATTGTTGGCCACTGCCATTCATCTTAAGAATAATTTTATTTTTCGAACTTCATTGTGTTTCTTCCAGCTATGTAATAAATAGTTTTATAGTCTTTGTCCGATGTTCGAATTATGATTCTATCAGGCTCATTTTCTTGAATATAGAATACCGAATCACTTATTGCTGATAGTTTTTCCCATCGATCATTTATGTTGATATTGAAAGAATTGTTCTGCCATAACAACTTCAGTTTATAATTCCCTTCGTCAGAATAATACGTCCCTTCTAACAGTTTAACACCTAAGCTGTCGATTTGGATATAATCTGGCTGGCCATATGCAGATTCCGCTATTCGTCTTAAAACACTCTTCATTTGGACATCACGAACAAATCCGTAATTGGTCAGATGTTTCTTGCTTTGAACTTGTGCACTGTCGATTCCGTATAATTCGCCCATCAGCTCGACTAATGAAGAAGACGCAAATTCAGCGTTCTGAGGATTTATCCTTATTTCTTCTTGAAGTAGAAGTTTTGCTTTATCCAATTTGCCGTTCCTCCATTCGTTAAACCCCAAGATTGTAAGCTGACCACCTCCTAAATAATAACGTTGAGGCTGGTCTTTCCAATCGTTTGCTAATTCTAAAACCGCCTCTGCACCTTTTGACTTGAGAACTTGCGTTAAAGTATCAAGTACCGCCTTTCCATATCTTTCTTTTATACCTGAAAGAGCAGTGTCAATGTTAGCTTTGCTTATGTAATTCCCATTCAGGATTACACCGTCAATGCTACGAGTGTTGCTAATATCTTCCAGTGGATTCTGCCTTAATAAAACCAAATCTGCTGCGTATCCTTTTTCGACCCTACCGATAGATTCTGACTTATCTAAAAGTTCAGCTGGTTTCAGCGTAGCAGATTGAAGTGCCTCTAAAGGCGTCATTCCTGCTTCTACATAATGCTTTAGTTCATTATGCAAATCAAATCCATGCATTGCTACTCCTGCATCAGTTCCTGCAACTATGGGAACATCATTTTTAATGAATATTGATAAAATGTTCTTACGATTTTCAAACTTTTCTCTAAATCCTATGGAATCCTTTAGAAAAGTTTCTTTAGCCCAAGAAATGTCATCATTCCAAAACCATTGTCTAAATGGATTTAAATAGTTAAAATGGTTCTTGTGAGCAATTTCTGCTTTCCAAGGATACGAGAGGTTTGCATAGACCATAATTGTTGGACAAAAGAACGCCTCTTTTTTCGCCATTTCTTTAGCCAGAGACTCCACAACTGACTCATCATAATGTTCCAATAGCAAAGCCTCGAATTGTTCAGATTTTAATGGTATGTCAGGTCCATACCAGTGGTTATACATGTCAGTTATTATTGAGTCTGTGTAAGGCGTGGAATAAAAAGGAATTTGAGACAGATGCTCGAAAGATCTTTGACCTAGTTTTATTGCTTCATTTAAGCCTAATAATTTCGGAGGATGACCATAGACAGGAAGTCCGAGCTCACGCGCCTTCTCCATAATTGCACGATATACATCTGGTTTTAGATATTCATAAGTCTTTATAAAATCCGCTCCATTATCGGCGAGTATTTCTACGTATTCAATCGCTTCTTCAACAGTAGCTACACCAGTTCCATTTCGGGCAGGATTTCCACCTAAAATACCACCAGCAACCACCATTCGAGGAATAGGAAGTCCACCAACGGTATTTAGAGTTCGTAAAGAATCTCTTAAGCGTAGATTTCCAAACATGTCTCTTATGCCAGTAATTCCATTTGCAACATTCAACGGCAGTGCATATTCATAATCAGCATCTTGTATGGCATGAACATGCATATCCCACAAACCTGGTATGACATAGAGATCACTCGCATCAACAATCTGACCTGCATTATATTCACGAGATTCATGATTTACAATCTTTGTAACTACCCCATTTGAAATATAAATGTCCTGTGATCGAATTATTTTCCCATCCACTACATCAATAATAGTTGCATTACTCACAGCTAGTTCAGTATGGTTGTTCGGGCTGCCGCAACCAAAGATTAGAGCTAGAATAAATGTCTGAATGAAGAAATATCTTGACATTTTATCTTTAGTTTAGGTTGTGTACAACGTCCAACTAAAATGAGTATGCGCCCTATTTGCTAGAAGCACCGAAAATTATTGTTCGCATTGTCATATCAAATAGCTTAGTTCGCATATTCATTTTAGTGTTTGTTATAGGTCTATTTATCCTTATGAATTAAACGTAGTGTAAACTCCAATTCCGTATCGACTCCTTTTGCCAAATCCTCTATTAAGGGTGTTAAAGGATAGTCAGGTGGTGTTCCTCTTCCGAATTCTACTATTGGACTTACATTGGTAGTGTAGCGGTTAGTAGGTACCCATAATCTCATTTTAGTATTAGGCAATGTAAACGGAATTACCGATCCACTTGTATTACCATAATACCCACCACCTGGTTCTTCTCCAATGATTGTTGCAATATCATAAGACTTGACTAGGGCAGTGAAATCTGCGCAGGTTGAAAAACAGTTGCCATTCATTAGCAAGAACACATTGCCACCAAATTGTGGGCTGGAAGGACCGTATGATTGCAATGTTTTACCCTTAGTTTCTATGAAGGTAGAATCATTGATTTTTTTATGTTTATTAAAGTACAGTTTTTTTCGTTCGCTATAGTCAAGAAATTTGGACTCCTTGGTTTTGAATTCAATCCTTTTAAACTCTATTATAGATTTGTTAAATAGATAAGAAAACAGTTCAAGCCCATAGTTATCTCTGCCACCTGGATTATTCCTTACATCAACAATTAGATTATTTACACCTGAAGAGTCTATTTTTTGAAAACATTGACTAATTACTTTTTCGAATTTAAATTTTTGCTTCCCTGCATTCCAGTCAAAAAAGATTTTGATTCTTAATAGAGCAGAGTTGGATTGGGGCAAGAAAGTAAGTTGAATATTTTCTTGAACTGGTTTCGATTGCACATATCGCTTTGCATTTTCCTGGATTTCACTTTTAGACAAGGCATCTAATTCAGCTGTCCCTTTATTTCCAAGGACATCTACAAACTCAATGGTAAATTTTCTGAACTCTCCCATTATTACCCTATAGTAGTATTCAAAATCGTAATCTAAAGCCCTTAATTTCACAGATTGAATATACCCATCTCCAACGGCAAACTCAGTAAATCGAGAGATAAGAGAATCCATGTCATGGCCGTTTATGGTTAGTATTTTACTGCCTGGTTGAATAGCCTGACGATCGTTACTGTTATTTTGCAGGCAGTATGCTTGACTATCTAGGAATTTCAAATAAAGAGGGAAAAATTTTCCTTCGTCAGTAATTTCGTTATCAAGGGAATCTGACAACCCGATCACAGTGTGCCCACACCCAATTCTATTTATAAAAGGTGCAAGACGTTTGTAAAACTCAATTTCACTAGTCTCGTCATGTAGTGACGACCGAATGTCTTCCAAATGTTTGTTGGTTTCTTCCCTTGACCTGTACCAGTAGAGGCCGCTATGCAGTTCTTCCAAGATTCCCCTGAATACCTCTAAATCTTCCCGAAGTTCAACCTTTGAGTAAACCTTATTACTTCTAACATCTTGTGACAAGCAATTAGAAAGAGTTGTTAACATAATAAATGAAAATACAATTAATTTCATGATATTAAATGGATCTAATTTGTGCCTACATGACCTATAACGCCTAACTAAAATGAGTATGCGCCCCAGTGGCTAGGAGCACAGAAATTTCTTGTTTGCATTGTCCTTTCAAATGACTCAGTTCGCATATTCATTTTAGTGTCTGTGTGTGCCCAGCATGGGCATCTGGTATCTAAAGATACCAAATTATTCCACCGGGCTGGCGTTCAGAGGGTGACCTGCCCGAATGAATTCGTTCAGGCGGGAAGTCCCTTGTGTGCGGGTTCGTAACCTGAAACACTAGCAAGTCGCAAGGACTAGGCATCCCCGTGATCTATCGTGAGATATGCACTGAAGCCTGCCTGCCGCAGGCAGGGAAGCGATACTGCAACGCCCGGTTCCAACGAAAAGGACAGGGTCGCCTGCGGACCGGATACTGAGGCTGTAAAGGTCAGATTAGGCAGCACTACCTGTCCCGAACATCGGGATCATACCAACGTCCAAAGGGTGGTTTACCATCAAGTACCTGTGCAGTAGATTCAGTGGAATTGGGGGAAGCCTGCCTAGCCGCAGGCAGGGAATATGTCCTTTACCTGTGGAGAGTCTTTTCTTTGGATTTTGATGCTGATATTCCATAAGAGAGCCCTGAATTGGTCATTTTCCAACCAAAACCCAAAACTTCCTTAATCTATTTTTTCAAGTAACGAATTTATAAATAAGCGTTAATGTCACCTTTTTGGAGGGGTTGCGCAACAGCTACTATTGTTGGAGAGCGTTTATTTGATTTTTTCAAGGAATCGACTGCTCATCCAGCCTAACCATTTTTCGCTCCTACGAATTTTGTATACGGAGTAGCCGTCTTCGTTAGGCGGATTCATAGATACGAACCACCAAACTCTACCAGTTTCATCCGTTTTAGAGCTAATTGCATAACCAATATCACCGTCAGAATACTCGGCTAGTTTATTGCCTTGTTCGTAATGATAAGTTAAAGGTTTGTCATTGATGATTTCAGGAGTTGCACGAAGAGTATAAGGAGTATTTGTTACTTTGAATTTCACCATCGTGTTCCATGATTCTGGGAACTCAGTTTCATCCATGAAGTAATATTTAGATGATCGAATAACAGTTCGCGGATTGTTATGGAGAATTGTCCATTGTTCTAAGAAGTTAATGGGATCATCACAACAGCCATATTGAAGAAAATCCATTGTTAATGGGGCATCCGGAAATTTTCTAGTTACATTCTGGATTGCTCCAACATCAGACTCAACAAGTTCAAGTTTGCCGTTTCTGTTAAGGTAGACTTTCACAGAAAAAGATTCACCTCCAGAAGGACCATTGAAGATTAGGTCAATATCATTGTCAAGGTTAATATGGACTGGATGGAAGTGGTCAAGATATTCTTCCATGTTCATAGGAAAGTATCGTACATACTCAGGTGTATCAGTTGCAAATACAAGTTCCTTCAGATAATCTCGACTTATCGAATCTTCAAGTGACCAACGGGTTACCTGACCAAATGATAAGTTTGAAAGTGTTAGAAAGAGTAAAGTGAAGAATAAGTGATTTTTCATTTCGGTAGTGCGGTATGCTCTCCAACGTCTAGTATAAGAGCAGTAGCAGATTTACACGTACTTACTTTCGTTTAGAAATATTGTACTTAAAAGCAATAGCAGATCGAGTTTCACCCAAACCGCTATTGCTTTTATACAATGTTGTGCTTAGTTTATTTCTAAATATTCTATATCTTTTATTTGTTTTGATAGGCTAATTCCAACATTTTTTAAAGTACCTTCTAGGTCATTTAAATCTTCGAAGTTATCAAAAGTGAAATTATATTTAGAATCGCTTAAACCTTCGTATTTAATGTGCAACTTTAATCTACTCTGGAAGTATGATGCTAATTGATTTAAGCTTAATCTAGTAATTAAATGCTGCCCGTCTTTTCTTTCCACAAAACCACCTCCATCAACGGTTTCTATATTTTTCTCTAATGCATTTTCATCAACTATAGTTAGTAGGTAAACATCTGTTGTTTTAATTTTATCTCTGATGTTGAATTTGTAGGTATTTTGAATGTCTTTTAAAATTTTATTTTTCACCTCACCATAAGTTAATTTGTCACTTTTGGCTTCAATGTTTAGCAGAATAGTATCCAATTCGGGTCTATTGTTAACAAAGTTTAAATTTCCCACTTGATAAAAATCCATTATAATATCAGTTACAGGAACAGAAATATATTTTATATTAACTAAATCTTTTTCATTTTTCTGATTTTTAGCAAAATATAATTTTGGGTCTTTGCCTTCACTTAGCGAATAATCATTATTAATTAATTCTGGTGCTAGATTAGCACTTTCATCATAATATATTTTGTTAAGTTCTGTAATAGTTGGCTTTGGTATTTCTCCGGTATGTAAATATTTAATTAAGATGGGTTCAAAATCTTGAGAACTCCCTACCCAAAGAAATTTTCCATTTTTTGAGATAAGACAACTAATTGGTCTCACACTAATATTAAATCGCTTAAAGAGCTTTTTATCTAAATCATTTAAGAAAGAAAGATTGATGTTTTTCTTTGCCAAAAACTTAGCTACTACATCAACTTTTTCGTCACTTATGGCAAGGATTTGCAAATCGTCAACATACTTTTTTTGCAATTCCTCTAAATGTGGAAATGACGCAATACAGGGGCCACACCAGGTTGCCCAAAAATCGATAAGTATCAATTTATCTTCATCAATTTTTTCTTTATTGATACTTGTTAAATCATAATCAGAGATTTCAAGTATGTTCCCAACTTTTATTGGCTTACCTGATTTGTTTTTGTCACTATTATTACAGGATATTATTAAGATGGCAAGAATTAGAATTAATAGTCTATTTGTTATAATCATATATTTATTAGTTTATTTAACTGTTATTAAGATTCTATTTTTAGTTTAATTAAGTAATCGGATTCTGACGTTCAGAATTAAGCACAACTAGTCGATAACGCGCACAATGCTCGTTATATACCTTTCAAATATAGGAAGAGTGCGTGTTATACCGCTATATAGAGTATAACGCGAACCGGGTAATCGGCTAAACGATTCCTGTTATTCATACCGCAACGCTTCAATCGGATTGGATTTGGCCGTTCGCAGGGTTTTGAAACCAACTGTTACCAGTGCTACCAGGATAACAAGCAAACCCGAAATAATGAAAACCGGAATCCCAATAGAGATACGTGTGGCAAAATTGTCAAGCCATCCGTTCATGACAAGGTAAATGATTGGCCAGGCGATCACATTGGCGATGGCGATCAGAATGATGAACTCCTTTGTCAGGATGTACAGAATGCTGCTGGTATTGGCTCCCAGCGTTTTTCGAATCCCAATTTCTTTGGTTCGTTGCAGCGCACTGAATGATACTAACCCAAAAAGTCCAAGGCAGGCTATAATAATTGCAAATACCGAAAATAACGTGAAGGTGCTGCTGAATTGTTCTTCACCTTTATAAAGTCGGTTGAAATAAGTATCAAGAATAAAGTGGTCAAAAGGGTTGCCGGGAAAAAATTGATTGTAGGAGGCTTCTATTGAATGAAGTTTTTCCTGATAATTATTGGATTTTAGTTTTAGGGTGAAAAAGTAGGAATTATCTATTTCGAGCGGGAATACAATAGGAGATACTGTGTTTTTAGCTGACATATGTTTGAAGTCATCAACTATCCCGACAATTGTTTTGGGATCACCGTACATCGTTATCTTTTTGTTGATTGCTTTCTTGTAGTCAGTGAACCCCAGGACCCTTGCAGCAGCTTTGTTGAGTATAACAGCTTCTGTATCCGATACATGAGATCTGCTGAAATTTCTGCCGGCAATCACAGAGATACCGTAAGTTGGAAAATAATCATAGTCTATTCCGGCAAACGAAACTGTTCGCATTTGGCCTTCTGATTGTTCGTGTCTTTTTACTTCATTAGTCCAGACAATTTCTTCTCCAGGAATATTTGAGCTCGCAGTGATATTTTGAATGATATTACTCTGCATCAATTCATTTTTAAATGCCTGTAATGTTGATGGGTATTCGTCTTCATCTTCCAAAACTGACGGTCCTTTAATAACCAGGACATTCTCATCTTCAAAGCCTTTCTCTCCACTTTTCATGAATTCCAATTGTTCTAAAATGATAATGGTGCCCGCGATAAGGGATACGGAAATTCCAAATTGAAAAACGACCAGACTTTTTCTAAGAAAATTCGATGAAATACTTCCAGATGCCCGGCATTTGATAACAGTTGCAGGCTTGTACCTGGAAAGAACAAATGCCGGATAGAGTCCTGAAAGGATACACCCTGATAAGAAAATACAGGTAATCATAATCCAAAAAGGAATGCTTTCAACCTGTCCAATACTTAATGTTGAGTCAGTTAGCTGGTTGAACAGTTGAATGCCTCCAGCAACGAAAAGTATTGCCATGATGAAGGCGATTGTGTTTAAAACAAATGTTTCAGTAAGGAACTGAGAGATCAATTGCTTTTGATAAGCTCCCATTGTTTTTCTCACCCCAACTTCTTTTGCCCTTTCTATCGACCTGGCGGTTGATAAATTGATATAGTTAATCCATGCAATAATCAATATGAAGTAGGAAATAAGTGATAGAAATAAAACCACCTTTCCATCTCCCTGTCCTTCGGGATCTGCTTCCCTTTCAAGATTTGAATATAGATGGATGTTTGTGATCGGTTGTAATGGAAACGCATCCCTCTGCTCGTTTTCCCTAAAAACCTTACCACGTTCTTCTTGTAAAAGTTGATCAAATTTATTGTCAAAATCATTTGGATCAGTACCGTCCCTGAGTAGTACATAAGTATAGAAACTGTTCCAGTCCCAGGAATCTTCGGAAGCAATCGAACCATCTGAATCCTGGTTTATGTTATTCAGCGTTTTAAAAGAGACTAAAAAATCAAATTTGAAATGAGAATTATCAGGCACATCCTTTGCGACCCCGGTTACTTTCACAGTGAAACTGAACCATGAGTTAAATACCAGAAACTCTCCAACTACGTCAGTTTTATCAAAATACTTTTTGGCCATACTTTCAGAAATCACAATTTGATTTGGCTCATTCAGTGCGTTGTTGATATCGCCATGAATAAGAGGAAAATCAAACATTTTAAGAAAGGATGGTTCAGCAACATAAATCTTATTTTCCCTAAACTTCTTATCGCCTTTATTCATCACGCCAAATAGCGTGTAGGCCTTGGCAGACTCAATAACTTCAGGCATTTTTTCTTTCATAAAAGAGCCTGCACGTGGAACCGAGGTGGCACTATTGATTAGTTTTTCACCACTTTGCCATGCTACGTAGTTTACACGATACAGATTTTTGTGATGCTGATGAAAAGTGTCATAACTTTTTTCATATGTGACATATCGCTGAAGAAATATGAATGCAGCTATTCCAAGTGCCAGTCCTAATATGTTCAGGGAAGCGTACAGTTTGTTTTTACGGATTCCTCTGAAGGCAAGTCTGATGTAGTTCTTTATCATAGCTCCTGAATTTTCAGATAACTATGATAATGTTTTTTAACTGAAGAATCAACCCTTGACAGTTCGGCAGTAAAGTTCTTTCTATTTGTAAACTATCAGTATGCAGGTATTATTCAAAATGATATGACAGGTTAAAACCTTGTGTTTGTTGTATCATTCGTACCGCAACGCTTCAATCGGATTGGATTTAGCCGTTCGCAGGGTTTTGAAACCAACTGTTACCAGCGCCACCAGGATAACAAGCAACCCGGAAATAATGAAAACCGGAATCCCGATAGAGATACGTGTTGCAAAATTGTCCAGCCAGCCATTCATCACGAGGTAGATGATCGGCCAGGCAATCACATTGGCAATGCCAATCAAAATGATAAATTCCTTTGTGAGGATATACAGGATGCTGCTCGTGTTGGCACCCAGTGTTTTTCGAATGCCAATTTCTTTGGTTCGTTGCAACGCACTGAAAGAAGACAATCCAAAGAGTCCCAGACAGGCAACGACAATTCCAAAAAGTGCAAAGAGTGTAAACACACTGCTGAATGTCTGCTCGTTGTTGTACTGTCGATTAAAGAAATCATCCAGCAGAAAGTAGTCAAATGGATTCCCGGGGAAAAAGGATTGATACGTGCTTTCCGACAGATCGAAGGTCTCCTGGTAGTTGTCTGTTTTAAGTCGTAGCGTAAAGTAATTTCGCTCTCCTTCTGACAAAGGGAATACGATGGGAGAGACGGCTGTTTTTGCGGACATCTGCTTATAGTCATCCACAACTCCAATGATGGTTTTTGGCTGGCCCCAAAAACGAACTTTCTGGTTGATCGCAGCTTCCGGGCTTTCATAGTTAAGGAATTCAACGGCCGCTTTGTTGAGAATAACGGCTCCTGTATCTGTAGAGTGGGACTTGCTGTAATTTCTTCCTGCCAGTATTTCAATATCGAATGTTGGGAAATATTCATAGTCAATCCCGGCGATGTAAATGGTCTTCCACTGATCATCTCCGTCTTCATTCCGTTTAATTCCGTTCGTCCAAAAAATTTCAGCGCCTGGCACACTCGATCCGGCGGTCATGCTTTCTATTTCTTTGTTCTTCAACAGGTCATTTCTGAATGCTTCAAACTTTGACAGGTAAAGGGAGTCTGCTCCAAAGACTGCCGGGCCTTTGATGACCATCGTATTGGCCATCTCAAACCCAAGTGTCACATTTTTCATGTGTGCAAGCTGTTGGGACACAATGAACGTTCCTGTTATTAGAGACACAGAAGCAGCAAACTGAAAAACAACCAGTCCTTTCCTGAGTAGCGCACCGGCATTGTTTCCTGAAAATTTCCCTTTCAATACAGAAGAGGGTTTGAAAGACGACAGGACAAATGCCGGATACAACCCGGACAGGGTGGAGCCGGCCAGGAATACACCTCCGGCGACCAGCCAGAATTGAGAATTTTTCAGGAAATCGATGCTGAGAAGTGAATCGGTCAATTGGTTGAAGGAACGAATACCAACGATAACGATCAACAGCCCAATCACCAATGCAATGAAGTTGAGCACAATGGCTTCCGTCAAAAACTGATAGATCAATTGCTTTCGATAAGCGCCCATTGTTTTGCGAACGCCCACTTCTTTGGCTCGTTCCACCGACCTTGCTGTCGAAAGGTTGATGTAATTCACCCATGCAATGATGAGGATAAAGAAGGCAACTATCGTAAGGAAGAACACGGCTTCACCATCACCCTGTTCTTCCGGTTCTGATTCCTGAAGCAGGTTGGAATACAGGTGAATGTCTGTGATTGACTGTAAAGGAAACTCTGCCCTGCGACCTCTTTCTTCAAATTCTTTTCCTCTTTCTTCATAGAGTACTTCCGCAAACTTTTTATCAAATGCCACCGGATCAGTGCCGGGTTCCAGGAGCACATAAGAGTTGAAGTCATACCATCCCCATTCTACCTCAGATGCTACCCTTCCTTCGTCATTGGTTGTTTGATTATTTAGTGTTTCATACGAGATGATGAAATCAAACTTGATGTGAGAGTTGTTGGGAACGTCCATGGCAACTCCGGTAATTTCCAGGTTGCTGCCCAGCCAGGAATGGCAGGTGATCTCTTCACCGACTACATCCGTTCGGCCAAAATATTTTCTGGCCATACTCTCACTCAGCACCACCTGATTAGGTTTGTTCAGTACATTTTCCACATCACCATGGAGCAATGGAAAATCGAAGATTTTCAGAAAGGAAGGATCGGCCACCTGGATCCGGTTTTCACGGAACTTGTTGTTGTCTTTTGCCATCACCCCACTCATGGGAAATGCGCGTGCATAGTCAACAACTTCCGGCATTTTTTCTTTCATGAACGGCCCCACTCTCGGAACAGCTGCTGCACAGTCGATGTTCAGGTCTTCACCATGATACACCTTGTATCGAACCCGGTACAGGTCTTCGTGATTGGAATGAAATTTATCATAACTGTTTTCATACGAGACGTATTGCAGGATAAAGATGAATGCAGAAATGCCTACAGCCAGTCCCATGATGTTAAGTGCCGAATACACTTTGTTTTTAGAAATGGTACGTAGCGTGATTTTGAAATAGTTCTTTAACATGGCAGTTGAGTTTTTTTGAATGACCTTTTTTCTTCTTCTTAAATAATAGTTTCTGGTTGAAAGGAGTACATCAATCATGTACTGGAAAGAGGCGTATGTTTTGTTTCTCGTTTCCACCCGTTCAAGAAAAATTTCCCGGAGATCTCCTTCGATTTCATGATAGATGTTGTCATCATAAATTTTTCTCAGGATGTATCTTCCGAGTCGGGGAGGGCTTGAGGGTGGAGGCGCCTTTTCCATTCAGTTTCAGGCAGTATGAAAAGAGAGCTGCGGAATGTTTTTCCACAGGTATTGTTTGATGTCTTTGGATTGTTGCAAAGCCGCAAAACCGGCACTGGTTACCTGAAAGTAGCGTTTTTGTTTCCCGCCTCTTTTGTTGGTGGATCCTCCAAATTCAGAGGTCAGATAACCTTTGTCCTCCAGCCGGTACAAACCGGAATGAATCGCACTGATGTTGACCACCCGACCTGTTGTTTCGGTTATGTAAGCTTTCACGGAAACAGCGTAAGCATCGGTTCGGAGTGAAGCGACGGTGAGCAGGACCAGCTCTTCAAACTCTCCCAAATTGACTCCTTTCATATCGGTATTTAGTTATTTTCCTCATAAATGTAAACAATAAGCTTATGAGTAATCATCACTTTTGTAAACATTATTGTCTGAATAACGAAAGTTCGCGGGGATAGTTGTCGATTTAAAGGTTGACCAAATGAATGTGGGTATAGTTTATACGGAAGAATATGGGTACTCAATTCTTTAAATTGATTGGCTTTATTACTAAATTTAGTATAGCGATAGGCAAAATTCATACTAAGAGATTCTTCCAAGCGCATAATCATGAAGCAATTTCATTCCACCATTCAATTCGTTTTTTCACTGCTCCTTATTTCCATTTTTATTTCATGTGGTGGTGATGACAATGTAGAAGTTGAGCAACCTGGAGAACAGGAACTCACGATCTTTTTCACCAACGACATGCATGGACGACTGGATAATTTTTCGAAAATCAAACACATTGTTGATACGGAAAAGGAAACGACTGATGTGCTACTGGTCAGTGGTGGAGACATCTTTTCCGGCAATCCGATTGTTGATCAGTATTCGGATAAAGGATATCCAATCATCGATCTGATGAACAAAACCGGATATGATGTATCCGTGATTGGAAATCACGAATTTGACTATGGACTTTCGATATTGAATGACCGACTGGATCAGGCCACCTTTGAGTGGGTGTGTGCCAATGTGGATGCCAGTTCAAGCGTTCTTAATCAACCTGACCCCTATATCACGCTGACTGTTGGTGATTTGACTGTCACCATTTTGGGACTGGTTGAAACCAACGGAAAACCTGATGATGTCATTCCATCCACTCACCCC
The DNA here is from genome assembly GCA_040222475.1 of Cyclobacteriaceae bacterium. GTDB lineage: Bacteria > Bacteroidota > Bacteroidia > Cytophagales > Cyclobacteriaceae > Ekhidna. Next base: position 50,277 of record JAVKDB010000007.1, on the reverse strand, counting down.
TGGCGTGTGGCTGATTTGATGTTTCAGGAACACAGCAGTGTCATTCCTCAGTACGAAGATTTGAAGGAACAGGAAGAGGCAGATTTGCTTATGGCGCTAACCCACCTGGGATCTAATTCTGATTTTTCTATTGCCAATACCTTTCCCTGGTTTGACCTTATCATAGGCGGGCATTCCAACGACCTGAATGAGGGTACCGTCAATGGTATTCCTGTCCTGATGGCCGGGTTCAATCTTTCCCATTTAGGAAAAATCGAGCTAACCATTGAAGACAAAGAGATTGTCAGCTACAACGTGACATTGATTCCATTGGATACCTATGAAGGACAGGATGATGAACTGGCTGCAGTCATTGAAGCATATAACAATACACCTGAGTTTTCCGAGGTGGTTGGTTTTGCTAACTCTTATCATGACAGAACAGAATTGGGTTGCTTTTATACAGCTGCGCTAAAAGAGTACATGCAGGTGGATGTTTCCTTTCAGAATAGTGGTGGAATACGTGCAGACATTGACGAGGGGGACATTACCACCTTTGAAATATTCAGCATGGATCCGTTCAACAATGGGAGTGTGGTATTCACCATGACAGCCGCAGAGGTCAAGGAGTTTTTCATCAGTGCAGGAAGAGGATTTTATGTATCGGGAATCACCATGGTAAGGTCGGACGATGCTATAATCATGTATGATGAAAATGGAGTGGAAATTGATAACGCCACTACTCTTACAATCGGGATCAATGATTTTATCCCGGCATTGTATGAAAATTACTTTCCCTTCGCTAATGCTGAGGTGCGGGAGTTGACCACCGCAGAATCACTTGTGCAGTATTTGAAAACCATCAATAGTACGGTTGATTATGAAGGGTGCAATAACTATTTCAGGTATTAGATAATTAGCGAGTCAGCCTTTTTTTCTGCCGATCAGCAGAAGGGAGTCTCCATCTTCAAATTCCATATAAGGATGAATGGAAATGATCTCGAAGTATGGATCAAAGAGATTGTGTAAATCTTCTTGGGTGTGATAATTAACAAACATACCCTTGAAAACCTCATCTCCTTCTCCTTTCCAGAATGAATGACAAATGATGCCATCAGGATTCAGGATTTTGTGCTGTCGCTTTACCGAATCTTTCAATTGATTATCACTCAGGTGATGCAATACTTTGTTGGAGTAAATCCCGTCGAATTGCTCTTCAGTTGTCAGTGTTGTGGCGTCCAGTTCGAAGAATTCGCCAGTTGGATGTGTGGTCTTGAGATGGTCTAAAAATTCAGATGAATGATCAGATCCTGTTACATGGAAAGACCTGCTCAGAATTTCCCAGTCTGTTCCAGGTCCGGAACCTAACTCAAGCAAATCGGACCTGGGAGCCAGTACCTTTTTGAGTTGTTCGATGAGGGCTTTCCCATTGACATTCTTTGCAAGCTGAATGTATTCCTGAACCGATTCTTTGGTGTGATAGTAGTCTCCTTTCATGTTCGTCCATTTCAATTAGTGTCATTCAGCCCTTTTCCATTAAAGATTAGTGGTATACATTTTTCAATCCTTGATTCCCGTGTTTTGGATTGTTTGGGCTGGGAGAAATGTAGTAGATATCCTCTTTGCCGCCCCGGCGTTAATGCTTCAAAAGCAGCTTTAAGGCCGGAGTTCTCATTCAGTCTTGTTTGAAATTCTTCCGGAATACTGTACGCTGCTGTTTTTTTTAACTCCACGTTTAAACCAGCCTTCTCCACTTCGATAGCTTCAAATACGTATTGTTTGATAGCAGGCTTCAATTCACTGATCTCTTTTAGATCTGTAAATCGGATCTGGCGAGCGGCCTGCACATTCTTCGTTTGTTGGATTAGTATGCCGTTTGAATCACTTAACAGGGCACCCTTATGAAACAGAAGTGCACAGTACTCTTTGAATCCATGTATTAGAACGATGTTGCTTTTCTGAAATGTGTAGCATGGAACGCCCCATTTCAATTCTTCAGTCAATCCACAGTCAAGAACAATTGTTCTCAATATCTCGTATTCTTTTTGCCATTTTTCAGCTTTATTAAAAAAGAAATCAACTTTAGGGTTCATACTGTGCTAGTATAATACCCTTCAAATTAGCACCTTGCAAAGGTTATTCCAACTGATTGAGATTTCATTCATACCTCAGATTACCCGCCGGGTTGGCATGCGCTACTTTAGAAGTCTGCCAGTAGATAGCTGAGAATCCTATTAAAAACAGAAAGGTGATGCTCAGGAATACTTCCAGGATACCAAGTCCCTGTCCGTATTGCAGCAGCATCGTAAGCAGGATCATGTCGTAAAAGACGTAGGAGCACGGAATGGCAATCAGAGCAGAGATCATGATCATCTTTAGAAAGTCTTTGGTCAGCGTGTAGTACAAACTTTTATTTGATGCACCCATGATTTTTCGAATGGCAATTTCTTTGGTTCGATTTTCAGTGGTGTAGGAAACCATACCCAGCAAACCGAGGCAGGAAATGGTAATAGCCAGCACACTAAGGAATCCGAAAATCTGGATCTGATTCACCAGAAAGGAGTACGCATCTTCTATCTCATCGTCCAGGAAGGTCGCTTCGAAGTTGGCTTTCTGATCAATGTCTGTCCAGATGAGATCCAGATCATCAATTGTCTTTTTAATGTCTGTTGAATTGATGGTCAACAATGCATAGTTGCTTTCTTCCAGTGAATACCTGAATACCAGCGGATTGATGAGCTCATTGAGTGGCTCAAAATTGAAATCCTCCAGGATTCCTGCAATACGACATCTGGTGCCATCTGAAAGAGTGAAAAGGAGCGAGTCTCTTTCTCCTTCAAATACGGCAACTGATCGCATGAATTGTTCATTGACAAGTACCGGTTCTTCATTTTGCGTAGACTGTATATCATTCGCACTCTCACCCCAAACGAGGTTCATGTGCAGATTCTCAATAAAATCTTCTCCGATGAATACCTGATTGACGGATAGGGTGTCTTTCTCATTGGGAGTGACCTCTACGATGATCGGCAAACGCAGACCGGGAAGATTGGAAGAGGTGGTGATGGACTTCACATTTGGGTGAGCGGCGAATTCATTAAGAACCACCTGTTTATCGATATTCTGAAAAGGAACTGCCAGAACATTGTCTGAATCAAACCCGTGATTGTAGCTGAAAACGTAGGTGTATTGTTTGGCAATTGCACCAACACCAATAATGAAGAAAAGCGACAGAAAGAATTGAAAAACAAACAGACCTTTTCGCATACCGGAGATACTTCCGGATCGGTTCTTTATTTCACCTTTCAGGGTGTCAATGGGGTTAAGCCTGGAAAAATAGAGGGCAGGAAACAAGCCGGAGAGCCCTCCAATGAATAGTGCAAATAGAATGAAGACAATGATTAGCGGGACAGTAAGAGAAATGTCCAGAGATGCGGCACCCATTATCATATTTAAGAATTCCTTCCGTATGAGTGAAAAAATGAAGATGGAACCAATCAGGGCCAACAGACAGAGGATGATGGTTTCAACAATGAACTGAGTCTTGATCTGGTTTTTTTCAGCTCCTACAACTTTCCGAATTCCTATTTCTTTTGCTCGCTTTAGTGCACGGGCAATGGATAAGTTGGTGTAGTTGAAAACGGCCGGAAGCAGGATTAGAAAACCTACGGCCATAAAGATGAGCATTGTAGGAAGATCCCAGCCAACACCCAGGCCATTACTGATGATCCATTGAGGAGTCATTTCAGGTAAAGGATTTGATTGGAGTGTTATCGTTTGTTCCGGGTTAAATTCAGAAGCTCTGGTGGCAACCTGTGCCAGCGATTCTCTAAGCGCCTGTTCTTTTGTGTCTGGCTTCAACAGGAGGTAGACATAATTGTTCCGATAATTCACCCAGTCATTGCTCAGTCTTAAGGAGGGATTAATTTGTTCATACGTCTGATAGGAGGTCAAAACTTCAAAGTAAAAATGGGTTTGTTTCAGGTCGTCGATGACACCTGTGACGTTGAAAGAACCGTAATTCGTCTCAAGTACTTTCCCAATTGGATTTTCATTCTTGTAAAGCGTTTCCGCGACGGATTTGGTAATAACCACACTAAAAGGTTTGGACAGTGCATTCACCGGGTCTCCGCTTATGAGCGGGAAGGTGAATACTTCAAAAAAGGCAGGATCTGCATAATATCCGGAGAAATTCAGGAGGTTACCCCGATGTTTGATTTCCGGTCTGAACCCTTCTTTGATTTTTACGACCTGCTCAATGAACGGGTATTTTTCTGCCATGTATTCTCCAACTGAATTAAACGTGGAGGCAAACAGTGTTCTGTCGGATGTTGTTTCAATATGCGTGTTGACCTGATAGATGCGATCTTTTTTTGTGTGGAATTCGTCGAATTTGTAGATCGACACAAACATGGAAAGCGCCAACAGACAAATGGACATGCCAAGCGCCAGGCCCAGGATATTGATGGAAGTGAAGAGCTTGTGTTTGGAGAAATTACGTAATGCGATTTTGAAATAGTTCTTTATCATGGCAATTGAGTTTGTTGAGTAGTAACCGGAAAATGAAGCGGACCTTTTTCGCTTCAATAATGCGTAGGAGAAGGATAGAGAAATGACCTGTTTGAAATAGATGATTTGTGCTTTCAGTTTTCCTTTTTCTTCGAGGTTGTACTGAAAGTATTCGTCGATATCTCCAAGTAAATCTTCTGTGTCTGCTTTTTTACTCCACCACTCAAAGACCTTTCGGGCGAACAGGGGAGGTGTCTGATTGGGCCTGTTCGTCATAGAGAAAGCTTCACTTTGGTATTAGCCCATAATTCATCTCGCAATGATTTCATGTCATTGAGGCCTTCAATGGCAGTGCTTGTCAACTCAAAATAGCGCTTTCTGCGTCCACCTCGTTCCTTTGTTGGTTCGCCCAGATAGGAAGTGATGTAACCTTTTTCCTCCAGCCGTGTCAGGGTGGAATGCATGGCACCAATGCTTAGATTTCTGTTTGCGCGTTCGTTGATGTCTCTAAGTAGCGCAAGACCGTATGCATCTTTTCCAAGATTGGCGATGGTCAATAAGACCAGTTCTTCAAATTCTCCTAAATACCCCTTCATTATATATTTCTACTTTTGAGATGATATACTATACGGCAAGGGTAATGAATATGTTTCTATTTTTGAGAATTAATAAAAAATAGTACCCTGAATAGCAGAATTACAACTTTTAGAAAGAATGAGGAGAGGGTGACAAGAAAACCGGTCAGGCATCTTCGAGAATGAAAATCGCATTTCGATTCAGGTCATAAAAACCAAACTCATTGGTTTTCCATGGGGTATTCAATCGAAGTTTGTCTCTGCTGACTGTTCCTCGTTCCACGAATTCTTCAAACAGGGGAGTGATATGTTTAACAAAAATCCGAATGACAGAACCACCGAGCAATGGATCATCCTCCGTATCAGCATGCCATTGCAAATGAATGTTCAGATTGTCTCTGTTGAGACCAACATACATGTCGTCCCCAAAAGCCATTTTGAATCCGGTGTGTTTTTCATACCACTTCACATCTCTTTCGATATCGGCTGAGGGAAGTACCGGCATAATTTCGAGCAATTTTGTTTTCATGTCTATTGACTTAAGTTATGGATTTACCCCTCCGTATGATATTCCTGTCAACCGATGCATGTCGTGGTTGAATGTCGTGAGATCACGCCGGTTAAACTTGTTCACATCGTCATGGCCGGTTGACCTTGCAATGACTTTAATCAGATCATTGGTCGCAGAGAAAAAATTATGAAGCTGTTTTGCGGATGACTGGACAATCAGACGTTCGCGCAGGTGTTCTTTTTGTGTGGCAATCCCAACCGGACAATTGTTGGTGTTGCAGGCACGCATACCCAGACAGCCTATAGCCTGAAGTGCTGAATTTGAAACGGCAACTGCATTGGCTCCCAGCATCAACGCTTTCGCAAAGTCTTCCGCTACACGTAAACCACCGGTGATGATCAAAGTAGCATCAGAGCCACGTTCATCCAGATGTTTTCTGGCTCTGGCCAGTGCCGGAATGGTAGGAACGTTGATGTTATTTCTGAGGACAGTGGGAGCAGAGCCTGTCCCGCCACCTCTGCCATCAAGGATGATGTAATCCACTCCGACTTCCAGTGCAAAGTCAATGTCTGCTTCTATGTGGCTGGCGGCTATTTTGAACCCAATCGGAATACCTCCGGTTTTTTCTCGAACTTCCTCAGCGAACTTTTTGAAATCGGAAGCTGTGAACATATCAGGGAAAGCAGCCGGTGAAATGGCGGTTTCACCTTCTTTCAATCCTCGTACCTGCGCAATCTCCCCCGTTACTTTGTTACCAGGTAAATGTCCTCCAGTGCCGGTCTTTGCACCCTGACCTCCTTTGAAATGAAAAGCCTGTGCCTTTTGAACTTTGTCCCAGGAAAATCCAAATTTTCCGGATGCCAGCTCATAGAAATAGCGTGAGTTATTTTCCTGTTCTTCGGGAAGCATGCCTCCTTCTCCACTGCATATTCCGGTTCCGGCCATTTCCGCGCCTTTTGATAAAGCCAGTTTGGCTTCTTTTGAAAGTGCACCGAAACTCATATCGGAAACGAATAATGGAATATCCAGCTCCAGAGGCTTTTTGGCCTTAGGTCCGATGATCACTTTTGTATTTACTTCATCTTCATCAAGCAGGGGTCTGGATACCAGTTGAGCAGGCAGAAACTGAATATCTTCCCATTTTGGGAGCGTATTTCTGTCAACCCCCATGGCTGCTGATGGACCGTGATGCCCGTGATTTTTCAGGCCGTTCTTAGACAGGTCTTTGATGTAGTTGGTGTAAGGTTCTGTATCCTCAGGATGGGTATCTGCATATTGTCCCAGGTATTCATCACGATTAAAGGGCTGAGGATTTTCCAGAAGGAAAGCATCAATTTCTTCTTCATCCACAAAAATGTCATCACCTTTTATTTCGGATTTGAATTTATGAAGTGCCTCATTGTTATTGTATTCACTGATTCCGGTATCGTAGCGATAGTCCCATCCATGGACTCCACACATCAGATTGTGGCCGTCAATATACCCGTCAGCCATAAGCGCACCACGGTGGAGGCACCTGCCGTATAAAACAGAAACCTGATGATCATATTTGATAACCACAAGATCAAGTCCCTTTATGGATCTGTGGGTAGGTGTTTTTTCTTTGATGTTGCCTAATGAGCAGAGTTTCATTTGCTTATGTGTTTAACTAATTAATCTGAGTCCGACTTAAGAGTAAAGAAAAACATTCTAACTCCCCTCCCTGGAGGGGTTGGGGTGGGTTATTTAATAAATCTCTTTTCGGTTTGGTTGAATTTTATTCAAAAATGACTGCCTAATAAGACTTACCCACCTCTTCCTCCTCCCAAGAGGAGATTATTTGTCGTCATTTTTGAACAAAATTTAATTCCTTTCCTCGGACTCATTTTAATGATTCGGAATACCAATTAGCTAAAATTAAGTAGATGTGGCTACTTTGTGCCGAACATGTATATGAAATGTCGGGGAGGTTCTAATATACTAGAGGTATTCTGAGAAATTTTTCTCGATTACCTCATGCAGCATGTCGACTGTCAGTGGCTTATTTTTGAAATCGTCGATTTCTGCCATGCCCTGTGCTTTTTCTTCGTCTTCCGGGTGAAGAGAAGTAGTCAGCATCACCACCACGAACTTACCCTGTTGACCTTTGTCCAGCTTTTTGTATTCTTCCAGGAACTCCCATCCGTTCATGCCGGGCATATTAATATCTAAAAAGATCAAATCAGGCTGAGGATATGCTCCATCACTTTTTGAGCGGAGGTATTCCAGCGCTGATGCCCCGCTCTGCTCTGCGATAACTTTTTCTGTGACACCAGCCTGCTTAATAATTAATTCATGCAGGAAATTGGTTGACTCATCATCATCAACAAGCAGTACACAGTTTAGCTTTTTTTTCATTTTTACTGATTTGGAATCGTAAAATAAAAAGTACTTCCCTGATTTGGCTTTGAAACGACTGAAATTTTTCCACCATGAAGCTCAACGATTTTGCTACAGTGTGAAAGGCCGATACCCGTACCGCTATATTCGTTCCTGCTGTGAAGCCGCTGGAAAATTTGAAATATCCGCTTCTGGTGCTTTTTCTCAATGCCGATCCCATTATCCCGGCAGGAAAATTTCCACATTCTGGCGCTCTGTCGAACAGAGATTTCTATTACGGGAGGTGTATTTACTTTTCTGAACTTTATGGCATTGTTGATAAGATTTTGAAAAACCAGTCGTATCTCAGTAGCATTTCCAATAATCTCCGGCAAATCGTCTACAGTGATGGTCGCTTTAGTTTCTTTAATCACAGAGGTAAGGTCGAGCTTGATGTCATCCAAAATTGAATTACAATCAATCGTGGTTAGTCGCACTTCCCTTCCAATGCGAGAATAGTCAAGCAGACCTTTAATAAGCGCACTCATCCTGTCCGCTGCATCTATCATAAACCTGAGACTCTTGTCAGCAGTTTCGTCCAGTTTGCCTTCGTAATTGGTGCTGATCATTCGTGCAAAATTGGAAATGGTCCGAACCGGTTCCTGCAGATCATGTGAGGCGATATATGCAAACTGTTCCATCTCCTTGTTTTTTGCATTTAGCTGAGCATTGAGTTTTTCCAGCTCTTCTTTGCTTTTCAATCCCTCCATTTGATACCTAAAATCCTCATGCAGGTGCAAAAGCCCTGACAGAATTAGTTGAAAGTCCTCATCCTTTTCTTTAAGAATTGACTCTTCAGTAATTCGACACTTTCCTGAAGTAATGTCAAGAATGTGTTCAAGAATCTCTTCGGTAATATTTCTAGTTGATTTTGTCGTCAATGCTTTTCTCTGCTTCAGCCAGTGTTTTTTGAATGGAGTAGGATTTTAATTTCGATTTCCTGAGAATAAAAGTCACTGCCATATTTATGATGAAATTCTTTCCTGTTACAACCGCAACATGGGAGAGTTTATTTTTTACCAACTCAAATTTCTCCAGGATATACTGTCGTATTTCCGCATTTGGTCTTTTTGCTACAGTCAGGTCCAGGATCATAAAGAAATCTTCGAATGAACGTGTCATTTTTTTAATTTCCTGGAAATTATGATCCAGCTGATTTTTCGTAGTTGTCTCTGGTTCACGATAAAAAATGATTCTCTTATCATTATCATATACCCAAATCAAGTCAAGATGGAGCCTGGATTTTGTTTCTTTCATCGTTAGCCGGCGGTAAAATCAAAAGTAGTAAATCTGGGTTAATGGAAGCCGATTAGGCTCTGAATTATGTGCAGGAATCCATTTAAGAAAAAAAGTGCCGGAAGCTGCAACTATTTAAATATGTTGAAGTTTGTCCTTTGAAACCTAAAATAAACTTGGAAAGTCTTGAGGATAACTACTTAATGAAAAAAGTACAGGAAGGTGATTTCAGCAAAATGGGACTCCTTTTTGAACGTCATAATCGCGCACTGTTTGGTTTTTTCTATCGGATAACAAGCAATGCAGCACAAAGTGAGGACCTGACACAGAATGTGTTTTATCGGTTGCTGAAATACAGAAAATCTTATAAGCACGACGGCAGGTTTGTTTACTGGATGTACACGGTTGCGAGAAATGTATCACATGATCAGTTCCGAAAGAAGGATCCAATGTATCACTCAGAAGATGTGTCTGAACAGAGTGATATCCGGGCAGATGATAGGAATATGGAAGAGAAAATGCAGTTGAATGAAGATCAAATCTTGCTAAAAGCTGCAATGAAGAAACTGGATCCGGAAAAGCGAGAAGCAATCGTGCTAAGCAGGTTTAAGGGATTTAAATACAAGGACATTGCTGATATGTCGGGAGTGTCTGAAAACGCAATTAAAGCAAGAGTCAGAAGGGGACTTATGGAATTAAGAAATATACTGGAGGGAAAAGAAACGAACGAGCTATGAAAGAAATTGATGAACAATTATCAGATGAATGCCGGAAGGCGGTGGATGAACTTACTCAAATACTAAATGCGGAGGGACTGAACTCCGGACATCTTGAAGTACTCTGCATACGACACCCGCAGTGTGAGAAAACGTTACGAGAGGTTTTTAATACATGGGAAAAGCTTGGTGAATTGAAAGTGCCGGCTCAGGTTCCGGACAGCAAAGAGCGCTTTTATCGAATGCTTTCCGATTTTGAGCAGGAAGAAAGTGGAACAAAAGGAAACAGGGAACCTTCAATGATTCTCAGCGTGATGAAATGGGCAGCAGTCTTACTGATTGGAATTTTTATTGGAGCTTTTGCTTCGGGTTATATAAAGGGAGGCTACACTACGAATCTTGCATTCAATGAACGTCCGGCGATTCTCACTTCACTGGAATCAGAATCATCGATGGAGCGGTTAACAGCTCTCCAGACCATTAAGGCTATTGACAGCCCGGAAGATCAGGTATTTGAAGCCATGTTTCAGACATTGACCAATGATCCAAATGTGAATGTCAGATTGAGTACGGTCGAGGCGATGTTACATTTTGCTGATCAGCCTAAAGCGCGGGCTATGCTGATCCGTGCCCTCACTTTTCAGGACTCTCCGATTGTACAACTCACGCTTGCTGAGGTAATTATCAAACTTCAGGAGGAAGGAGCGATAGAAGAGCTGAAGAAAGCACTTAGGACAGATCAGTTTGATCGCGAAGTGAAGATGCATATTGAAGAAACTTTGAGCACCCTATAAAAGGTTAAAAAATAAAATAATGAAGACTATATCAATAATTACACTTTGTCTGATAAGCCTGTTGAGTACAGGACAATCACATTCGGATACTCAAAATTTTAAAGTGGACACAAAAACGCTGAAAGCGTTCCATCTGTATAACAGATCAGGAAATGTAAAAGTCAAAGGAGTTGTCGGAAGCGTCGCTACCATTGAGGTAAAGCGAAAAATCAAATCATCTTCTGCGAAAAAGCTTGAAGAGGCCAAAAGGGAATTGAGACTTGATTCTATGTATGTTGATAATGCAATCTATTTCTATGTCCGAACGGAAGAACACACTTTTGAAATTGATGAAAACGGATATGGAAGCTATAGTTCATGCTGCTGGAATTCCTGGGACAACAGAGTGGCAGTAGATTATGATTTCGACATTATTTTAATGATCCCAAAGGAGCTGGACCTGAGGGTTGCAACTCACCATAAAGATCTTGAAATCGAAGATTTTGATGGAAATCTTTATGCCAGGAATCACCATGATAATCTGATCGCCCGCCGGTTGGGTGGGACTGTATCATTAAATAACCATCATGGTGATATCAAGGCTTCTTTTTCAAAAAGCCCGACTGAAGATTGTTCTTACAGAACGCATCATGGAGATATAGTTATTGAATATCCGGGGGACCTTTCCGCCATTGCTCTGTTTAAAAGTCACCATGGGGAATTCTATACTGAATTCGACTGGAGTCCCGAGCCTGTTATCATGGTAAAAAGTACCTCTGGAAACGGGACCAGATATGAAGTGGGAGGAAGCACAGCCGTGCGCATAAATGATGGAGGTTCAAGTCATGATTTTAGCACCTGGCACGGAGATATTTATGTCAACAAACTCAAATAAATTTTAGAACTAAAATCTAATTCAGATATGAAAACATTTAAACAATATATGCTAATGATGGCTCTCACTGTATTTACGGTTACGGCCAGTGTATCACAAAACCAGGAATACAAAGTGCCACTGAGTAATCCGGGACAGCCAGGAAAGCTGATTGTGAAAGTGCACAAAGGGTTCATTAAAGTGAAAGGTTATACAGGAAAAGAGGTGATTGTGTCTGTTGTTCCCGGTGATGATGACAATAATGACGAAGGACCATCAAAGCAGGGACTGAGAAGAGTAGCAAATACAGCTGCTCCGTTCGAGATTGTTGAAGAAGATAATGAAGTACGAATTCAGGGCACAGGCAACAGCTACATCAATTTTGAAATCAAAGTGCCCAATAAGTTTTCACTGCAGCTCAATGCCCATCATGAGGGATACATTGAAGTTTCAGATGTGACCGGAGAGCTTGAGGTGGACGGACATCATGAAGATATCGTGTTAAACAATATTGGCGGATCTGTAGTTGCAGATACGCATCATGGCAACATAACGGCCACATTCACTTCAGTTACTCCGGATGTCCCTATGGCATTCAGTACCTATCATGGAGATATCGAGATAACATTCCCGTCGAATACCAATGGATCCGTGAAAGTGAAGACTACCAAAGGTGATATTTATACAGACTTTGAGATGGATCTAAAGGCGGAGGTTGCTCAGGTGAAAACTGCTTCTTCCAAGGGAACTAAGATTGAAGTAGGGGGATGGTTGAAAGGAAATCTGGGATCTGGCGGGTCTGAATTCCTTTTCAGTACTTATCACGGAGATATTATAATACGCAAAAAATGAATCAGTAAAGCACTACATTCTGGTTAATCCAAGATGCCGGAAGAGATCAGCTTTGTAGTGCTTTCCAATCTTTAGTTCTTTTCCATTGGTCAGTACAACTGAATGTCCCTCTCCGGTCTGAGTGAGTTCACGAAGAAAATGAACATTGATCGCAAATGATCGGTGAATTCTCATCAGATATTCCTTATTTGCCTGAGTTAGAATATCCTGTATAGCCATTCTGGATGTATATTTTTTATCCCCACTGTAAATGTGGATGTAATTGCCGGATGCTTCTATCCATTCAATTTCCCTGTATGGCAGAAAATGCAGCTTATTTCCAAGTTTAACTTTAAATACTTCGTCTGAAAAGTCGGAAATGCTCACTTCCAATTTAGAATTGGATGCCGGGAAAGGGAGGTAAGCCAATGCTGTGTGGATCAGGAAGACCCATAAGAATTCCCATCCTGAATATTCATAAACCCTGGCCGCCACAACTGTTGCAGATTGGTCATTTCCTTCATTTTCCATGGAAACACTTTCTATTATTTCATAGATCAGGTAGTCAGACAAAAGATTTCCTGCAATAAAAAAGATTCCTCCGGCACTCAGATTAATTAAAAGTGAGTAAAATAATTTCTGTGAACCGTACCTGAGCACAATCAGCGTTGAGATCATTATTGCCAAAAAGCTTACACCCAACATGATGAAATACAACTCGCTCAATTCACTGAATCTGCCAATCAGGCCGTAAAGGACAATAGCTGCCAATATGAGCTGTCCGATTGCTCGTTGCAAATGAAATGTGTGCGTTTCTGATGTCAGTATTTTCACACCTGTCTTTTTGTCTTTTAAATACAAAACCCCGGTTTCTGCCCCTACTGCTGCAAATTTCTTATTGATCTGACGTAATATCACTACGTAATAATTAAAGATATGAAACAAATTTTTTCAAAGAGATGGATAGCTGTTCTGGCAATCCTCATGATTTCTTCAGCTTTCAGTCCTGATATTGTCAGAAGACATGACGTAAAAGATCAGGAATACTTGTTACTCGGAGCTAAGTATGATGCTGTTTGTAAGGTGGGATTAAAAGGAGGGGACGGAACGCTGGTAAAGAAAAACTGGGTGGTAACTGCTGCCCATGTTGCAAGGGGAATGAGTGAGCGAACCAATGGAAACGTAGAGATTTTCTTTGCAAACAGGAAGATGCCTTATAAGGCAGAAGCCATCTTTATACATCCTGATTACAATATGGTTGAACACGATATCGCCCTTATCCGGTTGAGCGAGGTGGTGAATGACGTTGATCCAATCGGATTTTACAGGAAATCAGATGAGCAGGACAAGGAGATTATAATTGCAGGTCACGGGTATTCAAAATCGGGAGATGAAACAGTATGGGAAAAGGACGGACAGAAAAGGGCAGCAACCAATAGGATTGATGAAGCCGGTCAAATGCACATTATGTTTGATTTTGATCGTCCGGGTGAACCCGGAGTTACCAGAATGGAAGGAACAGCCGGAAGCGGGGATAGTGGCGGACCTGCCCTGATTGAAGTTGATGGGAAATCATTTATTGCGGGAATCAGTTCGGCAGGAGAGCCCGGTGACAAAGGGCCGGGTACTTATGGAGCCGTTGAATATTATACAAGAGTTTCAACACATATCCGATGGATTGATGAGGTTTTGAACGGGAAAATCACCGCGACGAATATGGACAAAGCTCCACTCGAATCAGCAACAGGAACAGAACGGGTAATCACCAGAACTTCAGGAGGTCCATCAGGAATGTTTAAGGGGTTGGGGCTGATTCTTGATGATCGCGGCGGCAAAATCGAGATTCATGGAAAGGCGGACAATCTGGTTCCAAAAGAGTTTAGAAACGTGATGTTTGAACCACCTTCCATTCTTGTGAGTTTCAACGGAAGTGAAATCCGGTCTGTCTCCAACCTCCGTGTGCAATTTGACAAAGTAAATTCCGGAGAAACTTATGAAATCACCTTTCAAATTCAGGGAGAAAAGAAGACGTTCAGTGCCCGGAAATAGGCAGAAGAAGCTAATCAGGCTTTCCTCAACCGAATCTGAATCAGCTTCACGATTGAAAAAACCACCCAGACGAAATTGACTGCAACGAAAGGGAATGCTCCATTCATCCAGGCATTGTACAGGAGGAAAGTGGAACCGATCAGGTTCAACAGGAGGTAAGCATAGGAATCCGCATGGATCTTCTGGAAGATATTAAGTGCAAACCCAAGCAAAAGACAGCCGGCACCAAGCCAGCCATAGAGTTCCAGTAATGTCATTGATTTTGTGCGTTTTTTGCGATCTCTTCAAGTTTTTGGTCGATGAACGATTTGCTGAGCCATTTCCCTCTCACCATTACACCTTCGAGCCGTCGCAAAGATTCCATATTTTCCAGTGGATTTGCGCTAAGGAGAATAAAATCTGCATTGGCTCCCTCGATTATTTCTCCGAATTGTCCTTCCATGTTGAAGAAACGGGCCGGATTAATCGTTCCTGCCTGAAGTGCCTGAAGTGGTGTGATTCCGGCATTAAGCATTCCTTTGATTTCATGATGAATGGAAAATCCGGGGACATTAAAAACCTGAGGTGCATCCGATCCCAGTAACATGCCATGTCCGTTCTGCTGGAGAGCCAGAAGCAGTTGTCTTCTTATGCTGTCAAATTTCTTCCATTTCTCAAGACTGAATCCATTCTCAATCAATGATTTCTTACTTCTTACCCAGTTGTCAACAGTAGATTTTGGCATATACTTCATCTCTCGAGTAGCTCCCAGTGAATCTGCATCCAATGGAGAAAACCACCGCTCAAACAAGCTCTGGGTCGGCACAATCCATACTTTGTTAGCTTTCGTCATACGCACGAGTTCATCAATTTTAGAGGTATCGGCAAGATCAGTAAAATCAAATCCGAAGAACCCGTTGGCAGTCGGATCAACTCCTTCACTATCCGGAACCAGTCCTTCCAGAAATCCGTCAATGTGATCAACGGTTGAGTATCCGCTTTCCAGAGATCGTCTGATCCCGACATCTACAGAGACATGCCCGGCATATGGGATGCCCACTTCGTTGGCTGTTCTGACAATTTCATTGAATACTTCCAGTTGAAGTCCGGGATGCATTTTCAAAAAATCATATCCGGCTTCTTTGTATGCAGTAATTTTCTCTCTGGCTTCTTCTTTTGTTTTGACTGTATTTCCATTTACAGACGGGCTGGAAGTAAAAATTCCTGGACTCAGTATTTTATTAGCCAGTGCCTGCTCTTTCAATTCCAGGTGAAGTGGATGGCCAAGCATGCCTCGAATAGTGGTCACACCATTTGAAAGGTATAGAAACAGTGTTTCATTGATATTGCTTCGTCCCCATTGTGGCGAAGGGATGTGTGCATGCATTTCTGCCAGTCCAGGTAAAAGATATTTACTCCGCCCGTCAATGGTCTCAAGGTCTTTTGGCAGTTTCGGTTCTTTACTTATTTGAATAATTTTTCCGGAATCAACAATCACATAATATTCTTCCAGTATGCTTCCATCCCGGACATTGATGATATTGACATTAGAAATCACTTTAGCATCTGTGCTGAGATCTGGCGTCTGAGCTGTGGTGCATGCACTGATAACAAGGAGGAGGAAACACAATTTATTCATGGCTTAGGGTTTTCGCATGAAAGCTATTGAAATTAGTCAAAAGCCGTGATCACTTTTATACCAGCGGAATCTGCCGTGTTCATGTTGGGCAAATGGACAATCACATCTTCCAGCTTCAGGGTTTCAGTCACGAGTTGGTCCGGACTGAGTCTGCCATCGAGGATCATTTTTAGCATTTCATCATATCTGTATGCCTGCATTCCATGACTGCCTGCAATTTCCAGTTCCCTGGCAATGATCAGGTCCACAGGTATTTTCGAATGAACAGCTTCAGAGGGCATGATTCCAATCTGGATGTGCCTGCCGCTTTTTCTGAGGCAACTGATGGAATTCATGAGGACATCAGGGTGACCAATTGCATCAATGGAGACATGAGCTCCGCCATTGGTTAACTCAAGAATGGTTGAGGCTACATCGCCTGTTTTGTCTGAATTGATTATTTCAACCGCTCCCATCGCTTGAGCCAGCTTCAATTTGTCATCCATGATATCGATCGCAATCACATTTGCTCCCAAAGCCTTAGCAATCATGATTGCTGAAAGCCCGACACCTCCGCATCCGTGTATGGCAACCCAATCATCCTGATCAGCTTTTCCCTGATCTACCACTCCCCGAAAAGATGTGGCAAACCTGCACCCCAGACTTGCAGCTGCTTTGAAGCTGATTTCCTCAGGAAGGTGAACTAGGTTGGTATCAGCATAATTGATGGCGACATATTGAGCAAATGACCCAAAATGCGTGAATCCGGGTTGAAATTGAAAATCACAGATCTGGTGATTGCCTGTGTGGCATTGCGGGCATTTACCACATCCTGAAACAAAAGGAACAGTTACCCTGTCATCTTTTTTGAAATTTCTGATTTCACTGCCTGTTTCTACTACCACCCCTGCCAGTTCATGTCCGGGTACATGTGGGAGCTCAATGTCTTTATCATGTCCCATCCAGCCATGCCAGTCGCTCAGGCACAGGCCGGACGCTTTCAGTTCTATAATAACCCCATCTTTTTCAGGAGTCGGGTCTTCCAGGTTGACAAGCGTTATTGGTCCCTGGAATTTTTCGTACATGATTGCTCTCATAACCGGAAACTAAAAAAAGGAGATGACTAACCATTGGTTGAACGGCTTTAATTTCGCTAAAAAAAATAGCAGCATGCGTCCAATACTATTTATTGATCGGGATGGAACAATTATTCAGGAGACGGAAGATGAGAAAATTGAGAAAATTGAGAAACTCAGCTTTTTACCTGAAGTTTTGTACTACCTGAGAAAAATTCAGGCTGAGACCAATCACCTTTTAGTGATGGTTACGAACCAGGATGGGTTGGGAACCGATGATTTTCCTGATCATGAGTTCTGGCCCGTTCATGAGTTCATTATGAGAACGCTGGAAGGCGAGCAGATTCATTTTGATGCAGTTCACATTGATGAGCATTATGAGTCGGACAACCACCCAAACAGAAAACCCGGGATTGGAATGCTAAAAGGATATCTTGATGGTTCCTGGGATATCGCAAATTCCTTCGTGCTTGGAGATCGTTTGTCTGATGTTGAATTGGCTAAAAACATAGGATGCAAAGCGATTCACATTTTCAATGAAAATGTCAGTGAAGCCGCATTGACCACTGAAAGCTGGAAGGATATCTATAAGTTTTTAAAATCTTAAACTCTTAAACTCTTCCCCACGGGATGCCGAGAAGGATCAATAATAGAGAGATCCCAAACAGGATAGACTGGAATTTGAACTTTACCTGTGCATCGTCAGATTTCTTACTGATACTGTTTCCCATCTCTGCTGCACCGATGGCAAAAACCATAAGCAGAAGATGCTCCACTGACCAAAATCGTTCCACAGGATCACCCATGTTGAATGAGAAACGGGTGGTTATCGGGCTGAGAAAAAAGTACAATACAAATCCAATGATAAATTGGACTCTCATGAGCATGACGTAGGATGTAGCCACTGCTTTATCAAACTTTCCATAAGCACCGCCTGAGAATAACCCAATTAGTGATTTTACAACACAGATCACGGCGGCAAGTAATACCAGCCATCTCAGACCTGAATGAAATTGAAGCATGAAATTGTACATGAGCTCTTTTTTTTCTCAAATATATAAAAGCCCCCGACAACCTGATTTATAATAAATAGCTGTACGCTAAAAGGAAAGTGGCAATTCCGTAATACACGGACCGGAAACGAAATTTCACCAGGTCATCATCCGACCTGATACTGATAATCCTCCCGATCTGTGTTGCCACCGTTGCGACAGTTACCAGTGCGATATGCTCAATTGCTTTGAAGCTCTCTTCATAAGTATGCGTCGATCCGAAGAAATTAATCACTTCGAGCACAAACTGGATGTAGATGAGTACAATAAAAAATTTTCCCAGAATGCTGTCAAATTCAGTGTATTTGAGTCCTGAGAACAGGCTCAGTACGGATTTGGTTACAATGATGAGGCCTGAAAACAGCGTCAAAATGGTAACGGTCGTTCTGCTTACCAGCAGGATATCTTCCATCTTCCTAGTTTTTTGTTACAAATATTTCAATGAGTAACAGAAAAAACTATTTCTGAATTGTCATGAGGGCGCTCATTAGCTTAATTCCATACCATAAATTTTCAATTCGCAGGTTTTCATCTGCGGCATGCTGATTATTGTCATGATTGGCAATGGGAACAATGATGGCCGGCTTTTGAAGAACATCAGTGAAAAGATAAAGTGGGAGGGAACCTCCAAGAGAGGGCAGCAATACCAAATCATCACCGGTAATTTCCTTCGTTCTTTTAACGACCTGTTGAACAACAGGCACATCCATGGAAGTTCTGGCAGCAGGATAGCCTCCGGAGCGGGTAATCATGGCAATCTTTGGATATTTTAGACGGGTCTCCTGGTCCGGTTCTTCCCGAACAATGTGATAGCCCTGTTTTTTAATGTGAGCTTCAACCAGGTCCTTTTGCTTCTCAGGATCGCACCCTTTGACGAGCCTCATTCCTATAGAGGCAGTAGCTGTAGCAGGTACTACATTTCTTGCAAGCTTACCAGTATTTCCACTGCTTAGCCCTTTGATTGTCAGGGAGGGGAGAAGAAGTCGTTCATAGTAGGAGCCCGATCCTTCGGTTGTCATGAGTCCGAGTTCAGCCTTCAGGTCTTCATCGATCTCAGGAGCTTCTGCAAGTGCTTTCTTTCCTAACTCACTCAGTGGTTCAACATCATCATAGAATCCGTCAATGATGACATTTCCCAAATCATCCTTCATAGTGGCAATTAACTCTGAAAGCATTTGACCTGGAACAGGTGCCCAGTTTCCGTAGTGCCCGCTGTGCAATGGTCTGTTAGGCCCATAAACGGTTACTTCCATTCCGGTCACACCCCGGACACCAAATACAAGCTGCGGTCTTCTTGACTGATGGACCGGTCCGTCACAGAACATCCAGAGGTCAATTTGATCAACCAGTTCACTGTTATCTTCCAGGTATTGTTTCAGTTGCCCTGAACCGGCTTCTTCCTGTCCTTCGAAAAAGAAAATGAGGTTGGAGGTGATTTGCAGCTTATTTTCTTTAATCAAATCCAAAGCAGTCAGAATAGTAATAATTGGAGCTTTATCATCACCTGCTGAACGAGCATAGATTCTGTGTTCAGGATTTATTTCGCTTTGTTTTTCCGGGAAGTCTATTTTCTCTCCACCCTCGAAAAGTGCTTTTGAATAATAGACCGGTTCCCATGGATCATTGGTCCATTTGGTTTTATCAACAGGCTGTCCGTCATAGTGAACGTAGAATGCGAGCGTTCGCTGTGCTTTTTTTGCGGGCAGGTAGCCAAAGACAATAGGGGGAGTTCCGATCATTCTCAGGAGTTGAGTTTCTACACCTCTGGCTTCCAGTTCGGATTTAATGTACGTTGCATTTTTATTGATACTGGGCAGGTCAAACGCCACATTGGGAATCGAGAGCAGTTCTTTGAAACGTTTAATTATCTCGACTCCATTCTCATTAATATATTCATCTGAAAGTTGAGAGATGTCCTGCGACTGGATCAAAAATCCTGAAAAAAGAAGTAAAAGGCTTAATTTAGATTTCATTGTTTCATTGGGAAGATGTATGGCTAAAATTATCAAAATACCTTCGGTTTTTGTCTATGATTCCAAGGTTGTAGGCGTATCACAATCAAATGATGACGGTTCTTCAAGGCAGGAGATCATAAAACGAGAAGTGTTGGAGGAGGATTACCTCTTATTAAAGTCAGAACCGGATAATGCGTACGATTCTAATGCCATTAAAGTCTTGTCAAAGTTGGGGAATCAGATTGGATACCTGAATAAGGAGCTTGCGGAAAAGGTTAAACCGGCACTGGAGAATGCCACAGAAATTTACGTCAAAGCAAGCTGGGTGAGTGGAGAGAAAATGTTGGGAGTTGGATTGAGGATAGAGTTGGTAAGTTGATTTTTCAGGATATTTACTCAATTTAATCCCGTTTTTTTAAGGGTTTATTGTTTCCGTATGTATACATATTAGCAACACTGTTATTGATCAGAAACCCTTGCAATGGGATTGGAAAAACATTCCTGCAATTCAATAGCTCATGGTTTTTTAGACATAAATATTATTAATGATACAAAATAGTTCTATGCGGAAGTTGATTTTTTTACTGATTATTAGCCAGTCTATTGTTCTTTCATCCTGTCTCAATGTTGATAATCCAAATCCTGGTTTAAGTTTTGAAGAACAGTTGAAAATTGATGCTGACTCCATCGACAGCTATCTTGAGTTAAATGAAATAGAAGCTCAAATTCATCAGACTGGTGTTCGGTATATAATAACAAAAGCTGGGGATGGGGAGTCTGCAAATACAACAGATCGTGTGAAAGTAATCTATGAAGGAAGGTTTATGGATGGTTCTGTTTTTGATTCCAATTCAGAAGGGGTCAGTTTTCCGTTGAATGGGTTAATTGCTGCATGGCAGATAACCATACCTCTTTTAAAGGAAGGCGGGAGTATGACAATTTATGCACCTTCTGGTTATTGCTACGGTCCTCCGGGGAGGTCTGGAATTCCGCCTAACTCAATACTTTTTTTCGATATTGAACTTATTGAGGTAGAATAAAAAGAAGAGTCTTCATGATTAAGTACGAAGACTCTTTCCTGCTATTGACCGATTAATTGAGATTAAGCTTTATTTCATATCCCTGAATGTTGATCAATACCGGATTTACTCCCGGATTTTTGGAAGTAGCGTCAATTTCGAGCTGATCCCCATCTTTGATGTAGGTCCTGATGTTCATGTTATCTCTATCTATGTCCATCTTCCCGTACCTGGTGTCAGACACAAGCTTAAAACCACGACTATTTGTGGTGAGCTCGATATCAATATACTTACCCCGAATCTCAACACTGGTTGCGTCAGGCCCTAACTCATCGATAGAAACTTCATCTTCATAACCGGATAGCTGAATTTTTCCTTTAAGTGTGCCAATAGTATATTTTCCGTATTTCGTCTCTTCAGAAATAAGGGAACCGACCATGTTCAGATCAAACTCATCCTCGTAAGACTGGTCCAGTCCAAGTTTTTCAATGGATTCTGCTTCGAGCTTTCCATACTTGCTGTTTTCATAAATCAGTGTGCCGATCTCATTCGCCTCAATGTCAAACTCATAAGTTTCCAGCTCGCCTTCTTTAAATTTCCCGGTCACTTCGAGTTTTCCATATTTAAGGTTTCCTTCCAGGAGTTCAAGGGTGCCTATTTCAAAGTCAGATTCGTAGGAAATGATTTCTGTGGGACCCAGTTCTTCAATATCTAATTCAGAGTACTTGGTGTTGATTTCAAGTCTTTCAATCTTTCCAACTGTCAAATTCTGCTCATACAACTCCATCTTTGCTGTCCCGATTCCATTGAAGCTTGCAGTGCCATACTTAAGTTTAATATCTGCTTTTTTGATGTATCCGGCTTCAAGTTCTCCGGAATACTGATCTATGTCCACTTCATCAAATTCTCCGGAAAGAATCAGATCACGGTAAGAATTTTTGATCATCATTCGATTGGAAGAAGGGACCTTGATCTTGTATTCAAGTCGAAGTTCGTCTTCATTGAAACTGATAACGATTCCCACATTTTTGCTTCCCAGCTGAAATTTATTTGGTTCTTCAAGATTTGTTTTGATCAATAACTCACCTGGGTTGTCTGAAATGTTATTTTTCACCTCTTCTTCAAAAGAATCCAGAAATCTCTGCATTCGATCATTCATTTTTCCGTCGAACCGAATAGTGGCTTCTACGAAAACTTCATTCTTATCCCATGCTTCTACCGTCAGGTCTGTGTACTTAGCCTGGATGTTAATGAGGTCGTTGGCACTCACATCAAAAGAGAATGAGGCGGTTCTTGTTTCTACTTTATTGTCCGCCTGAGAATAAGGCAGCCATATGCTAAATGCTAATAGTATCAGTATCGTCTTTTTCATTATCGTTGAATTTTTTAGTTCTGTTTATTTCGAGTTCAAGTTTTTTAAGAAGCTTGATCTTCTTTTCGTAATAGTCAATAAGAGCTCCGGTGAGTTGCGCCTGATTGGCAACCTGCCCAATGTCCCTTCGATACAGCTCATTGATTTCTTCCAGTGTTTTCATTTCATCGGCAATCCATTGGAAATCATTCTCCAGGTTTACTTTTTGATTCTTTATCGAAGATTCCAGCACCCCAATTTCTGCCTTGTACTGGTTTTCCATTTCCATGTATTCCTCGGAAATATCTCCCAGAGAAGCAAGTTGCTCCACCTTGTTCTGAAGTGACAATGAATAAATCAATAGTGTCAATGAGGTTGAAATGAATACGATGGCAGCCACCTTCCACCAATGATGTGTGGATGCGGGCTTTTCTTCTTTTTTCCATTCATCACGGATTTTATTCCAGAGATCGGATGGAGGTTGTTCTACATCCATACTCACTCTCTTATTCTTTATTTCGTCTTCAATTCGCATACAGATGGTGTAATTTTTCCTTTAATAATTTCTTCGCGTGCCTGTATTGAGTTTTAGATGTAGATTCCGAAATCCCAAGTTCTTCGGCTACTTCACTGTGTTTATATCCTTCAAGCAGGTGCAGTGATAGCACCGTTCTACAGCCATCCGGGAGTTCCTTTATCGCGCTGTGAAGTACATCGGGCTCGATAAACCGGTCTTCTGCGATTTCTTCAGCGAACTCTTCTCTTTCATCATTCAACTCTTCAAACTCATACTTCCTTTTTCTGGTGTATTCTATTCCTGTGTTAACTACGATACGCTTGAGCCATCCGGCAAAAGCTTTTGGATCATCGAGATCCTCAATTCTTTTGAAAGCTTTGACAAATGCCTCCTGAAGCAGGTCTTTGGCTGCTTCCGTGTCTCCGGATATCCTTATCAGTGTATTGTACATTGTTTGAGAATAACTGTTATACAGGTTAAAAGCCGCCAGTTCGTTCCCCTGTTTTAATTGGCTAATCCATACTTGTTGTGATTCAGTCACACGGTAATTAATTGGCGTTTGGTAATAGGATGAGAGTATGGTAAAATGGTTGTATCAAGTTATTGAAATTATTTTGATATGGACATAAAAAAACCCTGTGCAGGTTACTGTACAGGGTTTGACTTGAGGTAATGGCTAAATTACTTCGTATATTTCTCATTTGGTTTTGGAGAGCCGGCCATGATTTCCTCATTGGCAAATTCTTCAAATTTCTTAAAATTCTCTACAAACCTTCTGGCAAGATCATTGGCTTTTTTGTAGAATGCCACATCATCTTTCCAAGTTTCTCGCGGGCTTAAAATTTCACCTGGCACGCCCGGACAGGTTAAAGGAATTTCTGCACCAAAGATGGAGTGTGTTCGATATCCAACGTTTTCCAATGCCCCGTTTAAGGCAGCCGTAATCATGGCTCTGGTGTACTTCAGACTGATTCTGCTTCCAACCCCATAAGGACCACCGGTCCATCCGGTGTTGATCAACCATACATTTACTTCATTCTGATCCATTTTAGCTCCCAACATCTCAGCGTATTTGGTCGGGTGTAATGGAAGAAATGGCGCTCCAAAGCAGGCAGAAAATACCGGCTCTGGTTCTGTCACTCCTGCTTCTGTTCCGGCAACTTTTGAAGTATAGCCGGAAATGAAATGGTACATGGCCTGCCCCTTGGAAAGCCGTTGTATTGGTGGAATAACTCCAAATGCGTCACAGGTAAGAAAGAATATATTTCTCGGCATACCTCCGATTGAAGGCTCTATCGCATTCCTGATATGATAAATCGGATAGGAGGCTCTGGTATTTTCAGTAACAGAGGCATTTTCATAATCCACTTCACGGGTGCCTTCCTTAAATCTGGTATTTTCCAAAATTGCTCCGTATCGAATGGCATGGTAGATATCGGGTTCCTTTTCCTCTGAAAGGTCGATTACTTTGGCATAGCATCCGCCTTCAAAATTGAAGACATTCTTCTCAGTCCACCCATGTTCATCATCACCGATCAATAATCTGTTAGGATCTGCAGAAAGTGTGGTTTTACCTGTTCCTGACAGGCCGAAGAATATTGCAGTGTCATGTTCCTCAATACTCATATTTGATGAACAATGCATGCTAAGGACACCTTCGTCGTGCGGAAGTATAAAGTTTAACACAGAGAAGATTCCCTTCTTCATTTCCCCGGAGTAGGCGGTGCCTCCAATCAGGATCATGCGTTTGGTGAAATTGATGATGGCAAAGTTCGCCTGGCGTGTTCCATCTATATCCGGATCAGCTTCAAATTCAGGGACGCACAGGATGGTAAAGTTGGGATCGAAATCCTTTAGCTTATAATCTTCAGGTCGAAGAAACATATTGAAAGCAAAAAGGTTGTGCCATGCCATCGTGTTGATCACACGAACCCGCAGACGATGTGTCTTATCGGCACCTGCATAAGCCTCTCTTACATATACCTTTTTATCCTCTACATAATCAACCATTTTTTTGTAGAGCTTGTCAAAATTCTCCTCTGAGAATGGCTGGTTGATATTGCCCCACCAGACTGAATCTTTGGTTTTGGCATCTTCTACAATGAATCTGTCTTTTGGAGATCTTCCTGTAAATTTTCCCGTATCGCACATCAATGCACCGGTAGAAGTCAGGACTCCTTCATTGTTCTTTAATGTTTCTTCGATCAGCTCTGATTGAGTAAGATTCCAGTGTGCTTCTTTTACCTTAATTCCAATATGAGAGAGATCATTTTTGCTTGACTTTACGCCGAATTCCTGCATTTTTTTGGATTAATATTTTCTCGATTTGTATTAATTACTTGCTATGCAAACGTTTCCGCGAAGTTAGCGTAACTCATTCATCTTCGAAAAAAGGATCAACAATTTCTTTGGCTGTAGGCTTAGTTATAAGACTTACAACGACCAGTGCTGTGATGGAGATGATCAGTGCCGGGATGGCAATCATTTTGGAATCATAGGGAAATGACATGATTCCAAAATCAGCAGATGATCCTTCATACACCCTGTTCAATACTTCGATGATAACCACTGTTAACATCCCGGACAGAATTGAGGCGATTCCTCCCTGCTTGGTCACCCGCTTCCAGAAGAAAGTGGCAAGTAAGGCAGGTGCAAGAGATGCCCCAATCATGGTATATGAAATAAATGCCATCTCCAAAATCTCTTCGAATTGAGTCATTATCAAAAAAGCGACCAGGCCAAGTCCGGCAATGGATACACGTTGAATAATGAGCTTCATCTTCTCTGAAGCATTTTTGATAAAATACTTTTCTATGATGTCTCTGGAAAAGTTTGTTGATGTTACCATGAGGAAGGTGTTGCCTGTCGAAAGAATGATAGCAGCCCCGCCGGCGAATAAGAGAGACCCGACGAATGTCGGTAGTTGTTCGAATCCGATCCTTAGAATGATTTCTTCGGACATGGGAGCATTAACTGATCCATCAGCCATAAAGAACCTTGGATCGTGTGCGTAGATTGCAAATCCAACAATAGCAAGGAGGCACATTAGAAATTCAATGGTAACGACACCAATGAACATGCCCATTACGGCCTTTTTAGCAGATTTGGCATCTTTTGCTGAAGAAAATTTTTGGTAGACGCTACTTTCACTCAGCAGAAGGATAAGTGTTGGCAGCATAATTCCTATGTACCATTTGAACTCATGCCCTTCAAATATTTTCAGGTGGTTGGGGCTTACTTCCTGAATGGTGCTAACTACACTGTCCCATCCGCCAAATCCGGAAATAGCGAAAGGAACTGCCAGGACAATTGCCAGAATCATGATGATTCCATTGAAAATATCGATCGATACAATCGATACCATTCCTGCCAGGGCCGTAAATGCGATAATGATGAGAAAAGTAATCAATGTTCCCTGCTCCACGCTAATTCCTCCTTCCGTCAAAATCGACAGGAATCGACCTCCACCTTTGAATTGGTATCCGGCAATGATCAGGTAAGCCACAATAATGGTGATACTGCCAAGCAATCGAGCCATCGGAGCATAGCGCTTTTCAAGAATATCTGTCAGTGTAAATTGGGAAATACGTCTGACTCGTGCCGCGATGAAATACACTGCCAGGATACCTATCCAGGCTCCCAGGGAGAACCAGAGTTCTGAAAACCCTACCTGAAAGGTTAATCCGGCCGTACCAAATAGACTCCCTGATCCAATCCATGTGGTTACCAGCGTACCGACAAGGAGGTACACAGGAACATTACGCCCCGCCACCACAAAATCTTCTTCATTCTTTACACTTCTGCTTTTATAAATGATAACTCCTGCAAGAATCAGGATGTATCCAAGGGTTACGATCAGGTATGTCATATCGGGTTAGTTGTCAAGGTTGCCAAGTTAATCATTCTGACTATTTCAGTTGTCCTCGTACTTTTCCAGGAAACTTTCATATGTCGTTTTCAACTGGTCAGCTGCATCCAGTATGTTGGTGAGGTAATAATGAGATGTATTGACGAGTGTTTTAGGTTTTGTATTCTCCAGCATCAGAAGCATATCGCCCAGATTTTGAAACATGTCATTTGAAATGGACATATAATAGTTCTGAATTTCATACAACTCTGTAGCCTTATCAAGAAATTCGGAATCCATTAATTGAAAAGACCTTGAAACCTGAGTGAATTTCCAGGCACTGGATGAAAGAAGCTCATTGCTGAAGTTAAAGCCGAACCCGTCTACACGCTCAGCTTTTCTCAGCGAGTCAAGATAAATCATGAAATCCTTATTCTGATTGATTACCGTATCCAGCTTGGATAGATTTTTTCTGCATTCAAGGATTATTTTTTCCGATAAAACTTCGCTTTCCTGCTTCAGATCGAGGTTCTGTTTGTAAGAATTGAGCCCAAGAGCGAGAAGTACAGCAAATACTATGGAGAGGAATTCAAAAACGACCTGCCAGATGGATTGCTTTTTCATTGGACTAAAATATAACAGAGATATTGCTCTGGAAAATTGTAAATACACATTTCCACGAAAAGCACGCCAATAATTTGACACAAAAAAACCCTGACGGAAAAGCCAGGGTTTTGATTTTATAGCAAAAATGCTTCTTACATCATTCCGCCCATGCCCCCCGGAGGCATTGGTGGCATTCCGGCTCCTTCTGGTTCCGGAGCATCGGCCACTACACATTCAGTAGTCAATAGAAGCGATGCAATAGAAGCTGCGTTTTCAAGCGCCAGTCTTGTCACTTTTGTCGGGTCAATGATACCAGCTTTAAACATGTTCACATATTCTCCACTTGCAGCGTTGAAACCGTAATCAGCTTTTCCGGCAAGTACTTCGTTCACAACAACAGAAGCTTCACCTCCGGCGTTTTCAACAATTGTTCTGAGTGGAGACTGAATAGCAGCTTTAACGATTGCTACACCAGTGTTCTGATCTTCATTGTCAAGTACAAGTTTATCCAGTGCACTCATCGCTCTGATTAGAGCAACACCTCCACCAGCTACGATACCTTCCTGTACAGCAGCTCTTGTCGCGTGAAGCGCATCATCTACTCTGTCTTTCTTCTCCTTCATTTCAACTTCAGTAGCCGCTCCAATGTAAAGGATGGCAACACCACCAGAAAGCTTAGCAAGTCTCTCTTGTAGTTTTTCTTTGTCGTAATCAGAAGTAGTGTTTTCGATTTGTTGTTTGATTTGATTAATTCTTCCTTCGATATCTTTCTTCTTACCAGCACCATTCACAATTGTGGTGTTGTCTTTATCGATATTGATTTTCTCAGCAGTACCAAGGTAATCGATGGTTGCATTCTCAAGTTTGTACCCTCTTTCTTCAGAAATTAGTGTACCACCAGTGAGCGTAGCAATATCCTCAAGCATTGCTTTTCTTCTGTCACCGAAACCTGGTGCTTTAACAGCAGCAATTTTCAGTGAACCTCTGATTTTGTTCACAACAAGTGTGGCAAGAGCCTCACCTTCAACATCCTCAGCAATGATCAATAAAGGTTTTCCGGTTTGAGCAGTTGCTTCAAGAATAGGAAGCAATTCTTTCATATTAGAAACTTTCTTGTCATATATAAGGATATATGGTGATTCAAGTTCAGCTTCCATTTTATCTGTGTTAGTCACAAAGTAAGGGGAAAGGTATCCTCTGTCAAACTGCATACCTTCAACTGTTTTTACTTCAGTCTCTGTTCCTTTTGCTTCCTCAACAGTAATAACACCATCTTTTCCTACTTTCTCCATTGCATTGGCAATCATTGCTCCTATTTCTGCATCATTGTTAGCAGAAACTGAAGCTACCTGTGCAATCTCTTCGTTTGTTTTGATTCCTTTAGACTGCTTCTTAAGGTTTTCAACAACAGCTACAACAGCTTTATCAACTCCTCTTTTTAAATCCATTGGATTAGCACCCGCTGCTACGTTTTTGATTCCGTGACCAAAAATCGCCTGAGTAAGTACCGTTGCAGTGGTTGTTCCATCTCCGGCATCATCAGCAGTTTTAGAAGCTACTTCTTTTACAAGTTGAGCTCCCATGTTTTCAATTGGCTCTTTCAGCTCAATTTCCTTAGCCACTGAAACCCCATCTTTTGTCACTGTAGGAGCTCCGAATTTTTTGTCAAGGATTACATTCCTTCCTTTTGGGCCTAATGTTACTTTAACTGCATCAGCAAGTATGTCAACACCTTTTTTTATGCTGTCTCTTGCGTCCGTATTAAAGAAAATATCTTTTGCCATGATTATATGATTTTCAAATTTTAGATTAATGAATAATTAAACGATCCCGTAAATATCTGATTCCTTCATGATCAGGTATTCACTTCCGTCAATGGTAACTTCAGTTCCTGAATATTTACCATAAAGCACCTGGTCTCCGACTTTTACATTGATCGGTTCGTCTTTCTTACCAGTACCGATAGCGATAATTTTGCCCTGCTGAGGTTTTTCTTTTGCCGTATCAGGGATAATGATACCGCTTGCTGTTTTCTCTTCAGCGGCCGCAGGCTCTACAAGAACCCTGTCGGCGAGTGGTTTGAAATTTACTTTAGACATGTTTTTTAAACGTTTATAGTTTATGTGAATTCAATTTTTTAATAGCCTGTCATTAAGCATGCCAATATGGAATTGAAGGTTTAATTGTCAGAAACCCTGACATTTTTACAGGTATAGCGACATGGTTTGTCGATATTTTGGCTAAACCGTAACACACTCTGACATTTTGGTCGTATTTTAATGTGATAAAAAATGTGACATGGAACAATTAAAACATGACTGGCTTACGGAGGGATTAATTGATTACGAATACAAAAAATACATATTGCTTGCCTACCTGAAGGACATCAAACAGCGCTTCGATCAGACCCAATTGTATCCATTCATGTCTGATTTGGTTTTCCATTATCGAAACATTTTGAAGGTGAGGGAGAGTAAGAAGCTGATGTTTGAGAATTTTCCGGAAACACTTTCACATGCAGATTTTAAGAAGCTCCAGTTAACGTATAAGAAGGTTGTGAATGATGATGATGTGATGAAGGAACTTGAAGAGGTGATAGCTTTTGCTTTGCCACAAATAAAATCTACGATTGAGAACGGTAAAGAAATCCATGAATTTGTAGAGGAAAATATTGAGATAACTCCTGTGGGTTTAACCGCCATCTATGAGAAAGAGGGATACTTGTTGATTAATTTTGATCAGGCTCGTGATGTCACAATTTATCGCTATCAAGTCACCTTGTTTGAGCATGCCGACGAGAAGTATCGAAGCATTGCCACGGAGTTTCTGAAGAATGATTTTAGAGACATCAGCCGTACTTATGAAACCATCAAGGTGGATCTTGTTCGGCAATTCACGGATTTACCAAATCCGGCAACCTACCTGGCGCTCAGTAAATTAAAGTTCCCATTGGCAGAAACTCTCTTGCCTGTTGCGAAGCGGATGCTGGTCAGGAATTTGTCGGTAACCTAACGAAACAGCTTCATTTCGACTTCTAAGAACAAAAATTAACTAATTCGTTTGCCGAAAAGTCGGATACTCTCATTTTTTCGTTGATCTTAGCATAGTACAGATAAATCACAATAAATTGCCACGCTTCAAACGAATCAGCCTTTGCTTTTTTGCAGCCTTTGCAGGTTGGGTTAATTGTTATGCACAAAAGGATGATGCGATTCAAAGCCTTAGTGAAGGGAATCAGTTTCTCTATGACGGCAAATACGATAGTGCCATTGCTTCATTCAAAGATGCAAAGCAGGCTTTTGAATTTATCAATAATGCAAAGGGTGTAATAGAAGCAGGTTATGGAATAGGTGAGGGGATGCTAAATCTTGGACAGTGTGATACAGCCATTCGAACAATAAATGAAGCCATTGATTTAAGTGCCAAAGAATTTGGAGAGGTTAACGGACTGACAGCTGAAGGCTATTATGTCCTTTCAAAAGCTTATGGAGGGTGTTCTAATCAGCCTGAAAAAGCGATTAAAATATTAGACAAGTCTATTGCCCGAAATCTTGAAATACATGGTAAGGGTAGTAAGCCGATTGCTCGCAACTTCAATATGATGGGTTACTTTCATAATTCTGACGGGAACTATGACAGTGCACTAATATACCTTAATCAATCAGCGGCTATCTGGAAAGACAAAGGAGTGGCTGATTCGCTGGAGTATGCCCGAACCCTCTCATTTATTGGAGAAGCCAAAGAACACAAGGGACATTTGAAAGAGGCCCTTCTACTTGCTACCCGGGCTCTGAAGATTCGACAAAGACACCTGATTGCAGATCACCCAACCATTTCCAACAGCCTTACAGATGTCGGAAATATCTATAAAGGAATGGGAAATTATGATCAGGCACTCAATCATTACCTGCCGGCACTGGAAATCAGAAAAAAAACACTGGGCCCGGATCATGTCAATGTTGGCGGGAGCTATTACACGATTGGAAACCTGTATGGTAATTTGTCTAATTATCAGCGGGCGATTCAATTTATTGAGCAGGGAAATGTCATTATAAAAGCACGGTACGGTGAAAAACTACCTGTACTTCATGCCTACTATGCTTATTTAGGACGGATGTATAGTTATGTGGGTAACTATGGTGAAGCGGAACATTTTTTAAATCTGTCCCTGAACCTTGCTGAATCAAATTTGCGAGACAATCATCCGTACCTGGGAACGATCTACGGAATATTAGGAGATTACTATTCAAAGAAAGGAGATGATGAATCCCAGGTGGAATACCTCGATAAAGCATTGGTTATCTACCGAAAGATCTATAAGACCCAAACTACAAGTGAGGCTGCTGCCCTTGTCAAACTTGGTGAAGTCAGTCTTCGGAATAATGATTTAAAGAAAGCGGAACTTTATTTTAATTCAGGACTGGAAATTTATTACCAAAAGGTAGGGAAGAGAAATTCAGGAGTCGCTGGTGTTTTACAACATTTAGGTGACCTAAACAGAAAGAGAGGAAATCCTGAAGAGGCACTGGAATTGTATATCAATTCAATTGAAGCGGTCTCATCGGATTC
Organism: Cyclobacteriaceae bacterium; assembly: GCA_040222475.1. GTDB lineage: Bacteria > Bacteroidota > Bacteroidia > Cytophagales > Cyclobacteriaceae > Ekhidna. The sequence goes on along the minus strand of JAVKDB010000007.1, from coordinate 18,238 downwards.
AATAAATAATGAGATATTCCCTGAATTTAACTCGCTTACCAACAAGTATCGCGCATTGATTGGTCTGAAAAGAATTGCAGGAACGTACAGAGATCTTTATGAGGAATCTGAAAATATTGAATTCCTGAAAACATCATTAAATCACTATCAGGTTGCTGTTCGACTTATTGATTTTATTATCTCCGGCTATCGTCTGGAAGAATCAAAAGCTCAACTTGGAGAAGATTTTAGAGGAATATTTGAGGAATCAGTGGGAATCTGCTGGCAGCTCTATCAGTTGACCGGTGAGGAGGAATACAAACGGACTGCTTTTCATATTGTAGAAAAAAGTAAATCGCCTATTTTACTTTCTCGTATTGAAGATGTTGAAGCAAAACGATTCAATGGAGTTCCGGATAATCTGATGGCTGAGGAGAGAGATTTAAGGGTTGAGTTGTCATACTACAAAAAGAAACTTCATGATGCAAAACTCTCGGGAAATCAGACGGCAATTGCCACAAATCAGAAGCTGGTCTTTGATACACAGCAGGCTTTTGAAGCCCTTAAGGAAAACCTGAAGAATAATTACCGTGAATATTATAACTACAAATACGATGAGGGAACAATTGACCCGGAGGAAGTAAGAAAAAGACTAATGGTTGAATCTGCCGTTTTGGAATATTTTATTTCTGATTCTTCGATATTCTCTTTTATTCTCTCAAAAGAAAATTTCGAGTTTGTCAGACTCAAATTACCTTCTAAATTCCAACAGACACTGGATAATTATCACAGAAGTCTCACCGACAATAGTCTGATTGTTGAAGAGCCGGAAAAGGCAGACAGCCTGTATATAGCCACTGCATTTCAGGCATTTGAAGTTCTGATTCGGCCATTAATAGAAAAAACTGATACCCCGATTAATCGCCTGATTATTGTTCCTGATGGGAAATTGAGTCAGGTAAGCTTTGGAACGTTTTTGAAAGAAAGACCATCTGCAGGGAAATTCAGGTATGGTTCACTTTCTTATTTATTGAAGGATTATACGGTCGGTTATGCCTACTCCGCAACACTGAATTTCAGGACGATATCCAATGCGTCAGGATTTTCATTTGCCGGATTCGCACCATCATATGTTGCGGAAGGATATTCGGAGATTGATTCATCCGAGCACCCAATGGCATTTCAGCTGGTTCGAAGTGGCAACCTTCCGCTTCCCGGAGCGATTTCAGAAGTTTCGGTCATTAGCAACTTTCTGAACGGCGAATCATGGATTAATCAGGAAGCTTCTGAGAGCAACTTTAAAAATAATTCCGGAAGGTACAGTGTAATTCACCTGGCAATGCACAGCCTGCTGAATAGTCAGGATCCTGTGTATTCAGAATTACTTTTTAACAATGAAACAGATTCGCTGAATGATGGATACCTGACCATTGACGAAATTTATAATCTTGAGCTTAATGCCGATATGATTGTGCTCAGCGCCTGCAGTAGCGGAAGTGGAATAATCCTGACAGGGGAGGGACCCATTAGTTTTACAAGGGCATTTAGCTATGCCGGGTGCCCTTCGGTCATTATGAGTATGTGGAAGATTCCTGATGCTGCCACGAGTGAAATTATGATCCAATTTTACAAAAATATTAAGTCAGGTGACACAAAGGATATGGCATTGAAAAAAGCCCAGCTTTATTACCTTGAAAAAACAGATAATCCGCTCTATCAGCATCCTTTTTTCTGGGGAAGTTTTGTTGCGATGGGAGATACACAACCCATATCCACCAGATCACAAACCCGGGTGATTCTTGCTTTTGCTATCAGCGCAGTTGTTCTGATTGGGTTTTTCAGAGTAAGAAGAAAATTACATGTCATTAATCGTTAAGAAGTGCGCTAAGTCTTCTGGCTTCTTTGAGCCTGAAATGATTCTTGCGTTCAGTGATTGTATTCAGAATGCCTTTTGCCTCATCCTGCTGCCCGGACTTCAGATAGCTGAGCATTAAATACCATCTGCTTTGTTCCTGATATCTGCTGGTTTCAAGATCCTGGTTTTTCAATTCTTCAATTGCATACTGGTATTCGTTCATATAGAGTTGGCAAAGCCCTCTGAAGAAGCCGGCCCGTTGACTTTCTTCATTTTTTAATACAACTAAAGCCTCACTATATTTCATTTCATTATAAAGTAAAATGCCTTTCTCAAAATTTGAGACGGATTCAGAGCCCCTCGTTACTACAGCTGCCTGATAAGGATTCGAAAGCTCTTTATCAACAATGTCAGCAACAGAGGAAATGCTGAACTGGTAGATCGTAAGTGAGCTTACTGCGATAAGCACAATTGAAGCAGCAATTTTCAAAAAGCCAAAAGGTCTCTTTCTTGATTCGGACGCCCTGATGAAATTGGTGTTTTTTGCTAATTGCGCATCCAGGTATTTATCGACTTCTTCATCTGTTTTGAATCGATCTTCAAGTATCAAAATACCATTTGCTATCGCTCTTGCTGTTTCATCTTTTGACAGGACCATTCTTAATTTTTCTGATGTCTCAGAATCAAGAAGGCCGTCCAGATAATCTTTAATTAACTCATAGTTGTAATTCTCTTTCACGCTACTGGTTGTTTAGTTGTTTGAATACATCTTTTAGTCTGATCCGGGCTGCTGATTTCCTGTTTGCAACCGTCTTTTCGGTCGAGTTGATAATTTCAGCGATTTCATGGTTATCGTATCCCTGTTGATGGAGTTGCCAGATTTTATAGTCTTTTTCCTCAAGTGTATTTTGGATCAGATGATCTATACCTTCTACTGAAAACATGGTTTCTATGTCAGGAACAGACTCATTTTCGAATGTATAATTGTCGTTAAGTAATTTTCTTCTTCTTTCAGTTTTGCTTAAAAATGTTAGGCATTCATTCCTTGCAACACCAAAAATCCAACTTTCAAAATTTTCTATCTCTTCAGGTTTTTGATGTTGCAAAAGCTTTATAAGGGTATCTGATGCTACATTTTCTGCCTGCTCAATATTTCTTATCCTCCCTATACAATATGCTGTCAGACTTTTATGATAATAGGTATACAATTCTCCAAAGACAGACTTATCTCCTGCCACATAGCTCTGCCAAAGTGACTCATTTGCACTTGCACTGTCTTTCCTCGATGAAATGTACATATCTCTCATAGCAGACTAATAACCACTGCCAAATTCCCGATTTAGTGAAACTTATTAAAAAAATACAAATCATTTCGGGAAAAATACCAGGTCTGTAAGTCTACATAAAAAAACCTTAGTACAACGTGATGCTGGTTGCATGCATGAGCTGTTTCGACAGGTCCGGTCAGATATCACTACAAACAAACGAAACAATGAAAAAATTATCCTTAATTCTCATCGCCGTATTGTCAGTAAGTCTGACCTGGGCGCAAACTACTTATGTAGCGAATAACAATCCTGGTGCACCTGCCGGAACTAATGTGTTTACCGGCACAAACGCACTCCAGGATGCCATTAATGCTGCGGTATCTGGTGATATCATTCATGTAATACCTGGGCCTAACAGTCATGGAGATGTGACAATAGATGGAAAAACATTAACTATTATCGGGGTGGGACTCAATACACAGGGTGCTAAATCGCTGGTGGATGATATCGAATTGAACAATACCGGAGCTTCCGGATCCAGAATATCCGGATTGCATTTTCAAAGACTTTTGCTGGCTAATGATAATACCATGGTTCACACGGTTTCTAATATTTTGTTAGAGAACTCGCAACTCAATGTGGTCATAGGTCCGGGTTATACCACTAATTCAATTGCAAATCTGATCGTTCGAAATTGTGTCTTGAATTCATCAAACAGCACGTTTGATGCTCAGGCATTTGAGCTCTACACTAATTCAGGAGTTATTATTTCCAATAATATCATTAAAGGAAGATGCTGTGTTGCAGGAGCAATTCAGGGCGAGGGATTAACGATTCAAAACAACCTGTTCTTCAACGGAACAAATGGAACCTCATTTCACGATATAGATAATTCTGTTGTTCAAAATAATATTTTCCTTCGATCTCATCCAACGCTAAATTCCAATATGACAGGCAATACCTTTCAGAATAATATCAGCTACTTAACTACGAGCAATGCATTCACCACAGGAGTTGATGGAAACACTGCTACAGGCAATATGGAAGGGATTGACCCGATGCTAACCAATGTGCCGGAAACAACCGGAGACTGGGATTACAGCTATGATATAACCCCATTGGCCGGCTCACCTGTGCTAAATGCTGGAACGGACGGTACAGATATTGGTCCTACCGGTGGAGCTACACCGTTTGATGTGGAAGGTACTTTTCTGCCATTTATTGAATTGCTTAGTATCCCTGCTATTGTCACTACCGGAAGTGACCTTGACGTAAATATCAAAGCGAAAGGAAACTAGGTATGAAATCCCGAATAGGAATTTTATTAGTACCTCTGCTTCTTGTTTTGGGTGCCTTTGGGCAGGACAACATTACCGCTCTGGAGTATTACATTGATACAGATCCGGGAATAGGTAATGGAGTTTCTGTCACAATAACTCCGGGGCTTACTCAGGATATAGACTTTACCATCAGTACCTCGGGACTATCCTTAGGGTTTCATGAACTGGTTGTAAGATATCAGGATGCAGGTGGAGATTGGAGTATCCAGCAGGCCAGGTCCTTCTATGTGACTGCTGCTTCTGTCAATTCAAACAGTAATTTGACAGAACTGGAATACTTTTTTGATACAGATCCGGGAGTTGACAATGGTACTATGGTGGCGCTGACACCAGCTGAAACCGTAGATATGCAGTCGATGATTTCAACAGCTGCTCTGTCAGAAGGATTTCACGAATTATTCTACAGAGCAAAAGATGAAAATGGTGTATGGGGGATTCAACAATCTCGTGCCTTTTATTTGAGTTCTTCTTCAACGACTACCAACGCTCAACTCACAGAATTGGAGTATTTCTTTGATACAGATCCTGGTTACGATCTTGGGACGTCAATTACATTGACTCCAGCCGAAACCATTGATGTTCAGGAATTAATATCTACAACTTTGTTGAGTGAAGGTTTCCATGAATTGATCATGAGAGCAAAAGATGAAAATGGGATTTGGGGTATGCAGAAATCACATGCATTCTATTTGACTTCTTCTTCGACTACCTCTGCCACCAATTTGACGGAATTCGAATATTTCTTTGATTCAGATCCTGGATATGGAAGTGGCACTTCAATCAGTCTTACTCCCGCCTCAACAATCGATTTGGACGCTCTGATTACCACTGCTGCTCTTTCCAACGGATTCCATGAGTTGTTTGTCAGAGGGATGGATGAAGATGGAAACTGGGGAATGCAGAAATCGAGGGTATTCTATATCGATATGGTAGACCCTAATGTTTCTGCGGAACTTTCGTCTATTGAATACTTCATAGATTCGGATCCGGGGATCGGGGCAGCCACTCAGGTTCCGATTTCACCGACACAGGCAAGTATCGATTCGGATCTGACGATTCCTACAAGCAGCCTGCCGGATGGAAGTTATACCATAGGAGTGAGAGTAGGAGATACGAATGGAAACTACAGCATGACTGAAATTGCCGATTTCACCATATGTACAGGAGCCACAGCCGATCTTTCTGCCACCACAGTTTGCGTTGGCACTGCGACAGATTTCACAGATCTTTCAACTGGTACGCTTGCAGGCGATGTGTATTCATGGGATTTTGATAATGATGGTAACGAAGACGATAATACGGTTGGGAATACAAGTTTCACTTATCCGGTGGCAGGTACGTATACTGCTGTTTTGACAATTGATCAACTTGCCTGCTCTGACTCGAAAGAAATCACAGTCATTGTTGAAAATTTTCCGGTTGCCAATGCCGGATCAGATCAGACGATTGATCCTGACAATACAGTATTGGATGCTACGCCTGCCGGAACAGGAGAAACCGGAACCTGGAGTGTCATTTCCGGATCTGGTACATTTTCTGACGTGAATGATCCGACAGCTACAGTTACCGGCCTGTCTACATTCAATAATGAACTCAGATGGACTGTCACCAATGATGCAGGTGGATGCTCCACTGCTGACGAAGTGAATATTTTCGTCAATGAGGCCTTTTCAGCTGAAACAGATATTCTTTCTGTTGAGCTGACCAATATTACAACAACAGTCTCTATTGATGCAACCGCTCACACTGTTCATGTTGAGGTGCCTGAGGGAACAAATCTGACGAGTCTGACTCCTACATTCACTATTTCTGAAGGAGCAATGGTTTCACCAACGGGAGCACAGGATTTTAGCAATCCGGTGACTTATACGGTCACTGCCGAAGATGGGGTGACTACTCAGGACTGGGAAGTAACCATAGCTGAGCCTTTGAGTATGGAAACAGATATACTGAGTTTTGTTTTGGCAGAACAAAGCAGTGTGGCAGTCATTGACGCAGTAAATCACACTGTTTCTATTGAAGTAAATCTCGATACCGACTTAACAAGTCTCAATCCCGTAATTACAGTTTCAGAGGGTGCGGTTGTATCACCGTCTGGTGACCAGGATTTTACCAATTCGGTTATTTACACGGTGACAGCTGAGGACGGAATTACAACACAAGATTGGACAACCAGTGTAACGGAACGTCCTCTGGCTCTTGAGCATCTAAAGGGACTGGAGGTGTTTCCAAATCCAACCAGTGATGTGATTTTCATAACCGGGGTTACAAGTAGTTACACGGTAAGTATTGTAGATCTTGCAGGCAGGAGAATTGAGTTGGGAAATAATCCGGAAGAGATATCTCTGAAAGGCTTTACCAGTGGTGTCTATATGCTCAGAATTGAAGCAGAAGGAAAGGAAATTCAGACAATACGAATCGTAAAACAAAACTAAGGCAGTCCCCATTTGGTTATCGGGACTATGGGCGACTCTGGGAGTCGCCTTTTTTTATGCTAAAATTTGAAAAAGAATTAATTGCCTGTTGTATCAGTTGGCAATTCTTCCAGGTTCAGGTCATTCACCGTACCGCCTTCAGTTGGTTCTACAGCAGGTGGGAATACCGTATTCTGCTGTGCATTGTCAATATTAGGACTTGATAAACCTTCAACCTCTTGTGGGATAACGAAGTTGGTCGATATAGAAAGAACAAGAAGTGCGATAGCAAATCCCCAGGTGAGCTTCTCAAGTAGATCTCCGGTTTTTTTGACACCCATTAACTGAGTTGAACCCGATCCTCCAAACTGGCTTGAAAGTCCTCCTCCTTTTGGGTTTTGAGCTAAAACAACGAGAATTAGCAAAACAGCTACTATCAAAATTAAGGTCACAATTACTCCGTACATCTACTTGATCTTTGAAATTAAGTCCGCAAAGTAAGATTTTTTTTCGGGGAAATTCAAACTTAATGTCTGATAGATCTCAATTGCTCGCTTTTTATTTCCCTGTTGCAGGTAAATCTCTGCAAGGTACTCTGAAGCCAGGTCCTTGTTCCAGGTAGAACTTTGGTCAGATAGATCCTTTTCTGCTTTTGTCGTCTTATCTGCTTTAGAAATGGAGGGGCTCTCTTTTATGAATTTATCAATGATGCTACTCTGGTCCCTGGGGTCACCTTTACCATCATCATCATCCTTTTTTTTTGTTGTCTTCTTTGTAGCCCCTTCTTTTGAAGTACTCTTTGTGGCGGAGGACTTACTGGCAGCTGATTTCGCAGTGGTCTTCTTTGCAGTAGTCTTTTTGCTAGATCCAGCTTTCTTAGCAGTAGTCTTTTTTGCTACAGTTTTTGTTGACTTAGTTGCTGCCGTCTTTTTGGTTGCTTCTTTTTTTGGAGTTGTCTTTTCTTTCTTATCGGCCGTTGGGGACGTAGATGTGCCCTTCTTTGTTAGCGATTTTTTTGGCGAAGCAGTTGGTTTTTCAACCTCCTTTTCTGAACTCTTAACGATATTATCTTTTTTGCTTTCTGCTTTCGACGACTCCTTTTCTTCCGTTTTGTCAGTTGGAGTGTCATCCGAATCACCCCACATCTGATCTTCCAGCTTTTTGATACTTTCTGTGGAGAGTTTATTCAGATTGGAAAGTCTTTTTTCCCTGTTTTGCCTTCTCTCCATTCGTTCTTCTCGGCGCCTTTCGGATTCCAGTTTAATCTCAGGCATTTTTTCTCCCGACTCATCAGTTGTTTCATCTGTCTTACTTGCATCTGCCAAATCTTCTTTGACTGATTCTTCGATAATTTCTTCTTTTGAAGGTTTTTCGACTTCAGGCTCGATTACAACTTCTTCGGCCCTGGCATCCTCCGTGTCTTTAACTGGTTCTAATGACTTCTCTTTCTCAAATTTTTCCTGTTCAATCCTGAATTTCTGTTCAAGCGAGTCCTCTTCAGAAGGCTCCTTCTGGTCAGTAGTTTCAATCGGACTTTCTTCTGTTGCTGGTGGAGTATCTTCTGTGGCTGACGTTTGGGTGTCTTCAGCAACATCATTTTCAACCTCGTCTTCAGTTACATTCGAATTTGGTTCCGTTGTTTCAGCCTCAGCGATTTCTTCTTTAGCCTCGTCAGGGGCATCAGAGACAGGTTCTGCCTTCTCTTCTACGGGAGGATCAGAAGAAATTTTTGCTTCTTCAGGTTGAGAACTGGAAATTTTGTCCGAAGTAGCCTTTTCAAGCGCAGCGGATACTGCTTCGTCTTCTTCGATCTGTTGTTGCAGATCAGCAAATCTCAATCTGGATGATTTCAAATCCTCCATGTCCTGCTCCAGTTCATCGAGAATGCTGTCAAGAGCACCTTCCGGGATCCCTGGTATGATGATTTTGCTTTCTTCTAACTCGTCTTCAGAAGACTTTTCAACGGATTCCTTTGGCTTTGGAAACTGATACCTTTCTTTTTTCTCTTCTCTTCTTCGTCCTGGTCTTTCTTCCTCAGCTGGTTTTTCAGGTATAGGAGCTTCAACCGGGGGAGTACTTTCACTCTTTTGAGAAGTTTTCTTTGGTTCCGGGGGAGTTGTGAGAAACAAGAGACTGCCACTCATATATTTTTTTAGCAAAGGTCTGTCTGTAGCGAAGATTGCAGCAGAGGCTACTCTTTTTTTTGTGTCCGGAACATTTAGCATTCCGCTCCCTTTTGCAAGAAGCATTCGAGCGCTTTGAAAATAGGGCGTTTCGGCCACAATTTTCTCAAGGTCCTCCAAATTTTCGGAAGAGAGAGACGAAGGGTCTCTGAGGTACTCAATTAGCTCATTCCTATTCACAGGCTTTGGTAGAAGGTGTTAAAGCTAAAATTAAGCAAAATCACCAATTTGCAACGGAGGCATTGAAGATATCCAGGATGATTTGGTCGAATATTTCCTCTACAAATGCCTCTTCGTTGGAAGAAAGGTCAATTGAATTATCATAATCTTTAAAAAATGAAAAGTTTTGCTCAAAGTCATATGTTGGATCTTTCAGGTTGATATAGCTGGCATTGACAGTAATTGTGATGCGTGAAAGCGCTGAAAAATCTACCCCGTCTGCCTGTCCGGAGGATGTTGCTGCCACAGGTGTTACTGTATAATTGGAAATGAATCCGTCAATTTGCAGGTCTCCGTTTTGATCAACTAATTCAAGACTGGTATTTTGTTGGAAATAGTCCTTTATGCTTTCAGTAAAAAGGACACTCATATTTGAAGGACCCAATGGTGCGTTGTTATAGAATGTCTGGATTGATATAGTCCTGGTATCAGGAGAAATGGACGCTCCCGTAAAGGAATATACCCCACACCCTGATGCCATTGTAAGCGCCAGAATAAGTACAATTAAACTATATTTTCTCAATCTCATATTGTTTAATCTTCCTGTACAAAGTTCGTTCCGAGATTCCCAGGTCTTCCGCCGCATACTTTCTTTTATTGTTATTTTTTCTTAATGCACGGATAATCATTTCTCTTTCTTTTTTTTCCAGAAGCAGAGAATCTTCGAAATCAGTTTCATGAGTTATATCTTCAACTTCTTCATCGAAATTTTCTTTAGCAGGTGAGATGATGAGCGTTGGGGTCTTCGATTCTGTCACATTTTCACCCTGAGAGGGGATAGATTCAGCTTTCTTGAAAAGATCTTTGTGTTCCTCAAGAATTTCTTTTTCACTTTCATTTCCGTCAAGCATTTTGAAAACCAGCTTCTTAAGGTCAGCCATATCAGCTTTCATGTCAAAAAGCACTTTATACAAAATGTCTCTTTCGGTGAAGTTGTCTTTTGACTCTGCCTTATTAATCAAAGCAGGCAGGTTGCTGCCGGATCGTGGCAGGTAGGTTTCAAGATGGCTTGCATTGATCTCCCGTTCAACACTTAAAATACTCATTTGTTCGGCAAGATTTTTTAGCTGCCGAATATTGCCAGGAAAACGATGCGATTTAAGATACTCTTGCGCATCATTGGTTAATTTGATAGGTTCCGTTTTATAATTCTCAGCAAAGTCGAAAGCAAACTTTCTGAAAAGCAGAATTACATCATCATCTCTTTCGCGTAATGATGGCACATAAATTGGAACGGTGCTTAATCTGTAATACAGGTCTTCCCTAAACTTTCCGTTGTTGACTGCTTCCAATAAATTGACATTGGTGGCTGCAATGACACGAACGTTGGTTTTTTGAACTTTCGAAGAACCAACCTTAATAAATTCACCATTTTCAAGTACTCTTAGCAGTCTGGCTTGTGTACTTTGTGGCATTTCACCAATCTCATCAAGAAAAATTGTCCCGCCATCTGTCACTTCAAAATATCCTTTTCTGGCTTCATGAGCGCCTGTGAAAGAGCCTTTTTCGTGACCGAATAACTCGGAATCAATGGTTCCCTCAGGGATTGCACCACAGTTTATGGCAATGAATTGGCCATGCTTGCGATGAGAAAGGCTATGAATGATTTTGGAAAAGGATTCTTTTCCTGCGCCACTTTCTCCTGTAATCAGCACACTCATATCCGTGGGTGCTACCTGAAGCGCCACTCGTATGGCATTATTGAGTTTTGGTGAGTTACCAATGATCTCAAAACGCTGTTTGATAGCCTGAATCTCTGAATCAACTTTGTAGCTCATATGAATACGACTTCTCCGAATAATGTTCCGGCCGAACAATCATTCACTTTGACCTTGACATAAGTTCCTTTTGGATACTCACCATCAAAAACAACAACTTTGTTAGCCGAGTTTCGTCCCTGCATTTGTAAATCAGATTTTTTACTCTTTCCTTCAATCAAAACCTTAAAGGTCTTTCCGATATCAAGTTTGTTTCTCTTAAGAGAAGCTGTTTTTTGACAATCCATGATTTCCTGAAGCCTTCTCTTTTTCACTTCGAGTGGGATATCATCCCTGTACTTCTTTGCAGCAAGTGTTCCGGGCCTTTCAGAATAGAAAAACATATAGGAATAATCGTATTTCACATAATCAATCATAGAAAGGGTATCCTGATGTTCTTCTTCTGTTTCGCTGCAAAATCCTGCGATCATATCAGAAGTAATCCCGCATTCCTCTCCAAGGATATTTCTGACAGAGTCTACTCGATTGATGTACCATCCCCTGTCATAGGTCCGATTCATTAGTTTCAGGATGCGAGAATTTCCGCTTTGTACAGGAAGGTGAATGTTTTTACAGATGTTTTCATACTTCTTCATCGTAAAGAGCACCTCATCAGTGATGTCTTTAGGATGTGATGTGGAAAAACGGACCCTTAAATCCGGGTGTACACCGGCAACCATTTCGAGAAGATTAGCAAAATTTATCACCTGATTCACATCACTTTTCTCCAATCTTGCCTTATTATTTTCCCCCTCCGACCATTTGTATGAATCGACATTCTGTCCAAGCAGGGTCACTTCTCTGTATCCTTTTTTAAAGAGATCCTTCGCTTCTTCAACTATCGAATGTGGATCCCTGCTTCTCTCTCTGCCTCTGGTAAAAGGGACCACACAAAAGGAGCACATATTGTCACATCCTCTCATGATGGAGATGTAGGCGGTTACTCCATTGGAATTCAATCGAATAGGGGAGATGTCCGCATAGGTTTCTTCTCTTGAAAGAAAAGTGTTGATCCCCTTTTCTCCTTCTTCTGCCTTTTTTACAAGTTTAGGAAGGTCACGATAAGCGTCCGGACCCAATACCAGGTCAACTATTTTTTCTTCCTCAAGTAGTTGAGACTTCAACCGCTCAGCCATACATCCGAGAACCCCAACGGTCACATCCCTGTTTTTTTTCTTTACCCCTCTGAAGTAATTCAGTCTGTTGCGAACTGTTTGTTCTGCTTTCTCCCGTATAGAGCAGGTATTGATCAGTATAACATCTGCATCACTGGCAGATGAAGTAGTACCAAACCCCTCTTTTTTGAGAATGGATGTGACGATTTCACTGTCCGAAAAATTCATTTGGCAGCCGTAGCTCTCAATGTAAAGCTTACGCTCCCCTGCGTTTTCATCTTCCGAAATCTTAAAATTACAATTTTCCGAAGTAGTGTCCTTCTCAACCAAATCAATATCTGCGATTAACCCTTGCATGCCGCAAAGATAGAAACTGTTGTGACATTTTGTCAGCATTGTTTCGTTCGATTTATTTTAGTTTAGCTCAAAAAATAACATATGGCGCTAATTAGAGAAGTGCGGGGATTTAGCCCTAAGATGGGCAAAGACTGCTGGCTGGCAGAGAACTCAACACTGGTAGGAGAGGTGGAACTTGGAAATAGCTGTACTGTTTGGTTTGGAGCAGTCGTTAGAGGAGATGTGAATAGTATTAAAGTGGGAAATAATACCAATATTCAGGATAATGTGACAATACATGGTACTTTCGAAAAAGCTGCGACCACAATTGGAAATAATGTGTCAATTGGTCATAATGCGGTAGTTCACGGATGTACCATAGAAGATGATGTTCTTATTGGAATAGGAGCAATTGTGCTCGACAATGCATTGATAAAATCAGGTTCAATTGTTGCCGCAGGGACCGTTGTTTTGGCCGGAACTGTGGTAGAGGAAAATACGGTTTTTGGCGGAATTCCAGGAAAGAAATTGAAAGTTATGGATGATGCAAATAAAGAAATGCTTTCAAGAATAGCAGGGAACTATAAAATGTACGCCGGGTGGTTTAAAGATTAATAATTATGAATTTCCTTACCAAAATATTACTTTCTTCTTTCGCAGTTATAATTGCTTCGTATCTGCTTCCCGGAGTTTATGTTGATGATTTTCTTACGGCTTTAATCATTGCAATTATCCTCTCACTTCTTAATGTGACCGTGAAACCACTTCTAATCATCCTGACCATTCCATTAACAATTGTATCACTTGGATTATTCCTTCTGGTAATCAATGCGCTTATCATATTGTTAGCGGACTCAATTGTTCCAGGATTTGTTGTTGACGGATTTTGGTGGGCGTTATTGTTTAGCCTTGTTATGTCCATTACCAATTCACTACTGGAAGATTTGAGTGGAAATAAAAAGGATCAGAAATAAACAGGACACTGAGGGTCCTTCTTATAATTCTTCAGCTTGATTCTATAGCTAAGCAGAATTTCGTGAGTACCCTTTGAGTGCTTATGAAGGGCGGAGGTTGTAGCATCGTATCCATATCCAACCCTGAAATTTTCATTCAATATCATTTGTGCGAGAAAGACAATTGCATCACCATTCCTGTAGGAAATCCCAGCATATGCTATTTCGTCAAATATGAAAGTGGCATTTAAATCCCAACCAAGTCGATTTTGCTCCTGATAACGAATTAGAAATGATGGAGTGAGTTTTAGACTCCTGTTGAGATCCAGAACAATACCTCCTGTACTATAGTAATATCTGCTTTCTTTCCCTTCAGTAATGGTGTTTTCAACCTGATAGAGGGAGTTTTCCAAAATATATGGGACAGATACACCCAGGTACATTCTGGGATTGGCAAAATAAACACCAGTTCCAAAATTGGGATTAAACCGTGAAGCGCTTCCGGTCAGGAGTGGGTCATCAGTATTTAGCACATTCAGTTGATTAAAATCAGATCTTCTATTATCAAAGCCACCTGACAGACCCAATGCGAGGATACCTGCTGATGTTTTGATTTTATAAGCATAACTTCCGTAAACGGCGGTCTCTGAATGAACACCAACCTTGTCTTTTGTAACCATCAACCCACCGCCAATCTGATTGGAAAGGAATGAATTGTGAACAGTGAATATTTGTGAGGTGGGAGCCCCGTTAACATTTATCCACTGTTTTCTGTGGATAAACGTTGCGTTCAGTACATTCAAACTTCCTGCATAAGCCGGATTAAGAGCCAGTCCGTTGAACATGTATGTTGACATAACCGGCCGCTGTTGAGCATTTAAACCCACTGAAAAGGAAAGTAAACAGACAAAAAAGGCGATTCTTTTCATTGTGCTAAAATTACTTAACTAATTCTAAATATCCCTGAATAGCATCACTACCATCCCCTTTATCAATAATATAGTAATAAGTACCTGAAGGAAGATTCAGAGTGGAGCCTACATTACTGATTCCTTCAAATCGATTGGTTACATTGTCATATCCTTCAATTTCAAACACTTTCACTCCATCTCTATTGAAAATAATAACCTCATTGTTAGGAAAATAATCCAGGCAATCGATGAGGAAGAAATCATTCAATCGATCTCCATTGACGGATAATCCATTGTAAACCGTTATGTCGGTTGTCATGTTAAATGACTCACTGTATTCACAGCCATTGTCAGCAGTAAATATTACACTGTATTGTCCCGGACCAATATCAATAAGTCGGGATCCGGTTCCTATCAACTCGTTATTCGCATTATACCATTTGTAGTCGGTTGCAAAATTGAATTCCTCAAAACCCACAATCGCGGTACCGCTGAACTGGTTAGTTGCGCCATCCTCTGTTCTCAGACATGTTGCCAGAGTAAATTGAACTTCAAATACAGGGTCTGTAATTTCATATTCAATTGTAACAGGAGTAAGAGCTGATTCACATCCGGTAGCCATATTTGTTGCTTTGACAAAATAGGTGGTAGAATCGAGATTAAACACTTCAGAACCTGTAGTATATGGTACAGTCAAATCGTCCATTGCGTACCATTCGAAAAGGAAACCATTTTGAACCCCGTCAACGTTAGCAACAGCACCAGCATTTGGATCAGAACAATTGGTTCGGTTAGTGTTCACAATAACAGTTGGGTCAGAAGGAATAATTGCGTTGTTTTCAATTATAAATACTTCCTGAGATACACAGCCTGTGTTAACATCAGTCAATTGCATGGTATACGTTCCTGCACTTAGTGAGTCCGCAAAGAACTGAGTGCTTACAGTTGTGCCCATGTCATTCAACCATGCAATGCTTACTCTTGAGAAGTCCTGAACTGTAACTTTTGCAAAACCATCTTCTACATCAAAGCAAACGGTTACCGGAGTTGTTTCAAGGACATAGTCAGGGGCAGATCTTCCATCCTGAACTGTTACGAGCTTACCACCGGATCGGCAGAAGGTATCTAAGCCATCTACTACGAATACTGTGTAAGTACCAGCATCAACACCAGTTACCAATGATCCCGTGAAATCAGGTACAGGACTTGGATTCATTGGGTCTGGAGTCAGTGGGTCTGATCCTGTCAAATCACCAAAGTACCAGTAGTAATTGTAATCAGCATTGGTTCTTCCTGGTGCCAATGTAATGACAGAAGCACTCATTTGTCCATTTGGCGCTACACAATTAGTATTCGCTGAAGTAGATATTGAAATGGCAGTAGGATTTGGAATGTTGTCAGCCATTTCGAAAGTTTCTGTTGAAATACATCCGGTAAGTGTATTTTCAACTTCAACTGTATATGTACCCGCTGGAATTCCGGAAACTGTTGCCGTTGTTTCTCCTGCCAATGTTCCATTCCCTCCAATATCTCCGTCATCCAACAGATTTCCTGTACCTGTACCGAAGTACCAAAGTATGTTATAGGTAGGATTGACAGGAGTAATTCCATCTGAAGTCACTGTAAGACTTCCATTAGGATTTGAAGGATTACAATTGGCCTGGAATGTAAACGAGCTAAGCGCTATTTCAGGTAAAGTGAAATCTTCTCCAATTTCTATCTGGAATACAGGAGTTTCACATTGAAGAGCGATGTGAGTTCCAATCACAAAATACGTTCCTGCTGCAGCGTCAACCAGAGATGCCCCTGCATTTCCGGTAAATACAGGAGCCGGAGAACCTGTCGTTGGATCCTGATCATAATAAGCAAAATCATAATCCGCCGGAGTACCTCGATTGACGGATGTGACGGTAATCAGTGATCCGGTTCCATTACAATCAGTTGCAGCAGTGCTTGTTGCTGTCAGGATATCTACATCGGCCGGAATATTTGGTACTATGAATTCCTGAGTACTTGTACATCCTGTTGAAGTAAGCGTCACCTCAAGGGTATAAGTCCCTGCTGCCAGCCCTGATTGAGTAGAAGTTGTACCCAATGCAGTTCCGGTTGTTCCGGATCCGCTGTACCACTGGAAGGTGTATAATGGACTGGTATCTTCGAGTCCACCGTCAACAGTGCCGTAAAGTTCACCGTTTGGTATTTCGGTTCCTCCAGTTGTACATGTTGAATCAGCTTGTTGCAAGGCAATGGTAATGACTGGCCGTGTTACCTCATCTTCAATTGTGAAGGCAAGTGCAACGGACGGGCATCCCGAACTTGTTCTCGTTACGGTGGCGAAATAATCACCAGCACTCAATTCTTCATAAAGGAATGGAGATCCTGCAGCATCATTATCTGCAACCAGGAAGCCGGCACCCAGACTTGCATCTGAGTAGATTTCAAGCGTATAGCTTCCGGTCATTGCCGTTTTATCCAGAACTGTTCCGTTAAGTACAGCTTGTATTAGGTCAAATGATCCATTGTCAAGAGGGATGTTATCATTGTCATCATCACATATTGTGTTGTTCACTACGGTGTAGTTGAATATGGATGGAATGTCTGGTGTATTTGGAATTGTGAAGGTTAACGATTGCGAACAGTCTGTATTTGTATTCGTGACTGTTACAGTATAATTCCCCGCCGATACTCCGCTGAGAATCACTTCATTATCCGTTACACCAGGGAAGTCAACTGATACATTGTTAGTCGTCGCATCATTGACCCATTGTACGGTAAAGTTATCCGTATGATCAAATACATCATCAATGATAATTTCAATCCCGCCAACAGAGGTTGTTCCCGTCCCACAATCTTCATCCGGTGTTATGCTTATCAGACTAATCTGAGGAGCTCTCACCTGATCCGGAACATTAATGATTGCCGTTGCAGTTGCACATCCGGTTGTATTATTTGTTGCAGTAACGAAGTAATCCTGTGCTGCCAGATTAGTTACCTGAAGGAACGTAGCAGCTGGAGTTAATGACATATCAAATGGAGACCCTGTCACATGAACTCCGCTAGCTGAACCTGCTCTAATTGCAACAGTGAAATCCGTTAAGTCACCCGATGGCTGGATATCAGCGTCATTGATAGTGATTCTTCCGCTGTGTACCTGAGCATGACTGTCGCAAAGAGTATCAGGAAGAACACTTGCTGCAATAGTTATTGCGTCCAGGGTATAATTTGCATTGTCATTATTGATATTGAATGTAGCGAAAGCATCACATCCTTCATTAGGAGAAGCTACACCGTCTTTGGTAATGAACACGGTATAGGTACCTGTTTCGAGACCTTCCAGTTGTGTTACATCGCCACCGGCCGGGATGATGGCTGTACCTGCATTCGCATTACCGGAGTTCGTACCAGCGGCGGTACCATCATCGGCGATGAAGTCATCATTGGCAGTACCACCAGCAGGTACTGTAGCGTGTGTACCTCTGTACCATTCGATGGAGTATTCGGAGAGGGTGAACGTAAATCCAGGCTCATCAAAAGCGACGGTAATGGTTCCATCCCCAATGTTATTGGTATTGCTGTCGCAGAAAGTATCCGCAGTTTTAGCAGTGAGGTTGATGGTTGGATCGGTGGTATCATCTTCGATAATGATATCAATAGAAGCAGTAGGGCAGCTTGTGTTGATGTTCGTAATGACCGCAGTGTAGGTACCCCCTGTGAGTACGGTAAGCAGGTCATTGGTAGCATCTGCAGAGCTGTTTTGTGTGAAGGCGTTGGCAGAGCTCCATGCGATGGAGTAGACCCCTGAATTAGCTGCAAAGGACTGGAATACGCCATCTACTTCTACTCCGAGTACGGTAATGGTACCATTCGGGGTATTACAGTTGAGGTTATCAGTCGTAACAATTTGAGCG
>JAVKDB010000006.1:0-197938 GCA_040222475.1 Cyclobacteriaceae bacterium | reverse complement strand
GGCGCAGCGACGTTGAACAGTGCGGGGATTACCAACAATGCCACAGTAGGCGGCACATTGGGTGTAACAGGAGCAACCACTACGAATGGGATAGGCAACACGGGCAACATCACCAACAGTGGAGATGTGAACACAGCTACTCTACAGACCAGCGGTGCAGCTACGTTGAACAGCGCAGGGATTACCAACAATGCCACAGTAGGCGGCACATTGGGTGTAACAGGAGCAACCACTACGAATGGAATTGATAATACGGGCGCAATAAGTACAACTACCGACTTAACAGTTTCTGGACATGATGGATCAGCAAATGGCCTTATTTTAGGAGCAACTCTTGTCACAGCTACAGCTACAGAACTAAACCTTTTAGATGGACTAACGGCGATCGAAGATAATGCCGCTGCAGACCAAACTGCTACAGAGGTTACCTCTACCGCTACAGGAAATATCATAGCTACCAATGTAGATGCGGCAATTGCGGAATTAGAAGCAGAAAAACAGCCGATAGACACAGATCTCACAGCCATTGCAGGTTTGGCCAATACTAACGGTAATTTCATCGTTGGAAGCGCCGGAGGATGGGTTGCTGAATCGGGAGCTACAGCCAGGACCAGTTTAGGGTTGACAATCGGAACGGATGTTCAGGCTTATGATGCGGGATTGAATTCGATTGCGGGTTTGACCACCAGTGCGGATCAGATGGTTTATACTACAGGAAGTGATGTTTACGCCACCACTTCAGTTACTGCCTTTGCGCGAACTATTCTTGATGATGCGAACCAGGCTACCGCTCAGACCACTTTGGGACTTGGAACCGGAGATTCACCGGAATTCACCGGTTTAACCATTAGTAGTTTAGGGGGATCAGATGGACAAGAATTTACAGATATTAATGGAACCGCTGAAAATTTGATAATAAACTCAAGTGGGGTGTTTTCTTCTTCAGATAGAAGACTGAAAGAAAACATCGTTTTACTTCAAAACACAATTGAAAAGTTAAATGTATTGGGCGGTTATAATTATAACTATAAAGCGGATGCTACCAAAAAACAGCAAATCGGAGTAATTGCACAAGAACTTGAGAAGGTATTCCCTGAACTGGTTTCTATAGATGAGCGAGGTTTCAAAATCGTAAACTATCAGGGGCTGATTCCTGTGCTTATGCAGGCTCTTAAAGAGCAGCAGATGGAAATTGACCTCTTAAATAGCAAACTTAAAAATCAGGAGAGCAAACTTTCAGAGCTGTCAAACGAAAACAAGGAAATGAAGAATGATATTGAATACATCAAGAAGATGATTGGGGGTGGAAAACCTTCTGATAATTGAGTGATTGAATAAGAGAAAATGAGAAAGACCTTATTTCTTCTAATGTTCTTTGCAACACTCCTTTCGAGGAGCCAGCAGCTCTATATCCAGGGAGATGCCCGTGTTAATATCTATGATGGGGCAAATCTTGAAGTAGGTGGTGATTTGGAAAACAACGGGACAATTGTCAACCTGGGTTCTCTTTCTCTCTACGGCGACTGGTCAATTAATAATAGGTTTTTAGGTGATGATGGAGAGCTTTTCTTTCTTGGTGGACAGGATCAGATGGTTTCTCTATCTACGCTTCTTGTCAAAACTTTAACGTTGAATCAGGGAGGAAATGTATCATTTCAGGGCGATCGTTTTGAAGTAACAGAAGATATTCATTTCACCAATGGCGTTATGAAAACAGGAGCGAATACTCGCTTTATTCTCAGCCGAGATGTGCGAGTGATAGGAGGTTCTGCTTCATCCTACTTTCAGGGAAAGCTGACGTATCAGGGAAGTGGTATTCGTAAGTTTCCTATGGGCTATGAAGGTGTTTATGCCCCGATTACGATGTTAGAAGTATTCGGAGCAAGTCCTGAACTAACCGTGGCATTTAAGACGCCAAATGATGAGCAACCCATACCTGATGAAGAATTACTTGGGGTATCGGGAAATGGGATTTGGGAAGTTGAATTATCAGACGGAACGATAAGCGGAACACCTGTTCAAATTCAATTTAATGGAGAGGATCTTGAAAATTTTGGGATTAGAAATAACATCAGGCATAGAGTAAATTCTCCTGTAATTGCCGTGTCTGACACACCTGGAGGCATATATACTTCTTTGGGGGTCGAGAGCCTTTTGGATTCGGATTCACTTACCAGTGGTACCATAGTAACAGAAATAGATCTGGAACTGGATCAGTCTCAGACAGCATATCTGGCAATTGCGCTTGCGCCAAGGATTGATCCAAACGGGTTGGTTTACATTCCGGAGATTTTTGCACCAGCTGCTTCAGATCCTGATAACCGGACATTCAGAATTTTTGGAGAAAGAATTCTGGAGGAGAATTTCAGTTTGCAGATTTATAACAGATTTGGTTCACTCGTATACTCTACCAATTCATGGCAGGAAGCGAATCAAATTGGATGGGATGGAACAAATCAAAGGACAGGCAATGATGAACCATCAGGATTATACTATTACCAGGTAGTATTGACAAGAATAAATGGAAAACTCCAGGAGGAAAAAGGACCTTTTTATTTACAGAGATGAAAAAACTGGTTACCTATATCGTCTGTTTTTGGGGTTCAGTCTTTCTCGTGAAAAGTCAGGATACACAGTTTTCTCAATATTTTTCTGCCTCGCTATTTCTTAATCCTGCATTTGCAGGGGTATACAATGACCCTTCTCTGCATATGAATCACCGACGGCAGGTACAAAGTGCTGATGTGGTCAATGAATTAACACAGGTCTCCTTTATTTTCCCGATTAAGCCGGCGGGTCGTCTTGAACGATCTGTTGGTGGTGTGGGTATTATGGCATATAATGAACGAAGTGGAATAGCCGGGGTTTTTCAGAATAGTGCGGCTTTTTTGACTTATGCCCACAATTTCAAATTCGGATTACTTAGTTCAGACATTCTGTCTGTAGGACTACAGGCGGGATACGAAACAAGAAGTTTGAATTTCAGCGACCTGACATGGGGATCTCAGTATAATCCTTTTTACGGATTTGATGATACCCTTCCTATTCCGGTAACCGAGTTCGATAATCAGACGGGAGCGCTAATTATCAATGCGGGGATTATGTATTATTATAATCCGACAAGAAATTATATGCTGTATCAGTACAGTGCGTTTTCCGGCTTTTCTGCGACCAATGTTAACGGGCCTAACAAGTCATTCAATGTTGAGAGCAAAAGCCGTGAGCCAATGCTAATAAAATACAACGGAGGAGTTGAGATCAAATACAATAAACTTTACACCACACCAAGCTTGCTTTTTCTCTATTTGAGAGGAAATTTTCAATTTAATGCAGGATTGAATTTTGCATATGCTCCAAATGCAGACAGGTACAGAGCCAAAGGGAATCAGTTATTGTTTGGTGCTTGGTACCGACTTAGAGATTCCTTTATTTTCATGGGAGGCATTAAATTTTCTTCAATGGCAATCAGAGCGAGTTACGATTTAAACACAAATCTTTTTGTGTCGGACAGGAATGTGGCAATAGCTCAAAATGCTTTCGAACTTTCTATTCAATACCACATTTCGAAGAATGCAGGATATAGAAGAATGTCCAACCCGTTATTTTGATTACCTGCTGACTATTTGATTTTAAGTTCCATCCCGACTGTGACTCTGGGGCTCCTAAGGCTGTTCAATTCCATCAGTAATTCCTCAGGTACTCTAAACTTCCTCGCAATGCTTTCAAGCGTATCCCCCGCTTTCACAACGTAAACTGATGCATCATCTTCGGATGAGTTTGCTTCAGGAGAGTCCGGTGAAACGAGTAATCCAGAATCCGGATTCAACTTTTTATTCGACTTAATTCGGATAGGCTGGTAGGCATTAACCTCCTGTGAAGAAAGTCCGTTGGTTTCAACGATACTGCTTACGCTTACACCCAGGCTTCTTGCAATGCTTGCAAGCGTAGCTTTTGGTTTAACAAGAAAATATTGACCCGAATTGAAACTGAATTTATTTGTGCCAAGCATTCTGATATCCATTCTTCTGTTCAACTGTCTTCCATATGGATTGTCATTAGATGCGATTGGTTTTTCAAATCCGTGCCATACAACTGACAAATCAGATTTTTTAACCCCGGCAGCAACAAGATATTCAAAAGCAGTGTTACCCCTCCTTCTGCTAAGTTGTCTGTTGTATTCAGCATTCCCTATGTCATCTGTGTGAGATTCAACTTCAATCCTTACCGGATTTCTCTGGTATTCGGCAATGACTTCATCCAATAACTTCTTTGCCTCACTGCGCAGATCTTCTGAGTTGGTATCAAAGTATGCAACTGAACTGATTTCGAATAGTGTGGCTTTGTCAACTCCCTTTACGTCAAAATTTGAAACGGAGAATGTGGCGCTTTGATTTCGAACTTCGGTCACCATTTTATAAGCGAAGGCATTTACTTTGAATTCAAATTTTCCTTCATTATCTGTATAGCCTGTTATGCTTGTTTCAGAGTCGTCTTGTTTTAGCAGAGTTACCGCCTTCCCGGGAACCGGATTACCAACACGATTCAAGAGTGTTCCTTTCATTGTCATCTGATCAAAACTGCTGTAGGAATAGGCAGGCAATTCAATAAATACCTGGTTTGGTTCAGGAGTAGTTGTTGTCTCTTTAACTACCGGTCGTCCAAGTTCAATGGTATCTACAGGCGGCTCTTCATAGTCGTTCGCTTCAACTGATTGATTTTCTGTGATTACCCGTTCGTTTTGAAAACGGAAGCGCTGAATGTCACCTCGAATTTTTCTTTCTTCTGGAGTCAACCTTTGACTTGGTGCCACATCTACAAAATCCAAAACATATCGACTGTTTCTTTTGACGAATGCCTTACTCAAAACAAGCCTGTTAATAGTAGCTTTTCTGTTTTGTGCAAGATTGCTGTAAAATGTAAATGCTTCATTAAGTAACATTTTTTCATTTGGCTTTAGCGCCTCGCCCCTGAAGTTTTTGGCGAGTACTTCCACATGAGTTTTTTCTTTGGTGGTAAGCCCCCGGTATTCAGCAGGATCTTTTGATTCCAGATCTCCACCCTCTTCGTATGATTTCCGTATGTATGCAAGTCCGATCAGACGATCAATCAATGCTCTTTTGTTAGCCGGGAGTGCATTGTATGCACTGAGTGTTTCATCAGGCAAAACAAATGGTATCTCACTTTCAATGGATTCAACGAGTGATTTTGTAGCTGCACTACTTGAATAGAATGGAACTCGCTCCTGAACAACAAAACCGTCACCGTCTGCAGAGACTGGTTTTATAAATACCGGTGCCTCCTCCAGGTATGCCTTATAGGTTGATCTTACAAATCTTTCAATTGCCTCCTTATCATTCTCAGTCATTCCCCGATCAAGACTGAATAATCTTTCCAGTGTTTCATCTGCTGATCCGGAATTTGCAGCGAGCAATTCCCCCGTTTCAAAGAATGTTTCGGCTCGATAAGCATCTGAACTCGCAAGGTTGGAGATTAGCTTGAGAATAAGTTTGTCAACTTTTTGACTGTTGGTTGATCCCATTCTGTTAAATGCAGTTATCTCCGCCTGATCAGCTTGCTGATCAAATGAATTAAGGTCTGCGATTAGGAACGCGGTTGCTATGTCCTTCAGACTCTTTCTTTGTACAGGTGTCAGTTCTTCATAAAACTGGTTATCCTCGGTAAGGAGCTTGTATTTTTCTTCTCGACTCAATTCAAGAAGTTTTTCCTTAATTGCTGCATTAACAGTAACAGCTTTTTCACCAGCTACATCCCTCATAAAGACTCTTTCAGCAACTGTCAGCTTAATACCGGTAATACTCTTTTTCTGACTCAGGTATTTAAGCGCAATTCCGTCTACGCTCGTTTTGTCCTTTGCGGACAATTTCTCATAGTTAATTGATTTTGGTTGATACTTGGAGGATGTTCTTAACCTTTCTGAAATTAATATGTCTAATTTTTCCCGATCATTTGGATTTTCACTATTGTAAAAATCACTGCTCTCTGATGATAATGAAATACTGAGTCCAAGACCCTGCTCTTCTAAATAGGTGGTCACGACATTGTCAACCTTTTTCCGCTTGTCGGCATCAAGTTGCTGGTAGTAATATTCATCCTCAGATCGAATGGATCGCAGGCTAGTGCTGGTCATTTTGCGTATTCGGCCATTGACGATTCTGTCAATTCGATCCTTATCATCCTGACTTAAAGAATTGTAAACAGCCAGCTGTTCAGTGCTTAAGTAAACATCCACCTGCGAGAATGAAGAGGATATTCTTCTGGAAATAATTTGATTGATAATATCCGTCTCGGTATTGTCAAAATTATAGTCATCTGTGAAAAGTGAGTTTCTGCCCGCAATTGTTTCTGCTGTAGAAACTTCAGAAATTATTTCTTCCTTTCCCTGGATGTTGAATTCAAAGATGTCAAGCTTTCCAGGACCTCCTTCTCTGTTTGAAGAAACAAAACCCTTCTCTTTCCCGAGATAAAAGAAAACATCATCTCTGGAAGAATTAAATGGCATTCCCGCGTTATAAATTTCAGCAGCATCAAGACTTTTTCCTTTCGCAATATAGATGTCATAACCACCAAACCCTCTGTGTCCTTCAGAAGCGAAGAAAAGAACCTTTTCTTTTGAAGAATAGAAAGGTGAACTCTCGTTGAAAGGAGTATTTATCTGCTTACCAAGATTAACAGGAGGACTCCAATTATCTCCTCCGGCGGTAATACTCATCCAGATATCGAATCCTCCAAGGGTGCCCTCTCTGTCGGATACAAAAAACAGAGAATCACCTCCCTGAGTGATATACGGTTGCCTTGAAGTATATCCGCGCTGATTTATGCTCGAATTAAGCGCCACGGGCTCACTCCATTTTCCTTCCTGAAGATAAGAAACGAAGATTTGACAGACCGATCCCAAATCATCATTACAATTGGTATAATAGAATTTGGTTTTTTCAGCATTTAATGTACCAGATCCTTCGCCCCACTTTGTATTAATGGTTGATTCGAATTTGTCTTTCAGATCGTATTCTACCCACTCTCCTGCCGCATCTCTCCTAAATCGCATAATGTCTTCAAAGGTTTCTCCGAACGTGTCATTTTGCAAGCCGCCTTTTCCTCCTTTTCTTCCGGTTGTTATATAGAGTAAATCATCAGAGCTAGCAGGAAATGCTGCGTAATCGTTGTATTCTGAATTGAGGTCTCCGGCGATTGCAGCAAACGAATGGTCTGGCTGTTTCATGGAAATTTGATTAAGTGCCAGCTGACATCCGTCAATTTCCACTTTTGCCTGTTGATAAAATGAACGGTATTTTTCATCATCATTCAGTCCCTGATCACGTAGAAATCGCTGAAATATTTTAAATGTAGTGAGGGCGTTGGAATATTGACCTTTAAGTTTTTGCATTAAAGCATAGTAATACCCTGCAAGCGGGTATCTGCTATCACTGTTTTTGGCTATGTCTCCATAATAAAACTGGGCATCATCATAATTCAAAGTGAATCGATAACACTCTGCCAGCCGATACTTTGCTTTTACGTAGTTGGGATTTTTCTCCAGTGCAGCTTTGTAGCCAGGGATAGCCTTTACATAAAGAGCTGCATCAAAAAATTCATCTGCATACGCAACATATGACTCGGTTCGTTGAGCAAATGCAGCGAAAGCACAAAAAAGAGATATCAGTAGGATTATTTTTTTCATAACACTTAATTAGGATCAAGATACTTATCCATTGCCAATCAGCATAAAAGATCCCCAAATTTTAGGATCAGCATATTTAGTTCGTAATTTCATTTGAGCAAACTTTAATGATTCACTCACACTTTCGGTCTCCATGAATTTATGATAAAACAGCACCATTAATTCAGTAACCGCATTTTCATCGGATCTCGAAAAATTCGTTAACAGATTTCTGGCACCGGCTACAATAAAAGCACGTCTAAGTCCAAAAATTCCTTCAAGATTTCCATCAACTCCGGTGCCTGCCTGGGGGGCTGACAGAACCACCAGTTGTGTCCTGTTCAGTTCAAGAGCCATGGCTTCATAGGTAGTTACCATTCCATCGTTGAGCGTATTTGATTCAGACTTGTTTATAAAGGAGTTAAAAGTAGCTGAGGCACCTGACAGATAAAATCCTGATTTAAATTGAGGATTGTCCAGCGTACTCATTGCTGAGATAAAATCTTTCTCAGAGAAAAATCCATGTGAAGTCACATGAAGGATCGTTGGATTGAAAGATGATCGAAACCTTAATTCAGAAGCGTCAGTTTTTGAATAAACCCGGGTTTCCCAACCCTGAGGTTGCAATATTGCGGATAATGAGTTGATCTGGAGTTCGCCATTAGGAAGTGGTGCAAGCCTTAACCTGTCTTCAGTTGCAGAGCCTCTGAAATCAGGATTGCCAAACAGCAATGTTTTTTTTGTCAGCACTTCTACTTCCGTTCTCAACAAATCAGTACAACTGGTCACGTAATTGACGAAATATTCATCGATGACATAATTCTCGCCGGATACTCTTAGCGCATTGGGATTAATCTCATTGAATATACCATCTGGAGAAACAATAACCCTCGTGGCTTTGCCTACACGTTTGTGGATAGGTTCCCACAGCTCATTGAATGCCTGGCTGCCCTGCTGTTCTGAATTCTTGTAAATGTTATTGAAACTTTCATCACTTCTGAAACGATCTCCTAAAACTGCGTAGGTTGGATTGGCGGAACCTTCTTTAAATATGATGGCCAGATATTGCGAAAGATTTGTGAATCCGAATATGATCCCGTCCGAATTGGATTGCGATTTGAACTCTCTGATTTTGACAATTTCAACTATAACATTCTCGGAAGTAACTTTTTGTTGAATGGAATTCCAGTCCGCATCAATTCTGGGAATAATATCTTCAAAATCCGGCATTTGTGAAGTAATGGTATTTTCCAGACTCTTTATTTCTGTTTCTATAACATTCAGATCAATGCTGTTTTCCTGCAATCTCAAAGAGCCAATTCGATAATAATTAGCGAGCAGTTGCTTATCCTCTCGCCACTTGAAATAAGTATTCCTCAATTTGGGATCATTGCCATTTACAATCCGGTTTTCAACTTTCTCTGTTGGCGTAAAAAGAATAGCCTTCGTTTTAAGCTGATAGTCAAAAATATTTTTAATCAGTTCCGGTCGGCTGTCAATCAGGCCAAAAGCAATAAAATTGTAGCGATCAACATCTTCTCTTAGCCTTTCGTAGAACAACTCCTTTTCACGAAGAGAAAGAGCAGGAAATACTTTCTGAATATGTTCAATTTGAATTTCAATGGCCTCTCTGAATCTGACTTCAGCGTCCTCTGTTCTTCCTCTTGCCATAGAATGAAGTCCCACATTTTCGAGCGCTCGATAGTAGGATGGGTGATTTTTTCCCAAAACTTCCTTTCTAATCGTCAGGGCCTCTTCATAGTATCGGTCTGCTTCGTCATCTCTGCCGGATGAACTGTAGAGAATGGCCAGGTTCATCAGGGTGGTGGCATAATCAGGATGAAGTTTCCCATAGAGCTTCTCATCCAGACTCAGAACCCTCTTGTAATAATCCTCGGCGAGCTCATCGTTACCCATCTGCCTCTGAACCCGTGCAAGATTATTTAATGTATTAGCCGAAAGTGGGTGATTTGGACCATACTTCTTGTCGTAGGTAGCCAATGCTTCCTCAAGTAAAGTCTTGGCTTTTTCAGTATCTTCATTTTGCATGGCGATTGTAGCCAGATTGTTTTTAGCCGTTGCGTAAAAAGGATGATCTGTGGTCAACTCTTTTTCACATTCTTTGATCACCTCCTGAAACATTTTTTCTGATTTTTTATCATCTCCAAGATGCCTGTAAAGAATACCCAGATCATTCAATGTTTCAATAATGAGAATATTGGCTTCATTCGGGATTGTCCTTTTTATTTCAAGTGCCTCCAAAAGGGTTTTCTCAGCTTCTTCATACCTTCCAAGTTGCTCGTAGAAATTTCCCAAACCTTCCAGCGATTCAGCACGCTCTACGTCAAAATCGTTCCCAAGTTGCTTATAAATGACGGTGCTTTCATTGATGTATTCTTCAGCTCTTGAAGGATTGCCCTGCCGAATAAGAATTCGACCCATATGATTACAGGCTTCTGCATAATCAGGTGAAAAAGCACCCAGATTTTTCAATGCATCGTGACTCTGTGAGTAGATATCATAAGCGAGATCATAGTAGCCAACTTCTTCATAAATTCTGGCAAGTCGAGTACGGGCTAGTGCATAGTCGGCATTATCTCTTCCCTTTTCATTTACTATGACTTCAATGGCCTGATCAATGTAATTTTTTGCAAGGTCGTATTGCACACGTTCAAGAAACAACTGACTCATGTTTTGAAGTGCATGCGCGTAATTTATTTTATCAGGAATTCCTGCTTCTTCATGATTTATGATGGACAGATTCAGGTTGTACTCTGCCTCCTCTGTATTTAAAAGCCTCATATTCAGATAACCCAGATCGTTATAGATCCTTCCCTTTTGGAGAGGACTGAGCGAGCTTTGGTACTGATTAAGAATCTGTTTGAAATCTTTGACTGCACCTACCCAATCATCGTGATTAAGTCGTTCTTCAGCTTTGCTGATTAAGGCTTCAGGTGTCTGTCCCTTTAGTGGATAGATCACAATAGCCGCGAACAATACAGTCAATAAGGCGTATTTCATGTAGGCGAATAATTATAGGCTCAAAATTATTAGTATAATAACGGAAAAAAAACACCATTCGTCGAATAGCTGAGTCATTAAAAAACTGCTTTAAATGTCACATTTTCATTTCCTTTGCGCTCTTTAGCATCACACATGATTGGTAAACTCAAAGTATTTAATTCACTCACCAGACAGAAAGAAGAATTCAAACCACTAAATGAACCGTATGTGGGAATGTACGTCTGCGGTCCTACAGTGTATAGTAATGTACACCTTGGCAATGTCAGAACATTTCTCAGTTTTGATGTCATCAGCAGGTACTTACGTTTCATTGGATATAAAGTTAGATACGTAAGAAACATCACCGATGTGGGACATTTGCTTGATTCGGGAGAAGATAAAATCTCCAAAAAGGCAAAACTCGACAATCTGGAACCCATGGAGATTGTGCAGAAGTACACAAACGACTTCCACAATGTGATGACAAGATTCAATGCAATACCTCCGGATATTGAACCGTCAGCGATTGGTCATCTGATGGAACAGCTCGTTATGATTAAGGAATTAGAGAAGAATGGATTTGCTTATGAATCCAACGGATCCGTTTATTTTGACGTTAAAGCATATAATAACAAATACCCCTATGGCATTTTAAGTGGTCGAAAAATCGAAGATCTGATAAGCGATACGAGAGACCTGGATGGTCAGGATGACAAGAGAAGCCCGTTGGATTTCGCTCTTTGGAAAAAAGCTGCTCCTGAGCATATTATGAGATGGGATACCGAATGGAGCGACGGGTTTCCGGGATGGCACCTGGAATGTTCTGTAATGAGCACAAAATACCTGGGTGAAGAATTTGACATTCATGGTGGAGGAATGGATCTTAAATTCCCGCATCATGAGTGTGAGATTGCCCAAAATGCCGGCACCCATGGAAAGCAGGGTGCCAAATACTGGCTGCATACCAATATGTTGACTGTGAATGGTCAAAAAATGAGTAAGTCACTGGGCAATTCATTTTTACCTGCGGAATTAATTTCCGGTAATCACGAATTATTGGATCGGGGATATAGTCCTATGACCATTCGATTCTTCATGTTACAATCTCATTATGCAAGCACACTTGATTTTTCCAATGACGCACTTGAGGCTGCCAGGAAAGGATATATACGGTTGGCAAATGGCCTGAGATTGATTCATGAAATGGAATGGATTGATGATGCGGGGGAACAGGATCAGGGACAGATTGAGCAAATAAACAAACTGTGTGACAGCTGCTATCATGCGATGAACGATGATTTCAACACGGCTCTGACCATAGGACAACTTTTCAATCTTGTTAAGAAAATAAATTCTCTTCATACCGGGCAACTAAAATTTGGGCAGATTGGAGAAGAAACTTTTGAAAGAATCCAGCAAACCTTTATTGGCTTTTCAGAACAAGTATTGGGTCTAAAGGTGGAAGCTGATGTTAACTATGAAAATCTGATAGCAACCATTCTTGAAGAATATAAAGCTGCAAAATTTAACAGAGATTTTGATAAAGTCGATAAGCTGAGAGCTGAATTGAAAGGAGAAGGTATCGTGGTGAAGGACATGAAGGATAAGATCGATTGGGCATTTGAAGAGTAAGTCATTTTTTATTTGTTGTCATAAAAAACTCACTGTGCGCTTTTGGTTTTGCACATTGTAGATCTTCCATAATTTTCCAAATACTGGCAGTATGCTTAAATTCATTGGTTCAAAAACCAATGAATTATGGCAAACGAAGACCCCAATATAACCGTCGCTCGCTTTAGTTATAAGCAGGCCATTATAGTAGCTGCTATTACTGCTTCAACAACTTTAGGCGGGACTCTGCTATCTTCTGGTTCTGATTCCAATGGAGTGGATTCTGAGGACGTACTTGCCTGTGAAAATGAGAATCAGCAATTGAAGGGAAGCCTCGCGAAATCGATCTCATTTGCCAGTCTGGAATCAATCGATTCTGACAGGTTTAGCACGGATGAAGGAAAAGAAGAGGTGAAGAATGATATCGAATTGCTGGTTGATAAAATTGAGCAATATGAAAAAGAACGTAATCATTTTACCGGCAAGCTTTTCAGATTAAAGAAGTTGATGCTAAGTAATGGCGGAAACATCAATGTACGAATTCCGAGTGCGAATCCTGAATCCTGTAAGTTGATTCAGGATTTATTAATGGGAATCGAATACTATAATGGGAGCATTGATGGCAATGTTGCAGGAACCCGTGCTGCAGTGGAGAGTTTTCAAATGAAGCTCAATCAGTTTACACCCGGCTACTTTGAAGAAAAAAATATTGGAATAGTTGGAAGGAAAACTTTCAATGCAATTCTTGAACGATATGAAAAGAACGACTAGAATCGATTTCGGATCATGGGACGTTAAGACTGGCTTAGAGAAAAGGAGATGTCGACTTGCGGCATCTGATTAATCATGCTGGCCTGTTATCTTTGGTTCTAATGAAACGAAGAAAATTTCTGGCAAAGTCAGTCATGGCTGCAGCAGGCGCAGGATCTCTTGCGTCCTGTGCAACAGAAGAGAAATCATCTCAGGGGCCATATATCAATTTCAACAATACTTATCGGTGGAAAATGACGACCACCTGGCCACCTAACTTTCCTGTTGTGGGCGAAGGATGTAAACAATTAGCAGAATGGGTGAAAACCATGTCTGGCGGGAGGATGGAAATTACCGTGTATGGGGGTGGTGAACTTATTCCTGCGCTTGAAGGATTTGATGCGGTGAGTAACGGAGCAGTTGAAATGAATCATGGAGCAGCGTATTACTGGGCAGGGAAAGTCCCGGCTTCTCAATTTTTTGCAGCAGTTCCATTTGGAATGAATGCTGTTCAGATGGGCTCGTGGATTATTTCAGGAGGAGGGGCGAAGCTGTGGGAGGAACTCTATGAACCTTTCAACATCACGCCAATTCTTTGTGGAAATACCGGTGTTCAAATGGCCGGATGGTTCAAAAAAGAGATCAATACGATTGATGATCTGAAGGGATTAAAAATGCGAATTCCCGGGCTTGGAGGCAAGGTACTCGCAAAAGCGGGAGGTACACCGGTTCTTGTTTCAGGTGGAGAAATCTACACCAATCTGGAGCGTGGAGTTATTGATGCAACAGAATGGATCGGTCCGTTTCATGATTATCTGATGGGATTTTATCAGGTTGCGAAACATTATTACTACCCAGGATGGCATGAGCCTGGACCAGCACTTGAAATGTGTATCAACAAACCAAAGTTTGATGCACTGCCATCTGATTTGCAGGAAATTATACGGACAGCCTGCTATCGAACAAACAGATGGATGGGTGCTGAATTTGATGCAAGGAATGGGATATACCTCAAGAAAATAATCGAAGAAACCGATGTGGAGGTAAAGCCTTTTCCAAAGGAAGTTCTGGAAGCGTTAAAAGGGTTTACTAAAGAAGCCCTGATTGAACTGACAGAAAATGACACCCCGAGTAAGAAAGTCTACGAGGCTTTCGAAGGGTTTAGAAAAAACATCAACGTTTGGATGAATGTGAGTGAACGTGTTTTCTACGAATCAATCATGTAGAGACTACACTACCTGGCGATAAACACAAAGTCACTTCCGTTCTCATCCGATCCAAAGGAACCAAATCGTGGTGTCGATTTCAATCGTTCCATAAACGTATTGATCTCATTCAAGATCAGGATTCGATCTTCTCCACCATTCGATTTTAAGGCCTCAATCATGCCTCTTGCATAAGGAGAATGCCCGCCGGCAACTCCATCAGAAACATACTCTTTACTTCCAGAAGTCAGGTATTTTCTGGTCTTTTTGGAAAGTTTACGAACCAGATATTCACGATCATTGGTCTCCTCGTAAGCCGCCGATCTTGAAGAGGCCAGCATTGGATCAAACGTCCCTCCAAAACACACATCCATACTTAGAAAGATATGTTCGCATGGTATGTTGTTGATATTACTTCTGATCCTGTTGTGTGAAATGTATGAGTTCTTACTTACATCATTCCTCAACGAATTTTTTGCAACAAGGAATCCTTCCCCAAATACATCATCGTACTGTCCGTGACCGGCAAAGAAAATAAATAACTGATCCTGAGGTTTGTAATTGATTTGTGCATACTCTCTCAACTTGGTCATCACTTCATTCTGTTCAGCATTTCTAACAATTTCAACTTTGAAGCCATAGCGTTCTTCCAGTTCTTTGCCAATGGATTCTACATCGTAAACCGGATTGACCAGGTCACTCCAGTTATCATATTTGTCAATACCAAATAACAGCGCATAATCCTTTCGATCTGCCATTACTGCATTCCCGATGGCATCCATGCCCACTTTAATATTCCTGAAATCTCTTGTTACTCCACCATTCACTGTTATAGCCTCAATTTCAAGCCATGTTTCTCCTTCGAAGACTTTCATTGAAATGTCAAGGTTTGCTTTGTGCGGATCTTCGATATAGACAGTCCGTGATGCAAATGGTGTTTTTTCTGTTCCCTTCTTTATATGGAGTGTCACTGACTCCAGCGCATGTTGAGATGCGATATCCGCTTTGATTTCTATTCGACCCTCTTCAAGGTTGGTATATTCCAGACGTGGAGAAATCCAGGTAATTTGAGCAAATGCTGCATTTACATTTTCCCCTCTGAACCCAACTTCAATTTCATTGGATTTGCTCGAAACAATTTGTCCGAACGATGGCAGAATCGTGAGCGCAAAAAGTACTTTGATTAATGTTTTCATGATTGTATGGTTTTCCTGGTGTTATTTCTTAATAACTAATTTCTTTTGGACGGTTTGGATTCCTTTATCTTCAAATTCCAGCTGATAGATGTAAATACCATCTTTCATTTGAGATTGATCATTTACATCGAGCTCAAAAAGATAAAGCCCCGGTCGATACTCGCCGTTGGCTATTGTTTTCATTTTTCTGCCCTGAAGGTCATAAATGGCCAGCTCAAGTGAGTAGGATTCTCCATCGGGCAATAATACCGGGATGTTAGTTGTCGTATTCACGGGATTAGGATAGGCGTCTCCAAGGGATAGCTTTCCAGGAAGAACCTGATAATTCGGATCTGTTGAATAATGAATGGTGAAATCATTTTGCCCGCTGAAATTGAATCGATATTCCGACACTTCTGTCATTTTAATCACTCTTCCGGCTTGCTCATCTACGAGCCATATGTGGATCGTATTATTTAAAAGAGGGACATTATCCCATTTAAGAGTAGCCGGGCCTGTTTTGACATTGGAAGCCAATTCATAACTCCAGACGTATGAGTCTTTAACCGGAACAATATCTGTTGAGAAATATGGGTACGAAAATGCTCTGGTTGTGAACATTTCAAGATAATTCTCAAATCTTGGAGGTACCAGTTCATCCATCGGATCTTTCAGCTCGCTGGCCTCATTGTTCATGCCAACACCTGCAACTTTTCTTGATTTGCCTCCTATCTCAAGATGGACGGGCAATTGCCACTCTGAGCCATCTATAAGTGTAGGTGTCTCAGCAGCGTCGGCGGTTCTTCCACCGGAATTTGGAAAGACACTGACGGTTATTTCCTGATCGGACCATACAAACGCACCGGCAAATGGATTAAGCGTGCTACTGCTGGTAAATTCCTTTTCTTCGGTATCGTAAACAAGCAGTCCGTCCACAATGGAGAGCTGATTACCTGATGCAAGAATTTGATTCCAGTTGATCGCGGCATTAAATGGATTTCCAATCTGATTCCACCCCTGATTAAGTGTTAGATTGGAAGGAATATCAGTGTTTGTTTTTCCTGCTCCAACATTTATTGCCACCTCAGAAAGGGCATTGAACCAATAACCCTTGCCGATTTCAATATTATTGAAACCAGTGATTCCGTCAAGATATTTACTGTTTTCATAATGCATGATACGCCATCCTTTCTTATACTCAACACTTCCAAGTTCGTTGAAAACGTTCACAACCTCCGGTTGATCCAGGATGTATGGGATGGAGATCATTTGCCATTCACTAAATACAAGCGAAGGAAGTTTTTCACTTTGAGACTCACTAAAGGATCTTTTTATGGTATTGCCGAGGTTTTCAAGGAAAGTAAGACCATCGTTCGCATATACTTCGAATTCAACGCCTATTTCATCCAACATGAAACTGGTGATTTCAAACTCAACATTATTTAAATTTTCTTCTATTTCTATAAAGGCCGACCACTCTTCTTCCAGAATTCCCTTATATCTCCAGATGATAGTCGGGTTCCCCAATCCGTTTGTCAGGACGACACCAACTGTAGTTGAAGCAGTTCCTTCAGGAAAATTCTCATCAAATTCTAATGGGGCGAATGCAAGTGATTGAGAATTTGTTTGAGCAACAACAGAAATCTCAAGAGAATAATCAGACTCACCTGAAGAATTACCGGCTTTCACCCTGTATTTGTATTCTGTATTCCCCTGAAGATCAGTCATTTGAACCGGGTTGGAAGAATTCAGTGTTTCGTTGTAATGATATGTTTGAAAACCATCAAGTGAGACTTCAAGTATATAATATTCAGCTCCATCAGAGGGATCCCAATTGGCAGTAAACCTACTTGAGGAAATATTTGATGCGTCTCGGGCAATTGGCACGGCCGGTAGCGGAGTAAGGTCAAATAGGCTTGCATTAGGCGAATTTCCTGATTCGTTACCTGCGCGCACTCGTACCTGATATTCTTCCCCCGGACTCAGGCCAACAATTTCTATTTCGGGATCTGTGACGCTGGCACCATTGAATCCCGGAAGAAAGGTCTGAAAGAAGTTATCAGAAGCATCAACCTGGTATGCTACTGCTCCTTCGACTGCCGGCCAGCTGACCCTGAAGGATGTCTGGGTATAATTATCAGGGCCATTCAGAATTGGAGTAGCCGGAATGGTTATAAATGTTGTTGTGGAGTAGTCAGGAGGGGTCATACTACCACTATTACCACTTGCATTGCTGGCTTGCACTCTGGCGTAATATCTTGTTCCTGATTCGAGATCAGAAAGCACTTCAAATGGCACTGCTATTGGAAATCCGCTAAACAGCTGAGTAGTTGCACCAAAATCATCTGAAGTATTCACATCCAGCAGGTAAAGATCAGAACCGGAGGTTTGAGCCCAACTCAATGAAGCAGAATTTTGTGTGATGTTACCCGGCGGATTAAATTGAGGAGCTCTGGGAACTGTTGTAAAACTGATGATATTCGAATTTGGAGATTGTCCGGAGGCATTGTAGGCTCTTACTCTTGTAAAGTAGGTTTGGCCTGGTGTTAGTCCGGTAACTGTTTCTGTTAACTGTGATTGGGGTAAATTTTTTGGAGTTCCCCCTTTTCCGTAACCTGCCAGCATCAGATTGGTATTGGCAAAAGTGAAATCAGTGGAAACTTCCAACAGATATCCGTCATATATGCCATTTGGAGATTGCCAGCTAAAGGTAACCTCTGTTTGAGTGGTAGATAAAACGGATCCCTCAAGTTCAAAAACAGGTGATTCTGGAGTTGTAAGCATTGTGATTTTTTCTGATTGCTCTGATTCTCCCGAAGAATTCACTGCAGAGATGTAGGCATAGTAGTGTGTTCCGGGTGTGAGTCCCGCAATTGTGAGAGAATTTTTACTCTTGGACACATTTCGGTTGTCATAGTTTGGAAGAAAGCTTCCCACATCAACAAACCCATCATCAAGGGTAGAAACAGTTACTCTATAGCTGCCAAGTACTTCAGGCACTTCATTCCAGGTAATCAAGACTGAGGTTTGGTTAACTTCTGAAAGTACCGTTTCTGGCTCGTAAGTAGGTGTAGCCGGTTTAGTAAGGAAAGGTACAGTCTGAGAAAATGGCGATACCCCGGAAGGATTGAAGGATTGAAGCCGGGCATAGTACCGGGTTCCAGGAGTTAGATTGAGAATTTCCTGTCTTTGAGCGACTGCAATTTGCTTTGCGCTGAAATCTTCGTGAACCAGTGTTGCATCCATGAATGCAGGATCCTGCGATACATCAATGTAATAGCCATCAAGTATCCCTTCTGTCACATTCCAATCCAGGTAGACCTGGGAAGAGGTAAGATCGGATAACGCAAGTTCCAAAGATGCGAACTCAGGTGTGGCAGGAAGTGTTAATACCTGCTGTGTATCAGAAAAACCTGATTCGCCAATTTCATTGATTGCATTTACACGGTAGTAATAATAGGTGCCGGGGAGCAGGTCAGAGATTGCAGCCTGTTTCTCTGTTAATAATTCATCGTAAAACACATCACTGAAATCATCGGATTCAGCTACCTGAACCTGATATTCTCTTGTCCATGCTTCATCATAGGCGAAAGCAAATGATGTTTGATTTACAACGTGAGGAGCTTCAATATAAGATAGCCCTGGGGTAAACTTGATCTCCCAAAAGTCATTTTTGATAGGTCCCTGTCTTCCTCCGAAAAGCCATAAGCTTTTGTCCGTGGTTTGGAAAATTTCTGATCGCTGCCTTGAATCAATGACATTGGATTCACTGAATTCACCCTTTGTTCCATATACTGCTTCAGTTACATAAAACCCCTCACTTCCGCCAACCCATGTCCACATATTTGTTCTTACATCAAATTTCCATAAGTCATTCAAGGTGCCATTAGTGGCATTGAAGCCTCCGAAAATCCAGACATTTCCAGAATCATCAATCCATGTCCCGTGACCATACCTCGACATTGGATAATTATCAGGATGTGCCACACCCTGAGTTCCATAGTTGCCATTTGAATCCAGAAATTCACTACCTGAAACCCATGTCCAGATATTGGTTACCGGATCATACTTCCAGAGGTCACTCAGGTCGCCTCTTTGAGCATTGATGTCATGTCCATCCCCACCGAAAACCCATACAATTCCATTTTGGTCAATGCGGCCGTCTGTATACCTTCTGGCCCCAATCGAGTTGGTAGGATCCGGAACTCCTTTTTCTCCATAGATTCCGGGTGAATTCTGAAAATCATTCCCGGAAACCCACGTCCATTCGAGCGTATTCGGGTTGAATTTCCATAGATCATTGTTGTACTCAAAGCTTTCATACCCTCCAAAGAGCCAGAAATTCCCTTCAGCATCTGACCAATATGAGGAGGAAGAGCGTGCTCCCGGAACGTGGCTTGTGCTGGCTTCTCCCTTGATCCCATAAACCCCGGAAGCATCAATTTCACTGCTGCCACCCATCCAGGTATACACGTTAGTTTCCGGATCATAAAACCAAAGGTCATTTAGCCATCCAATGTTATTAATGGGTGGGTTGTAGTTGATTCCCCCGAAGAACCATAGTTTTCCATCCTTACCGGTCCAGGAAGCACCATGCCAACGACTTTTCGGGTCGTTATTTGAACTGCCAATCCCCTTAGACCCATACACTCCATCATTCAGATTCTCTTCTGTGTTTCCACCCAGGTAGGTCCAGCTCTTTTTTTGAGGCTCGTATTTCCACAGGTCATTATAAAATCCGTCTGCAGCATTGAATTCTTCACCACCAAGCATCCAGAAGTTCCCTTCATTATCAGTCCAGGCTAACGCTCCATTACGTCCGGTAGGATGTGGTTTTGATCCGACTCCTTCACTCCCGTAAACGCCCAATTCATCGACATTCGCAGTTGAATTGTATCCACTGACCCATGTCCATTCTCCATTTTCAGTATTGTAATTCCAAAAATCATTGTAAAGAGAGGTACTCAATTGATTGAATTTATAGCCACCAAATAACCATAGCTTATCGTTCTCATCAATCCATCCCCCGCTATGCCAGCGTGCCCCGGGAACGTACTCAGTGGAGCTCAATCCTGTTTCATTGTAGCTTCCTGTACTGCCCTTGAAATCAGACCCTGAATGCCAGGCCCATTGGTTGATGGATGGATCATAGCTCCATAAATCATTAAGATACCCGGCGGCAATGCCAAATTTGTCCGTTCCTAAACCGCCAAAAATCCAAACTATACCGCTTGAATCGATCCACTGTAAACCTGAAGTTCGGGCTCCGGGAGTATTGGTTGGATCATATACATCAAGTGTTCCATAGGAGCCGGCTTCATTTATAAACATGCTTCCCTTAACCCAGGTCCATTCCAGTGTTTGGGTATCGAATTTCCAAAGGTCATTGAGGTATTGTAATCCCTGATCAACGTCGAGCCCATACCCCCCAAAAATCCAAATGTTCCCCTCAGCATCACTCCATATATTATGATTGGACCTTGGTCCTGGAACATTTGCAGGGTCACTAACTCCCATTGTCCCATACACAGACTGTGCGTTCAACTCCGAACTTCCGCTTACCCAAACCCACTCACTTGTAATTGGATCATATTTCCACAGGTCGTTAAAATAATTTGTTTCGGTATCATCGATTGCACCACCAAAAATCCAAACATTTCCATCCGGGTCAGTTGTCCCATTCATGGCAAATCTTGCCGGGGGAACATTAGCCGGATCTGAAACATTTTGTATGCCGTAGTACCCAGGATCATCCGGTGTTTCCGAACCGGATATTAATTCCCATTTATCAAAATTCGGCCATTCTCCTGCATCCAGTGTGACTGTTGTCGTTGCCTCCATTTCATAAGTATTGGTCCACGAAAAGGTCATGGATGTACCGTCATCGCTTATCACAACAGGCGAAGTGATGGAATATGTAAATCCAAATTGATCACTTCCTTCGATGGCCAGTGTGCCACAGAAATCTACTGCTTTCGGACCGACCGCATCACCCTGACCATATCCTTCCTGCAGGATTCCAAAGGTAAAATCTGTAAACGTATATTGACCAGGAGTAGCTGTTTCCGTCAGAACACCACTACCATTTAAGGTGCCAAAAGGTACATCGCCATAATCCGATCGCGAATAGGGATTTATTGAGGTATAGGTATAGGTAAGCCCATCCAGGGAAGGACATTCACTTGTTGCAACTTTGCGGGATAAGAGAGAATTATAGATTCCATTTGCGCCCTGACCTCCAAAGACATACAGTGTTTCTCCATCTGTCCATTCAGCAGCAAAGGCTCGTCCTTCAGTGTTGTCAGGAAAAGGGACCCCATCGGTCCAGTTGGATTGGGCAGCTATTCCTGTTGTTCCTAATTCGTCTTTGAAGTTAGAGGAAGCATACCCCAGTTTGGCATAGAAATTTCCGTTAGCATTGTCAATTCCCGCATCAAAATCATAGTTGGGTTCATATAGTATTTCATTACCATCTAAGTATAGGACAACTACATCATTGTTTAAATTATCAATATGCACCACAGCAGCAATGTGATGCCAATTTCCATCCTTAACTTCTCCCTCATCTGCTATGAAATAAGGCTGTCCAAAAATCAGAAATCCTAAACGATCATCCTTTACGACAAAAGAAAACTGACCAGCCCCCCAGGGTAATGCCGGATCATTTTCACCAAAAGAAAATATGGGTCCATTGTCTTCTGTTTTGATCCAGCCTTCGATCGTAAAACTGTTGTCGAATATTTTCAGATTAGGAATGTCAACGTAATCATCAACTCCGTCAAAATCAAGTGTTCCCTCAGGGACGGATCCATCCAGCAAATCTGTCTCTCGTAAGAAGAGTGTTACTTTGTTTACATTGTTTGATATAACAAAGTCCAGAATACCATTTTTGTCAAGGTCAGCTAATGTAATGTGTTGAGGAGACGTATTCAGGTCAAAAACTTCTATTACTTCAAACCCGCCTGTTTCATCACCCAAATGGATGGAAAGATCATTTGTGTTGTCTGAGACAGCAATAATGTCTTCAATTCCGTCAGAGTTCACATCTGTTATTGTAATATCATTGAATCGGCCTTCATAATATATACGAGTGGGGGCAAGGTCTGCGAAGGTTCCATCGCCATTACCTGTTAGCGTTATGAAATAGTCTTCTTCGAATAAAATGAGATCCCGGTTTCCATCATTGTTAAAATCGGTGCTGACAAATTCATCAGCCCATATACAGTCACCGTTTAAAGGATGAATATTTGTTGTAGAAAAGGAGCCACTCTGATCATTTATCAGGAGTCCAATTTTCCCACAATTTTCATCAAGTAATCCAACTGCGATATCCGGGTAATTGTCATTGTTGAAATCTTCTATAAGCAATGCATTCTTATCAAAATTGGGAATTACAAAGTCGAAGGAAGCAAAACTCGTGAATCCGCCCAATCCATCACCATAGTGGATTTCAAACCGATCTTCTCCATCCAGGAGAACAAACAAATCGTCCTCACCATCTCCATTCATATCTGATACCCAAACCTTTTCTGGTTCAGAACCTATCGGAAATGAAAGATCCGTTGTTGAAGAAAACCCCCCGGTTCCATCACCAAAAAAGATTCTCACCCTTTCATCGTTAAGGGCTTCAATGGCGAGATTTGAAGTTGGTAAGTTGTCCTTATCAAACGTCTCTCCATTTTTCAATACCGGCCAAAGTTGATACATGTGGCTTTCAATTCCTCCATTTTGAGCAATGCTTGTATTTTCAGTTTCAGCGTATACTACATTATGAATGAATAGATACTCTCTTGACTGAGCTGTTGGATCGCCTGTTGTAATTCTTTCTATTAGGTTCCACTCTCCATCTTCCTGCTGGTCACGGAAAGAAACCATTAACTGCTGATTATTTTCTGTGTCCCAAACCTGAAATGGAATGTCCACGTAATCCTGATATAGATAGCCTGATTCTGGTACGCCTCCTCCCTGGCCTCCTACTGTAAATCGATGTGCTTTTTGAGTTCCTGCTCCAAATCTTATTTCAATGGACAGCAAATCATCTTCGCCAATGTCCACTCGTCCTCCTGCGAATTGTGCGAAATAAACGAAATCAAAAAATGTTTCGGTTCCATTTTCAAACAAATCAATAGGATCTGCTCCCCAGGCAGGAACTACCATGTCAGGGAAATTATCGTCGTTTAGATAGCCAAAGGCCAGGTCTTTTGGCTCAGAGCCCACAAGATGATCGGTCTGTGCATTCAGGTTTCCGGTCTGATCATTGATAAATACACTGAGCGTTTCCTGATACTGATTGACAACTATTACATCATCGTATGTGTCACTGTCCAGGTCGGCTGTTACAACCCCTCTGGAATCATAATGTGACTGAAAATCTTGTGGAATCACTTTCAGGGCACTTTCTCTGAAGTTGGAATTTGTTCCGTCCAGTGTAAAATTGTTTAAGAATCCATCGTTGGTGGTCGTGATATCAAATACACTTGTCACTCCGGTATTATCAGCCTCTGGTAAACCTTCGTCAAAATTGTAGGCCATTGCCAGCCCTGGCTCTCCGAATACTACAGATGTCTGGGCAACTGTTTGAATTTCTTCCTGAGAAAGACCATAATCCCAGGCACGCATTTTTGCCATTTCTCCAATGAATACTCCATCTCTGTAGATATCACCATCCATGGTGCCGTGAATGCTGTTTACAACATCAAAAACTACAGTTTCAAAATTGCCGACGTTATTGGCCTCAGCCTGATTGAAATTGTAGTAAGAGGCCAGGCTATCTTCATTTGCGGTTAATTGTATGGCATAATTCGACTTAATTTCTCCATCGGTTCGAACTCCGTTCCAGAAACGGATCTCATCAAGCTGGCCGGAAAAATATGTTTCGTTACCATCTCCCCAGTAGGCCCCAAACATGGTATCATGATCATCATCAGGGTCGATATCATAGAAAAACAAGTCCTGTTGACCAAAACTCACTCCATCG
The DNA here is from genome assembly GCA_040222475.1 of Cyclobacteriaceae bacterium. Lineage (GTDB taxonomy): Bacteria > Bacteroidota > Bacteroidia > Cytophagales > Cyclobacteriaceae > Ekhidna. The sequence goes on along the minus strand of JAVKDB010000006.1, from coordinate 173,539 downwards.
ATGTACATGGAAATTTTATCTCCTCCCGGTGTATCTTCCCCTGTGAATGAAAATGAAATCTGATGCCACTCATCATCAATTAGTGATGAAGTGTTGATGAATTCAGCAGCTACATTATAACTGTATGTTACAATTTGAACACGCGTATCGTTTTCCAGTCTCAATGTCCATCCTCTATTTTCGTCTGCGGGGCTTGGAGGCGAATGAGATATTATGTCTCCATTCTGAGTGGTTTTGAACCAGAGTTCTATGGTAAATGCTTCATGATATGAAAGCGGAATATCATCCAGGATGACGCGATCATCAATTCCATCAAATGATAATGAGTTATTGTATTCAGGGACCAGCTTGTCTGAAGTCTGTAGTCCGCTCACCCATGTCCATGTTGCATCAGCCCGGTCATATTTCCAAAGGTCATTGAAATATCCCTGTGTTTCTGATGCATCATTTCCAAAACCTCCGTAGATCCAAAAATTCCCCTCAAAATCAGTAAAAGTTGAAGCTCCCTGTCTGGGTCCCGGGCCGGTTAATACCAGGTTAGAAGGTGTACTTACCTCATCGCCCGAAACCCATTTATAGGTTGGTATTTGAGCAAGTGCTGATATAGAGAACATCAGCGTAATTAGTGTTAATATCTTTTTCATTGTCCTGGCGGTAATGGTGGTTCAGAAATGTCTGGTACATTGACGGGAATCAGGCTGTCGACAAGGAAATAGCCTCCGATTCCGAGCATGGTGAAGAGGCTCATTTTTGGAATAAGTGGAAATTTTCTCTGAACGTTGAATGGTTTCGAGTAAACTACTTCATCCCGATTTCGACTGTCGCTGATTCGGTAGCGATAGCCATTGCCCGGCTTAACACTCGATGGAATAACAATACTTGCTTTACCGGTATTGGGGTATTCATCAAAATTCTTAACAAGTTGGTCTCCCTGATAGAGTTCTACAACAAGAATATTATCGCCTCTGCCACCAAACCAGACCAAATCATTATTGGTCCCTCTTTTGAAAGTCATCCCTTCTTCAAACCCGTCTAATTCGACAAAAGGAACATATACCTGGCCTTTTAGTTCAAGCTTGATTCCCCCATTGAAATCTTCGCCCAGTTCTTCTTTGGCTTTCCAGGTGATCGTTTTATTCGGTCCTACCAGTATATCCACACCAACATCTCCACTGACCAATTCAACAGGTCTTATGAAGTTGTCAATGGAGTTATAAAGTCTGATAGTGTAGCTTCTGTCTAATCGTTCATCGATCAGGTTATAGCTAACGGTAATTTCCTCGCCTCGCATGAGGATATTGGTTATTTGGATTTCCTGACTGACTCCTAAATGGGAGAGTAGCCATGAAATCATGAAAATCAACAGGTATCTCTTCATGCTACAGCGACAGTTAACTGGTGAAAACTCAATGCATTCAGGAAACAGGCGGTTATCAGGTCTCCTTGAATAACTTATAAATATACTACTTATGGTTGAATGGTAAATTATAATGATGGGAGGAATTCCGGGAAGAAAATGGAAGCGTTGTAAACAAAAAAAGGCGACTCCTTGAGTCGCCCAATCGTCCCGATAGCCATCGGGGCTGCCTTAGTTTGCCTTAATGATCCTTTTTTGAATGGATGAATTTTCGTTAGTCAAAATCAGGAGGTACACACCTGAACTAAGAGAACTTATGTCAAAACTGAATTCCTTTCCTGCTGATCTTCTCAATTCCTTACCCTCTGTATTTACGATTCTTGCCAAATAGAATTGCTCTGATTTGATATGCAGGTAATCACTTGCAGGATTTGGATAAACCGATACTTCGATCTCTTCTTCAAAGCCTAATGGTGCTTCACTTACGGTGACAATGAACTCATACGAAACAGACCCGCCTCGACCGTCATCAGCAGTGATGGTGATAGTACTTACTCCGATTCCGGCTTCATTAATTTGAATCTGATTGTTGGCAATAAGTTCAGCGGTTATCACACTTTCATTGCTGCTCTCTACTGAAATCGTCAGGTTGTCACCATCTGCATCGGTGAAAGTCGATTGATAACTTATCTGAATGCTTCCAAATCCTTCTTCTTCGTTTTGATCGCTGATAGCATTAGCCACAACAGGCGCGTTGTTCGGGGCTTCACTAATAGTGACGATGAATTCATCAGAAACAGTTCCTCCATTTCCATCATTGGCAGTTACGGTGATGGTGGTCGAACCGATCCCCACTTCATTGATCTGAATTTGATCATTGAGAACCACATCAACGGTAGCCACACTTTCATCACTGCTTGACACGGAGATGGCTAAAGGATCATTATCCGGATCTTCAAAAACGTCCGAGTAGCTGATTTGAGAAGATCCAAATCCTTCAACCAAACTGGTTTGGTCATCCAGGGGATTAACAACAATCGGTGCATTGTTCGGTGCTACACTGATAGTGACAATGAATTCATCAGAAACAATTCTCCCATTTCCATCATCAGCTGTGACAGTGATAGTGGTTGTTCCAGTTCCGGTTTCATTGATCTGAATCTGATCATTCAGAACTACTTCAGCGGTTGCTACATTTTCGTCAGAACTTAAAACGGAAATGGTTAAAGGATCATTATCCGGATCTTCAAAAACGTCCGAGTAGCTGATTTGAGCGCTGACAAACCCTTCAACAAGTGCCGTTTGATCACCTAATGGATTGACTACAACAGGCGCATCGTTTACATTATTTACAGTTATAGTGAACTCATCACTGACGGTTCCTCCATTGCTATCATTGGCGGTTACGGTAATGGTACATGATCCGTTACCTGTTTCTGTCAGGGTAAGAAGATTTCCACTGATGCCGGCGATAACTACTGCTTCATCGCCTGAAGAAGCACTCAGTGTCAGGTTATCCCCATCCTCATCAGAGAAAGTGCCGGATAGATCTAGTTCAAGGCTGGCAAACCCTTCATTCTCGTTCTGATCTGCAATCGCATTCGCTACTACAGGCGCATCGTTTACATTATTTACAGTTATAGTGAACTCATCAGCAACCAATCCTCCATTTCCATCATTGGCGGTTACGGTAATGGTACATGATCCGTTACCTGTTTCTGTCAGGGTAAGAAGATTTCCACTGATGCCGACGATAACTACTGCTTCATCGCCTGAAGAAGCACTCAGTGTCAGGTTATCCCCATCCTCATCAGAAAAAGTGCCGGATAGATCTAGTTCAAGGCTGGCAAATCTTTCATTCTCGTTCTGATCTGCAATCGCATTCGCTACTACAGGCGCATCGTTTACATTATTTACAGTTATGGTGAATTCATCAGCAACCAATCCTCCATTTCCATCATTGGCGGTTACTGTAATGGTACTTGATCCGTTACCTGTTTCTGTCAGGGTAAGTATGAATCCACTGACGCTCGCAGTAGCAACAGTTTCGTTACTTGAAGATGCGCTTAGCGTCAGGTTATCCCCCTCTTCATCGGAGAAGGTGCCTGAAAGGTCAATCTCAAGACTGATAAATCCCTCATCCTCCTCCTGATCTGCGTTGGCATTTGCTACGACCGGCGCATCATTCACATTACTTACAGTCACGATAAACTCATCGGAATTAGTGATGCCGGACCCGTCATCGGCGGTCACAGTTATAGTAGATGAACCAAATCCGCTTGCTTCTGAAATAGTCAGCATAGTGCCAAGATGGCTTACTGTTACAATCGTCTCATTGGAGCTTGAAACCTCATAGGTGAGCGGATCACCATCCTGATCTTCAAAGACAGTGTCCAGGTCGATATCGATGCTGGTAAAGTCTTCGAGGAGGTTTTGATCGGCAATAGGATTCACAATCAAAATGCTTTCATTTTCATCATTGATGATAATTGTGAATGCTTCCTCATACAGTCCTCCGTTTCCGTCGTTTGTTTCAACTCTAACCGAGTAGCTCGACTTTGATTCAAAATCAAAGACTTCAGCTGCCTGCAACTCATCTCCAACTACATTGAAAGAAGCATTATCGTTATCACCGGTACCGGCAACCAGGCTATAGGTAAATGTCTCGCCTGCATCTTCATCAGTTGTCATGAGAGATCCTATAACTTCTCCAATGGCATTGTTTTCTGTGATGTTATTGGCACTGATCAGGATATCAGTGGGAGCCTCTGATACATCATTAACAGAGATGTTGAAAAACTGAGTTTTACTTAGATTCCCGTCATCTGACATTACCAGGATATTATAGCTGTTTTTAGACTCGAAATCATAGCTTTCTGATGTTAATAATTGGTTTCCTGAAATTGAGAATGATGCATTGTCTTCATCACCGGCCCCTGTAGACAGGGTATAGGTAAAGCTTCCTGAAAGGTCTTCTCCGAATGTAGCAAAAGAACCAACCAGACTTCCTGAAACCTCATTTTCATTTATCGAACTGTTATTTAAAGTAATTGAGGTGATCTGAGCAGGAAGATCATTGACAGAGATTGAGAACTCTTTTTCGAAACTACCACCCTGACCATCATCTGTCATAATTCTGACCGAGTAATCGTTCTTGATTTCGAAATCGAATTCCTCTGCCGAAATCAGATCACTTCCTGAAATGCTGAACGAATCATTATCTGTGTCGCCGGTCCCGGGCACCATGGAATAGGTGTATGATTGGCCTGCATCTTCATCAGTAGTGCTCAGGGATCCAACAACTGTACCTGACGGGTTACTTTCGTCAATCGTATTGTCTGATAAAGTGATATCCGTTGGCGCTTCATTTACATCGTTGATTGTAATGATGAAAGCTTTTTCCAGCAGACCGCCGTTTCCATCATCCGTACGAACACGAATATTGTACGAGCCCTTTGTTTCAAAATCAGCAGTAGGAGTAAGCATCAGTTCGTCCACATTTATACCGAATGACGTATTATCCTCGTCTCCATCGCCAGAAATAAACAGGTAGGTGAATGTCTCAGAAAAACTTGCATCTTCTGTGCTAAAAGTACCTACAACAGAATTCGGTGTAAGGTTTTCATCAATACTGGCATTCGAAAGCAAAATATCTGTTGGAGCAGCCAGTGCCTCTGTTACAGTTATATCCCAATCCTGTGGAGTGCCATCTTCGGCAGTTACGGTATATGTTACAACTGTTGAAAAATCCTGTTCTACACCACTATCAGGTGAAATGCCGGCGGAATTTGAAATTGCTATGGTTGGTGACAAAGCGGAAATATTGGTACCGGCCACAGCCCCGGCAACTACTGTATGTGCACCATCATTAATAGTGGCTGTCCCATTTATTTCGTTGAAAGTAAAGGAGACAATATCATTTTCAGTATACGGTGAGTAGTCAATTCCAAAACCAGCATTGTAATTAGAGGAGTTGTCAACATCAACTGCATCATAATTGATGAATGCCGAATTATTGAAAGTGAATTGAAGGCTCGGAATATCATCCGAATCCCCATGAACATCAGCAGAACCTGAAAGTGAAAGCACAGCGAAATATCCATCTGCATCAACAGTCAACGTTGGAGTTAGTCCCGCAGGTAAGTTATTGATGGTGTAATCTCCGCCGTGAGTAAGCGTTCCTCCTGCATTTGAGAATGTATCATCGATTAGATAAATACCAGTTGACCCCTCTACTGTTCCATCATTAGCAATAGTCTCCGTAAAGTCTCCCAAATTGATATTGTATTGAAGAATCTGGTATGCATCACCATCCGCAATGAATACTTTTGAGCCATCGGGACTGGCCGAGATTCCACTTCCCCAGACGCTTAATATGTCCAGATCAAAAGTTTCTTCTAATGTGCCCCCCTGCCCCATATCGTATGGTGAGTTTAATCGGTATCTAATGGTCTGATAGGTGTTATCATCAGTTATTAAGAGATACCTTCCATCGTTTGAAAAAACCATTCCTGTAGGGCTGGCATCTACAAGATCCAGCTGTTTTAGATCGAAGCTGACAGAAGATAGATCAAATGGTGTACTTAGGCTGAATTGCATGATAGCGTTTTCATTTCCTCCGCCCAGGTAAAGCTTACTACCATCAGGGTTGAAGGCCATTGCGTAGATTGAAAGATCATAATCCTCATGGTTAAAGGAAAGCCCACTATAACTGACACCAGAACTAATATCGAAAGGTGTTGTCAGATTATATTGATAGACTGAATAAGAGTCATTACCCAAAACAAACATTTTAGTTCCATCTGCTGAGAATGATAAATCCTCAGCATACGTATCTTCTGCTGAATGATCATATGATGCTACTTCTGATGCTCCGCTTGTTATGTCATATGGGCTGGAAAGGGAGTATTCGTAAACCATACCTAATCCATAAACTGAAATGAACATTTTCATTCCATTATTGCTGAACACGATTCCTGAGGTATAATCCGAATAGGAGGAAACGTCCAGGGGACTACCTGAGGAGGTAGCAAAATCCATGTCCAGCGTATTGCCAAAGCTCAATGCCGGATTATTATCTCTAAAGTCTATACTTCTGGTGCTATTCGCATTCGTAGCGTTCTGAACTTCAGAAGCCAGACTATTGACAAATGCAGCATCAACGAAGCTAAATTCCAACTCAACATCGTTTATATCCTGATGTGCATCAGATGCACCTGATAGGGTTAGCGTTGCAGATTGCCCATCAGCAGCTACTGAAACAGAAGGACTTAGACCGGCTGGCAGATTATTGATCGTGTATTCCGATCCGTGAGTGAAATTACCGCCTGCGTTGGAAAATTGCTCGTCTCTGATTTCAATATTAAGAGATCCCGAAACTTCGCCATTGTTAAGTGCAACTTCTTCGAATCCATCTAAAGGTAGGGCAAATTGGTAAACAAGGTCATTTTGAGCTCCAAGAACCAATAAGGTTTTTCTGTCTGGACTCACTGTGAAATCGGTTGGACCATAGTCAATTTCATGAAAGCGGAAACTACCACTTTGCGATATGCCACCTGTAATATCAAATGGTGTATTCAGGTCGTACTGGGTAATATAAGAAGCACCCGGGAAGGCACTGTTTGATACAAATATTTGCGTTCCATCCTGAGAGATTTCAATATCGGTCCAGTTCCTGCCGGGAACAACCGCTTCTACCTCATCGTATGATACCTCCGCAGTAATGTCAAACGGAGTACTCAACGTGTATTGATGGATTTCGTCATTACTGGATCCAATCATATACATCTTCCTCCCATTTGGGCTGAAAGTGATTGCTGCAGGTTGTATGTCTTCTGTATTAACCTTAAAAGCTCCGAGTGATGTCACAGATGAAGAAAGATCATATCCAACAGACAGGCTATATTGTTCTACTTCATCCCCACTTCCATCCATAATGAACATGATGGTTCCATCAGGGTTAAATAGAAGATCACTTGGAGATCCGGTTTCTCCTGAAATGTCGTAGGAGTTTCCGCTATACGTTACTCCTGACGAAACATCAAATGCATTAGTCAGGTGATATTCGAAAATCATATCATTTTCGTACCCCACGTAGAACATTTTCATCCCATCATTGCTGAAAGCCATTCCTCCGGCATCAATGTCCTGATCTGCAACACTAAATGAGGCAGTTTGTGTCGGGTCGTCACCTGACAAATCAAATTTGTTGCCCAGGGTGATGGTTGGGACATTGTCATCAAAACTTATCGATCCAATGCTTTCTGAAATTGCATTTGAAATGTACAGTGCTTCGGTGGAGGTAAATGCAGAGTTTTCAAATGAAATTATAAGATCTGCTACAGCGTCAGAGCTTTGGTGATTGTCCGCTGATCCGGTTAATGATAGTGTTGCAGATAGCTTGTTTCCAGCGACAAGAAGTTCAGGAGTAAGTCCGCCGGGAATACCTGAAATGCTATAATCAACTTCATTGGTTAGAAGTCCGGTTTTCGAGAATGTCTCATTCGTAATTGTTACGGTCATGGAACCCACTACTGAGCCTTCATTTGAAAAATCCTCATAAAATATTCCAGAGGAGTAACTCAGTGATCCATTGTCATCAAAATCGAGATCCGTTGAAATACTAAAAGAGTTATTGGCTATAGAAGAGGCATCATCGGAACTAAATGCAGCATTCAAAAATGCGATATTTAGATCAATTGTGGCATCATCAGCATTCTGATGATCTGTTGCATTCCCTGTGATAGAAAAAACAGCTGTTCTTCCATCGCCTGAAATACTCATGCTACCTGACAGCCCATCTGGCAATCCTGTTTCTGTGTAGTGCGTACCAGGGGACAGGTTTCCGGTGGCATTGACGAAAGCATCTCCAATAAGACCCAGAGTATATGTACCTTCCAATGCTCCACTATTTGCGGAAACCTCTGAAAAACCAATTCCGGGAAGTTCGTAGACATTAATATCATCACCAACTCCCCCGGTCACATAAACGGTTTTACCATCACCACTAAAAGTCATGGATAGTGGACTTGTGTCCTGACTTACAACTCCAAAGCTTTCACCGGATGTGATTCCTTCTGTAATATCAAAGGCATTTGACAATGAAAAACGATATATAACCCTGTGTGATCCACCCATCACAAAGAGTTCTTTGCCATTGGGTGAAAATGTTGGGCTATAGGAATTGGCTGAACCAGTTTGTGCACTGGCTACCTGACTGGCACCCTCAGTTATATCAAAGGGCGTATTCAGAGCATATTGATAAATGAGTGAATTACTGGTGAGGAACATTCTGGATCCATCGGAACTGAATGTTACTCCAATTCCATTCGTAAAAGCCAGATCGCCATCATGTGTTACAGTCCCATTGATATCGTAGGGAGTGCCCAGACTGTATTGGTGAAGCTTATCATTTATGATTCCAATCAAATACAGTTTAGTTCCATCATTATTAAAGGCAATGCCAGAAGGGATTGTTTCATCCGCAGAAACATCCAGCGGAGTTCCCTCTAGTGAAGCTGTGGAAACATCATATGGAGTTGTCAGTGTATACTGTATTATCGTGCTTTCATTTCCACCTCCTAAGAACATTTTGGTCCCATCATCATTAAAAATGATTCCATAGGGTGACATTGTCTGGGCAGATACTGAGATTGGAGTATTATCAAAGGTTAGCCCTGTCAGCTGATAAGCATCGGAACCAAAAATTTGACCATCAAGCTCCTTGAAATTGATTGAAAAGTAACTATCTGCACCGGTGGCATTAATTACATCTCCGACGTTGCTATTCACAAAAGCTGAATTATTAAAAGTAAATTCCAGATTGGAGATATTGTCTGCGACAGTGCTGCTTGTTGCAGCTCCCGATAGCGTGAGTTCTGCTATAACTCCGTTTTCCAAAACACTTAATGATGAGGTGAGTCCTGTCGGAAGACCAGAAACCGAGTAATCCACTCCCTGAACCAGACTACCACCGGCGTTGCTAAATTGATCATCAATTACCCTGATATCCAGTGAGCCTGTAATTGCCCCATTGTCATCAAATGATTCTTCAAACTTGTTCGGAGATATAGCGTATTGATTAATCTGATCATTCGCGCTCCCTATCATGAAAAGTTTTTTCCTGTCAGGACTATAGGTTACTCCTAAGGGGCTATTGTCCTGCGCCAGTACTGATAATCCACCTCCTCCGCTAACATCTCCTGATAGATCATAAGGGATTTCAAGATCATAAATCCCCATAGCCCTAACTGAATTCGTATAAAGTATTTGAGTGCCATCCGGTCCAAAATCGATACTATAAATTGTTTGTACCTGATCAAACATCCCTACATAAGAAACATCAGTGGTAATGTCAAAAGGGTTGGTCAGGCTATATTGGTAGATATCCGGCCCACATACCATCAGGGTTCGACCATCCGGGCTGAAAGCCAGATCGTGGGCGATTGAACTCTCGTTCGAGACGTCCAGTGTGCCCTGATGAGTTATTGTACCTGAAAGATCAAATGCGCTCGTAAGATTGTATTGATTAATTTCATTGCTTCCCCGGCCAGAAACGAACATGGTAAGTCCATCTGTACTGAACCTTACACCAGTTGGCCAATAGTCTTCTGTACCAACAGCATGGCTATTGTCGCTGTAGGTTACTCCGGAAGTAATATCATACGGATTGGATAAATGATATTCATAAACAGCATCTCCGTTTGATCCAACTACAAAAACTTTTGTTCCATCAGAGTTGAAAGCCATTCCCTCAGGAGTAATATCCTCTGAGCTGACGTCAAATGTACTTGAGTTTAAAGTGGCTCCAGCTGCATTGGGAAGGGTTCCGTAAGCAACAATGGGTGTGCTGTTGTTTCTGAAATCAATGCTAATATCTGAACTGGCTGCTACTGCATTGGTAACTGATGATGCATCTCCTCCCGTAAATGCGGAATTATTGAAAGTAAACGTGAGACTGGAAATATCATCAGAGCTCTCATGATCTGTAGCCTTACCGGAAAAACTTAGTGTTCCGTTTAGACCATTGCCTGAAATTTCAATGACAGGGACTAACCCGGCTGGAAGATTGGAAATCTGATAATCGGTATTGTAGACCAATGTTCCACCAGGATTGGCAAATGTCTCACCCGTCAGCCCAAAGCTCTTAAAGCTGCCGATCAATGATCCATCATTGGATATAGCTTCTGCATAGGATGGGACATTCAATTCATATTGATTGATGTCGTCACCAGAAGTACCAATGGCAAATAGCCGGGTACCTGAAGGTGAAATGACAATTCCATACGTATTACTCTCCTCAGATGCGACAGAAAAAACATCTTCTATCTCTGTAAAAGTAGAACTGACATCATAAGCAGTGCTCAATGAAAAGTGATTGATCCCGTCAGTGGTGTTCAATACGAAAATTTCTGAACCATTATTTGTAAAAATAAAATCAAAGACACTGTTATAAAGCGCTTCAGAAGATCCTGCTGATGAGATGGTGCCAGAGGTTACATCAAATGCGTTGGACAAGTTGTACTGATGAATCTGATGCCCGGTGGTGGTGCCCACATAAAATCGGGTACCATCGGAATTGAAAGCCAATGAATTAGGGTTTCCTAATCCCACGTAATAGTTTCCTTCCAGACTGACCGTGGATGTGATGTCAAAAGGAGAAGACAGACTGTATTGATGAACCCTGTCTGTACCAGACCCCATAATATAGAAGCGAGTACCATCATTATTGAATGTCAGGGAAAATGGGCTTCCTTCTTCAGTGGTGACGCTGTATGCTCCTTCATGTGTCAGACCTCCTGTTATATCAAAGGCGGACGAAAGTGAATATTGGTTTACTTCATCTGCACCCTGTCCAATCGTAAAGACAGTCATTCCGTCGTTGCTAAAAACCACATCGGTGGGACTGGTATCTTCTGTGGCTACACTTTGGTTAATATCAAAGGTCGCCCCTGAAGAAAAATCAAAAGATGACTGATAGGTTAGTGATTGTGCGCTTGCCAGGCTCATCATAATGAGCATAAAGGCAAGGAGTAGAATTTTGTTAACTAAGAAATTTTTCATGGCTATGCGATTTTGTTTGAATCAAACTTCTCGCGTTACCAAAAGAATTTACCTGACCCTGTGGGTTGGTTTTTACCTACCCATAGGGGTAGTTTTTCTAAAATCGGGGAATAGAATTAGCTGGAAGCGTTTTGCAAAGCAACTTTCAAAGCCTCACGTCGGTTGGAAACTCCCAGTTTGGCATAAACATTCTTAAGATGGTACTTTACGGTGTTCACTGAGACAAAGGTTTTTTCTGCTATCTCAGTATTGGATAAATCTGAAATTGCAAAGTTGAGGATTTCAAATTCTCTTTCTGAGAGTGGTTCCTGAATGGCAGAATTCAGTGCTTCTATCTCCAGTTTCATATCCTCCGGTGATCCCTCCATCACAGCTTTTATGTGTAATCGAAGCTCGTTAATTTGTGAGGTAAGGAGGCTGTTTTTGAGTTCGTTCTTTTTTCTGATAGAAGTATAGACGAATATGGATACTGCTATTAGAAGAATAAGCAAAATGCTAAGTATGAGAATATCCCTTCTTTTTTGGGCTAATTCGGACCGGGTTAATTTTTCCTGAGCTTTAAGTAATTCGATTTGTTGTTGCTTCTGACTTGTCTGATATTCCTGATCAAGCACCAAAATCGCATTTTGCTTGTCAAGCAGTTGCAGGGTGTCCTTCACTGCCTGAAAATTTTTGAAATCTTTAAGAGCAGCAGCCTTGTTCCCCATCAGGTCATTCAGATCCGCACGTTTTTCATAGATGAGTGAGCTTTGTTCGAGCAGATTATTTTCTAACGAAATAGCCAATACTTCACTGAGGAGGTTTTTTGCTTTTGTAAACTGTTTCCGTCCGATATAGGCAGTGGCCAGTTCAAAAGCAGAAGTCACCTGATAGCTGTTGTCTTCTTTATTGAAATAAGTATAGGCCTTGTTGGCACTTTTCAGCGCCGACAGAAAATTGGATTTTGCATTATAAATCCCGGCCTCAGTGATAAACTGTTTATTTAGACTCAGACTGTCCCCTATTTCTAATGCACTTTCAATGGCTGAATTGCTATACAACATGGCACTGTCAAGTTTTCCTGCAGCCAGGTACGCCTGACTGAGTTTTCCAAGTCTCTGAATATGAGTGGTATGATCTCCTGCAATGGTCTTCTTCACTTTTAATCCTTCTTTCAGGTAGGAAATAGCTGCTTCTGTATCACCCAGTGAAAGTTTCAGTTCTCCAAGATAAACCAGGTCATAAGCAAGAGCGGTGGTGTCTTTTAGAGCAAAGTCAATCTGATAGGCCTTATTTAAATAAATTGAAGCCTTCTCATAGTTTCCCAGCTTGCTGTACAGGGTGCCCAAATTTGAAGCCTGATTAGCAATCTCGATTGAATCAGATACTGAACTGGCTATTTCATAAGCGATCTCATAATATGGAATAGCCTCAATGTATTGACCCAGATACTTGTAGCAAAAGCCGGTATGGCTGTAACACTCAAGCCGGTATGTCGTGCTGAGAGGATATTGTTCCGAAAGATCCAGTGCCTCCAGGTAGTATTGGAGAGATTTTTCGACATCATTCAAAAAATAGTATGCATCGGCTTTGATGTGACTGATTCTTGCCTTGTTAACCTCTTTATCCGCTTTAAGGATCGAGTCCGCTTTTTCAATAACCAGCATATAGTCCTCATTCTCATAATGGTCGAGCAGCAGTTGCTCGGCCGATTCCTGGGCAGGAACCACAGCAGGAACAAGAAAAATCATGAAAACTAAGGCAGAAAGTTTCATACCTCCAAATTAAACATCATCCGTGATTTGAATATGATTCTGCTAAGAACTTTGACTAATGTATACCATGGCCTCCTTTCTGTTGCTGACTCCCAGTTTACCATACGTATTTCTGAGGTGAAACTTGACCGTGCTCACTGATATGAACAGATTATCTGCTATTTCAGCATTGGTCTTCCCATCCAGGCTTAATCTGAGCGAATCGAACTCACGTTCGGTGAGCGGATTATGAAGAATGGCATTTAGGCCGTTAAGATCCAGTTTCATTTCAGCGTGATTGATGTTGAGGTCTGTCAGTCGCTTTTGTAATGCTTCAATCTGAAGTTCCTGGGCTTCATTTTCAGCCTGCTGTTTTTTCTGTCTGATCTTGTAAAAGACAACAATAAAGACAATCAAGAGGCCGGCACCACCGGCTATGCCGATTTGTGCATTTCTTGATCTTGCCAGATTCGCATCCTTAAGCTTTCCTTCCAGTTCGAGCTTTTCGATTTCGGCTTCCTTCTGAGCGGTCTCAAATTTCACTTCCCACTCCGAAATTTTCTTGTTTCTGTCTTCATTCACCTGGTCAACTTTTGTGACATAGGCTTGACGATAGGTTTCATAGGCTTCTTTGTATCTCCCCAGATCTCGAAGAACGTAGGATTTCATAAGCAATCCATCAGCTGTGTACATGGTTGTGCCAAGTTCTTTTTCAAGCGCTTCAGCCCTTTCAATGTAGCTAAGTGCTTCCGTGAATCTCCTGGTTTCGGAAAGAAGGTCCGCATAATTATTATAGCTGTTATAAAGTCCGGCCTTATCTCCCATTTCCTGCTTAAGTGCAATAGATTTCAGCACGTGATATTCCGATTTTTTGAGATCTCCAGGGCCGTCCTGATACAGCGAGCTTAAGTTGTTGTGCGCATTGGCCTGCTTGTTTTTGTCATTGTATTCTTCAGCGATTTCCAGTGATTTTTCATAATAAGGAATGGCCTCTTCATACTTACCCTGATTTTTAAGGATAATGCCGATGTTATTTAATGTGTTGCTGAGCGAAAGTTTTTGTCCAAATTTTTCCTTTAATTCAGCAGCTTCGAGGTAGTACTCCAGCGCCCGATCAAAATCATTCATCTTGTAATAGGTGTTGCCCAGGTTGTTCACTGCATTTGCGATTCTTGTGGAATCAACCCGGGTGTAAGCTTCTCGTGCCTGAAGCAATAGAAAAATGGCGGTATCATAATTTGCCAGATAATTATTCACCTGTCCAATATTATTAAGCATAGAAGCGATTCTTATGCTGTCATTTATTGAAACCGAAAGATCATAACACCTGCCATAGTGATAAAGAGCAGAATCATAATCAGACTGAAAAAAGAACAGGTTTCCAATCGCATTATGTGAAGATGCCTGAACAGATTTGACATTGATCTTGTTGGCAAGACGAAGCGCCTTGCGGGCAAAGTAAAATCCGGAATCCGGATTGGATCTTCGGTATTCCATGCTTATGCGTGCATACTGCAATACACGTAACGAATCACTCTTCGTGGTATCGGCTTCTGTGATACGTTCCTGGATGGTTTGTCCGAGCGTAATAGTGGCAATGAGTAGAAATAAGGTAGTGGCGACCGTTTTCATCCAACCAAGTTAATCATCTCCGGAAAGACAATCAAAAGTGCCAGAAACAATAATTGTATAATAACAAAGGGGACAATGCCACGATAGATGTCACTGGTTTTGACCTCCGGTGGCGCGACTCCTTTCAGATAGAAAAGTGCAAAGCCAAATGGAGGTGTAAGAAAAGAGGTCTGCAGGTTGATGGCAAGCAAAATACCAATCCATACCAGATCAACTCCCAGACTGACAAATATGGGTGCGACTACAGGAACAATGATGAATACGATTTCAATGAAATCGATGAAAAATCCTGAAATGAATACGATGACCATCACCATGATCAGAAAACTGGTGGCATCCAGGTTTGCATTTTGAATCATACTCAGGAGTAATTTTTCGCCTTCAAGTCCCCGAAAGACCAGTGAAAACGCCGTTGCCCCAACCAGAATCATGAAGACCATTGAGGTGGTCATGGTCGTTTCTTTCATGACCGATTTCAACATGGAGAGGTTGAATTTTTTACTAATGATGGCGAGAATGATTGCACCAAATGCACCAACACCCGCCGCTTCGGTTGGTGAGGCTATTCCGGCGAAGATGGATCCAAGCACAATCAAAATCAGAACGAAAGGAAAGAGGAAAGATTTAACAACTTCCATCGAAAACCCCTCTTTCCGAAAGGCGGCCAGTTCTTCTTTCGGGATTTTTGGCACCCTCGACGGGAACACCTGACCGTAACCCAAAATATAGATCAGGTAGATCGCAACAAGTCCGACACCCGGAACAATCGCTGCGAGAAACAAATCGCCAACAGAGACATTAAGCACACTGCCGAGTAGCACCAGCACTACGGAGGGCGGAATGATTTGACCTAGTGTTCCAGACGATGCAATTACCCCGGTACTCAGCTTCGCACTGTATCCTTTTTTCAACATACTCGGGAGACTGATGAGACCCATGGTAACGACCGTTGCCCCTACAATTCCTGTCGAAGCTGCCAGCATGGCTCCCACAACGACCACAGATATAGCCAGACCGCCGCGGATATTTCCAAATAACATACTCATGGTATGGAGTAAACGCTCGGCTATGCCGGATTTCTCCAGCATCATTCCCATAAAAATGAATAGCGGGACAGCAAGCAGCACAAAATTTTGCATGGTCCCGTAAATGCGGAGAGCCAGGAGATAGAAAAAGTCAGAATCAAAAACAAACAGGCCGACCAGTATGGAGATCCCTCCCAATGTAAACGCCACCGGATACCCGAAGAGTATGAGGAGGAAGATGACTCCAAAAAGAATGATGGGCAGGTATTCGATCACTGTTTATCGTAGAAGAAGTAAATGTTGGACAAATAGGAATACCTATAATCACTGGCTTTGAAAGTAGCCAATGAACGTTTTGTCAGCGCAACAGAATCAACTGAAACAGAAAAATTATGAGATCCTCTGGCTAATTCATCAATGTCGATGTAAGTTATGAGACCAAAGTCGTATGTCTCAGGATGCTGTGTTCGAAACCATTGAAGATTCGAAAATCGTGTAGAGTCTATTCGCACATTTAACCATGTATTCAACTTTTCAGAAGTCTCATTTACCGGAAGCTCAAACCACTTGATGGTTTTTTGTGTTCCGTCATTATAGAATGAGTTAAAGAGGCCAAGATCATTCAGAAAGACACGGAGTGTGTTATCCTTTACGATATCGGATTGGATAGTAATGAATAAAGGGTCATCACTGTTTCTTAAATTCTCATAGTTCGCATTGCTTACACTCACGGCCTGATTCCCCTGAAGATAAAGCTCTCTTTTGTTGTCTCTGACCTTTCGATTGATAAACACAGAACCCACGATCAGAATCAGTAGTGCAAGGGGAACCAGTTTGGATTTCCAGCCTTTTACATTGGACATTAGTACCAGTAAAGACCTGCGGTAGAGAAATGAAAGTGTGAAAAATCGGAAGATAAAAGCAATGGGATAGAACCACTCCACTGCCCATTTTTTGCTTCTCAATAGCCCTCCGGTCACAAAGTCTGTGAGCAGGAGAAGCATACTCAGGAGGTAAACGACTATGATAATGAGGTAACCGGCTCCAAGCCACGAGTGTTCCTGTACCAGGGGGTTCAATGATTCTGCAAAAAAGATGAGTGTGAACAGCATGGTTCCAAAACCAAGCATCGAACCAAAAAGGAGAAAAGTAATTCCATAAATAGTGGAGGACAGTTCTTCCAGTCGTAATACATTATTTACAAAGGATCGACTCGAATCCAGTTCTTTGTTGAATTTCCCTTTGAAGCCCAGGGACTCCTTATTGATCCCCCCGGGAAAAACATAACTTAAACCAACGGATGCTACCCACAAACCACGAATCATGATATGCAGAATGTAACCGGCTTTTAGAAAGCCGATTGATCTCAGAACGATACTAAAAAAATTATGGAGTTGACTTCCCTGCTGAACATTCTGAAGTACTGATCGCTCGAGGTAATCGGGAACCTGAAACAACGCATACAACACCAGTGCCGAAACAAGCAACTCTGCCTCCCAGCTGTTAAGCTGTATGGTCTTCAGCCATTTAGGCGTCTGATTTTTTTGTTCATCATTCTTTTTGGTCATGGACGGATGATTTTAGTGACAGACTTTAAGAGCAGATTTATTCCCTGCAATCCTAACAGGAAGAACCCGATCGGAATGGCTGATTTAATCAGATATCTGGCCGGCAGTCCGCCTGGATCAGGGCTGGTTTCCTGAACGGCAAATGAACTTTCAACGAAAGACACGGACTCCAGGCAGGCCACAGCACAAAAAGGCAGTAAGAGAAAAAGCGTGCCGATGGTGTTGACCCACGCTTTTTGCGTATCAGAGAAGCGTGTGTAAAACACATCGACGCGAACATGTTTATCATGTTGGAGCGTATAAGCGGCTCCCAGCAGGAAAACTGCCGCGAAGAGGTGCCACTCCAGTTCAAAGGATGCGGCAGAAGTGGTATTGAACAAATACCTCATCAACACATCGATGACAATGACGATCACAAGGAGCAATGTTAGCCATGAGACCAGTGTCCCTATCCCTTTAACTATTTTATCAATGATCGTCACGTAACGAAAATAGCAAAAGAACCCGAACCATTCCTACCTTTGTGGGCTGGAGGAGAATTGCCTGATTAAAGCGGCAGAAAGAATGAAAGACATTCGCAAAGAATCATTAGAGAGTTTAACTGCCTGGTTCGAAGGAATCGATGAAAAGAAGTTTCGTGCGAAGCAGGTATGGGAATGGCTTTGGGTAAAATCCGCTACTTCGTTTGAGGAGATGTCCAATCTCTCGAAAGCGACAAGAGAGAAGCTGCAGGAGACTTTTGTTATCAACGCTATCAAAATTGATAATTCCCAGGTTTCCAATGACGGGACCATTAAGTCAGCTTTTCGACTGCATGACAGCCACCTGATTGAAGGAGTGCTGATTCCGGCAGATGAACGAATGACCGCCTGTGTTTCCAGCCAGGTCGGATGTTCCCTGAGTTGTAAATTTTGTGCCACCGGGTACATGAAGCGTGAGCGGAATCTGGATGCCGGTGAAATATATGATCAGGTGGTAGCTATTCGAGATCAGGCAGAAGAAAACTATCAGTTGCCACTGTCCAATATTGTCTTCATGGGAATGGGCGAACCTCTGCTCAATTACAACAACATGATGGAGGGAATTGATCGGATAACCTCCGAGGATGGTCTGAACATGTCTCCAAAGCGGATCACGGTCTCAACTGCCGGGATCGCTAAAATGATCACGAAGCTTGCAGATGATCAGGTAAAATTCAACCTGGCATTATCACTTCATGCAGCAGATGACAAGAAGCGGGACACCATCATGCCGATTAACGAATCCAATACGCTGGATGCACTGATGAAATCGCTGCAATACTTCTATGAGAAAACCGGAAATCGCATCACATTCGAATACATCCTTTTCTACGATTTCAATGATTCCATTGAGGATGCAGAGAAATTGTTGAAGTATGCCCGAAGAGTTCCCTGTAGAATTAACATCATTGAATACAACCCCATATCTGAAGCCTCTTTCAGCAAAGCCGATCCTGAAACCATCGATCGGTTTGCCAATCACCTGATCAAAGGAAAGGTCCATACCAGCGTCCGACGCAGCAGAGGTAAAGACATTGATGCCGCCTGCGGCCAGCTCGCTAATAAGAGTAAGACGGCTTGAATTAGTTGGGCTTTCCAGGAAGCGGGATGGCAAATATGTGTGGACTGGAATTGAAATGTTTTCTTGTTTTAATACCTTTATAGTATGGCTAGTACCAGTGACATCCGAAACAGACTGATTGACCGTTTGATGACCATCAACAATTCTGACTATCTCAAGGCTCTGGAGAAAATGATCAGTTCCTCTAATATTCAACAAGAAAAAGTCTCACTCACAGAAGAGCAAAAAATAATGCTATCTATGAGTGACTTAGATATTCAAAGCAATCGGGTAATTGATCAGCAATCACTTGAAGAAAAAGAGCTTGAATGGCTAAGAAAAGAACCCGCCTGACCGGCCGGGAAGTAGTTTGGACTGAAACAGCAGCTAGGCAAAGAAGTAGCATTTTAAAGTTCTGGTCAATCACAATAAATCCAATTCATACTCATTAAAGCTTCTAAGCTAAGTAACCAAAAGACTAAATCTATTGCTAAGAATCCTGAGTTGTTTAAACTTTCAGAATATCCAAATACCAGAGTTGCTTCCATGGGACATTTCAGTATTCACTACAAAGTCGATATTGATGTAATAATTATCACAGCGTTTTGTGACAACCGCCAGGATCCTCGAAAGTTGTTGAAAGAATTGCAATAATTTATCACTCCCCGAGCGAGGAGGGAAGTGGTTTGTGAAGGTCCACACCAGCGTCCGACGCAGCAGAGGAAAGGACATTGATGCAGCCTGCGGTCAGCTGGCCAATAAGAGTAAGACGGTTTGTATTAGTTGGGCTTTCCGGGTCACTTCAATTTAATTGCAGGAGTGAGAGGTACGCCCGGTCTACTCATTTGTCATTTTAGGAGTGGATTAAGTAGAGGGAATGATAAATGTGTGTGCCACGCTTTCTGAAGAATTAATTGGCAATATGTTTATTGATTTTCAAGTCAAGCAGATGTAACCCCAAAAGATCGTCCTAATTCACATGCGACAACATTATTCTTCTATGTAGCTATATAAGGCAGGATCATCAATGATCATGTTGATGATGTCGAGATTTGCAGACGTTATTCCCCCGGGTTGTGTATCCCCAACATAGCTCAAATCAAAGGTGGTGCTATAGAAAAAGAGGTAGTCATTGACACAGCCTTCAACGTTGCTTCCTGATTGAGACATGCTGGCCTGCCCAAAACTTGCATCAGTGGCGATCGAACTCCCTTCCACGTAAGTCAAGGATCCTGTAGAAAAATTGCGGGAGTTCCCGGTAGTACCGTCCAGCCAGTTGAAAGAGATTCGATCCACTGGAAACGAGGAAAACAAGCCTTCATCAAATATATTTGGCAAGCCACCAATGATTGACTTCCAGTACCCGATATAAAAGAATTTGTTGTTCACATTCTTTACATAAACATACATCTGACCACTTTGTCCGTATTGGGTGCCGCAGTTATGATGGGAGTTAGTTTCAGTGCCATGATGACCTAATGTGTAGGTTCCAACATACCAACCTTCACCTGGGAGTGGAGCTTCTAGTTGCAAATTGTCTGATCCCTCGCAACCATTGGCATCCTTTGCAAGTATTAGATACTCGCCAGCTTCGTAACCATTATCGAAAATGTTGGAGGATTGAAAAGCCGATTCGTCTACTGAATATTCATATGGAGATTCGCCTCCAGTCGCCTGAACTGTAATTGCTCCATTGGCATCCAGTGACGCGCTAACGCCAATATCTACATCAGCACATTGATCACTGATTTCAAAGGTGAAATCTTTAGTATCTAACTCTTCAAGATTTCTATTTTTTATCAATGTCTTTACGGACCCTGATCCCAATTGGCTGCCCGCTGTATAAGTTACTTTGGAAGTACCCGCTGAGTTAGAAAATACCTTATTGTCATCGAGGAAACCATCACCAGCAATGATTTCATAATGTACAGGAACACCAGTAACAAGATTTCCCAAATTGTCTAAAACATTCACTCTCAAGGTGTCACTTCTGGTGTTCGTTGCAAATGTTTGATTGTTTCCATCGGCAATCTCCAGACTATACGGTGCTTCCCACACCTTGAGTCGCTCTTCTGGAATGGTTGCTTCAAGACGAAGGATGTCCGTTCCGAAGATCTCAGCTTCCAGGCCAAATTTGCCTCCATAGCCAACTTCTGTAAATGCATCCCAATCGAGACTAGGGGATGTTACTCCCAAATCTAATGTTGCAAAAACTTCAGGTATAAAAAAAGGCCCAACAACTCCATAGAGTTTTATATCGATTTCAGGGATCAGTCGTATTTCATTGGAAATATTAATTGCGCCACTAATGTCCGTATTTCCTTCACTAATGAGTTCCTGCGAATTGAATGAATTAGTCCAACCGCCATTGGAATAAAGTGCTTCAAAATCTATTTGAACCTTATCCCTGGTCGTTGAATTTGCTGTAATGGATGCATCAAATGAAGATGAAATAACAGCCTTGATAGAAAAGTCAACCGTACCAAATACCGGAGGGGAAACAGTGGCAAAATCTTTAGAGGTAGAAAATATTTCCACTTCCCGGTCGGCAACATCAACCTTATCACCAACTACGATGGAGGTCAGCAAATTTAAATCCAAAGTTGTTCCCGTGGTGTTGAAACTAATTGATTGAAGGACACCTTCTTGTACATCCAGTTTTAATTTGTAGTTGGCATCAAGCTCCACATAGCCGTTGACAGTCATGGAGGACTCATTTTCTTCCAGCAGTTTTAAATCAACAAACTCTTCTCGAAAAGTGGTTTCACCATTGGTTCTGCCGCCAGTATTTTCAATTAGGTCTTCAAAATCAAGGTCAATCTGTGTGTTTTGGAAAAGATCCGTTATTGTTCCCTGGCTGGTACTAAGTGAAACCTGATTCCCATTAATATCGACAGACTCCACTTTTCGCAGATACCCACTATTTTGGGAGCCAACAATTATGTCACCAACCTGTAATCCTAAGTCCTGATCTGATTCAAATACGAACGTACCGCTCTCAAATTGTTCATCTGTACTGACGAGATGAACATCATCTGAGATGACCTCCACATTGTCATAAACTGTCACCGAATCAGATTGAACTACACCACCAGGCGAAAGGGTAAGCGTAAACGTTTCTGTTGTTGATTCGCCACTTTGATCTGTCAGCTCGAATTCGTACGCTACATTACCAAGCAAATCAGAACTCTCACTTAATAATTCAACGGTTAGTTCTTGTTCAACGTCTCCGATACTTACGTTTGATACAGTAGCTCCATCAACTGTAAGGGAAGCAATACCTGCTTCTGCTTCCAGTTTTACTGACGCACTGAAAGTGGCACCACGTTCAACTTCTCCTGCGCTTCCACTGGGAAAAGTAATTATAGGAGGATCTGGTTGGATGACTGTGTTGTCTTTGTTACAGCTTACAATGGAAATAAGAACTAGTAAGACAAGTGGTAGAAGGCTTCTCTTCATGATTAGAATAGTTATTTGAGCAGTAAAAATAAAGTCATAGATTTATTTTGAAAATTTGTAGTTAACTACCTTACAATTAATGAGATGAAAGCATACTTAATACCCAAGTTCTTAAAGAAGGTGAGACGGAGGATTTTATCAATGAAAAAGTATGAGCCCAGCGCCCGCCCAGCTGAAGCCATTCGGACGGGGCTTGAGCGACCAACTGAAACCTACACAACAGAATAGAAATCCTGTACAAGCTTTAACGAGATCCTCACGTCCATCATCATCCCGAATGCATCGGGATTATTGATTCCTCAGGATGACAATTCTATTGGATAAGGCACGTTCGAACAAAGTGATTGCCTGCGTGTGGCCAGTCCGACAAAGGAAGAATGACCAACAGCGTTTATTGATTTTATACCCACCTCTTCCTCCAAACCATCGCACCACTCAACAAGAATAATTCCGACAATGAATAACCTTATCGATTACAGATTTCTTAAAAAAATCTAAAATCCTTCAATCGAATAAATCCAATTCCTACTTCTTACTGGCGTTGAACAGTTTCTGCTTCTCGTCCTTACTCAGGCTCTCGTACCCGGACTGAGAAATCTTATCGAGAATGGCATCAATTTCAGATTGCTTAGGCTGGTCCGGAGCTGATGCTGACTTTGGCTGTTCCTTTTTCGATGGCCTTCTGTTTCCGCCCCGGTGAGTCACTTTTATTTTGGGCTGTGGCTTAAACATGCTTTTGAAAAAGCTGATGAATGAAATAACCCATCCGCCAATGTCATTGCCTTTGTTCAGCTGAGTGATGTACATCCAGCCTATTAATGCCCCTCCAAGATGAGCTATTTCTCCACCTGCGTTACGTCCGGTCATGCCAATGAAAGACATAAATACGTAGAATATGGCGATGTATTTAATCCGTACAGGGCCAAGGAAGAGCAGGAAGAAAGTATAGTTTGGCATGAAAACCGCCGCTCCTACAACAATAGCAAATACTCCTGCGGAAGCACCCAGCATGAGTGAATCACCTACCCGATCTGCATAGAATGGAAGGAGGTTGTAAAGAAAAATGTATAGCAAGCCTCCGGCAAGACCTCCCAAAACATACAATGAGATAACCCGCTTGCTGTTTAGAAATTCCTGGATGATGCGTCCAAACCAGAACAGGAAGAGCATATTAAAGAGGATATGAAAGAAATCGTAATGTGAAAAGAAATAGGTAACGATAGACCATGGTTGCAGCAGAAAAAGACTGATATCAGCAGGTAATTGAAGCTTACTCACCAGATAGCCATGAATATTACCGGCACCTCCAAAAAGAAAGAATACTTCGGTCAGCCTGATTACTGCAAAGACTATAACATTGATCAGAATAATCTGAACAACCGCATTGTTTGGCTTGCCCCATGCATTCTTGAATTCGCCTAAAAGTCCTCCATTCATAGCTTGTCTAATAAAACCTTTTTGGGTTATTTCCCCAGTATTTTAACAAAATAAAAGCAATCGCCATTCCACCCAGGTGAGCTAAATGAGCAACATTATCACCAGGAGTACGACTAAACTCGGCATACAGCTCATACATCGCATAGAAAAAGACCAGATATTTTGCCTTGATGGGGATGGGCGGGAAGAGCAGGAACAATTCTGTGTTTGGGAATAGGAAGGCAAACGCGAATAAAATTCCGAAAACAGCGCCAGAAGCTCCGATCATATTTCCCCTTGTTACAAAAATGTCAAAGGTTTCCTGAACGACTCTTCGGGTTTGATTAATCACTCCCGGATCATTTGCATTTTCATAGTAAACATCAGAAAGTTCACCTAGTCCATTCAGGTTGAAGTAAGGATTTTTATGTTTAATAATAAATCGCTCAAAGCTTTCGGGAGTGGGATTGGCCAAATATGCTTCCGCATCCTGCTTCAAAGGAAGCTTCTCAAAAAAGTCTGCAGCACCGAAGAAAATACCAGCACCAATTCCACAAACCAGATAAAAAGTCAAAAACCGCTTAGAGCCCCACACGGTCTCAAGCATTGGAGCAAATACCAATACCGCAATCATGTTTCCGAGAATATGACCGAACCCGCCATGAAGCCACATGTAGGTCAAAAACTGATAGGGGGCAAACTCCGAAGAAAATACCACACGAAGGCCAAAAAATTCGGCGAGGTTTATTTTCAAAAATGAGCTGAGCATAAAAATGACCCCATTGATGATCAATATGTTTTTTGCTACAGGTGTGAGTCTTCTAAACACTTTTTCCTATTTACTAACTACTAACTACTAACTACTAACTACTTTCTAAACCAATCGGTTATTTGGGCTAAACTTAATAAAACATACGTTGGATTTCCGTCCGGAGTATAGTTCGGTTGCTCACAGGCAAACAAACGATCCATCAGGTGGTCCATTTCTTCATTTTTCAATGACTGACATTTATTTGTGGCCGTCCGTTTTGCCAATGCCCGAATCAGACTTTCCTTTTTGGGAAGGTCCAGTTTTTTCGCATTGTGTTTGTATTGTTCTATTAGACCTTCAAACACCTCCTGTTCGTTGCATGGTGCCAGTTCTGATGGCACACCCTGAATCACCAGAAGTTGTTCTCCCATTTGTTCAAACTCAAAGCCAAGCTGTTTGATTTCACTGGTTAATTCTATCGCCAGCGCAAAGTCGCCAGCGCTGAGCTTTACCTGTTGAGGAAATAAGCAGGATTGTGACATGCCGGATCCGGCCTTCATCTGGTGTTGGTATTGTTCAAACAGAATGCGTTCCAGTGCGGATTCCTTATCCAGCACGATCATTCCGGATTTGACCTGTCTTAGTAAAAATTTCCCGTGAAGCTGATACGTTGGCTTCTTCTCTTCTGTTTCACCTGGCTGACCAATGGAACTTGAAAAAGTTTGTTGATGCACCCGCTCCTTTTCCGCCTCTTCAATGGTGGCAATTTCCTCCAGGGTGGCCGATGAATAGAGTTCATCCAGTTTTTCCAGCCGCTCTTTGTCAGGTCTTATATTCTGATAGGAGCCATAGGCTTTTTCCTGACCGGAAAGTGCCTGTTCTCGTCTCAAATTCAGGTGTTCGAAGCTGACATCAGCAGAAAAATCCAGTGAAGGAGCCACATTGAAAGATGCGAGCGCCTGTCTTACAGCAGAATTAATGACCCCATACAACATCCGGTCATCATCAAATTTCACTTCGGTTTTTGTCGGATGCACATTGATATCAACATGCACCGGATCAATTTCAATGTAGAGCACATAGAAAGGGAAGTAATCTTCCTTCAACAACCCTTCGTACGCCCGCACAACCGAGTGGTTGAGGTAACTGTTCTTGATGAACCGATTATTGATAAAGAAAAATTGTTCGCCTCTTGTCTTCTTTGAATGCTCCGGTTTTCCAATATATCCACTGATTTTAACATGGGGAGTTTCTTCCAGGCATGGGATTAATTGTTGCTGATAATTCTTTCCAAAAAGCTGAACGATTCGTTTGCTCAGTTTACCGGCATCCAGTTTGAATACTTCAAGGTCATTTTGTGTCATGGAAAAACTCACCTCCGGACTGGCCAGTGCCATTCGTTGAAATTCATCATTGATATGGCGAAGCTCCACCGGATTGGACTTTAAAAAATTTCTTCGTGCCGGCACATTATAGAAGAGATTTTTGACGGCAATTGAAGTGCCTTTGGATGCAGCCGTCGGTTCCTGTTTTTTCACTTCTGAAGATTCAACAACAAGCAATGTTCCCAACTCATCCTCTTCCTTTCTTGTTTTCATTTCCACTTGTGCAACTGCTGCGATGGAAGCAAGTGCTTCTCCACGAAACCCAAGCGTCTTTATTTTAAATAGATCCTCTGAGGTTTTGATTTTTGATGTAGCATGTCGCTCAAAGCTCATTCTGGCATCAGTCCCGCTCATACCAACTCCATTATCAATCACCTGAATCAGGGATTTTCCGGCATCTTTAACAACAAGTTGAACAGAATTGGCACCTGCGTCCACACTGTTTTCAAGCATTTCTTTCACCACCGAAGCAGGGCGCTGTACCACCTCACCAGCAGCTATCTGATTGGCAATGCTGTCAGGCAACAAGTGAATGATATCACTCATTTGCGCTTCTTCCAGGTTTTAAGTCTGTAGAACAGATATCCCGGAACAATGATCCAGAGGACGTAGTAAAAAATATCATTACCAAACTCAAGCCAGCCTAAAATCAACATCCCGAGTAATACGGCAATGAGCAACTGAAGCATGGAAGTAGCCGGAGCGGATTTTGCTTTTCGTCGGAAGCTGAAATTCGCAGAGTCATAGGTACGCCCTTCATCTCCATCCATCGCATGTTTAATACGCGAAGTTCGTTCCTCTATCTCTTCTTTTATCGGATCATAGTATCTTGGCTTGATCTCAAACTGTTGATATCTTGGTAGTCTAAAAAGAGATGGAAATCGCATGAGGTATAATTATTGAATAAATGTTGTGTTATTCAACACGACATAAGAATAAAATTGTTCAAATTTAAGATTTATGAAGGGCATTTGTTCCATCATTTTACTCATTTCGACAATTGTTTCCTTCGCTGGCGAGGTAGATTCACGGGCAATCGTGTGGTATAAAGGCTCAACTTTCTACCAGGCACTGAATAAAAAAAAGAATACAACCCTTTATTTTTCTTCATGGGAGGCATCCATTTCGCGATATCTGACTGATAATACTTACAAAGTTGCGTATCAACTTGATGGTACACTCGATCCGTTTCCTGAGGATGATTTAGTACTTCCGAACATGAAATGGCTTGCTGCGGTGAGTGATTCAGATCTTTTGAGAGAATACCTCACATTTTTAGAAGACTATTCAAGAACAGCCGGGTTTGATCATCTGGTTCTTCCTGACACCATCAATTTATCTGCTTTTGAGAAGGAGGTAATAGATGTTGCAGTAAATAAATCACCGACATTTTTTATTTCAAACACACGGCTTTCAAAGAATCTGCCGGAATCAAAAAGGGATGTGATTGATGCCGGTGCATTGATCTGGATAGTGGATCAGGCTTCAGATACCCGGAAGATTTCCAAATGGAGCAAAAAACAGGCACGGAATTTTTATCGATCCTTTAACGAAGAAATCTCTTCGGCTTCAAAGAGGAGGTTTGATGAAACTAAAGAACTGCCATCGGCACTTCTCCGGCAACTGTTTGAAAATGGTGTAGTGGGAATTGATCCGGAACAAACCCTTCCCCTGAGAAGCAAAAGTGTGGTCTACCTTGGGGATAACGCAAAACTGAAAGCCAGAATATCACAATATGTAAATGTTTTTGACAAACCACAGGCAGAGCCCTTTCCTGTTATACTTGACAAAAGGGCAGGGTATGAAGGAAAAACTTTTGGGAACGAAATTGTTATTGACTTTAATTGGACTGAGGCGGAAAACAGGAAAGGACTGATGGTCCCCGGATCAATAGAAAATGATGATATCATCATTGCAAAAATGCTGTTTGGCGCCACTCCGATTCGAGGGAGGTTTGAAGAAGGACGACTAATTGAAGCACCAGGTTTTATTGGTTACTCAACACCAGGGTTCGAAGGAGTAGATGAACAAAAACTTGGTGAAATTAACAGCTTCATAGAGCAGGCAATTAAAAAATATGCAACCCCGGGAAGCCAGCTTGCGGTTTTAAAAAACGGGTCGGTGATTCTGGAAAGATCATATGGTTTTTTTACCTATGATAGTTTAAAGGCGGTGGAAAGTAGAGATTTGTTTGATTTAGCGTCAATAACGAAAGTGGCAGCTACTCTCCCGGCAATCGCCTTATTAGTTGATCAGGGGAAAATCAGCCTGGATGATTCTATAGGCATGCACCTTCCCGATTTCAGGAATTCCAACAAATCTCAGATTACGATCAAACAACTGCTCGCTCACAATGGAGGAGTAAGGTCTTACATTCCTTTTTGGCGGATGGCAATAAGTGGCGATCGACTAGATGCGTTTTATTACAAGACCAAAGAAGATGAAGCACAGGATATCCGAACATACGGTCTTGCGCCTCACCCGGCGCTTAAGGATACTTTAAAAAGCTGGATCAGAGATTCTGATCTGATCGAGAATACAAAAAGATATAACTACAGTGACTTAGGCTATATGATTCTTCACCTGCTGGTTGAATCTGTTTCAGAAACCACCTTTGACAAGTTTATGATCAGAAATTTTTATGAACCGATGCAGCTGGGCATTACTTTCAATCCGATAAGCAATGGCATTCCACTCGAAAATATTGTCCCAACGGAGTACGATGAGCGCTATCGAAATGATCAGGTATGGGGTGAGGTTCATGACCGCAATGCACATGCCTTTGGCGGGATTTCAGGTCACGCAGGATTGTTTTCTAATGCATCCGATCTGGCAAAAATGATGTATATGCTTTCGAATGGAGGGTATTATAATGGTATTCAATATATAAAGGCAGAAACGCTGAATACCTTTAACCTGAGACATTTTCAGAATAACCGACGAGGACTTGGATGGGACAAAAAAGACGGGAAAAGAGATGCTGCATCGTCACTGGCAAGTGATTCTAGTTTTGGGCATACGGGGTTTACTGGGACGATGGTTTGGGCAGACCCTGAAAACGAGTTGATTTTTGTTTTTCTTTCCAATCGAATCTATCCTGATTCGAATAATTCGAGACTCATGGAACTCAATACCCGGACCGAAATTCATGACGTCATCTATAAGTCAATTCTAAACGATTAATTGTTGACGAAACCAATTCGAATCAGTTCGGGTTTATACCTTGCAAAGGATAAATCATACCAATGAAAGTAGGAATTGTTTGTTATCCCACTTATGGTGGAAGTGGGGTCGTGGCGACAGAGCTGGGAAAAGCGCTGGCAGAGGAAGGTCACGAAATTCATTTCATCACCTATTCACAACCAACAAGGCTGGATTTCTTTAGTCCAAATCTTCATTATCATGAGGTGAGTGTGAAATCTTACCCATTATTTCAATACCCGCCTTACGAGCTGGCGCTTTCCAGCAAGATGGTAGATGTGGTGATGCACGAAAAGCTGGACCTGTTACACGTACATTATGCAGTTCCCCATGCATCTGCTGCCTATATGGCTCAGCAAATTTTGAAAGAAAAGGGAGTTGAAATTCCATTCATTACAACCCTGCACGGGACAGATATAACCATTGTTGGAAAAGATGCGGCGAATGAGCCCGTTGTTACTTTTTCCATTAACCATTCAGATGGGGTGACCGCCGTTTCTGATGATCTGAGAAAGGATACGCTACGTCTGTTTGATATCACCACTGAAATAGAAGTCATTCCGAATTTTATCGATCTTGACCGGTTTAAAAAACATCCAAAGGATCATTTCAAGAAGGCGATATGTCCAAATGGAGAAAAGCTGATCGTTCATACATCGAATTTCAGGAAGGTGAAACGGGTGCAGGATGTGCTGGCAACTTTCTGTGAATTGAGGAAAGTAGTGCCGTCGAAACTTCTCCTGATCGGTGATGGCCCGGAGCGACAAAAAATGGAAGACCTTTCGCGAACTATTTGCTCCCCTGATGACGTTAGATTTTTAGGGAAGCTTCAGGCCGTTGAGGAGGTTTTGTCAGTGAGTGATTTGTTTCTGATGACTTCAGAAAAGGAGAGTTTTGGTCTGGCAGCACTTGAAGCAATGGCTTGTGAGGTTCCTGTAATCTCCAGTGACGCTGGAGGTTTGCCTGAACTTAATCTGGATGGTGTATCCGGGTTTGTATGTGCGGTGGGAGATGTAAAAGCAATGGTTGAAAAGGCCATTCATGTTTTGGACGATAACAATTTGAAAAAATTTAAGGAAGGAGCCCTGAAAAGAGCGAGGGAATTTGACGTTAAAAATGTATTACCCATGTATGAGGAATATTACCAATCCGTTTTAAAGAAACATCGACAATCTTTAACAGGGACTTTGTAAAATTTGGTATTTTTTTCTCATAATTTTGTATTGAAGCAGCTAATAAAGGATGGAACTTAAGAACAAACCTCACGCAAAAGGAACTAAGTCACTCTTCAGAAATAAATTCATGGAGAGACTGACCAGAACCCACATTGCCGTGCCCCTGGTTATTTTTTCTTTGATTTCTACCGGATTAATGGTCTATGGATTTGACAAAGGATTCCTGACAATTTCCAATGCAGTGATCCTGTTTATCCTGGGTTTTACAGGCTTCACTCTGGTTGAATATCTGATGCACCGTTTCCTCTTTCATTTGACCCCAACAACACCCAAAAGAGAAAAATTTGCATATACTGTTCATGGAGTTCATCATGATTATCCAAAAGACAAGGATCGACTTGCCATGCCCATCCCATTGAGCCTGACATTGTCTACCGGATTCTTCTTTTTGTTTAAGCTGATAATGGGCAATCTGGTATATGCATTCCTACCAGGATTTCTGATTGGTTATTCAGCCTACCTGTGGGTGCATTTCATGGTGCATGCATTTCAGCCTCCAAAAAATTTCTGGAAAGTACTTTGGATCCACCATGGAATTCATCATTACAAAGATCCGGGAAATGCATTTGGAGTCTCATCCCCATTATGGGATATGATTTTCAGGACCATGCCTAAAAAATAGGTCTACTTCTTATTCTGTTTTTTGTCCTCTTTGGCCTTTCGGTCTTTATGTGAAGCAGGCTCCAGAAATACTTTGAACATAGAATCCCTGGTGAATGTGTAAATGTCAGATATAAGAGTGGCTAATATGGGTTTATGACCTGGCATACAAACTTGTTATTGAGCGTTAATTTAGTTTAAAATTAGCTGGATATAAAGCTTTTTTAGTCAGATTCAATGCTTTTCACAATTTACGAAATCATTCCTGCAGGTTTTTAGTTATGTTAACATTATGATCGGATATCGATTTACACACTTCATACCTGATAAAGATTCTGAGAAAAATGCGTTTGACAATTTGCTCAATATCTTTCTTCAGTTAATGGTCATTACCTCCGGGGAAGTCAATGAGGCACTAAGCTGGCTGACTAACCTGGACCGTGAGCATGGATTGAGCACGTCAGATTATGGTATTGGAGACTTCATCGATGATCTCCGAAACAAAGGTTACATCAACGACCAAAATGAGAAAGGGGAGTTAAGAATTACGGCAAAAAGTGAGCAGCAGATTCGAAAAAGTGCATTGGAAGAAATTTTTGGCAAGCTAAAAAAATCAGGAAAAGGTGGTCACAGAACCAATTTTACAGGGGCAGGGGATGAAATAACCTCCGACTACAGGGAATTCCAGTTTGGTGATTCTCTTGATCAGATAGAAATGACCGAAAGCCTCAGAAATGCACAAATCAATCATGGCTTAAACGATTTGATGTTGACCGAGGATGACCTGGAGATCAGAGAAAAGGAGTTTAAAACCCAGACCTCTACCGTTCTCATGATTGATATCAGTCATTCCATGATTTTGTATGGCGAAGACCGGATTACACCGGCGAAGAAAGTAGCGATGGCATTGGCAGAACTGGTCACAAAAAAATATCCTAAAGACACACTTGATGTCATTGTCTTTGGAAATGATGCCTGGCAGATTCAGATAAAGGATCTTCCTTATTTGAGTGTTGGCCCTTATCATACCAATACCGTGGCGGGTCTTGAACTGGCGATGGATTTGCTGAGAAGAAGAAAAAATAAAAATAAGCAGATCTTTATGATCACGGATGGGAAGCCCACCTGTCTGAAGGAAGGAATAAAGTATTACAAGAACAGTTTTGGCCTGGACCCTAAGATTCTGAACCGGACCCTGAACCTGGCCGCACAGTGTAAGCGGATTAAAGTTCCGATCACAACGTTCATGATTGCCTCCGATCCGTATCTGCAGGAATTTGTTCGGGAATTTACCGAGGTGAACAATGGAAACGCTTACTACAGCAGCCTGCAGGGGTTGGGGAACCTCATTTTTGAAGACTATAAAAGAAACAGAAGAAAAAACCTCTGATGAAATACGAACAATTGAAGAGTGAAGATTTGTTGAAAATTTCAACGCTGGGAGACCTTAAGAAAAGCGGGTACCAGACCATCCCCATCAAGGAGGAACTTAGACGGAATCTTATTCAAAAAAAGAAATCCGGCGAAAATATTTTTGAAGGAATCTGGGGCTATGAAGATACGGTGATTCCGGATGTAGAGCGGGCAATATTGTCTAGGCATAATATCAACTTCCTGGGGCTGAGAGGGCAGGCGAAAACCCGAATGGCTCGCACCATGACAGAACTTCTTGATGAGTACATCCCCATTGTAGAAGATTCACCCTTAAATGATGATCCAGGCAACCCCATTTCCCGGCATTCAAAGGATTTGATATTGGAAAATGGAGATAATACCCCCATAACCTGGATGCACAGAAGTGAGCGATATACAGAGAAACTGGCCACTCCGGACGTAACCATTGCTGACCTTATCGGAGATGTCGACCCGATCAAAGCGGCATCATTGAAGCTACCCTATTCTGATGAACGGGTGATTCATTTCGGCCTGGTCCCCAGATCTCATCGTGGAATTTTTGTAATCAATGAATTGCCTGATCTCCAGGCGAGAATTCAGGTAGCACTTTTCAATATTTTGCAAGAAGGAGACATTCAGATTCGTGGATTTAAGCTGCGAATGCCACTGGATATTCAATTTGTATTCACAGCCAACCCGGAAGACTACACGAACCGGGGCTCCATTATCACTCCCCTGAAGGATCGTATTGATAGTCAGATTATTACTCATTATCCGGATTCTATCGAAACGGGTAAGAAGATCACTGCGCAGGAAGCTTCCATTAAAGAAGAACAATCCGATGTAGTGGAAGTGTTCGATCTTGCTAAAGACCTCATTGAACAAATCGCCATTGAAGCAAGAAGCAGTGAATATGTGGATGAAAAAAGTGGGGTCTCTGCACGTTTGACGATCTCGGGATATGAGAATCTCATAAGTGCTGCCGAGCGACGAGTACTTATGAATGGGGACAAAAAGACAAGTGTTCGAATATCGGATTTTAATGGCATTATCCCCTCAATAACCGGTAAGGTGGAGTTGGTTTATGAAGGAGAACAGGAGGGCCCGGGAATAGTCGCCAACAACCTGGTTGGGAAAGCCTTAAGGTCTCAGTTTGTCAATTATTTTCCTGATCCGGAGAAGGAACGGAAAAAGGAGTCCGGTAATATCTATGAGCCAATAAAAGAGTGGTTTGAAAAGGGGAACATGATTGACCTGATTTTTGATGCATCCAATAAGGACTATCAAAAGGAATTGAACAATATCCCGGGTCTTGAACAGCTTGTAAACAAATACCAGAAAACTGCCCATGAGGGCTTCAAATACTTTCTCATGGAATTTGCACTATTCGGATTGGCAGAATACAGCCTATTAAGCAAGCATCAGTTGGAGAAGGGGATGCAATTCAAAGATTTATTTACCAGTATGTTCTCTATGCCTGAATTAGGAGACGAAGAATAGGATACTATCCTGAATGATTGAAAAATGGATCTTCAAACCGCCAAAATATTTATTTCTAAAGGGGAAAATGGCTTTGTAGAATTTAAGAAAAAAGCCAATCATCCGGAGAAGATTATTCGGGAAGTGGTGGCATTTTCTAATTCAGAAGGCGGTCACCTGTTTGTTGGAGTAGATGATGACGGAACAATTTCCGGTTTGAAGTACCCGGAGGAAGATGAGTTCATTCTTAATAAAGCAATCGCTGAATTATGTCGCCCAAAGGTTGATTATGAAGTTGAATTATTAAAGTTTCATACCGGGAGAAGTATTCTTCACTATGAAATAAAAGAAGGACTGAAGAAGCCGACCTACGCATTCCTGAATAAAAAACACAGGTATGGAAAGGCGTTTATCCGTTTGCAGGATCGTTCAATTCAGGCAAGTTATGAAATGAGAAAATTTTTGAGCCGGAAAGAAACAACTGAATCACTCATCTCATTTGAGGAAAGCACAACTCAGTTGTTTAAATTCTTTGAAGAAAATTCTGCCATCACACTTTCACAATACCGGCAACTCTTTGGATTAAATAAGAAGCTTGCTTCTAGTAAGTTAGTGAGCCTTGCTTTATCAGGAGCTTTAAAAATAGAACCTCGTGAAGGGGAAGACTTGTTTGTCCCCGTTCAATAATTGCCACAAAAAATCCTGCTAAGTCCGTCCCTTTTTGAAATTGAATCTATAATATTACAGACGATCATTGATTTCATAAACTGATTGTTTCCGCATGGCAAAATCCACCGCGCAAAAGAAAATTTTCGTCCTTGACACTTCCGTAATTTTATTCTCTCACGATTCCATTTTGCATTTTGCAGAGCACGATGTAGGGCTCCCAATTACAGTGCTTGAGGAGCTTGATCAATTCAAGAAAGGAAATGATACCAAGAACTTTGAAGCACGAGAGTTTACCAGACTTTTGGATAAACTGGCGAAGGATCAGAGCCTTCGCGACTGGATTCCTTTGAATGGGAAAACGAAAGGTAAATTCAAGGTCATCATGGATGATAAGAGCCTTGTGGATGCACATATGGTTTTTAATGAAGCAAAGAATGATCACCGAATTTTAAATGCGGCACTTACTATCCAGCAGCAGGAGAAAGGCAGAAAAGTCATTCTGGTTTCCAAAGACATTAACCTGAGACTGAAGGCTAAATCACTGGATCTTCATGCGGAGGATTATGAGACTGGAAAGATCAAAGACGTCAATGCACTGATTGAAACAGGGAAGACCGAACTGGACGATATCACTTCGGAGGACATTGATATTCTCTTCAAGAAAAATTCCATCGACCGGAAGAAAATCCTCAAAAGAAAAAAATTCCCGGCAAACAACTATTTCATTTTAAAAAGTGAAAAGAATTCGGTGCTTGCCTGGTATAATCCGGAAGATGATGTGGTTGAGAAAGTTGATAAGCAGATTGTTTACGGGATAAAACCCAAGAATGCAGAACAGACATTTGCGATGCATGCCATGATGAATCCGAATATAAAACTCGTAAGCATCAATGGGGTTGCAGGCACAGGAAAAACACTGCTTGCACTTGCCTCTGCACTGGAGCAGCGCAGAAACTATAAGCAGATTTATCTGGCCAGGCCCATTGTTCCATTGAGTAATAAGGACATTGGTTACCTTCCAGGAGACATAAAATCCAAGCTTAATCCGTACATGGAACCCCTCTGGGATAATCTGAAATTTATTCAGCACCAGTTCAGAGAAAGCGAAAAGGAGTTTACAAGAATTACCGACATGGTCAATCAGGAAAAACTGATGATTACACCTCTTGCCTACATCAGGGGGAGAAGTTTGTCAAACATATTCTTCATTGTTGATGAAGCGCAAAACCTTACACCACATGAGGTGAAAACCATCATTACCAGAGCAGGCGAAAACACGAAGATCATTTTTACCGGAGATATCAATCAAATTGACACACCGTACCTGGATTCACAGTCAAACGGGCTCTCCTATTTAATTGACAGAATTAAGGATCACCCAATGTTTGCACATGTGATGCTGGAAAAAGGGGAGCGTTCAGAATTGGCTAACCTGGCTAATGAATTGCTTTAGAAAGTAGGGTAGAGCCAATTGAGAATGTATTGAGTTTGAATGCAGATCTGCTAATTAAGTATTCAACAATTAATTAGTGTTTTTATGAAAAATTTCTTAATACAACTGGTTGCGGTTTTTCTTTTTGTACTATTTCAATCGTGCGATGAAGATTCAACCGATGTTTCTGGTTGCGGAGTTGATGATCCATTATCGGAACTGAAGTGGCTGAGCGAACTAAAGAATGACTTTGATCAGAGGATGCAGCCGGCTGCTGTAAGTATTACGATGTATACCTACAAGGAAGCTTCGGTTTTTGAGATTAATTCTTGTATTGGATGTGCAGACAATCTGGTATCTGTATACAACTGTGAGGGAGAAGTGATTTGTGAGTTTGGTGGAATTGCAGGTCTGAATACGTGCGAAGATTTTGCAACGACTGCTACCAATCCCGTTTTACTCTATTCTTCGACATGCGATAAAGTAGCTGTTGTTGACAAAGCTAAATACGATCAGGAAATGGATTTTTTCCATTTCATATCGGCGGATATTTCAGGAGACTGCCTGAACGTTGAGTATTCATCATCAGGATGTTCGGGTGATTCATGGGAGATGTCACTCTTTGATTCAGGAGAAATTTTGGAGTCGTTCCCGGTTCAAAGGAATATCAAATTAGTATTGGAAAACAAAGAGGCTTGTCAGGCTGTCTTCACCAAAACAATTTCATTCGATCTGACACCATTGCAGTTGGAAAACTATGGAGAAGTAATTCTAAACCTTCATGGAACAGATGACAGCTTGTTTTACCTGTATAGTGCTGAAGATTTTTCTCTACTTACAAAACAATGGAGTCTTACAAGGGTAGATGGAGGCTTAGCAGGACACGATTTTTCATTTGATTCCGGGGTAATCGAATGGTCATTTGATGGTGAAAAAATTGAAGTAATCAATAACAATACCGATGATACAAAGGAAGCTGTATTTCTTTCCGGAAATTATGATTTTGAGCTGCAACAGTTAACTGACGGATGGTCTTTAATTGTTGACGGCCAGAACCTTGGAACAATTCAAATAATCAGTGCCGGGGAATTTAGAGTTGATGCCCGATCATTTGATGGTTATCGACTGACATTCACAACACTTCATTAAGAACGAGCATATTTCTATATGGCATGAGTTATTTTTGACTCATGCCATATATAGAAGTCATCCAGCCGGAAACTGCTGAAGGCCAGCTTAAAGAAATTTATGATGGACTCATAAAGAGCAGAGGGAAAATAGCAGAAGTTCACAAAATCCAGAGCCTGAATCCGGCTTCCATTGTTAATCACATGGATCTCTACATGACCATCATGTTTGGTCAGTCCCCTCTTAAGCGTGTGCATCGGGAAATGATGGCGGTCATTGTCTCCATTTCCAACAAATGTGAATACTGTCAGGTCCACCATCTGGAGGCTGTACAGAATTTCTGGAAAGACGAACAGAAGCTTGAACAACTGCAAAAGGATTTTGAATCTGCAGAACTAAACGATAAGGAAAAGGCCCTGTGCAGGTATGCAAAAGAATTAACAGAAAGCCCGGAAAAATCAGAAGATGCCGGACTGGTGAAGCCTTTGAAACAAGCCGGGATCTCCGACCGGGAAATACTGGATGCAACGCTGGTTATCGCCTATTTCAATTTCGTGAACCGTATCGTTCACAGTCTGGGGGTAGAGCTGGAGGAAAACGCCGGTGGCTATAAGTATGATTGAGTAAAGCGGTTCTGGTAGGGTTTTGGCTTATTTTGTTGTAATTAAAGCATGAACAGAACACTCACTCTCCTCCTCTTCATCCCATTCTTATTCGCCTATCGGGTCTCGGCTACCCATATTGCAGGTGGACAAATCTTTTATAAAAATTTGAACTCCCTAACTGTTGAAATAACCTTCGTTGGTTACAGAGACCAGAATGGTGTTCCTTTCGGATTGGGAGTTTTTGACTTTGGTGATGGAGATGTTTATGGAGATGAAACTGATGAAGTACTTCCATGGGCTAATATTAAAGACCTGGGAGGAGGTCTGGAAAAGTGGGAATTTACCCTTGTTCATACCTATTCTAACCCTGGGTATTACGAAGTTTCATATACGGAAGATTTTAGAAAATCTAATTCCAACAATATAGAAGGCTCAGTCAACAATTCATTTCATGTTGATGCACTGGTTTCGCTTGATCCGTTTTTGAATGGCAACACTTCGCCAGGAAATGATTTCTTCCCTTCTTTTAGAGCAGTCTCAGGTCATAAGAATATTTTCAATTTATCTATGTTTGACGAAGATGGAGACAGTCTGAGCTATAAAATTGGAATCCCATTAAAGGGGGATGGGCTTAATGTAGATGGCTATAGGAGCCCGGCTGATCTGTCATTTTATGAATCAGGATCAGCATCACCGGTATTCGAACTTGAACCCTTTTCGGGAAATCTGATATGGGATGCCCCGGGTGAACCTGGTGAGTATTCGATGGCGATCAAAACTGAGGAATGGCGAAAAGTAGATGGTAAATTTCTCAGAATCGGATATACGGTTCTGGATTTTATTGTGGAAGTGGTGAAAGCAGATTCGTTCCATAATGTGGTCGTTCCGATGACGAACTGCAGGTCAGCTCAGGAATCGTATACCGATCAAATCATAATAGAAAATAGCTCTCAGGCAGCTCTAAGCATTAGATTTTCAACTGGAATGAGTGCCCTGACATTTAATGGACAAAGCGCAACAGAGTGGAATGAGTCAAACATTGATACCAAATTCTCTGACGCTATCATCACCATTGATGTTGAAATGAATCTGGAGGAGGCCTCAAATTATACCGGACTAAACGCTGTGTATGTACAGGTTAGTGGTGATTACTTTGTAATGGATTCTTCTGAGCGTAATCTGAGCACCACAACCGGATTTATGATTGGCTTTGATTGTTCACCAGATGAACTGATACTGTCTGCTTCCGGGGAGATAGCTGAGTTGCCATTTTTCAGTATTACTCAACAGCAAATAAGGCTTCATTCGAATTTTGATTCTGACTCGCATCTCAAACTTTATGATGTGAAAGGCAACCTGTTGTTTGATGCCGATGTAGCATTGAGCCAGGGAAATCAATCAATCCCGTTCAATTTTGAATTCAATACTCCCTATATCATTGTTTTGGCTCACAAAAAAGGTATCCTCACTGAAAAGTTTTTACTAACTAAGTAATAACTTGTCCGTATAAAGCAGGATACCATTTCACATATGATAAAACTCAATGACGTCAGCAAGTTCGTCGAATCCAAATACCAGCGAACATTCATACTCAAAGGCATTAATCTTGAAATAGAAGAAGGGGAATTTGTAAGCATTATGGGCCCTTCCGGTTCGGGAAAATCCACTCTGTTGAATATCATCGGAATGCTTGACCGACCTTCTGAAGGAGAGTACTACTTTCTGGATGAGCCGGTTCATAAACTGAACGAGCGAAGAATTTCAAGAATCCACAAAGAACACATCGGATTCATATTTCAGGCGTATCACCTGATTGATGAACTCACTGTATATGAAAACATTGAAACTCCGCTGATTTATCAGGGAGTAAAAGGAAAAGAGCGTGCAAGTATGATTGCCGAGATGTTGGATCGATTCAGCATGGTTGCTAAGAAAGACCTTTTCCCAGAGCAGTTATCAGGAGGACAGCAGCAGCTCGTGGGAGTTGTGCGTGCGCTAATAGGAAAACCAAAGCTGTTACTGGCGGATGAGCCAACAGGCAATCTGCATTCGGGACAGGGGGAAGAGGTGATGGATATTTTGAAGCAGCTTCATGATGCCGGGATGACAATCATTCAGGTGACACACAACGAGAAGTTTGCAGAATACGGAACAAGAATTGTTAGTCTGGAAGATGGCAGAATTATGAAATAGGTCTTTATAAAGACAATAAAAAAGGCTCAGATATACCATCTGAGCCTTTTTTATTTTGAGAAAACAGATGGGAAAATTGATTACATTTGGATTAATAGAAGATTTTTTTTCACTCAATCTATCCAAATCATGAACATGCCAGCATACCTAGACAGAATCATTCACGTCATTAGCGATTCGCTTCCCGGAGTGGTAGGAGCAATCGTAGTATTTATAGTCGGATGGCTTTTTGCGTTACTTGTAAAAAGGATTGTTCACGGGTTAATGAAAAAAACCGAGTGGGACGAAAGACTGCTTGGAAATACCATCGTCGATACCAATAAGTTCATTGCCAATCTGGTTTATTATGTGCTGATGGTCATCGTTCTTTTGATCGTTTTGGAGATGCTCGGCGTGAGCTATGTGCTGGACCCGATCACAAATATGCTGAATGAGTTCCTTGGCTTTATTCCAAATATTTTAGCCGGTCTGGCCATCATGTTTATCGGATTCGTTTTAGCTAAGTTTATTTCTAACCTGGTGAAGATGGCAGGAAGTTTCTTTGACCGACTGGCAAATAAGATTGGTTTTAAGGAAACTGATAAACTGGTTTACTTTATTCAACAAATCGTTTTCTTTATCATATTCATTCCTTTCATTATTCAGGGGCTGAATGCGTTACATTTAGATGCCATTACAAACCCGGCAAACAATGTCCTGCATCAGATGCTTGATGCGGTTCCTAATATTATTGGGGCAATTCTGATCATATCCATTTTTGTGATTGGGGGCCGATTCATTACCTCCTTTGTAAAGGATTTACTTGCCAATCTTGGAATGGACAACCTGATCAAAAAACTTCAACTTGGCAGTGTTTTAGGTAAGCAAAAGCTTTCGAGTATTGTCGCTAATATCTTGTTTTACTTCATGGTCTTCTTTGGAGTTATCTCAGGGGTGGAAATGCTTGGTCTGGCCAGACTCGCCGAAGTGTTGCATACAATTCTCAACCTTTCTGGAAGCGTACTGTTTGGTCTTATTATCCTGGTAATGGGTAATTTCCTGGGATCCATTATTTATAAATCCATGAGCGGATCCAGCGAAAATGCATTTGTAGCAGGAATAGCAAGAGTAGCAATCATCGGATTGTTTCTGGCAATTGCGCTCAGAACAATGGGTATTGCCAACAGTATCGTAGAATTAGCCTTTGGGCTTACTCTTGGAGCAGTTGCGGTTGCCGTGGCACTTTCATATGGATTGGGAGGCAGAGAAGCTGCCGGGAAGCATATGGAGCAAATCCTTAAAAAGTTTCAGGGGAAAAAATAAATATGAAATAGTTTTTGTTGACATAATCTGAACTCGAAATAAGAATTTGGAGAAACACGTTCTATTCTCCTTCCTGGAGGGGGGATAGGATGGTTCTGGTGAAGAGTGGTTTCATCTTATTCTTATGCTTTCGGAAAAATCAGAAAACCAGGAATAGTGAAAAAGCACTATGTTTATTCTGCAAAGCATGCCTGAAGAACAGGCTGGTATTTGCCGCCGAATTTTTGGTAACACCAGTCTCTCAAAAGCTCAACTTCCCGTGGGATGAGGGCTTTTATCGCTTTTCTTAATTCCTTTTCAAATAACCGCTTATCAAAGCTTACTTTCGATAAAATAGTTTTGAAGTATTCAAGCATGTCAATTATTGTTAAAGAACAAACCCCGGTAGTAAATTTGGCGTTGTGCTCTATTGTTCTGTTTAATAAAAACTATCAAAGAGTAACAAGTAATGTGATATGAGAATAACGAAGACGTTAGTGTTAAGTTGCCTTCTGGTATTAACCGGATTCATAATTCAGGCTCAGGAGGTTTCAATCAAACTTGGTGAGCCAAAAATCGGACTGAATCAATATTTCACCATTACGGCGGCAGTGGATAATGATCGGTTGAAACAGTACAGCGATTTTCCTGAAATTGATGGATTCGTCAAGCGGGGTACTTCCTCTTCTACTTCTACCAGCTACATCAATGGTCAGATGAAATCAACCCAGAGCCTGACTCAAAACTATCAGGCTACTGAGAAGGGAAACTTTCTTCTGCCTCCATTTTTCATGACCATTAATGGTAAAGATGTAAAATCCAACGGAACTCAGATCGTAGTGGGAGATGCCATACAGCAACGAAGACGCAGCGGCTTTTCAAGTGATCCTTTTGAAGATTTGCTGGGTCAGAGGACTCAGCCATCCGAATTTATAGATGTCGAAGCAGAAGCTTTTCTGGCAGTGACCACTGATAAGAAAGAAGTCTATGTTGGTGAGGGGTTTACCACAAGTCTGGCTTTCTATGTATCAGAATCCAATCGTGCGGATATGCGGTTCTATGATTTGGGTACTCAGATAACAGAGCTTGTTAAAAAACTTAAGCCCAATTCATGCTGGGAGGAGAGTTTCAACATTGATAATATCAATGGGGAATCTATTCAGCTAAATGGAAAAAACTATACACGATACAAGATTTATCAGGCGACTTTCTTTCCATTGAATGTGGAGGACATTGAGTTCCCTTCTGTTGGTCTGAAAATGATTAAATATAAAGTGGCAAAGAACCCTTCATTTTTTGGAAGAAACAGGCAGGAAGATTTTGAGACATTTTACTCTAAGGAAAAAACCGTTAAGGTGACAGATCTGCCACCACATCCGCTCAAAGAAAGTGTGGCTGTGGGCAATTACCAACTGACTGAAGAGATTTCGACGGAAGACCTTGAAACCGGCCAAAGTTTCAATTATGAGTTCGTTGTTTCAGGAGAGGGGAATATTAGTGCTATCGAAGCACCCCTGCCTCAGTCGGATGAAAACTTTGACTTTTATGCACCCAACGTGCAGCAAAATGTAAGCAAAAGCAACTCGCGGGTCCGAGGTACAAAAAGTTATAATTTCTACGCCATTCCGAATGAACCGGGAGAATACCAAATGAGCGATTATTTCACATGGATATTTTTTAATCCGACAACAGAAGCGTACGATACACTCAGCTCAGAACTTGTTCTGAGTGTAAAGGGGGAAAGTCGAAAAAATCAGTACATCGCATCCAATGATCTGGGTGATTTTTATGATAAAATCTCCACTGCTGAAAATGACTTAACTTCCCTTTCAGGGAACTCCTGGATCACATGGGTAGTCAATATTTTTGTTATCCTCACCATGGGACTGACCCTTTATATTGTGTTTAGAAAGACAGCTTCGTAATTCATGTTTAACAGTTTTGGCAACATCTTAAAAATCACTTCTTTTGGAGAGTCGCACGGGCCAGGTGTAGGTGTTGTTCTCGACGGATTGCCGGCAGGTATAGAAATGGATGAGGAGTTTATCCAGTCCGAACTGGATCGCAGGAAGCCGGGTCAGTCCCGGATTACCACCCAGCGGAAAGAACCGGACACAT
The DNA here is from genome assembly GCA_040222475.1 of Cyclobacteriaceae bacterium. Lineage (GTDB taxonomy): Bacteria > Bacteroidota > Bacteroidia > Cytophagales > Cyclobacteriaceae > Ekhidna. Next base: position 130,234 of record JAVKDB010000006.1, on the reverse strand, counting down.
TTGAAATGCTCTCCGGCGTTTTTGAAGGAAAATCAACAGGAGCACCGATCGCTATTCTGATTAGAAATACAGACGCAAAGAGTAAGGATTACAGCCACATTAAAGATGCCTTTCGTCCATCTCATGCAGATATCACTTATCAGACAAAATATGGCATCCGGGATTACAGAGGGGGAGGAAGAAGCTCCGCAAGAATAACGGCCGGCTGGGTGGCTGCCGGTGCGGTCGCAAAACTTTTACTCAGGCAAAAATCCATCAGCTGTTTTGCTTACGTTTCTCAGGTGGGTGACCTGAAGCTGAAAAAGTCATATAAGGAAATGGATCTGACAAAAATTGATTCAAATGATGTCAGATGTCCGGATGAAGAAACCGCTCAACGTATGTTTCAGCTAATAGACGAAACGAGAAAAAATCAGGATACCATTGGAGGAATTGTAACCGGGGTGATCACAGGTGTTCCAGCAGGCCTGGGCGAACCCATTTTCGGAAAGCTAAACGCCGAGCTGGGGAAAGCCATGCTGTCTATCAATGCCGTGAAGGGATTTGAGATTGGAAGCGGCTTTGAAGGGGTTAGAATGAATGGTTCTGTACATAATGATCCGATTGAAATGGTGGATGGCAACCCCCGAACGAAAAGCAATCATGCGGGAGGTGTGCTGGGAGGAATATCGAATGGTGAAGATATTTATTTCAATGTGGCATTCAAACCGGTAGCCACTATCATGAAAGATCAGCAGTCCGTTGACAAAGACGGGAATGAGGTTACCGTGAAGGGAAAAGGCAGACATGATCCATGTGTGGTGCCTCGCGCTGTACCAATTGTTGAAGCATTATCGGCGCTTGCCATTGCAGATTTCTATTTAATAGCTCAAACTAATATATTGCGAGGCTAAACTTTCAATAACCCCGAATGAAAAAACTGCCGCTTCACGTTAAAATCATCATTGGTCTGGTAGCAGGCGTGGTGTATGCATTTGTTTCAAGTGCTCTTGGATGGAATGAGTTCACCATCAACTGGATTGATCCATTTGGGGAAATTTTTATTCGGATGCTCAAATTCATTGCAGTTCCGTTGGTGTTGTTTTCTATAATTAGCGGAATTTCCGGTCTAAGTGATATTTCTAAACTGGGCAGGATGGGAGCTAAAACTTTGGGCTTCTACCTTTTAACAACGGTCATTGCAGTTGGCCTTGGATTGCTTCTTGTAAATGTAGTGAAACCGGGTACTCACCTTGACGAAGAACAAAGAGTCAAAAACAGAATTTCTTATGAGCTGTGGGTTGCCGACACGGAGGGAGTTGAAATAAAGGACAACAAAAACTTACTCAATGATCCCGCTTATGCAGATCAGGTATTGCAGGTTTCAGGAGAAGAGCAGGTCATCAGTGACAAAGTTGAAGTAATGAAAGGGAGTGCAGAAATGACTAAGGAAGCTCCTCCTATGCAATTTCTTGTGGATATGGTTCCTGAAAACCTGGTGCTTTCCATTTCCAACAATGGACTAATGCTTCAGGTGATCTTTTTTGCCATATTCTTTGGAATCGCCATTGCTGTTGTCGGGGAAAAGGCACAACCGGTTGCCGTGTTTATTACCAGTATTAATGATGTCTTCCTCAAAATGGTGGACATGGTTATGAAGATGGCTCCATGGTTTGTATTTGCGCTGCTTGCCGGAGTGATTGCAAAAATGGCCGATACACCTGCTGAAGTTTTCGAAATATTCAAAGGACTAGCCTCTTACTCACTAACATTGTTCTTTGGTTTGGCTTTTCTTGTATTTGTATTCTACCCGGCCATTTTGATACTTTTTGTAAAGGACATGACTTACAAGAAGGTGTTTCGAAACATCAGCCCTGCTCAATTAATGGCGTTCTCAACCAGCTCAAGTGCAGCGACACTTCCTGTAACCATGGAATGTGTGGAAAACAACATGGGCGTATCCAAGAACGTCGCAAGTTTTGTGTTGCCGATTGGAGCAACCGTCAATATGGATGGAACCAGTCTCCTCCAGGCTGTTGCGGTGATTTTCATGGCACAGCTACACATGGTAGACCTGTCGTTGGCTCAGCAGTTAACGATTGTATTAACAGCAACGCTTGCATCCATTGGAGCAGCTGCAGTGCCAAGCGCCGGCCTGGTCATGATGATCATTGTCTTGCAATCTGTTGGTTTGAATCCTGCCTGGATCGCAATCATTTTCCCTGTTGACCGTATCCTTGATATGTGCAGAACTGTTGTGAATGTGACCGGCGATGCAACAGTTGCCACGCTTGTCGCAGGAACCGAAGGAGAGCTGCATCCGAGGGATTAGGCTCACTTGTGGCGTATATAAATTTATACACACTGTCATGCTGAGGAACTAAGCATCTGTAAACTCACCGAGTGTACACATTGGCTACACCTTTTGTTCATATTCCTTCAGGAAAGACAATACCTATGCGTAGTTACAAACTACTCTTAGTGAGGGGTGGAAAAAATAGAGGGAAAGCCTATCGAACATGTATGGTTATGTTTAAACTAGATAACCGCGCTTAGGGATTTATTTCCCTACTTCCTGATCACTCTCCGGAAATTTTTCACGTTCTTTTTATAATAGTCACTAAGGAGATTGGACTCTACTACTCCTCTGCTGGTGGAGGCATGAATAAATTTGATAGAACTGGATGAGACAGAAGTAATCATGCCACTATGAAACCATTTGTCCCCTTTTTGTTTGAATTTAAAAAAGACAATATCTCCGGGTTTTATTCCGTCCCATCCCCGCTTCTGCCCAAACTTTGATTGTTCCTTAGCTGTTCTTGGCATATTGATGCCGATAGTTTTGTATGATTTTTGGATAAGTCCGGAACAGTCTATTCCGCTTTTGGTTGTGCCACCCCATTTGTAAGGTGTTCCGACATAAGACCTTGCGGTTGCAATCGCCGTTTCTATCTTTTGTTTCTTACGCTTCTTTTTCCTTTGCGCCTGAGTTGTTTCTGCGCTCAGCCCCACGATTAAAAGTGTGAGGAATATAGATATCGTCAGTCGATTAGTTCTCATCCATCAAAAGAGTTGCAGATTGGCTGCCTATTCGTGGCAGTTTACTTTCGAAGAATACAAAATAAATCAAGGTTTTGTTCATTCTTTTCACGTTCAAGATAATCATCATATTGGATAGATTTCACCAAATCATCGTCTGAGTTTTTAAGGTTGTTGCGATTCATTCGATTCATCAGGTCATAAGGAATACGCAATAGAGAGGCTGGTAGTCTGTGCTGAAGATTCAGAACATCAAATCGCATGATCTTGTGAACCGACGCTTTGTTCTGCTCGTAATAGGCCATCACCTTTTCATTTCCGGCTATTCCTTTCATTTCTACATCAGTGAAATATTTTTTGCATAAATCTTCCAGTTGTGTAGCGGTGTATTCCCGCTCATGCCAGGGATTTCTTGACAGGGTCATTTTAATATTTGGAGTCGTAATTAATGCACACCCTCCTTTCTTCAACACCCTTGAAATTTCTTTAACGAATTCATCATCCTTTTTTACATGTTCGATGACCTGAAATGTCACAATGGCATCAAACGATTCGTCAGGGTAGGGAAAAGGAGGAAAAACTCCGTCAGAAAATGAATAATCCGGATATTTTGAAGAAAGAGTCTCCACCACAGCGCTGATTTTATCTATGCCTGTATAGGAAGAGGCAAGCGGAGCAAGCAATTCAACTCCTCTTCCTTCTCCACATCCCAGTTCGAGCAGATCTCCTTTGATGAAGGGTTTTGCTGCATAATAAGCCTTAAGCAGTCGCTGATGAATTGGATTGTCGGATGGTATTTTATCTGATGCAATCTCTGTTGTGTAAACACTCATTAATATCTATTACGTATATCCTCATGCAAAGAAATCAATTATTTGACTAATTTGGATGTCGATGAGAATAGAGAAGCTTTCAGGCTCACTTATTTTGATTTTTATGACCTATTTTGGTCATGCCATTGATTTCACAAGAATCAACATTTCATGGCAGTATGATCCGCTTGCTGAAGTCAAATTGAGGCACAGGGTTATCCAAAACGATGATAACATATCCGTGTTTCTCCGAATCACTGCAGATAGTTTGTCTTCCTGGTCTACGGAATTGATGATCCAGTCAAGGTATGAATCTGAGACTCATACCACACTTGAAGGGTACGAAGCTGATACACTGTTATCAGAAGCAAAAAGAAGGATACTTAAAATCACTTTTAAAAAATCAGAGAACAACCTGATGGTTGTAAAAATTTCTAAAAGTGGCATTTTTCTGTATTATGATGTCTCACTTAAAAATGGATTATTGCCATTCCCATCAATATACCCGGCTGACCCGGATGGGAATCCTGTTTTCGAAAATTATCTGAACAGTTCTAATTTCAGCTGGAAGGGTGCTGATAGTTTTTACGCTCAGCAATACATTGAAGATTTCCCTTTAAGTGATCCTCCAATGGCTGATATGAAGCCCCTCGCACCATCGATTCTTCCGGATTCCTCGTTTCTCTTTTCCGACTCGGTAAGTTTTAGAAACAATCACTTTTATGTTGTTCGTCGTGATTCCACTACCTCGCAGGGAGTAACAATGCTGAAAGCAGCCCCTTACTACCCGGAGTTTAAGCAGCTTCCTGAGCTCGTAGATGCCATGCAGTACATTCTAAATGAACCGGAGCGAAAGAGTCTCAGAAATTCGAGTGATTTGAAACGGTCGTTTGATTCATTCTGGCTCAAAACCTATGTTACCAAATTCAGGGCGCGGAACGCCATTCGTAATTATTACAACTGGGTGAAACAATCCAATCGGCTTTTCACAGACTTCAAAGAAGGATGGAAGACAGACCGGGGGATGCTTTTCATCGTCTTTGGTGTCCCGGACGAAGTATATCGATCAGATAATGAAGAGGAATGGTATTATGATCAGGGTCCCTCATTTGAATTCACGGTCATCTCCACATTTTTTTCTCCAAAAACATATGCATTAAGAAGGCGGGTAGATTATCAGAATTCCTGGTATGAATACCTGGCCGCTATCCGAAGAGGTATCAATGAATAAAAAATCCGACATTATTTATGGAATTCGTGTGGTGATTGAAGCCCTGAGGTCAGGTCAACATCTGGAACGAATTTTCATGCAGAAGACGCTCAAAGGCGATCTCATCAAAGAACTGATGTTTGAGATTCATCAGTCTAAAACACCACTCTCAAAAGTCCCTTCTGAACGAATAAATAAATTCACAAAAAAGAATCACCAGGGAGTCGTAGCGTTGGTGTCTCCGATTCAATATTCAAACCTCGAACACCTCGTGCCCGAACTCTATGAGCAGGGAAAAATACCATTGATACTGGTGCTTGATGAAATTACAGATGTCAGAAACTTTGGAGCCATAGCCCGGACTGCTGAGTGTATGGGAGTAAATGGACTGGTGATTCCTGTAAGAGGTGGCGCACAGGTGAATGAAGATGCCATCAAAACTTCTGCAGGTGCACTTAATTACCTGCCAATATGCAGAGAAAAAAACCTGATGGAATCTGTGCAATTCCTCAAAGAGTCAGGGATTAGAATTATATCCTGTTCAGAAAAGGGAAAGAGAAACATCAGCAAAGCGGACTTTAACGTTCCTGCAGCCGTGGTAGTGGGTTCCGAAGAAAATGGAATTTCTGATGAAATTATTAATATCTCAGATCAGGTTTGTAAAATTCCCATGACAGGGCAAATAGCATCGCTAAATGTTTCAGTGGCAGCAGGGATGATACTCTATGAAGCTGTACGTCAGAGGTCATCCTGAGAAAACTATACGTACTTCTCACCCATGTTAATCTTAGCATCGGAGATGAACTCTCTGAAAATACCGGAATCTTCTTTTTTACAGATTAACAGAACGTCATTAAAGTCGGCTACCAGATAGCCTTCCAGTCCATGAGCGACAATCATCTTGCCTTTCCTTCCTCTAATGAAATTGTCTTTGCTTTCATAAGTGAAAACAGAGCCTTCTATTACATTTTCATTTTCATCTTTCTCTTTAAGTTCATGCAATGCGTTCCATGATCCGAGATCGGACCAGCCAAAGTCACCTGGAACGACATAGACGTTTTCTGCCTTTTCCATTACGGCATAGTCGATGGAAATACTTTTGCACTGACTATAAATATCCCTGATAAACATCTTCTCGTCACTGGAAAAGTACTTATCCAGCCCTGAGGCAAACAATGAAGCTATTTCATCTTCATTCGATTCAAAAGAACGCACAATCGAATCAATTGACCAGATGAAAATTCCGGAATTCCACAAAAAATCACCGCTTTCCAAAAACTTCTGTGCGAGATCAGCCTGTGGTTTTTCTGTAAAGGTTTTTACTTTTTTCACAGCTTCCCCGGATCCGTGTACATACTGAATGTAACCGTACCCGGTCTCAGGCCTGTTCGGCCGGATTCCAATGGTCAAAAGATGGTCATTGGCCGAGGCATCATCTACGGCTGTATTGATGACTTTTCTAAACTCATCTTCTTTGAAAATGGCATGATCAGAAGGTGTCACGACCATTACTGCTTCAGGATCCTTTTTTAAAATTTTATACGCCGCATAAGCTATACAAGGGGCCGTATTTCTCTTGCTCGGCTCAAGTAATACCTGATCATCGCTAAGCTCTGGTAATTGTTCCTTTACCAGTGTCTCATACTTTTCATTTGATACAATCCATACTTTATCTGAAGTGGTTATTCCAAGAAATCGATCATAAGTCATTTGCAAAAGTGACCTGCCGGTCCCCACCACATCCAAAAATTGTTTTGGCTTAGCATCTCTGCTGTAGGGCCAAAATCTCGTACCGCTTCCGCCGGCCATAATAACCACGTGTACATTCCTGCTCATAAAACTTTAGTGTAATTTTGCCTGAAACGCATATTTTCGACAAATATACCGATAATCAGTCCGTTGTAACAGTGGGTGGCAGGCGTTGAATTATTTGTTAGAACAGGAGTTTTTAGCTAAATTTCTATTACATCAACCCAATTATGGAAGCAACTTTAGAAGAAAGTCTAAAGGACAGTCTGAAGCGTGTATTTGGATACGATACCTTTCGCGGAATGCAGGAGGAAGTTATCAATCATATACTGGCCAGGAATAACACATTTGTGATTATGCCAACCGGTGCGGGCAAGTCGCTCTGTTATCAGCTTCCGGCCATTGTTCAGGAGGGAACCGCCATAGTAATTTCACCACTTATTGCTCTCATGAAGAATCAGGTGGATCAGATGAATGCGGTGGGTATTCATGCACGATTTCTCAATTCCACCCTGTCAAAGTCTGAAAGTACCAAAGTAAAAAAAGATACAGTTGCCGGGATTGTCAAACTACTGTACGTTGCTCCCGAATCATTGACTAAAGAGGAAAATGTTGAATTCCTTAAGCAGGCAAAAATTTCCTTTGTCGCTATCGACGAGGCTCATTGTATTTCTGAATGGGGACATGACTTCCGTCCGGAATATCGACGTATCAAAGACATCATCAGCAGGCTGGGAAACATTCCCATAATTGCACTGACTGCCACCGCTACTCCGAAGGTGCAACTGGATGTGCAGAAGAACCTTTCAATGGACAGTGCCAAACTGTTCAAATCCTCTTTCAACAGGAGCAATCTTTACTATGAAGTCAGACCGAAGCAGCAGGCAAAAAAGCACTTAATAAAATTTCTTAAAGATCATAAAGGCGAATCGGGAATCATTTATTGCCTGAGCCGGAAAAAAGTGGAGGAGATTGCTGATTTCTTAAAAGTAAATGGAATCAAAGCCGCTCCTTATCATGCGGGCATGGAATCCAGGGCGAGAATGAAAAATCAGGATGCATTCCTGAACGAAGATCAGGACGTCATAGTAGCAACGATCGCCTTTGGAATGGGGATTGATAAGCCGGATGTTCGGTTTGTCATTCATTATGACGCACCAAAATCGATCGAAGGTTACTATCAGGAAACAGGAAGAGCCGGACGAGATGGAATAAACAGTCATTGCCTGATGTTTTACTCGTACAATGACATCCTCAAACTTGAAAAATTCAACAAAGACAAGGCTGTAACCGAGCGCGAAAATGCAAAATTTCTCCTGGAGGAAATGGCTTCTTATTCAGAGTCGGCAGTTTGTCGCAGAAAGCAACTGCTACATTACTTCGGCGAGGAGTTTACTATAGAAAATTGTGGGCAATGCGACAATTGTGTTCATCCAAAAGAGCAGTTCGAAGCACAGGAAATGATCGGACTGGTGATTAGTGCTGTGGAGCAAACCGGTGAGCGATTTGACATTAATCACATCGCCAGCCTGCTTATAGGTAAGAGTACCCAGCATGTTAAGAGTTACGATCATGACAAACTGGATGTATTCGGAAAAGGCAAAGTGCTCAGTGATGATGAAAATTTATGGAGATCCGTTATACGACAGACCCTTCTGCAGGAATTTCTAAAAAAAGACATTGAAAACCCGGCAACATTTAAAGTATCTGAAAAGGGTCATGCATTTCTCGCAGATCCATATCCACACAAACTTTCTAAGGATCATGAATATGCTTCTGATGGTGAGGAAGAAGAAGTTGAGCGGGCACCTGTAAATGTTTCAGCATTTGACAAGGTCCTTTTTGATATGCTCAAAACACTCAGAAGAGATTTGGCTCATCAGGAGGATATTCCACCATATGTAATCTTCAGTGACCCTTCCATGGAAGAAATGGCTACTCTGTATCCAACTTCAATGGATGACCTGAAACAAATTGTTGGAGTCGGGGAGAGTAAGGCTAAAAAGTTTGGAACCCCGTTCCTTGAGCTGATTCAGGAATATGTTGAAGAGCACGACATCATCACCGCTTCAGACGTGTTGGTTAAATCTTCCGGAACCAAGTCGAAAAATAAAATTTACATTATCCAGCACATCGATCAAATGATGGACTTTGAAGAGATTGCAGATGCCAGGGGAATCACCTACGAGCAGGTCATTAATGAAGTTGAAAACATATGCTATTCCGGGACCAAGCTTAATATTGATTACTACATTAATCAATTAATGGATGATGATCGTCAGGACGATATCTATGACTATTTCCTCAATGCGGATACCGATAATATAGATGAAGCAATGGAGGAGCTGAAGGATGATTATTCGGAAGATGAAGTAAGGCTGATGAGAATCAAATTCATGTCCGAGTATGCACATTAGGGTCACAATTATACCAGAGAAACATTAAGGTCTTAAGTTTACCTGGCAAGGAATATTATTCAAATTTTGCATGTTAATTAGGTTTTTATGATCCTACATTTAATCTTAGCTTTTAATTGATTCAACCTAAATGAATATTCTAATAATAGGATCTGGAGGAAGGGAACATACACTCGCCTGGAAAATAAAACAAAGCCCAAAATGTGATCAGATTTATGTTGCACCCGGAAATGGAGGGACATCAAAAATCGCGACTAATCTGAGTATCGACGTTAAGAATTTCTCAGAAGTAGCTACGGCCGTAAAGGAACATAATATTGAGCTGGTGGTTGTCGGGCCGGAGGACCCTTTGGTCAATGGCATGGTCGATTTTCTTTCGAATGAAAAAGACCTGAAGAAACTTAAGATAGTCGGTCCAAAGAGCGAGGGAGCCATGCTTGAAGGAAGCAAGGAATTTGCGAAGGATTTTATGAATCGTCACGGTATTCCAACTGCCAAAGCGAAAGTTGTAACAGCCGATACTATAGAAGAGGGCGACCGATTTCTTGACAGGATGAATCCCCCATTTGTCCTTAAGGCCGACGGACTTGCTGGTGGAAAGGGTGTAATAATAACTGAAGAATTGCCGGATGCGAAACAGGCGCTTCGTGATTTATTGATTGACCGGAAATTTGGGAAAGCGAGCGAGCGGGTTCTGATTGAAGAATTTCTTCATGGGATAGAGGTTTCCTTTTTTGTGCTTACAGACGGTAAGGATTACCGCATTCTGCCTGAGGCCAAAGATTACAAACGGATAAAGGAAAATGACGAGGGTCCCAATACAGGAGGAATGGGTGCAGTTTCGCCTGTTATTTTTGCGGACCGATCCTTCAAGGATAAAGTCAACAAAAAGGTCATTAAGCCAACAATTGAAGGATTAAAAAAGGAAAAAATCGACTATTGTGGGTTCATCTTTTTTGGATTGATCAATGTCGGTGGTGAGCCATATGTGATTGAATACAATGCCAGAATGGGAGATCCTGAGACTCAGGCAGTGCTCCCTCGCATCAAAACAGATTTCCTAGAACTGCTCATTGCGACGGCTGACAGGAAACTGGTAGATACAGAAATTGAATATGAGCGATTCAGTTCGGCCGCACTCGTCCTTGTGAGCAGGGGATATCCGGAGTTTTATGAAAAAGGACATGAAATCACCATCGGGGATGTTAAGAGTGTACTTCCTTTTCATGCCGGAACAGCTATGAAGGACGGCAAACTGGTAACTAATGGTGGCCGGGTGCTTGCCTTGACAGGATTGGGGAAAAATCTGGCTGAAGCCCTGAGCAAGTGTTATAGTTGTGCGGAAGCCGTAAGCTGGGAAGGAAAGAAATATCGTTCAGATATCGGATTTGATTTAAAGAATTTAGGCCAATAAAATGAGCTGTAGTAGCTGTGGTACAAGTGGTTCAGCCGGTTGTCAGAATAATGGCAATTGTAGCACCGGAGGGTGCAATAAGCTCAATACTTTTGACTGGCTGTCTAATATGGATCTGCCTTCACTCCACAGGTTCGACATTGTCGAAGTACGTTTCAAGAACGGCAGAAAGGGATTTTTCCGAAATGATAAAAAACTGGATATTGTCACCGGTGATCCGGTAGTGGTAGATGTGCCGGGCGGACACCACATAGGATACGTTTCGCTTCAGGGTGAGCTGGTACGCCTTCAGATGTCAAAAAAAGGAGTGAAGGACGATGAAGAAGTAAAAGAAGTATATCGGAAAGCAAGTGGTCGGGATTTGGAGCGGTGGGAGGAGGCAAGAAACAGGGAATCTTCAGTGCTGTACCGAACAAAGGAAATCATTCAGGATCGTAAGATGCAAATGAAAATGACCGATGTTGAATTTCAGGCTGATGGTACCAAAGCCACATTTTTCTATTCAGCAGAAGAACGTGTTGACTTTCGTGAGCTGATTAAGGTAATGGCATCTGAATTTCACATCCGAATAGAAATGAGGCAAATAAGCCCAAGAGAGGAGGCCGGAAGAATTGGCGGTATTGGAGTTTGTGGGCGAGAGCTTTGTTGCTCAACATGGTTGTCGGATTTCAAGGCAGTTTCCACACAGGCGGCCAGGTATCAGAACCTCTCGCTCAACCCTTCAAAACTTTCAGGGCAATGCGGACGATTAAAGTGCTGCCTGAATTATGAGCTGGACACATACATGGAAGCACTAAAGGATATTCCCGAAGTGGAAAAACCACTTCTCACAGAGCGGGGTGAAGCCACACTACAGAAAACCGATATTTTTCGCAAAATCATGTGGTTCGGGTATGATAATGACAACAATTGGTATTCCATTGATGTTAAGCGGGTAAAGGAAATTCTTGAACTTAATAAAAAAGGGAAAAAGCCAGCCACACTCACTGACAATAAAATTGATATGGCAGGAGAAGGTACTTCTAAAATCAATAGTGATTTAGAGGCGATGGATAAGAAATACGATAAGAAAGGAAAGAAGAAAAGCAAGAATCGAAATCGGAACAGGAATAAGAAATCATTCTCTAAAAAACCATCTAACAAAAATCAGCTATGAGATTATTGATCTTATTGTTTGCAGCAACCATTATTTCCTGTGATTCTTCCAGAGTATATGAAGATTATGAGAATATGGAAGATGCCTTTTGGCATATGGACTCAGTAAAAAGATTCACATTCGAAATCGATGATATTGAAAAATCGTACAATGTCATGGCGACATTCAGAAATGTTTCCTCTTATCCATTTTACAATATCTACTTTCAATATTCACTCACGGACTCTCTGGACAGTGTGGTAGTTCAGCAATTAAAAGAAGCTGATCTGTTTAATCCAAAAACCGGAGAACCTCTTGGAAGCGGGCTTGGTGATATGTTTGACCACACGATTCCGGTATTAGAGAATTATACCTTTCCAAATGAAGGCACCTATAACATTAAGTTCCAGCAATTCATGCGACTGGATTCCCTCCCTTTTATTCTTTCGGTCGGAGCGAGAGTGGAGGTTGTGGAGGGTAAATAATTCAAGAAGCCATTTGGCCAATGAAGGTTAAAGATTCTACCCAATAGGTTTGTTTACAAATCCATTGTTTTCATAACAAGCAAAAAAGTGGAAACAAGCAGAAAATTATTTTCATTATTTTTTAAAAACAGTTAATGATGTGATTTTTACATCACTTGTTATGTTATCTGATTCAATTAAGCCTTTTATCCTTGTTGGATAGGACAGTCCAAAAACTTCATCAAACTCCGAAAATTCTTTGGTATCAATACTTGATATTATTTTTATCAACTCCTGATTTTCATTGAAGTGGAGTTCGAACTTTTTATCATTTAGCGTACAATCACAATGATAAGATTTCTGGAAGAAGCAGGAATCGTAGCGAGGAATGCGAAAAATGAAATAAAAAAGGTCATCATTCTTTAAAAAATTAGGTATACGATTTAATACCTCTCCATTTACTTTAAGTATTTCATTTTTATATTCTGTTGTCCATGTTTTACCATCTGGAAAGTTTATTTTTCTATAGTAGGAGCCATCCTTTGAATATACGATAGAGTCTGAACTCATGTCTCCTAAAAGATTGATATTGCTGGTGAAATAGCTTGTTCTGGTGACAGAAATGGAACTTACCCCTTCGGAAGCAAGTATCTTTTTAGTTCGAGCCCTTTGTTCATGAAAGAGAATCTCCGCATTGGTTTGTGCGATGCCTCTTGGCGAGATTAGAAATATGAAAAGAAAAGTGAAGATCAATTTCAAAACTTTCATAATTATATTTTAAAGAATAGGAGTTGATTATCGGCCCCTATTCCAAATAACTGTTATGCTGGAATACAGCCATATGAAACCATCATGGCCTCAATTGTATATGTATCATCAACAAGGAACCAAATTCCAGATAAAGCACCGCAAACAGCGGAATACCAATCAACTCCTCCTCCTTCTACTTCACTCATTTTCTCTAAACTTAACTCTTTCATAAATAATATTTTTGTTAGCATTTAATTAAATACACCTAATTCAATTTTATACAAACCAAGTGAATGGTAAATATTAATCATACCAGTCTCATATTGCGAGACTAAGAAAATTTTTTAAATCCTTATATTGTTGAGTCACTTAAAATCAAAATAATTTTAATCAAACATCCTATGATGTCGAAGTGAAAGAAGTCAATTCTTCATAATTTCTACTCAGGAAATTCTCTCCTCTTATCAAATCTCGAGGAACACCAGAATCCAAAATTCTTCCATCCTCCAACAGATAAGTCACATCAGATTCTAAGGCTGTTTGTAACTTGTGGGTCACCATCAAAACAGCTGCTTCCTCCCTTACTTTTTGGAGGGTTTTCATTACAAATTTTTCGGTTTCCCTGTCCATTGCTGAGGTGCCTTCATCTATCAATAGAAGTGAAGGTTTTCTATATAGCGCTCTGGCCAAACCAACCAATTGCTTTTGACCTCCGGAGATATTTGCCCCCTCTTCTCCAAGGAGGGTCATATATCCCTGTGGGAATTTTTGGAAATAGTTATCAAACCCCATTATTTGACACCACTCGACCACACCTTCCATTTCCTTAGGGTTATCTGTCAAAGCAATGTTGAATAGCAGGTAATTATTGAAAATGGTGACGTCCTGAGGCACAACTGCGATTCTCTTTCTCAGAGAAATCAGATCATATGATTCAATTACTTCTCCTTCGATAACTATCTCTCCTTTGACCGGCTCATAAAATCGTTGAATAAGTTGTAAAATGGTGCTCTTGCCTGAACCACTTTCACCGAGAAGAGAGGTGATTTTTCCCTTTTGAATCGTTAAATCAACCTCCTCCAACAGGCGAATGGATCCGGGATAGTTAAAACTTAAATTCCTGATTTCCAATTTGTCGAAAAGTGTCAAATGTCTCCCATCACTTCTTTCAGGTTCCAAACCAGTAAATTCTTCCATTCGGTTAAAGGCCACTTTTGCTTCCTGCATTTGGATATTAAAAATGGCAATTTTTGCCAGAGACGGTCCCACAGAACCTGAAAGAGTAAGAATGGCCATCATGGAGCCTAACTGTAACAGATCCTGAAGCACCATGGCCGAAGAGTAAGAAATTACAGTAAGTAAAAGCAAAATTCCAACGGTCTCTGTCAACACCACGAATTTTATCTGAATCTTTCCAAGCCTGAAAATTTGAGCCTGATATGTGCCATAAAATAGGGTTGTCACTTTATGAAAAAGCCCCATACTTCCCGTACTCTTTATTTCACTTATCCCATTGATTACATCCACGTAATTGCTCTCATTCATCGCATATGCACCCATGGTATCTTTCTGGGCATTAATAATTGGGCGATTCAATTTCCACAAAATCATTACATAAAAAGGAATGAAAACCAAAACAACAAATCCCACCTGTGGTGAATAGACGAATACACCTGCCAGTGAAGTGATGATGACCAAAAATTCTATCAGTAGATTCCCCACAAGGGTACTCACAGTCGTTTGAATTCTTCTTGTGTCATTCATTCGAGCAATCATTTCACCGGTCTTTTTGGAGTCAAAAAATGATTTAGGCAGGTCAAGTAATGATTCAAAAAAGGACGAGATCATTCGATTATTAAAGTCCTTGCTTTGAGTAATGAGAAATGTTGATCTTATGTACCCCAGTCCATTTTTTGCAAGCAATACAAAGCCAAATAGCACGAGCCCGACAGTCAACTTTACAAGCTCTTTTGTAGGAAGGATAACATCAATCAGTTTTTGTGAAAAAACAGCGGTGGCCAATGAAAAAACAGCTATCAGAATTCCCAGGAATAGAGAGGCAAGCAAAATGTTGATGTCTTCTTTTATCCATTCAATAAGGTTTGCATATTTCCTTTGTCTTACGCTACTTTTTTTAAAAGTCTCTGTAGTTGAAATCTTAAGTAATGACTTTGATTGCCAGACTTCTTCCAGTTTTTTTCGATCCCATAGTTCTACTCCTCTTCCCGGGTCACCAATAATTAGTTTATCATTTTCAAACCCGTAGAAAACAACGTAGTGCTGAAGCCTGTTTTCTAATAGTACGTGCAGAATGGTCGGTTCATCCAGCTCTCTCAGGTTTTCAACACCATCGGCCTCCAGTCCAACTGCCTTTAATCCAAGAGGCTTTGCACTTTGATAAAGACCTAAAAGGGTTGTTCCGGTTTTTGTTGTGCCACTCAGTCTTCTTATTTCATCCAGTGTTTTTTCACCTCCATGATACCTGATAATAGATGCCAGACATGCAACGCCGCAATCAGACTGACCCTGTTGTAGCACAAACTGTTTTCTAAGTGTTTTGAGATTAAATTTCATTTTCTAAAGCTGTCTCGATGATAGAAGTTCATATGTCCAGAGAATGCAAGTCTTAACCTGTATCACCCTTAAGTGTCATCCCGACGAGAGAGAGTCTAATCATCTAATACCTCCAAGATTACTTCAATCCTCACCTCGCCCCTGTAATGCCTTTCGAGCAACCCTTTTTTGTAGATCAAGATTTGTGGTACACCTCCGTCAAAAGATGACATCACACGATCAGCACTTACTTTCAAGTAGAACGATTCAAGCTTATGCTGGGTAAGAAAAGCCCTGGCTTGTTCTTCTGGTTCGTGAGAAACAAAAGCGAGCTTGATATTTTCAAACCGCGCCAAATTTTCACTAATTTCTCTCACCTCCCATTGACAGTGCTCACATTCACTATTGAAATAGACTAAAAGGATAGCCCCGTCCACGAGATCGTTTTGGATGCCCAGCGATTCAAAAATTGATGATAGTTTATTTTGAATTTCTTCACGGTGTTCCCTTTCTTTCAAGGAAGAAATACTTGTGACACCCAACCATGTGATCAGACTAGCCATAATTAGCCCTGCCAGAATGATGATTTTTTTCTTCATTTAAACAGCAAAATTGATGGATAGAAAGGTGATGAATACGATCCAGGTGACAAGTCCAGCACCATAAACCGGAACAGTGAAGCTTAGTGAAGTGTTAAAGTCCCTCTTCAATAGCTTTCTCATTCCTAGCGCTAAAACCATCATATATGCGATCTCAAATAAATTCAAAGCTTTGAGGGGAAATATCATCCAATT
Organism: Cyclobacteriaceae bacterium; assembly: GCA_040222475.1. Taxonomy (GTDB): domain Bacteria; phylum Bacteroidota; class Bacteroidia; order Cytophagales; family Cyclobacteriaceae; genus Ekhidna. The sequence goes on along the minus strand of JAVKDB010000006.1, from coordinate 113,918 downwards.
ATCAAGGGTAGAACCATCGAAAAAACTCAGAAGGGATAATGGTTGAAAGTATTGCACATCAATCAATGTATAGTTGGTATCTATTAAACCAAACCATATAATAGTGAGAATAGATGGTATCAACCAAACAAATTCTGCTACAAGAACTACCTGAAATACTTGTTTGAATGAGGTTTTATACCCAAAAAGAATACTACCAGAGAGAAGCCATAGGGTGATAAAAGTAAATTTGAGCAAATAGATGATCGGTAAAATGGCGTAACTAGTCCAGGCCCATCGCTCCCTCAAGTTCAACATTTGTTCAATCTGATCAAAACTCAACTGTTGGCTTAAGTGTTCACTAAGAATTTCTTTGGAAATTATTAATTCTTGGGAGATGAAAGTAAGAAGTCCAGCTAGCAGAATAAATAAAAGATATAAGTACTTTCTAATCATAATTAGTAAATCACATTAGTCAGTGTTGATACGCGGAAGGTGTCCAATTCCATTTGATAGTATTTAATAGCTTCGGATTTTACTGATGAATAGTACTACAGCAGTTACTGTGAGCAAGAGAACTATTAAAAAATCAATGTGTATAAATACCACCAAATAAAGAGTGACAATGAGTGGCAAATACAGGATCGTATCCTTAATTGAAAAGGAAAAAATATGTAGAAAATGAGAGAATAAGGTATTATTGAATAGTAGCAGGAACATAAAAACAACATTTTGAATGATTGGTGGTTCCGGTAAAGTCACCATGAATAGCATTAGATATATTCCAAAAGGAACAATTGTATTCAGCAATAGATAGAGTGCAACAATATGGTTATTTAGATAAATAGCTCTTATATAGGGTACAATCTTTATGTAGCCTTCATTCATCATAAGAGATGGAAACAAATGAGTTAAAGCAACAACACCAATAATAATGTTTGAATTAGGTGCTGATAAACTATTGGCAACAGCGGCTATCAATATCGAAGTAATTTCTATGTAACGGTGAATGAAAAATTGAAACAAAAAATTTGCAACAATTCTCGACATGTAATCAATTAGTATTTTATATATGTAACGATATGACTTCAATGTCCTCATTGCCTTAATGCTCCATTATAACTCTCCCGGACTGGATAGTTAATGTGTTTGAAAAGGGCAGATCATTTCTAACAGGTGATGAATAAATAACAAGTCGTTTTTCATTATTTACAAATTCTCTAAGTAAAATTTGTGCTTCATCATCTACATTTTCAAAAGGTTCATCCCATATAATTATTTCGGGATCACCTATTAGACTGCCGGCTAAACCAACTTTTTTCCTCATACCAGTAGATAGTTCACGGATATATTTTTCAGGCCATTTCTGATTAAATATGTTACTAATACTTTCAATTGAACGCCTAACCTGTGAACTCTCAAGTCCTTTGATTCTCCCAATCAATTCAAAATATTCCATCGGTTCATAAAAAGGAACTAAAAACTCTTCTCCTAAGTACGGCGCAAGAACATTTGATAAGTTTAACTTGTTGACGTATTCATCGTTGATTTTAATTTTCCTGTGATTGGTTTTTACCAAACCGACGATTCCCTTAAGAAACATACTTTTACCACTACCATTCGGAGCGGTCAATAGAAAAACATCCTCTGCGTCGAACGCTAAATTCTGACAATGCAGATTGAAGCTTTTAATTCCAATTTCTAACTTTTCAATATAAAGGTTCATAGGAGATATTAAGACTCTATTCCAGGCTTAGCTGCAGCAATCTTCTTTCCCAAAATTTAACTAACATGGAAAATTTAATAATGACTATCAGAACTCCCAAAATCGTGATCGAGGAAATCCATATAGGACCATAAGAAAAATTTGACCATAAATGTTGAAGTATCGCGGGAAATGTAATTGTAAATATCAGTATGGGAAACGCATAAAACTTGTGAATTACAAGACCTTTCTTGTTATTAAACAGGTCAACGTAAATGGTTAGAAGTGGGAAGACAAAAACGAATAACAAATTCGGAATAAACAGATAAATAATTATAATGTTGAAAATGCTATATGTAAGTGTAATAAATGATGTGAGTGCTATAATTTTTATGAAAACAAGAGAAAATGAGAAATACAAAAAATTATAAAAAACATACATATAGATGATGTTCTTCATTTTCATATGAAATGTGACAAAATGCTTAAATGAAGACTCCCACCCTAAACCATAGTATAAATGGTTGTAAAAAAATTGAAATAAATATGAGAAGATAAGTATCCTGTGAAAATAAAAATGGGGAGCTTCCAATGCTTGGAGATATGCGAACAAGCTCAAAAGAATAATGTATACAACAAAAGTTGTGATGAAATAGAAATTCAGTTTTGCATTTCTGAAAAGTAATTTTTTATAATAAGAAAATAGAATAGATATCCTCATTCTTTGTTAATCAACATTAGGGAAATTTCGACAAAGTCCGCCAGAAGAAGTAAAATAAGGTCCATTCCAGATAAGTTCATAGAACTTGGACCCTATACTTTTTCCGGCAGATTCTGAGCTAATAATTAGTCTGCACAAACAGCAGCTACGATTAGAGATGCTCCTAGCCCTGCTGCGAAACCAATACCTGCTGATGCGGCACCAAAGGCAAATCCGATCCCAGATGCCCAAAAGGCAAGAACAGCACCTGTTGCAAAATCACAACCCTCACCTTCAACGTTTGCCATTTGTTCTAAACTTAATTCTTTCATGTTTTTAGAATTTAAAAGTTAAACATTTTATTAAACTCACCTTATTCAGTTATTAAAAAAGATGAACCGTAAATGTTAACTATGTTGGTCTCATATTTTGGTACTGCTAAATTTTTTCGGGAAAAATCTCCCCCGACCATTTTCCCCATTTTTGTAGCACTGATTTTTTTGAATCCGAAATTCAATTCTACTTCTTCAGAATAATAGTAAGTCTGCCTGTAGGAATCGTATTCTATTGGGGCTTCTAATTTTTTCAGTTCCGCCAGATTCCTCATTAGTGCACTTCTGCTCATATTCATTTTCTCTGCGAATTGTTCAGGCGCACCTGTTGACTTTCTCCTTATTAATGCATCCATTCGTTCAAGACGATTCAGGTATTTTGTTATTGGCATTTTGAATTAGTGAGCTTAACTGAATTATGCAAGTGCAATATGCCTTAAACACTTCCATAAATGATTAATCTGCAGCCTACAAATTGTATACACCTCTTTTAATTTTTCTTTTCATAAATATTCTGAGATATGATTTTAAAAAATGCATCAGTATAGAGAAAAACGGTTATCTATGAAGTAACATGCCATACCAATGCTGAAACTTCTAATTATAATCCGGATAAATCAAGATCTCTTAATTTCTTCTTTTATAGAAGATGAAAAACCACCCCGACGGCAAGAATGTGAATGATGTAATTATCATCCCATGATTCCTGGGTATCGATCCAGTCTCATGGTGTTCATGCTTTTTGGATACAAAAGCAAATCTTACCTTCGGTTGCTTTCAGATTCTGTCTTCAGTTCTTTCACCCCTATTAAGCTTCTTCAAATCAAGCCACACTAAAACGGACTGAATCAGGAAAGCTGTTAAAAGTGAGAATTGAGCAATTACTGATAAGGTTTCGTATTTATATCCTGTTAAAATCCAGTAAATATTCGAACCAATCGTCATGGCTAAGAGGATCAAAAAATTCATTAATTTCTTCAAAAATTGTTACTCTGTTAAAGTCTGACTACTCTTGATTCTTCCGGTTTTTCAGCTTCCGGCAAATTCAGAATCACAAGAGATTACGTCAAAACTATTCGAATGAAATGCTTTCGAAACAAATCACAGGTCTACCTTTTATATTATTGGAGGTTTGCCTTTCATCCTTTCCATTGAGTGGAGGTTGTGGAGGAATAAGGTCATCTGACCTTGTACAAAAATTTCTGCATTTTTTCCTTTGCCGAGTCAGCGTCGATCCAGATTTCACGACTGTGAAACCGAACATGTTTCCAGTTTTTCATGGTTAAGTGAAAATGCTGAAAGGCATAGATCTGTTTGGGAGAAAGTGCCTGATAATAGCGTTCATCATCAGTAAGAATCAAACCCGTATACTGATTACCTTTTCGAACTGACAGGTCTGCAAAAGGCAGCTCCCTGGCGATACTCACATCATCCAGCTCGTAAAACGATTTCTCAGACAATTTGCTCCTCAAATACCACTCTCCACGATGATCTTCGTAATCAGGAAGGTGTGGCTTCCACTTACCCAGGCTCACTTTGATCGCATACTCGAGGTATTTTTTCAGCAGCTTTGGGCCTTCATTTTTGGTGTCATCGGTTTTCATTTTTGCCGGATGAAGACTTGACAAAACATACACTTCTTCACGTGCTCTCGTTACTGCAACGTTTAGCCGATTTTCTCCTCCTTCAACATTCAGACTTCCAAATTGAAGCTTGACTCTTCCCTTCTTATCCGGAGCATATCCTATACTAAAAATGATGATATCCCGCTCGTCACCCTGAACATTTTCAATGTTTTTTATAAAGAGTGATTCCGGGATGAGGAGGCTTTCACCTTCAGCCTTTTCCTCCAGTAAATCCTGGATTAACTCCTGCTGCTTATGATTGAATGTCACAACACCAATTGTTTTTTCTTTTCTCTTATTAAGAAAATCAAAAATTAAATCTGTAACCTTCTCGGCTTCAATCCGGTTCACACCATCTTCAAGAATTCCATTTGACTCAATGTATTTAATTGCCGGATCTTTTTTATTGACATACTCGAAATCAGGCAGCAGTCTCAACCGGCTTCCGTAGAAATGTTCGTTCGAAAAATCAATCAGTTCAAGCGATTTACTACGGTAGTGCCCTGCCAGGTTCACTTCCGGGAGGTAGTGTTTGGTGAGATTGAGTAAAGAATCAATGGACAGCTCCGGTGTGGTGTCGTCATCTTCCTCCCATCTGACTCGATAGAGGTCATTGGGCTGCAGTTGTTGACTGTCTCCGGTAACCACAATCTGTTTTCCTCTGTACATTGCAGGAATCCCCCGCTCGGCAAAGCATTGTGAGGCTTCATCGAAAATGACAAGGTCAAATTGCTCCCTCATGGGGAAAATAGCAGAAGCACTTTCCGGGGAACACATCCAGCAGGGCAGCAGGGTAAACAGCTCCTCAGTAAACTCACCGATGACTCTCCTGATTGGCCAGATTCTGCGTTTTTTTGTTACCTGATGTTGAAGATCACGATAAGTAACTCTGTTTTTCAGTCGGTTGTATTCCAGATTTTCGTAGGTCTTTTCCCTGGCCTTAAGCAAAAGTATTTCCCGGCTGGTCCCGCGTTTGAGCTCGATTGCTTCTCGCAACTCCTCTGCCTGAAGATCCAGTTTGCCGGAAGAAACGGTTCTCAAATCAGGAAATTTGCCCTCAATATGATCAATCCAGGCAAGGCTGAGACTATTTACAAACAACTCAATTGATTCTTCTACACTTTTGGCATTTGCCTCTACAATCTTGTCTATTACACGACTCTCCTCAGAAGATAACCCGACTTTTAGCTGATGGTATTCACACAGTGCATCAAAATCTTTTTTTAACAACTTCTCAAGTCTGGTTGGATCTTCTTTTTTCAAAACAATCGCCTTGACCTGATGAACATTTAGATACCTGCTCCATAGACCCATTTGCTTTGGAAGTTCCTGAGAGAGTTTTTTCAATTTCTCCAGATTGCCCAAATACGTTTTGTGGTCCGTGTTGACCAGTGAAATATACTCATGCAGGGCGCGTACGTCTTCACTTACATAATACATATTGATGCCGGCTTTTTGCCAGTAAAACCAGTCCTGAATTTCAATCTTTCGAAAGTTGGAAGGAAAATTATGCAGCCACTTATTTTCAGAAATCTGTGAAACGATATGTTCGTAATTCAGGCGATTGTCAATGCGTTCAACCAGGACATCAAATCCCCTTTTATTACTTTTCAAATCATTCGCCACCAAAACTCTTTTCAGAAAGGTTTTTTCTTTCGAGAACATCCATTTTATCCAGCTCCATGGTCTGCTTCTGGCTTTAATGCCAGCTTCCAAAACCTCCTGGAATCTTCCGAGTTCAGAAGCTTTTAGCGATGCTTCGACCCCAGACCCTCTGAAACACCCCAGCATGTTGCGTTCCAATTGAATGAACCAGTTAAGATTTTGCGTGGGTTTTTCCTCATGCAATTGCACGAATACCTTGAAAAGAACCGGCTCCTTTAATTCCGAAATCAACTGGTTCAGCTCAGGGATTTTACCGGAGAAATACTCTAAAGAATCAAAGGCTGGTTCTCGAAGGCAAAATTCTTTTGACTGTAAGATCAATTCCGAAAAGAAGGTTGGTATTTCGCGAATAATTTCCAGAATACGAACAAGATCCTTGGTGCCAAATGATGAGAACGATGGGCCCTTCGCCCAGAAGTGGGCTCTGGTATCGAATCTGGTATAGTAAGTCAGATAACTCCTGATCCTTCTCTGTATTTCATTAAGGGTGTCGAAATGAAAGGAACGATATTCCAGGTTCATTGAGAAAGAGGGTCGATCGGGGCTGGAACTCAGATAGAGCTCCTTCACGGATTTGCCACACTCTTTTTCATCAAAAAGTGCCTCCCGAAATTCTTCCAGCTCCTCACATAACTGATCAATCCTCCTGCTTGCCTGAAGAAAATTTCTTTCCAGTTGAATGGAATCCAGGCTGTTGTTCTTTTTTTCATACATCTCAACCGCTTCAATCTGCTGATCGATCTGCTCGAAAATAGGTTTTCGGTCATTTTTGAAATCATGAACGAGCGCAACAAAATCATGAAGCTCCTTTTCGCGGAGACGCTCATAAACCACATCTAATGCTGCACGTTTTTGACAAACCAGCAGCACATTTTTCCCTCTGGCCATAAAGTCACAGATGAGATTGCTGATCAATTGTGATTTTCCCGTCCCCGGTGGCCCCTGGATAACAAGCGAACTTCCTCTTTTAATTTGTTTTATTGCCTTTTCCTGATAGGCATCCAGCGGGAAAGGGGTGAAGGTATTCTCTTCATTAACTTTTTCATGGAAAAATGACATCTGATTGACGTCTGTTGTAATCTTTCCGGCAAAAAAATCTTCAAGATCCTTTGAATCTCCCTCCTCCAGAAGTTTCAGATAATCGGGGACAAGGTAAGATCCGGCCTGTGGAAATATACCAAGGACGGCCTCAGGAAACATTTTCAAAACACCGGTTTTTTCCTTATCCTCAAATTCCCCTTTTCGATAATTCCGAAATGACTTCAACTCGTCCATGAAGTTCTCCTGATTGAAGTTGATTTCAATCTGACTGTTTTTTAGCAGTTCATACAATCTGGTTCTGAATAAAAGGTCGTCCTTCTCATAATCGTCAATCACTGTTTCTATCAACTCTTCATCAAGCTTTATCTGATTGTAGTAGGAATAGGCCAGCAAAAAAGTTTTGTTCAATGTAATATTGACACCCTCCCGTCTCGACAAAAACCAGTCGTTCCCTTTTTTTTCTATAGAAACGGGGAAAAAAATAAGTGGACATCTTACAGGAGTTCCGTCTGAGAATTTTCCCTTAATGAAAGGCCAGCCGATGTACAGATCCCTGGCGCCCCGTTCTTCAAAAAGAAATCGTTCCTTTCGTTGTATTCTTTTGAGCCTTGAACTCAGCTCGTTCGCTGACTTGTTTCGGCTGTCAATTTCGCTGCAGAGCGGGATCTGTTTTTTTTGCAGCATCAAATCTTTGATGATCCTAAAACTGGGCTCGCCTTCCACATAATCGAGCTCATGTATGTCAATAAATTGTTCTGAAAGAAGGCGAAGCAACAGCAACGATCTGTTGTTTCCGGACAAATTGCTTAGTCTTCTAAGGTATGATTTCAGAACCTTTTCCATGGCTATCGGATATAAGGTCTGAGTTTCACTAAGAGGGAATCATCAAAAGCTTTAATCTTAGCTAAATCTTCATAACCATTGATATCCCCATTTTGCTTTCGATAATTGATAATGATCCACGCCAAATCATATGAAATGTAAGGGTGGTTTGCCAGTGTTTTAGCTGAATCTGAATTGAACTGAATAGGTCTGACTTCTGACCGAATGACAAATTCTGACTTGATTTTTTCAATCAGATCACTCTCGAGCCCAAACACCTCATTTAACTGGTCCATATTGGAAAACCCTCCAAGCAGATCTCTGTATTTGACGATTCGATTGGAGTAAGCTTTCCCGATTCCTTTTATTTGTTGGAGTTGCTCGGGATTTGCTTCGTTGATATCAACAATCACCTTCACCAAAGGGGAATCGTCAACTTCAAAAGTACTCCTGGTTGTTGTTGATTTCTTTATCCTGGTTTCGGTTGCACTCCTAACATATTTGGGTTCAAAAACCTGTTTTTTGACTGAATATGAAGATTCTACTTCTGCAACCCAACGACTCAAAGCGGCAGAATCATATGGAAGCTCAGCCTGATCTTTAATGCGCGTGATAGTAAAACTTGTAGAACCTGTAACCACAATTACCAGGACGGCAAGCATGAATGTTCCTCTCGCCTCATTTTTGGAAAAAGCCAGTCCCTGAGAGATTGCGTTTATAATATACCGAAACACTATTTATAATAATTCTAAATAACCGCTATAAGGGGTTTTACAAGTCCAATATAACAACACGGCCGTTATTTTTGCGATCTTGTTTTTCATAGCAGAATGGTAGATTTTAAGGCTGTAGGAATTTCGTATCACAATGCCCCTCTCGACATCAGAGAAGCAGTTGCATTGAATGAAAGTGAAGGAAAAGATTTTTTGATTCGAATCAAAGAATCACTCGACATTAATGAAGCACTGGTTGTGTCTACATGTAATCGCACAGAAGTTTACTATTCATCGGCAAAGAATTTAAACGCAAAAATCATTACTCTTCTGGGTGTTCAAAAATCGATTAAGAGTGAAGTTTTAACCCCTTATTTTCAAAACTACGAACAAGGACAATCTATTCATCATTTGTTTGAAGTTTCCCTTGGAATGGATTCCCAGGTGCCGGGAGATATTCAGATTTCCAATCAGATAAAAAGAGCCTATCAGGCGAGCGCGGATTTAGAGATGGCAGGACCTTTCCTCCACAGATTAATGCACACGATCTTTTACGCCAACAAGCGAGTGGTTCAGGAAACCAGATTACAGGATGGAAATGCCTCGCTTGCCTCCGTATCTGTTGAATTGATCAGGCGCTTTATAGAAAATGTGGTTGATCCGAAAATTGCTCTGATCGGACTGGGTGAAATTGGACAAAATGTGCTTGAAAACCTGAGAGGTATTGATGCAGAAATTACACTTCTGAATCGTACAAAATCAAAGGCAGAGAAGCTTGCCGCGGAGGATAATGTTCGTGTGAGCGACTATTCAGAAAAAGCTGAAGTAATCAGAGAAACGGATGTCATTATCTCGGCGATTGCAACTGAAACTGAAATTATTGACTCGTCAATATTCAGTACTCTGGATTTTCACCATAAATTATTTATTGACCTTTCTGTTCCACGAAGCATAGCTGCCGAAGTGGGTGACCTTCCCGGTGTTTCTCTTTACAATACGGATCAGCTGACCGGCAAAACAGCAAAAGCCCGAAAAATTCGAGAAGCATCAATTCCTGAAGCTCGCAAGATTGTGGAAGAGTGTGTTATGGGCTTCAATGAATGGAAAGAAGAGATGGAAGTATCTCCGACCATTCAGAAGTTAAAAAAGGCACTTGAAGAAATTCGAAAGCAGGAACTGGCCAGACATTCTGGCAAAGTATCGGAGGGTGAAATGGAGCTTCTTGATGTTGTCACCAAAAGCATGATTCAGAAGGTCATTAAGCTTCCTGTACTGCAATTGAAAGCGGCATGCAAACGTGGAGAATCTGATAATCTGGTTGGAGTTTTGAACGATTTGTTCAATCTGGAACCCGAGGAGGTGAAAAAAGCCTGACCGCACTTTATCTTTACCGCACGCCTATGCGGATATTTATTTACAGTATTCTACTTGCTCTTGCATCTTTAACGTTTGCTGAGGATTTTAAAATCTTTGAGAAAGACGGAAGATATGGATTAAAAAATTCAGAAGGGGATGTCATTGTCCCGGCTGTTCATGATCAGCTTGGATGGAGTGACGGAAGTGATCAGGTGATAGATGGAGCCATTGGTTTTAGACGAGCCGGCTACTGGGGGCTGATTTCAGCCAGGAATAAGGTTTTGACCGAGAACAAATTCTACTCTCTTGAGCCATTCAAACAAGGCTATCTGAAAGCATCAATCAAAGGGAAGTTCAGCAATCAGCTTTTTTATGGTTTGCTGGATACATCAGGAATGATACAGATCAGCTTTAACTATTTCAGTCTTGAACTAATGGGCGAATTTTTGCAGGTCTCCGAATTCGATCAGTATAAATCAAAGATTGGGATCATCGATTATGAAAATACAATCATAATTCCCCTTAAATATCAATCCATTTCCATTGAGGGAAGCTGGCTGATTACAAAAGACTTCAATTTTAAGTATGACGTTTTTCGAAACAGCGAATTAGTTCTAAGTGAGCTTGACTCTGTCAGTTACAGAAAAGGTCTCATTTGTCACAAGGACGGGTATGTCGGATTTATAAATGAAACAGATGAACTGATTCATAAAATTGAATATAAAAAGCTTGAATTTACAGATTCTCAAATAAGAGCAACTGAGTATCCACTTTGGGAAATACATGGTAAGCAGGGAAAAGTTTTTCAAAAAAAATGCGACTCGATTAGCCTGAATAAGAAGGTCTGGCTGATTCATATGAATGGCTCAGGTCAGATCCTATTCCCGTTTTCCGAGCTTAAAATTCCGGTTGAATATGAACTACAGAGCAGCGATGGTAAAAACCTGATAGTCCGACATACTCTTTCAGGAGCCTGGTTGCTACTCAATGAATCAGGAGATGTCATTTTTGAAAATCCCTATTTCATTAAAAGGTCAGGAAACCATTATATAGCCGGGAAACCTGGTGAATGGCACCTTTACAACTCATTTGGTACAAAAATCTATAAGTTTCCCCTTCAGGATGTAATTGCCGGCATTGACGACCACTTCATTGTTAAGAGAAACAACTATTGGGGGGTCATTGATTTTAAGGGAGATGGCTATATCAGCTTTAAATACGATGCAATTGAAAAAGGCCCCTCAGATTTGTATTCGATCCAATTTCTCAACAAATGGGGAATAATGGATAAACATGGAAACTGGAATGTGAATCCGGAGTATGATTCCATACGAATCTTCGGAAATATAATGGTTGGTTACAAAGGTTATGGCAGTACCTATTTCAACAAGGGAGAATTGCTTTACAAAAACACACTTGAAGTAGTCCGATCAACAGAGAATTTTCTGATCATAAAGAATGAAGAAGGCAGAGTAGGTTTGCTGAATGAAACAGGTTCCTTTATTGCTGATCCCGAATTTGATGAAGTACGAAAATTGTCCGGGTACTTTGTTCTTAAGCTTGAAGACAAGGCAATTCTGATAGACTCGACAGGAAGAACAATTGTTGATGGAAGGGAAGGCTATCAGGAATTTGAGGGAGTTAGTGAAGGTCACATTGCGGCATACAGAAATGGAAGGTGGGGATTTCTTGACAATCAGGGACGCTTAAGAATTGCAAACAGATACGAAGGAGTCAGAGCATTTAGTGAAGGGATGGCTGCCATAATGCTAAGAGGAAAATGGGGATTCATCGATAGGCAAGAAGTATTGAAAGTTCAACCTTATTATGATTTTGTCTCCAATTTTGAAAATGGTCTTGCGATAGTAAAGTTGGAGGGCAGGTTTGGTCTGATTGATACCCAGGGAAAGGAAGTTGTTGCTGTAAAATGGAATACCATTGAAAGAACAGTAAATGGCAACTACCTGATTAAGAACGAAAAGGGCATGGCAGGCCTGGCTGATCACAAAGGAAACTTTATTCTGAGGCCTGATTTCACCTATTTGAAGGATTCTGAAGAATGGATAGTTGTGGGCAAAAGCGGACTAATGGGCACGCTGGATTACTCCGGGAATCAAAATCTGCAAATGATTTATTCAGACATTCGAATTGAAGAGAATCTCCTGCTGTTGAAGAAAATCAATTCCACTGAATAGCTGAAACAACTGATTCCTATTCAAAAAAATCAATACACTTAAAGAATTACTTTAAGTAAAGGGTCCAAAAAAGGGAAAATTGTGATATTTTTAACTATTGCATGTCCATTCATGTTGAATGACTAAAATTTTGCTGATTGAGAACTTCTAAATCAAATGATTTGAAAAATTCATGAAAGGATGTAAAAAAATTAGATATTCGCATTGAGAATCAAACTAAGCTATGGTGATCATCAAAGGGCGTGAAAAGCCTTATAAAATATCAAAATTTTTTAAGAGTAATGAGCCCTGATGTTCTTATGGGAAACCCGAGAAATCCATCAGTTGAGAATTATTGTGCGATTAAGAATGAAAACGGAAGTTGTGATGAAAATGGAAATAACAGTTAAACATCTCTATTAATGGCAGGTAAGGTTAAGAAAATATTGCTTGTAGATGACGATGATATCTTTTTGGTATTGGGCACCATCACGATCGAAAAATTGTTTCCTGCTGCCGAGATTTTCACTGTACCTCATGGTGAAGAAGCACTGGAATTCCTTGCGGAGAATGACGTGGATGTTATGTTTTTGGATTTGAACATGCCAATTCTTGATGGCTGGGAAGTGCTTGATGAACTGGCCAAAAGGGAACGAAAGAGAATGGCCATTTTTGTTGTCACCTCTTCCATTGATCCATCAGACAGGGAAAAAGCGAATAAGCACCCGCTTGTTTACGACCTGATTGAAAAACCTCTCGACGAAAACAACATCAAATCTGCCATTCGCCAGAAGCAGGCCAATCGTTCAAAATAATTCTAATTGAGTGGGTAATAAGTGAAAACTCATTCGATGATGAGGCGTTGTTCCATTTTGACGAAGACCATCTCTGTGAGCAGTTGTAGGATAACCTACATTGGTGTCCCATGCATACCCCGGATATTCAATAGCAAGCTGTCTCATCAAATCATCGCGATAAGTTTTAGCCAATACTGAAGCTGCAGCAATGGAGTAATATTTCCCATCTCCCTTAATAATGCATTCATGGGGAATTTCATTGAACGGCTTGAATCGATTCCCGTCAATCAACAATAATTCAGGCTCCATTTTCAGTTTCTCAATTGCACGATGCATGGCCAGGTAGCTTGCATTCAAAATATTGATTTCATCAATTTCTCCTGGTGAAGCAACCCCGACACCCCATGCGACTGCATCTCGAAGAATATCCTTTTTGATTTCAATCCTTTGCTTCTCAGTCAGTTGTTTGGAGTCGTTGAGTTCTTTGTGTTTGTAGTCCACCGGTAAAATAACAGCTGCAGCAACAACGGGTCCTGCCAGACATCCTCTTCCGGCTTCATCGCAACCGGCTTCAATTTTTTCCTTCTGAAAACAGGATTTTAGCATGTTTCAAAATTAGGTGAAAGACTCAGAATTGCTAATCCTCCCGACAAACTTCCTGAATCCGATGGAAGCATAAATGAAAATACATGGCAGAGTCGGAATCAAAAATCGTCCGTCCCAGGATTCTACGGTCAGGCCGGTCATCAGGGCGTTCAAAAGGAACAATGAAATCGTGAAGTATTTCATTCCCGGATTCGTCCGATCAGTGGCAAGCCCGTAGATGCAGAATCCGTAAACAGGAAAAAGAGTAAACCCGATGAATAAATTATGTGAGAGTGAATAATATGGCTTGATATGAATAATGAAGAAGAGTAATTTTTTAGAAAATAATTCAAGCTGAAATGAGAAATTAGTTAACGTGAATTCAAAGAATTTTTCGGTGGATGTCAGACTTCTGTCCGGGTAAATAACCTGGCTGTTATCGACCACCAGCCATGGGTTGTCTTTCAAAAAATCCATCTGATCAGCTCCCCACACTACCTGCCCCCGGGCATAGTAGAAATGTACATCAGGATTCCCTTCCAGTAAAAAATAGAAAAAGACCAGAAGAAATAACAATCCTGTGGATATAAAGGAGACCTTTTTTAACCGTGTCAGGTTTAAGTGGCAGTTGAAATGATAGTAGAAAAAGAACCCAAGAGCGATCAGCACGGTAACACCCATCGGCCTGATCAGAATAGTAAATGCAATGAGTGGAAGAAGACAGAGTAGTTGATTTATTCGGTTGAATTTCATCGCGAAAAAAACAGTGAGCACAATCATGCTCGTGAACAGAGATTCGGTGAGAATAAACATATTCCACCCTGGTATTTCGATCCAGAAGAGATACATCAATGAGGCCAGAAGTGCAGTGAGTTTGTTGGAGGACAGCTTAACAGTTAAAAAATAAATGGCAAAACAGGCGAGACTGCTGATCGCCACCTGAAAGAAGATAACCCCCTTGAGCCCCAGAGGTAACAAAATGGCCAGAAATAAAACATAGCTGATGTACCAAAAACGCCATTGGTAAGTACTTAATCCACTGCTCCACAGATTTTCCGCCCAGTCGATATATCTTGTACTATCTGACATCACTTTCACACCAAGGTGATGATACAATACCATATTTATTGCAATGAAAGCAACAGATATAATCAGGAGATGATATCTGGGATGATGTATAAGATCTTTCTTAATCATGAAAAAGGCGGGTCTTAATAATTCCCCAACGACTTAATCTAAACTGAAAGGAAACCTTTAGGCATCCAATGCCATAGATGATACTTCTGAAAAAATTGATGGATGAAGCTTCCGGAAAGTATCGGGTAGGGCAAGAAATTTCGCCTATTTTGAACCTCTTGTGAATAATCTGTGCCAGTAGCTGATTATCAAAAACAAAATCATCGCTGTTGCTGTCATAATGAACAGCCCGCAGGACTTTACTTGAGAAGGCTCGATACCCTGTATGGAATTCCGAAATTTTGGTTCCGAAGAATATATTTTGAATGAGTGTTAATACCCGATTAGCGATGTACTTATAAATTGGCATTCCACCTTTCAGTGCTTTACCTCCCAGAATTCTCGAAGCAAGCATTACATCAAACTGACCGGAAGCGATAAGCTGACACATCGCTGTGATCAATTGTGGAGGATATTGATAATCGGGATGAAGCATTACTATTATGTCTGCTCCCTGGTTGAGCGCCTCATCGTAGCATGTCTTTTGATTTTTTCCATATCCCTGATTCTCAGGGTGTAGAATTATATCGAGATCAAGCTTCTCTGCCACCCTGACGGTCTCATCAGAACTGGAGTCATCCACCAATATTACCTGATCTACAATATTCATCGGAATCTCCTGATAGGTCTCCAGGAGTGTTTTTTCTGCGTTGTAGGCAGGCATTACCACCACTACTTTTTTGTTTCCGATCATTTACAGTCTGAATATTGATCAAATGTAACCCGGTAAATACAATTTTTGGTATCCATTTTTGAGGAGGAGAATGTGATGTTGAAACCAGGTTGCGAAAGTGTTGGCAGCATTGCATTTGGTCACAAACAGGTTGCCATTCATAACAAAATGGTGATCATAAAATACTTTCAGCAACCTTATTTTGATTTACCTGTCTGTATAAGGAACTCAAAATCACAATACTCAAAAACTAATGAAAAAAGGACTTATCAGCATGGCGTTTTTATGCCTGTTTATCTCGGGGTTTACTCAGACACTTACTCAAACCATCAAAGGACAAATAACCGATCAACAATCCCGAACGCCGGTGATTGGAGCAACTGTTTTGGTTACCGGAATAGATCCTCCACTTGGTGGTATAACTGATGCTGACGGGTATTTCAGAATAGATAAAGTGCCGATCGGAAGGCAGACACTGAATGTATCTTCCATCGGTTACGAACCGGCTGTGTTATCCGAGCTTCTGGTTGGTTCAGGAAAGGAACTGGTTTTGAACATCACGCTGAAGGAATCTTTAATACAGATGGACGAAGTAGTGATTACTGCAGATTCCGAAGAAAAAGGTCAGCCGAGGAGCGAGCTGGCGACTATCAGCGCCATTTCTCTCAGCGTGGAAGAAACCAGCCGATTTGCTGCAACCTTTGATGATCCTGCGCGAGCTGCCCTCACCTATGCCGGAGTTCAGACCGGAGGCGATGATTTGCTCAATGAAATTGTCATTCGGGGAAATTCGCCAAAAGGAATCCTATGGAGACTTGAGGGTGTAGAAATTCCAAATCCCAATCACTTCACATCAATAGGTGCATCCGGTGGTGGTATAAGTATGCTTAGTTCCAACGTTTTGTCAAATTCCGATTTCTTCACCGGCGCATTCCCTGCTCAGTATGGAAATGCCACATCCGGAATATTCGATCTTCAGTTGAGACAGGGGAACTTTGATAAGCATGAACATGCATTTCAGGCTGGTCTCCTTGGGCTGGCTGCCTCTTCTGAAGGTCCCTTGTCCGGAAAAAACAGGTCATCCTACCTGGTAAACTATCGGTATTCCACCCTCGCGATGCTCACAAATCTTGGCCTCAACATTCTTGGAGAACGTGAAGAAATTGTTTTTCAGGACTTATCCTTCAAAGTGAGAATTCCTACAAAGAAACTTGGCTCATTTTCGATCTGGGGACTGGGTGGAGATAATTCTTACACCTTCGTTCCTGACCTTACAGCAGGAGATACAGATTTCGAAAATGAAGATCAGCGCACTGGTGTAATAGGTATAACAAATGTGTTTTATGTTTCTGATGATTCGTTTTTCGAAACCATACTCTCGACTTCCTACAACAAAATCACCAACAACTATGATTCACTACGTGTGCTCGTTTTGGAAAAAGAAGATTTCATCGAGGATCAGATTCGCTTCTCCTCCTTTTTCAATCATAAATTCTCTGCGCGTCACACATTGAGGGTCGGAGGAATTTACAGCCGACTTGGGTTTGACCTGAGCAATCGCTTTTGGAATCGAAGAGAGGATCGTCACATCGTTTCACTGGATGTAAACGATCAGACCAATTTTTATCAGGGATTCACAAACTGGCAGTTTAGAGCAAGTGAGAAGCTTATGGTGAACACCGGAATGCATTATTCATATTTTGCTTTGAACGGAAAATCCTACGTGGAACCAAGGGCCGGATTCAGGTGGAACCGGGGGACACATGTGTTCTCGGGAGGTTTCGGACTACACAGCAGAATGGAAACAGTTGCTCTTTATCTGGCAAGACAGGAACAGGAAGATGGCAGTTTCGAACAAAAGAATAAGGATTTGGGATTTACCCGGGCAATACATGGTGCTTTAGGTTATGAAAAAATGATCAAACCGGATCTCAGATTTAAAGCAGAGGTCTACTATCAAAGCCTTTTTGATGTGCCGATATGGCCGAATGATACCACTTCAAGTTTTGAAGCACTGACTTTTTCCACGATTAACACCTTTGACGGATACACCACTGTTGAACTGGCAAATGAAGGGACCGGCAAAAATTATGGACTGGAATTAACCCTCGAAAAATTCTTCACACGCGGGTTCTATTTCCTCAGTACTCTTTCAATTTATGAGTCACGATATACCGGAGCAGACGGCATTGAAAGAAGTACACAGTTTGACGGAGGATACATTTTCAACATACTTGCCGGAAAGGAATACAAAGTGGGCAAAAACGGGAACAATACATTTGGCCTCAACTGGAAAGTGATCACATCCGGGGGTAAACGTCAGGCCCCAATTAATTACACTGAATCCAGGAATGTCGGATATACGGTATATCACTTTGATAGAAATTTTGAACTAAAACTGGATGATTTTTTCCGAATAGATCTTGGGATTACCTATCGAAAAAATAAAGAAAAAACAGCTTCTGTAATCGCACTCAATATTCAAAACCTGACACAGACAGAGAATGAACTGGAACGGCATGCATGGGGATCTGAAAAACAATTGAGCTTTCTTCCAAACCTTAGCTACAAACTGGTGTTTTAGTATGGATAATTGATATTACTATTTAACTATTCACCATTCAACTATTTCACAAATGTGAATGTAGTGATGACTACAAACCAGTAAGGTTAATGAATTAAAGTTCTGAAATCTTCGTACCTATTGTAGACTAATAAGAGAAGAGATGAAATCAGTTTTAGCTATAGCAGCCATTTTGTTATTGAGTTGCCAGTCTCAGGGTGAAAAACCTTCCGATTCCAATGCAAATCAAAACCTGGACACAGCAACTTTTGCCGGTGGTTGCTTCTGGTGCGTAGAGGCAGCTTTTGAGCAAATAAAAGGTGTGGTTTCCGCTGTATCGGGATACGCAGGTGGGGAAAAGTCAACAGCCAATTACAGACTGGTGAGCTCGGGAAGAACCAATCATGCAGAAGCCGTTCAGGTATTCTACGACCCGGAAGTTATTGACTACAACACCTTGTTGGATATCTTCTTCACAGCACATGATCCGACCCAGGTGGACGGGCAGGGCCCTGATATTGGGCGACAGTATCGTTCTTCCATTTTTTATCATAATGAGGAACAAAAGAAATTGTCTGAAGCAAAGTTCGAAGAACTGCAACCAACACTTGGCAAACCGATAGCTACCGAACTGGTTCCATATACAGCGTTTTATGATGCAGAAGAGTATCATCAGGATTTCGAAAAGAAGAATCCCAATCAGTCCTATGTTGTGGCCGTATCAAAACCCAAAATTGATCGGGTAGCGAGGAAGTTTAAGCATCTTTTGAAGGAAGAGGAAAAATAACAACTGGTTCGAGGACTGTATCAACACACCTTGTAGTGAGCGTTATACTTCGTGTAGCAGAGAACACTCACTCTTTCTATATTTGGAAGGTTTATAACGGTCGCTTTGAGTGTTATAAAGATGTTAGCCTCAATCTCTTCCTATGAAATATCTGCTAATCTTAATTCTTATTTGTTTCTCATTCCAAGAGAAGCAGGTATTGGATTTAGATTCGATAAGATCAAAATTCAAGTACAGAAATGTCAGAGAATTTCAAATTGACAATTTTAACTGGTCAAAAAGAACAGGGTTTTACACTACCATTGACTCCTTGAGCTATTGCAACATTTACCAGGATAACTCAATCTATTATGCACTGTTTCCCGACCTGGAATTTTATTATCCCCTCTAGTCCTCGTTTGCAACGAGGATTCCTAAAACCCCCTCTAGTCCTCGTTTGCAACGAGGATTCCTAAAACTCCATGTAGCAGAGAATACTCACTCTTTCTATATTTGAAAGGTTGAGAAATTTACACAAGCTAATATTAATATCATGCTCACTGATATCAATCCGAAACTACCCATGCGTGACAAAAGTGTTACGAGAGAATTCTATACAAATAAATTGGGATTCAAAGTGTTCGGAAGTGCTGACTTTGACGGCTATTTGATGGTAGAAAAAGACCAAATTCAAATTCACTTCTTTGAATTCAAGGAGCTTGATCCAAAGGAGAATTACGGACAAGTTTATATTAGAACTGACGATATTGACGGTTTATATAAAACGATGCTTGACAGTAAAACCGAAATTCATCCAAACGGAAAATTGCAGACCAAACCCTGGGGACAAAAGGAATTTTCCGTACTTGACCCGGACACCAACTTGTTGACATTCGGACAAAGTCTTTAAGGTACTAGGATTCTAAACTCCTATTCACTCAACTCCAGCCACCGCATTTCCTTTGCTTCCAGTTCAGCTTCTATTTTTTTGATTTCGTCGCTAATCGACTGTAGTTTTTCGTACTCTGTTTCATTACTCAAAGATTCCTGTAATTCGATCCTCTTAGCTTCAAGTTTTGGAATTTCACTATCCAGGTTCTTCAATTCCCGCTGTTCGTTGAAACTCAGTTTTTTGGATGGTGACACCTCCTCCTTTTTTAGTTGAGGTGCTGTTTTCTCTACTTTGGGTTCTGGATTTCAGCAGAAGGAACTCTCTTTAATTCCATCTCTGGTCCTCCTTGCAACGGGGACTCCTAAAACCAGCTTTTTTTAACGAGCAAATTCAATATTCACAGTTCCTCCTTACCAGCATAATCCCTCCGAAATTCGGATAGATCCTTCGTTGACTTTACAATTTATATGTATTAGCATATAAATTATTGATTTATCAATTAATTATATCTAATTACATATAATTTAATATATTTGTTCATTTTTATATCTAAAAGCATATAATGAAGAAATTAGCTGAGTTTGTCAGGGAACGTAGAAAAGAAGTTAATCTTACCCAGGAAGATTTCGCTGAACGCGCAGGAGTTGCGCTCACTGTCGTGCGAAAAATTGAACAGGGTAAAACGAACCTGAATATGGATAAGGTTAATTTAATTCTTCAGATGTTCGGACACGAATTGGCTCCCGTGAATAGTAAAAACTTACATTGAATGAGGAGCGGAAAGGTATATTATGGCAATCATTTGGCTGGGACTGTGACTGAAACCGATGAAGGAGAGTACATTTTTCAGTATGACAATCAATATGTAAATGATTACCCCGATGATTTTATCACATTCACTATGCCGGTGAGAGATAAGATTTATAAAGACCAAAGACTGTTTCCATTTTTTGATGGATTGATTCCTGAAGGGTGGCTGCTGGATATTGCTTCTGAAAACTGGAAGATCAACCGGAATGATCGAATGGGTTTATTGTTGGCATGTTGTCAGAATTGTATAGGCGCAGTTAGTGTTGAACCAATACCAGCGGAAGATGAAGAATAGCTGTTTATATTGCTATGAACCGATTGATAAAGGACGGGATTTTCACGAGAAGTGTTCATTAGAATTCTTTGGAACACTAACCTCTCCTAAAATCACATATTCGTTAGATCAAATGGATGAATTGGCGAAAAACGTGGTGGAACGAAGTGTCGCAGTACCGGGAGTTCAGGCCAAATTATCTATGTCCTTAGTGAGGGGAACCAAAAAAAAATCAGATACCCGACTTACCGTAGTAGGTGCGCTGGGCGGCCAATATATTTTTAAACCACCATCTGATAGATTTCCTGAAATGCCGGGAAACGAACATGTAACCATGAGAATTGCAGAAGCTTTTGGCATTCGTGTGGTGCCTTCCTCTTTGATAAGATTAGCATCCGGTGAGATCTCTTATATAACTAAGCGTATTGATCGAACAGAAAATGGAGAGAAGATTCACATGATTGATATGTTCCAGATAACAGAGGCATTCGATAAGTACAAAAGCTCTATGGAAAAAATTGGGAAAGCACTCGATAACTATTCCCAAAATACTTTACTGGATAAAATTTTCTATTTTGAATTGGTACTATTCTCCTTTCTCACAGGAAACAATGATATGCACCTAAAAAACTTTTCAATGATAAAAAGTCCTTCAGGATGGATATTATCCCCGGCATACGATCTGTTGAATATTGCCATCCTGTTTCCTGAAGATAAAGAAGAACTTGCATTGACAATTTCCGGAAAGAAGAAGAAATTGAAACCAGAGCATTTTGAACAATTAGGCGCAGGTTTGAATCTGACCAAAAGGCAAATAGCAGGAGCCTTTAAACGGATGACAAAAAATCGTTCTAAAGCGATGAGTTGGATCAATCGTTCATTTCTTTCTGACGACATGAAAAATGCTTATAAAGAGGTATTGAAAAAAAGGTATGAACAAATTGGATTGACTGAATACTACCAAAACAGGAACACAACAACTGAGTAGCACTAAAACGACCGCCTACATTTAGTGTTACCTAAGATAAATCAGATCACTTCAATCATTTAGCATCACTCACTCAACTCAAGCCACCGCATTTCCTTTACTTCCAGTTCAGCTTCTACTTTTTTGATTTCATCGCTAATCGATTGAAGTTTCTCGTACTCCGTTTCATTACTCAAAGATTCCTGTAATTCGATCCTCTTAGCTTCCAGTTTTGGAATTTCACTATCCAGGTTCTTCAATTCCCGCTGTTCGTTGAAACTCAGTTTTTTGGATGGTGACGCCTCCTCCTTTTTTAGTTGAGGTGTTGCTTTTCTCTCTTTTTGAGTCTGAATCTCTGCTACCGGCACCCCTTCAAGTTCCCTGTAATCTGAATAATTCCCAGGGAAATCTTTGATAATACCATTCCCTTTAAAGACAAACAAATGATCCACCAGTCGATCCATGAAATACCGATCATGGGAAACGATCATCAGGCATCCGGCAAAATTGTTCAGGTAATCTTCGAGTACATTCAGCGTCACGATATCCAGATCATTGGTCGGCTCATCAAGTATCAGGAAATTAGGATTTGCCATCAGAACACGGAGTAGCTGTAACCGCCGCTTTTCACCCCCGCTAAGTTTGCCAACAAAGTTGTGCTGCATCTTTGGTGGAAACATAAACTGATTCAGAAGCTGGGAAGCCGAAACTTCAGATCCGTCTTCCAGCTTAATATATTCAGCTACTTCTTTTACAATGTCCAGCACTTTTTTGGTCGGATCAAATATGGTTTCATCCTGTGTGTAGTAACCAAACTTTGTAGTCAGTCCGGTTTCCAGTTCACCGGAATCAGGCTGAATTTTCTGCGACAGCATATTGAGAAAAGTAGATTTCCCGATCCCGTTTGGCCCGATGATCCCAACCCGCTCTTTTCTTTTGAAGACATAACTAAAATCATCGATCAGCATGAGGCCTCCATATGATTTTGAAATATGATGGGCCTCAAGAATTTTTTTCCCCTGCCGTTCACCTTTCAGATTCACTTCCATTTTCTGACCCTGAACCCCGGCCGTTGCTTTTTCTTTGGTTTCATAGAATGCATCAACCCGGTACTTCGCTTTTGTACCCCTGGCTTTGGGCTGTCTTCTCATCCACTCCAGCTCAGTCTTCAACAGGTTCTTTGCCTTGCTTACCGTCGCTGCTTCCATTTCCTGTCGCTCCGCTTTCTTTTCCAGAAAATGACTGTAATTTCCCTTGTAACGAAACAGATTTCCGTTTTCAATTTCCAGTATTTCATTAGTGATCCGGTCAAGGAAGTAACGATCATGAGTCACCATAAGCAGGGTCAGGTTTTGTGTGGCCAGATAATTCTCCAGCCATTCTATCAGTTCCAGATCAAGATGGTTTGTGGGTTCATCCAGAATCAAAAAGTCAGGATTCACTACCAATGCCTGGGCGATGGCTACCCGCTTTTTCTGTCCTCCCGACAGATCACCCATTTTTTGATCCAGATCGTGGAGCCCCAATTTTCCGAGTAATGTTTTAATCTGATGCTCATACTCCCATGCATTCAACGCATCCATTTTTTCAATGATCGGTGTAAGATCCGGGGCAGTGGATGGGTCATTCTCTGTTTTCCACAGTGCCATTTCATAATCCCTAATGACATTCAGTTCTTCTTTGTCATCAGCAAATACCGCCTGTAGTATTGACTCACCCTCATTAAACTCCGGATGTTGTCTAAGAATAGAAACGGTAAGCCCTTTTCTAAAGGAAACTTTCCCTCGATCCGGCGCCTCAATGCCGGCAATAACTTTCAGCAGTGTGGACTTTCCACAGCCGTTAATACCAACCAGAGCAGCCTTCTGACCCTGATCCAATCCAAATGTAATCTCATTGAAAAGTTGTTTCTCATCATAGCTTTTTGTGAGACCTTCTACCGACAGATAATTCATTCGGCAAAAGTACTTAATGGGATGTACGTCGGATTGTTCCGGAGATTGGGATATTCAAAAAAAATGACTGGATTTTATAAATGCATGATTCTGCATTATTGGTGCTGTCATTTATCATACTTCAGATGGAACAAAACATCTAATATTGGTTTTATATATGAAATGATCAGCCATGAAATACCTGAAACTCCTATCTGCAGCTCTCATAGTAGCAGCATGTAACTCAACACAATCCCAATCTCAGAATGAATCATTTGAGATCCCGAAAGACTTCAACGACTACTGGTACTCGGGAGAGGCGGAAATTTCAAGTTATGAATTGCAACAGGCAAGGTACGGAGAGGTTCACTCCGGGGAAGCTGTTCTGATTTACGTAACTGAACCTTTTTCAAATTCAAAACAGGTGAAGCTGGATGACTGGCGTGATTCCAGTGAAGACAATGTGAGCGTCATGAAATTGAACACCACAAAAAAATTCCTGACCGGTATTTATCCCTATTCCATGATGTCATCTACTTTCAAACCCGTCTCTGTAGATAAATATCCCAATACAATCAAAGTGACAACCTCTTCACAGGAATGGTGCGGGCACACGTTCATGCAACTCAACCTGAGAAAAGACAAAAAATATAACCTGAAAGGATTTTCCTATTTTGAATCTGAAGGAGACATTGATGTTAAACTGGAGGGATCACTTTTAGAAGATGAAATCTGGACCATGATTCGACTCAATCCCGAAATGCTGCCGGAAGGAACGATCTATCTTCTACCAGGCACTTTTTACCTAAGGTTGAGACACAGGGAGGCTAAACCAATTTCAGCGACTGTAAAAAGTGAAAAAATGAAGTTCTCTGATTTTTCAGACGACCCGCACACCAAATATTCCATCGTCTATGCTGATCGATCTCTGAACATCTACTTCGAAACAGAATTTCCGCATACCATTATTGGCTGGGAAGAAACGTATGCAAGCGGGTTTGGTCAGCCTCGCCAATTGACAACCACCGCAAAAAGAATCAAAACGATTAAGTCCGCATATTGGGGAAAAAACAGCAATGCGGATCGGGAAATCAGAAAGGAACTTGGTCTGGGAATCGAGTGATATTTTTGCCCCATGGAAAATCCGTGGAAAACACACAGCTCAAAAGACATCTATTCCAATCCCTGGATTACGCTTTCCGAGCATGATGTAACCAACCCGGGTGGCGGGAAAAGTTTGTATGGTAAAGTTCACTACAAAAACCTGGCATTGGGAATCATCCCAATTGACAAGGATGGCAACACCTGGCTCGTTGGACAGTACCGATACACCCTTGATGAATATTCCTGGGAGATTCCGATGGGTGGCGGGCCACTTGACATTGATAAATTAGAGTCAGCCAAGCGTGAATTGAAAGAAGAAACCGGATTATCTGCCACCAGATGGACAGAAATTATCAAGATTCATACATCGAATTCTGTGACGGATGAAATCGGATTTGCCTGGCTGGCCGAGGGACTTACGGAAGGTGAAACAGAATTTGAAGAAACGGAACAACTGGAAGTAAAGAAGCTGCCTTTTTCAGAGGCGGTAAAGATGTGTGACACAGGAGAGATCACTGACAGCCTGAGCATTGCCGCTATTTACAAATTGGATCGAATGATTAAGGGAGAAATTAGTTCACTTAATTCTATTTGAATACCTCACAGGTTAATTGGTTTTAGTCAGGATTCAGGTCAATTGCCGGCCCTGTCCTTTTTTATCCGATCCAGTTGAGAAAAACCGTATGGACCAACATAATCGTCTTCAATTGAGTAAAACTCATCCTTCAATGCTTCATCCATTGTAATAAATTCCCAACCATCCCGCTTATACCAGTCCAACAGTTCTCCAAGGAATTCAGAATTGATTGGATTAACATGCAGCAACAGAATTTGAGGAATTTCCCTGTCAGTTAATTGAAGGCTTAGCTTTTGATACCGGGAGGTCACTTCTTTCATATGGTAGAGATACTCTTTTCCCAGCTGCTCCATTTTTTTATGGTCATTGATCCGTCGGGCAAGGCTATAGCCTTTGTTGTAAACCCATTCATTGTTGTCAATGGTCACCGGAGCAACGACGTATCCATTTGACTTCAGGTAAGCATACACAGAATCCCTTTTGGCTGCTGTATTACCCCTGTGTAACATCGCGTATCTGAAATAGCTGGTATTCATCCATTTCCCGGCAAGCTCCTGGCAGGAATCAATATCTGCGATGTATTCAGCTGCAGATGTCCGGTTTAGATCCTTATGGCGATGTGTATGATTTCCGAGCTGATGACCTGCCTTTAACGCACAATCTAAAATTGTTTTAGTTGATTCGTTCATGTTTCCGGAGGTCACCATGAACGTTGCTTTCACCTTATGTTTTTTTAGTGTGTGAAGAATCTTGTCAAATGCTTCGATTTTTTCAGTGTCTGACATTCCGGCAGAATACCCAAAAGGCGCATCATCAAATGTGATCGCAATTTGTTGAGCGGATAGCATACAGGTAGACAATACGAGTACAAGGGTGGTGTTAAGTCTCATGAATGGGGCGGTTATAATGCGAAGATACTACCTTGCGTGATCTTTGAAAAGGGATGACGATAAAGGAGCATTTAAGGAGAAATATTGTACTGGCAGTACCAGTGATAATCGGGCAACTGGGTCATATAATGGTCACCGTTGCTGATAGTATCATGGTTGGCCGTGTAGGTGTTATTCCTCTTGCCGGAGCAACTTTTGCCGGGACTTTTTACCATGTGTTGATGCTATTCGGAATCGGGGTAAGCTATGCTGTCACCCCTCTTGTAGCTGCTTCCGATCCACGTGACCGGCCTAAATTACTTGGCTACCTCCAAAACGGATTTATACTGAATGTGATTCTGGGAATCATTTTGGTGATTTTGGGATTGTTGGTGAGCGGATTCATGGGTTATTTCGGCCAGGAGGAAGAAGTTGTGACGGCTGCACAACCTTACCTGATTATCATAAGCTCCTCCATTTTGCCGTTGATGATTTTCCAGACATTCCGGCAATTTTCTGAAGGCCAGTCCGATACTTTCTCACCAATGATCGTCTCTGTTTTTGCCAACTTGTTGAATGTAGGATTGAACTACATCCTGATTTACGGACATTTCGGATTTGAGCCAATGGGACTGAATGGTGCCGGATATGCAACGCTCATTTCACGAATTGTCATGTTCATTTTGATTATCATGATGGCAAAAAAGAAATATGAGGGGTTTAAATGGAAATTTGATGGCGCCATTATCAGAAGACTTCTCAAGCTGGGAATCCCGTCGGGATTGCAGTACATTTTTGAAATTGGAGCCTTTGCCACTGCGGCCATTATGGTGGGATGGATCAGTGCGGAAGCACTGGCGGCTCATAATATTGCATTGAATTTATCGGCTATCACCTACATGGCCACAACCGGTTTAGCCGCTGCATCGACCATTCGAATTGGAAATCAAATGAGACTTAAGGATCGCAGGAATTTACGAATTGCAGGCTTTTCTGCTTTTGCAATGGCAGCTCTGTTCATGGCATTTTGTGGCACATTGTTCATTGTGCTTCGTGATACACTTCCTTCGCTTTACATCGACAATCAGGAGGTAAAAAATATCGCCTCAACATTGCTCATCATTGCTGCCGCCTTCCAGATATCGGACGGACTTCAGGCAGTCGGATTGGGAACATTGAGAGGACTCACAGATGTAAAAGTCCCCACAATGGTAACTTTCATTGCTTACTGGTTAACAGCCATTCCACTGGGTTATGTTTTTGGCTTTACCCTCGGCTGGGGAGTTGACGGGATATGGTATGCTTTGTGCATCGGATTAACCATTGCTGCTATCTTCCATATCTGGCGGTTTAACAGACTTTCAAAAAAAGTGCGGTTCGACTAACCTACTCTTCTTTCAGATACCTGACCGGATTGGAGGAGGCCGCTTTCAATGACTGATAGCCTACGGTGATCAAAACAAGCCCCGCTACAATTACCAGTGTCAGCATAAATGTGAGCCATGAAATAGGGATTCGGTAGTGAAAAGTATTCAGCCAGTCGTTTATAAAGTAGACAACAAATGGAACACTCAGTGCAAATGCAACTGCTACCCATTTTGCGAAATCACTGAAAATAAGCCCTAGTACCCCTCCAATTTCTGAACCCAATACTTTTCTGATACTTATCTCCTTTCTGCGTTTTTCGATGATAAATAGCGTAAGCCCATATAGACCAAGGCATGCAACAATGATGGACAATGTGGAAAATAATGTAACAAGACCGAGGTATCGATTTTCTTCTTCATATAATTCCTGTACATTTTCATCCATGAAGGTGTAGGTGAAATCATTGACAGATCCGAGTTGATTCCACAGGTTCTCAATTTCTTCCATTTTGGATGGAAGATTTGTCATTTCCATCTTGCAACTGATGTAAGAATGGACGGGATTAGAAGCAGTTCGATGAAAAATCAAAGTTGGTTCAACTTCATTTTGCAACGTTTCAAAATTGAAATCTTCAACTACACCAACTACATTAATTCTTACTTCACCACTTCTGTTCGTAACCACATTTTGCTCCGATGGGTCAAAGTCAAAGGCTTTCATGGCTGCCTCGTTAAGGATGACTGAATTCCTCTGGTCTCCCTGAGTATCCTCCAGAAAGGAATTTCCATATTTCAGCGGGATATTGTAAGTATTGAAAAAATTGGCATCAACATAGGTATAGCGCATCCGAAGCGGGTCCCCGGTCCACCCGTCGGGATAGATGAAACGGAATGAACGGGTCCACGAAGCAGGAACCGAACGGCTCATGGACACTTCCTTAATGTAGGATTTGGATCTTAATTGCTCCTTCAATGTGTTAAGACGAACAAGGCCCTGCTCCCTGTCAACAAAATCGCTTCTGGAAACATTGATAACTATAATCCCTTCCCTGTCAAATCCCATGTCTGTATTTGTCATATACAGGATTTGATTTCGAATCAGGAAAGAACTCGCTATCAGGAAAATGGCAATGGAAAATTGTAAAATGACCAGCCCGTTCCTGAAATTCACTGAGCCGGCAAAGCCCATTTTTTGCTGCATAGCATCAATGGCTTTGATGGACGAAAGATAAATGGCCGGGTAGCTGCCGCTCAGAAACCCGAGAGTTATACAAAGAAGGACAACAAAAGAAGCAATTTCAATTACAGAAAATTGATTCAGAGCTATAGTGACATCAAAGAAGTCATTGAAGTATGGTATGATGAGAATTACCATACCAAGGGCAACAAGGGTTGCAAATATGGAAGCGATAAATGCCTCCGTCACGAATTGAGTTCTAAGCTGACCTTTGAAAGCACCAAGTACTTTCCTTAATCCAATTTCCTTTGTTCTCTGAGAAGCCTGTGCTGTCGACAGATTCATAAAATTGATGGCAGCAATTAAAAGGATTCCGATCCCGATAAACAGCAGTGTCAGGGCATCTGTTTTGCTGCCCAAAAATTCATCATAGTAGGAGTCGAGTGGCAGGAGTTTGAAGTTGGTGTTGTTTCGTGCTTCTGCATCCCAAATCGATTCAACAAGTTCCGGAAATACAGCTTCAAGATCGGCTGCACTCTCCTTTTCATCCAGTAGAACGTACGTCTCCAGAAACGATCCTCCCCAGTCATTGGCAGCCTCAACGAAATACGGAATACTTTCAGGCTGAATGATCATAGTTGGTTGCAGGGAAATGTTAGATGGAAACCAATCCATCACTGCTGAAACATTGAAACTCATTGTCGTATCTTCCTCAGGAATGAAAATTTCCATTCTCTCTCCCACAGCATTTTCTTTCTTAAAATACTTTCTGGCTATATCCACTCCAATGACGATAGAGGATCTGTCGGGGAAAATCTGACTTTCATTTCCATGCAACATCTTGTAGGAAAAGATGTCGAAGAAGTCCTCATCAGTATAGGTGATTTCCTCTTCAATGAAACGGTTATTCAGTATAACGCGAGCATCTGCCTGATAATAGCGGGAAGATGCCTGAACCTGAGGATAGTCTTCTTTCAATCGTTTCTTCATCGGTACCCAGGTATCATAAGCCGGCTGAATGCCATTTGGAGTAATCCGTTCCTTATAAACCAGGAAGGTTCGTTCTTTATTCTCATGAAAGGCATCAAAAGTGATGATCTGCCAGGAATACAGGAAAATGAGCATGAAGGCAGCTGTTCCAAGAGAAAGACCGAAAATATTAATGAATGAGGTTGATTTTCTCTTGAGAAATGTTCGAAGAGCAATCTTGATGTAGTTTCTGAAAATCATGGTGTTCAATGAAAAATGATAAACTGATTTTAAGTTTTTGGGTCTGAGCGATTTGATCACTTCCCAGATGAATTTTGATTTGGCTTTGAAAGGTCCTTTTTTCTTTACCCGCCAATAGAAGGCTTCTGTCAGGTCACCGAGTATTTCATCTGCATAATCAGGGCGGCAGAAAAAATTCAGGAGCCGATCAGCCCAGGCTGGTGGATGGTGTTCAGTGTTTTTCACCCGAATGAAAAGTTCATGGCAGGAATGGTTTTCCACATGGCACTTCTCTTCTCCTGCAGGTATCTCGCTGCTTCATACCCTTTGCTGGTTGCCTGATAGATTCGTTTACGACGACCGCCTCGTTCGGCAGTAGGTTCACCCATTTTTGATTTAACCAGATCCTTCTTTTCCAGTCGCTTCAATACCACATGAATGGTAGGTAGTGATATAGATTGGTTTAATTGTGATTCATACTCCATGGCAATGTCCACTCCGTAGGTTTCCTCCTTCATCAAAAGGATGATAAGGATCATTTCTTCAAGAACTCCAAGTTGCAAATTCATATGATTAGTTTTTGTCTAAGTTGTGAATACGAATATGATTAGTTTTTGTTTAATAAATAGGAGGTAAAATCTTTTGATGGTCTTTTAAATTGCTTCTCATATCAGAATGCTTCTTTTCTTATCTTCGTCCGCCGTGAAAAAGAAGCAAGCAGCACTCATTTTTATTTTTATCACCGTACTCATCGATATTTTGGGCATTGGACTGATTATTCCGGTCGTACCTGCACTAATTGCAGAACTGACTGGCTTTGACAATAGTCAGTCTTCGTTATTTGGTGGTTTTCTGGCAGCAACTTATGCCATTATGCAATTCTTTGCGGCTCCAATTTTGGGAGGATTGAGTGACAAATATGGCCGAAGACCACTTCTTCTTACTTCTCTTTTAGGGTTAGGTCTGGATTATATCGTCATTGTTTTCGCACCAACATTAGTCTGGCTGTTTATTGCACGAATTATTTCAGGGTTATGTGGCGGAAGTATCACCGTTGCGAATGCATACATAGCCGATATCAGTACGCCGGAAAATCGAGCCAAAAATTTTGGAATGATTGGAGCTGCATTTGGATTAGGATTCGTAATAGGCCCATCCATTGGCGGCCTCCTGGGAGAGATAGGAACAAGAGTACCGTTTATGGCTGCCGCTGGTTTATCATTGCTTAATGCGGCCTATGGTTTTTTTGTTGTGCCGGAATCTCTCTCGGCAGAAAACAGGAGAGCGTTTACATGGAAACGGGCCAATCCGTTCGGGACACTTAAGATAATCCTGGGCCACAAAAAGATTGTCTGGATGGTTGTTGCTTTATTTTTCATTTATGTAGCAGCAAATGCCACTCATGCCAACTGGTCATTTTTTACTATTGAAAAATTCGGCTGGTCTGAACTGGAAATTGGTCTTTCGCTAAGTTT
Source organism: Cyclobacteriaceae bacterium (assembly GCA_040222475.1). Classification (GTDB taxonomy): domain Bacteria; phylum Bacteroidota; class Bacteroidia; order Cytophagales; family Cyclobacteriaceae; genus Ekhidna. The sequence continues at coordinate 82,531 of JAVKDB010000006.1, read as the reverse complement.
TGTGGGGGTAATGGTTGCTATTGTTCAGGGAGGTCTTGTAGGCCCTATTGTAAAAAAAATTGGAGAAGTTAATGCCATCTATACGGGATTTGCTTTTAATGCATTCGGGCTTTTTATGATGGGTATTGTATCTCAGTCATGGATGGTGTATGCTGTTATCGTCCCGTATGCATTCGGAGGACTGGCCGGCCCATCTCTACAATCGATCATGACCGGACAAATTCCTAAAAATGCACAGGGTGAATTGCAGGGAGGTATAACCAGTGTCATGACCTTAACAGCCATAGCAGGTCCAATATTGATGACTGGTATCTTCAGATACTATACGAATTCGTCCAACGAAATTTATTTCCCCGGAGCCCCATTTGTTATGGGAACGGCCCTTGCGATCCTGAGTATTTTTATAGTCAGCAGGTCCTTGAGGAAGTTAAAATAGCTCAAGAACTTTCAATGTTAGCCAGGTCCTGATTCCTGCCAAAAATTCAATTGAGAGAGGACTATTATTCCAATAAGGTTCAATCTTACAATATGTAGCCCTTATGTATCCCATTACTTTCTGAACTTCTGACCTCTGTAAATTTCCTTTGATGATTATGAAAAAGTTAGTCACCTTAACATTGGTTCTTATTCTTTCGATTGGCCAACTTGTCGCACAGGAGCCTGCCGATAAATTAATCGCTGATGCTTTAAGCAAGGCAAAAAGTGAGAACAAGAATGTTTTCGTAAAATTTAGTGCATCGTGGTGTTATTGGTGTAGAAAACTCGATTCTTATCTTAATTCTGAACCTTGTCAAAAATTCTTTAAGGCTAACTATGTTATAGTGACTCTAATTGCAAATGAAATGTTCATACCTGGAGAAATCGATCGTACCCATCTTGAGAACCCCGGTGCAAATGAATTACTTCAGAAGTATGGTTCTGAAAAAGCCGACATGCCTATGAAAATATTTGGTATGCCTTTTTGGTACATTATCAATCAGGAAGGAGAACTTCTTGAAGATGCTTTTGATGTTAATGGAGAAAATTTGAGCTGTCCAACTAAACCCGAAAGTGTAGAAAAATTCATCAAAAAATTAAGTAGAACTTCTAATATCACTGAAACTGATATACAGGCAATTCGTAAAACCTTCATTTTAAAGCACTAATCCCCGTTTATCATCCAGGGAAATCACTAAGGAGTTCTATACTAAGACACTTTTCCCCAGCTGTCAATAGAACCTCGAGTTCTGTAGGTCAATCTTTGTAAAATTAGCATCTCAATATTTTTTCTCATCTTTATTAGGAACTGAAGACACTTTAATCTTTCAACCTATGAAAAAGATCCTACAACTCTTTCTTCTGCTGCCCTTATTTGTCTTCTCTCAAAAAACGCATGAGACTGTTTTGGCTAAAGCAGTTGACTATCATGACCCTGAAAACGAATGGGAAACATTAAAGACAACTCTTAATTTCACTGAAATGCGTCCATCCGGAGATGATCGGTTTGCTGTCGTCACTCTGGATAATACCAGAGGATATATGAAGATCAATCGCAACGATGAAAATATTTATGAAGTACTTGAGGATTCCTGCACTGTACTTGCGGGGGATCAGAATGTTGCACAAGGTGTCAAAATAAGGAACTATTATCTCTACCTGTGGGGGTTGCCAATGAAGCTTAATGATGAAGGTACTCCCTTTGATCGGGAGTTGTCGGAGGAGTCTGTCAATGGTCAAAAGTGTGATGTTTTACGAGTGGCTTATGAAAAGGACACCTGGTACTTCTATGTTTCACAACAAACAGGTCGAATGCTGCAATACAAATTCTATCAGGATGATGAAGAGACAAAAGGTGAGCTGATTTTGCTTGAAGATGAAATCAAGGTCGGTAACATGCGAATTCCTCAAAAACGCAGCTGGTATACACTTCCTGAAATGAAATTTCTGGGAACAGATATTCTCACCAGTTCCAATTAGTTCAGTATTTATTTACTTAACAGATGTGAAACATATCTATTATATTCACGTTTGTTAAGTAAATAAATCTGAATATGGAATATCAATTAGGTGAATTTGAAGAGCTTGTTTTGCTGACCGTTGCTGCACAACATGATGAAGCCTACGGTGTGTCAATTTTCGAGTTTCTAACAGCGGAAACAAAGAAGAAAATCAACATTAGCGCGATTCATGTCGCATTAAAGCGACTGGAAAAAAAGGGCTTTGTTCAATCTCGTGAAGGAGGAATAACTGCAGAAAGAGGAGGAAGAAGGAAGAAATTCTACATTGTTACTGCTTTCGGAAAGCGGGTGCTGGACAGCCAACACAGTCTTCGTAATTCGATTTACGAAAAAATACCTCAAATCTCTTTTTCCGGCATTCAATGAATGAACAACCGCCAAAGTGGGCGCTCAGGCTTCTGAGATTTTATTGTCGAGAAGAATATCTTCCTGAAATCGAAGGTGATCTGTATGAACTCTATTTATTAAGATCTAAAGAGTCCGTAAAAAAGGCACGGATATTCTTTATCTGGAATGTATTCAGGTCATTTCGATGGATAAATCTCAAAAAAACTCAACTCAATAACTGGACTATGAACTTATTAAACAACTATACTAAAATCTACTTCCGACGATTTCGGAAGGAAACTGTTCATTCAGTAGTGAACATACTTGGTCTTGGCCTTGGGCTATGCATCCTTTTTTTCATCCTGATGTTTGTGTACGACGAACAAAACATTGACTCTTATCACACAAACGCGGACAGGATTTACCGGGTGGTTGAAAAAAGCACGACCGAAGAAGATGGAATTCATCACTACTTCTGCACATCCAACCCTCTTGGAGATGCCCTGAAAACTGATTTTCCTTCTATAGAAGAAACAGCACAAATGACTTATTTCGGATCACATGTCCTTGCAAAAGGGGACATTAGAATCGCAGACAGAGAGTGGGCGCTGGTTACGAAAAATATTTTTAACATCCTGGATTTTGACATTGTTGATGGCAATCCAATGAAGGACGTGCAGGGTCCCGCAGGTTTAGTCCTTACAGAAGCTGCAGCCCAAAAGCTCTTCGGTCGAACAAATGTTGTTGGGGAAGTGGTGGATCAGTCCCGCTTTGGAAGCATAGAAGTGCTTGCCGTGATGAAAGAAATGCCAGGCAATTCTTCTTATCGCTTTTCTGAACTATATGTAATGGATAAAAAGCAAATGCATGAAGATTTTCAGGAATTCTTCGCAGACTGGGATACCCGCTTTCTACAAACATGGGTATTGATGAAGGAAGGTGCTTCACCTGAAGAAGTTTATGCAGCCAAAGAACCATTTCTCAAGAAGTACTATCCGGATGAAATCAGATCTGAGCATGATTTCTATTTCCATCCACTTTCCGAATTACATCTGGGATCCACACACATCGAAAATGGAGGACCCTCTGCACTATTGGCAATCCCGTTAAGTGATCAACAGTTTGTTTCTATGATCCTGCTAATGGGATTCCTGGTCATCTTTATTGCAGCACTTAACTATGTCAATTTGTCTTCTGTTCAGGCGTTAAAGAGGACGTTGGAAGCAAGCATGAGAAAAATTAACGGGGCAAGCAATAAGCAATTGGTAGGTCAGCTGTTTTTTGAAACACTGCTGACGGTTCTCATTGCCTATGTCTTGTCACTCCTTCTGGTTGTTATTCTTTTTCCGTATTTTCTGGAGATCGCCAACAAAGACTTTGATGTTGCTTTCCTGTTTTCCGGAGATTTCCTGATCTATCATTTTGCTTCAATCTTCATCATCTGGATGGTTTCGGCGATGTTGCCGGCTTTGTATTATTCAAGGTTGAAACGTTCACTCCTTGTTCTCAAAAATGCTTTTTCCGGCAAAGGAGACCTTTTGAGAAAAGGCCTGGTTGGTGTTCAATATGCATTGTCTCTTTTTCTGATTATCGGATCCATGGTGATTTATCGGCAAATGAATTTTGTTCAATCCAAGGATTTAGGATTTGACAAGGAGAATCTGATCGTTTTGGATATTAATTCAGGTGCGGCAAGAAGAAACTTCAAAAACATCATTGAAGGAATTAAGGAAAACCCGAATGTCATAAATGCATCCACTTCTTCCAGAGTGCCGGGCGAGTGGAAAAATCTGCCATCGGTCAGGCTGGGGCTCAACCTTACGGATGAACCGGTTGAAGTGCGACAATATGGAGTAGATCGCAACTGGCTGGATACTTATCAGATTGGAATTTCAGAAGGCACCAACTTCACCGGGAATGACCAGACCGACAGTCTGTATGTGCTGGTTAACAAAAAGGCCGTGGAAATGCTTGGATTAACTGATCCGATTGGTCAAAGTATCTGGGTGATGGGCGAAGATTCAGCCAGGCTGAAAATTTCCGGGATCATAGAAGATTTCCATTTTGAATCCCTCTATGAGCCTGTCGGCCCTGTGGTGCTGAGCAATTGGAATAATCAAATCATATCCATTGATTACTTCACCATTCGCTACAGTCAGAATCCGAAACAGGTAGTGGATCATATAGAGAAGGTCAACGCCACTTTTGATCCGGGAACTCCGGCAGAAATTCATTTTCTGGATCAGCAGTGGGAAAGATTCTATTCAGCTGAAGAAAGCAGGAGTGTTATCATACTCATAGCATCAATTGTTTCCATTATCATTTCGGCATTCGGCTTATTTGGGTTAATCAATTTCACTGCCGAGAGAAAAACAAAGGAAATCGGAATCAGAAAGGTAATGGGTGCCTCTGTACCTAATATAATCAATCTCATCCTGCGTGATTATCTGATCCTTCTTTTGATTTCACTAGTTGTCGCAGCCCCGATGGCTTACTGGCTCTTCGGTGACTGGTTGTCTGATTTTGCTTATCGAATTAACCTGAGTGCGGATATTTTTATACTGGCGTTCGTCATGGTATTGATCATCTCATTCTCAACCGTTCTCAGTCGTATTTTCAGAATTGCCAAAGCAAATCCGGTGAATTCTATCAAGTATGAATGATAAGTTGAATCCACCGAAGTGGGCGCTTCGATTTCTGAGGTGGTATTGCAAAAGCGAGTACATCAATGAAATCGAAGGGGATTTGATGGAGCTTTACCATCTGCGTGCAAAGCACTCATCTAAAGTGGCTGATGCATTTTTTGTATGGAATGTCCTACGATCATTCAGGCCTGTTAATCTCAAAACCAACAGCCCATTTAAATCAAGCGGGATGCTAAAAAATTATTTCAAAATTGGAGTTCGTTCACTAAAAAAGGACATGAAGTTTAGCTTCATCAACCTGACCGGTCTTTCACTTGCTCTCTCCATCTTCCTCACCATTATTCTTCTGGTGAAGCATGAATTGAGCTTTGATAAATTCCACTCAAAATCAGACAGAATCTATCAGGTTATTCAGGAATTTGGTCATGCTGATGGTAGTGATCCTGAAATCTTTACCTCGCTTCACCTTTCAAAGGCACTGAGAAGTGACCTTTCCGTGGTAGAAAATGCCGTAACAATTCATGGTGCTCAGTCTACCTGGGCTGAGGTAAACGGCAAAAGATTCTTTGAAGAAGAGGGGATCATCGCAGGGCCACAATTCTTCGCAATGTTTGATTTCAATTTGAAATATGGGAAACCAGAAGAAGTTCTGAATGAAAAAAGGTCAATTGTTCTTACAGAATCCCTTGCCCGTAAATTTTTTGAATTTGAAGACCCCATAGGACAGGAAATTGATCTGGATTCATATGGACGGTTTACCGTTTCTGGAGTCATGAATGATGTGCCTCCAAATTCCTATATTCAATTCGAATTTATAATTACACAGGATTACGACACTTATTTTGAACAAACTGCGAGCTGGTATCCTGGCTGGTTTCAGTCATGGGAGGGAAACGGGGTTACAACTTATGTCCTTCTCGATGATCCCTCCAATAAAGATATTTTTGAAAATCAGGTTTCGGAGCTGCTCACCAGATACCTGGATGGAGATAAAGCAATCAACCGCCATTACCTGCTGGGATTGGAAGATCTTCATTTTAACTCTCATGGTATTGACGGGAGAGTAAATGAATATGTAAAAGGAGATTTCAATCAGGTTCAATTCCTGATAGTAATTGCCGTCATCATCCTCTCAATGGCATGTTTCAACTATATCAATATTTCTACGTCCAGGTACACCAGAAGGACAAGAGAAGTAGGTGTTCGAAAGGTGATGGGTGCTTACAATCGACAGGTGACCAGTCAGTTTCTGGTTGAGTCTTTCATAATGGTTATGATGGCTTTTTCCATCGGATTAATTCTGGTTCAATTGCTACTTCCTTACTTCTCCAAAGTGACAGGAATCAATCTGGAACTCGATACGGTCACAATAATTCAGCTGTCCCCTTACTTCCTCCTTACAATAGTGTTAGTGACACTTTTGGCCGGATTTTATCCCGCTTTTCATCTAAGTCGTTTCCCGGCAATCAGTGTGTTGAAAAACCTGACCATCTCAAACAAAGGAAGCGGGTACCTGAGAAAAGCGCTTGTCACTATTCAATATGTTTTTGTAATCTCAATTCTTGCTGCCTTGTTAATTATAAACGGTCAGTATAGCTATATGAATTCAGAATCAGTCGGATTTGATACTGAAGAACTGGTAGTTGTTGAAATTAATGGAGGTGGAGTCAGGCAAAATTTCGCTTCAATGAAAAACGAATTGCTTCAAAATTCTGAAATCCTGAATGTCACAGGTCTGACCCGAATGATTAGTGGCTATCGATCCGGAACCAGTATTACAATTAGCAGGAACGGAGTTGAAAAAGATGGCCTTGCTGCACGGTTTTATGGAATGGACTATGATGGCCTGTCCACCCTTGGCATTGAACTGGTGGCAGGTGAAGGGTTCAAAGGAATCAATTCCATTGACAGCACCTCCATCATCTTAAATGAAACTGCTGCCGAACTATACGGTGGTACATCTGTCATTGGTAACATACTGGAAGTTGAAAATGAAGATGGAGAAATGTTAAAATCTAAAGTCATCGGTATTTCGAAGGACTTTCACTATCGATCGCTGCATGACCCGATAGGTCCTGTCGTCCTTGGGTTTTATCAAAATCCTTTTGTATCACTGGATGATATTGTCATACGCCTCGGTCCTGATTACTCGAATGAGACCCTTCAAAAAATAGAAGCCATTCACAATGAATATGATTCTAATGATGTCATGACCTGGGAGTTCATGGATGACATGACACAACGGGCGTACGAAAAAGAACTTGTCTTCCGGGATGTGTTTGTTGGTGCATCTGTTATCTCCTTTCTTATTGCCATCCTTGGGCTTGTTGGACTTATCTCCTATAATGTGATGTCCAGGACTAAAGAAATTGGAATAAGAAAAATTTTGGGTGCTTCTTTCTTATCGATAATGAATATGGAAGCAAAAGAACTCGTGCGCTATCTGGCAATTTCGAGTATGATATCTGTTCCCCTTAGCTGGTGGTTCACCTCATCGTGGCTTTTGAATTTTGAATACAGAATTTCAATCTCTCCTCTCATTTTCATCACTGTCATTCTTTTTATTCTGTTGACTACTTTTCTTATCATCCTTCTCGTGGCACACAAAACCGCCAAATCACCACCAATAGATGCCATCCGATATGAATAGGAAGAGCTAAAAAAAAGTAATTGTTTTACACTTAGCTGAGTGTGCCTGAAATTTCTTATCTTAATGTAAGAAACCACCAATTGTGAAAGCTCGCTCTGTTCTTATGCCAATAATGGTTGCCACCTTGTTTGGTATTACCATACTTACCTCCCTGATAGGGTATTGGATCTGGGCTGATGTGAAAGAAAAGAGATTCACAGATCTTGAAAATACCATTTCCATACTAAATAACTATAATGAGTTGGCGCTTCATCAAAGAGAACTTGCTCTGGTCAGTGTCGGAAAACAGATGCTTAGTATTAATGGCGAAAATTTTGAGGAAGGTAGATTACAGGTGGGCAGGATGGCGTTGGAAATATACGATGAGTTTTTAGCATTTGGACTAACCCGAACAGATGGGTCAATGATGACCTTTACCGGGGACGTGGAAACAACCAGTGAGCCCAATTTGATGAATTCGCCGTTGACAAGAAGAAGTTTTCTGCATGCAAAATCCGGCAAAAGAATAAGCATTGGTGAGCCTTACTTCTTTGAGCAGGTTAATGACTGGATTTTGCCAATTAGAGCGCCACTGTTTAACAGTGACACATTGGTTGCCCTCAACACCTCAGCTATTCGATACAAAAGCATTAATGACAACCTTGAAAATTTCGGATTTAATCAGCGTTACAAAATCCATGCAATAAACACTGCCTTTAATACAACTCAAATTTATTATCCTCTTGAAGCAGATCAGTATGCTTCCCTGTTGAGAAAAGAAGCAGACATATACGCTGACTATGACATAATAAGTGAAAAAAATGGCATCAAAAGAATCAGAGGGTTCAACACGTATGAAAATTATCCAATGATCGGTGTTGAAATTCATTCGTCGGACCATGACAGGTCTTTTATAGTGAGCGTTGAAAAGGGTATAATCACGCAATCCTTCTGGGACAGATCTCAATTTATATTCCTGGCGTGGGCATTGTTGTCAGCAACATGTTATTTCGGGTTCAACTATCTGATGAAAAAGGATCGAAAACATAAGGCGGAACTTGAGCTTTATAATAGAAAACTAGAGGAGCAGGTGAACGATCGGACGAAGGAATTGAAATCTGCAAATGTTGAACTTCAATCAGCTAACAAGGATCTAAACGCCGTATTGACGGATTTAAGAGATGCGCAAAATCAACTCGTTCAATCAGAAAAAATGGCCTCACTTGGAGTGTTGGCTGCAGGAGTTGGTCATGAAATTAATAACCCACTCAATTTTATTCAAGGGGGATTAACTGCGTTAACCGAATTGCTAAATTCCGGGAAACCTGACCCGAAAGAGGTAAGTATCTATCTGGAGGTAATAGAGGAAGGTGTTCGCCGATGTACAGCAATTACAGAAAGTCTGAGTCACTATAGCCGACAGGCAGGTCGAATGAATGAAGAATGTGATGTTGAATCGATCATTGAAAACTGTCTCCTAATACTGGGGAATCGATTAAAGAGTAAAATTAAGCTTCATAAGCATTTCAGTTCGGAAAAGGTTGTTGTTATGGGGAATGAAGGAAAGTTACATCAGGTATTTCTAAATATTTTGACAAACGCTGAGCAGGCGATTAAGGAGAAAGGCGAAATTACAATTGAATATTCTGTAAAAAATAAAGAAGGAATTATTTCTATAGCAGATACCGGAATGGGAATAAGAAAAAGCGATTTGAACAAAATAAGCGATCCTTTTTTTACAACGAAAGGACCAAAAGAAGGAACAGGTCTTGGGTTATCTATTGCCTATTCAATCATTGAAGAACACGGCGGAACCATTATGTGCGTATCTAAGTTAAATGAAGGAACAGAATTTATAATTAAATTACCTGTGAGGGTAAAAAAGTAGATAATTCAAGTGGGAGAGAAATATAAGATAACAATCCTGTATGTAGATGATGAAGAAATCAACCTGCTTCTGTTCGAAAGGACTTTTAGTCAAAAGTACAATGTAATTGTTGCCAGCTCAGGTGAGGAGGGTTTAGATGCACTCAAAAATTATAAAGATGAGATTGATGTAGTCATAAGTGACATGCGAATGTCTGAAATGGACGGGATAGAATTCATCACACTTGCTAAAGACGAATACCCTTCAAAAGTATATTTTATCCTCACAGGGTTTGTGTTTGGTGAAGAAATAGAGGAAGCATTGAAAACCAAACTTATTCAAAATTCCTTTTCAAAGCCCTTTGATCGGGATCAAATCGAGAGCGAAATCATGAAAGTGATTAGCAGCTAGGATGGTCACACGACCCCCGGGATCCTTTTTTGCATAATTTTTAAAATTCATATAATTTACATTTAACCACCTAAGAGGTACAACCACTTAGATCGCCTGACATCATCACTAAACTTTAGCCACTCCATTTTATATGTAGAAAAAAAGTGATGTCTATACTGATCCTTTTGTTGTCTGCTTTGACAACTTCCAGCCATTCTCAGGGCACTGCTTCCGAAGATTTAGTTCTGGTAGTGGAGGATACAGAAATTAAGCGTGCAGGCTCATATATATATTACTTAGAGGATATTAAAGGCACCTGGTCCATTGATGAAATTGTTGCTTCCGATAAAGCGGGTAAGTTTCAACCAATCCAATCTGAAATTTTCAACAAACTGCCAACCAATACCGTTTTTTGGTTCAAATTAACAGTCCAAAATCTATCAGAACAGGATCTTTGGCTTGAAATCGGAGATGCTTTCAGCACCTGGTACCTGGACTTCTATGAGCCTGATTCTAAAGGCCAATACAAAGCCCCTTTGCTTTTAGGTGCATTAAGACCGCAGAAGAATAAAAAAATTCCTTCAAATGTTTACTGTGCTCCATTGTCAAAGGCTGACAATCAAAACGCAGTGACTTACTTCTTTAGAGTAGAATCATACTTTCCCGAAACTCACATTTTTAAGACAGGATCGCTTGAGATGGTGGTAAGGGATCTCAAAATCAAAGAAGATTTCGCGATGGTCTATGTGGGAATCATGTTGGCTATGATTATTTATAATTTCTTTCTTCTGATCTCTCTTAAAGAGGTAGTGAATTTTTACTATTTGACCTATCTGGTCCTTATTTTGATTGGTGGTGCATTCTCACAGGGATACCCGTTATTCTATAGCCCATGGATGTGGCATTATTATTTAACCTTTCAACTTTTTGTTGCTATCGCCATCTTTCTTTTCACGGTAAAATACCTGGACCTCTACAGAATCTCTAAAAATTTCTATTGGTTTTTGGCATTTCTTTGCTTTCTGATTGTGTTAGCAGGAGTCATCAATATAATTTTCCCTGACCAGTTTACCACCATCCTCAATTTCGTTCAGCCGGTATTGTTCATTAATAATTTAAGCACTATTGCTATCAGTATTATTATCTGGAGACAGGGTTACAGGGGGGCACGTTTCTTTGTATTTGGATGGGCATTCGCCATAATGGGTATACTTATTTTTATTTTATCAATTAATGGGGTGCTGCCCATCAATGATTTCACTTCCAATACCCTGTTCCTTGGCTTTAGTCTGGAAGCGGTAATGTTTGGTTTGGCCCTGGGAGATCGTTTAAATATTCTAAAGAGAGAAAAAGAACTGCTTCAGTTAAACAACCTGAATCTTATAAAAAAGCAAAAAGATCATCTGGAAGAGTTAATAGATGAAAAGACTCGAGAGCTGAGAGAAGCGTACAATAGTTCATCAAAACTGAATACTCAACTCACAACATACAATCAAAAGCTGAACCAGCAAAAGACAGAATTAGTGTCAGCACTTCAACAAAAAGACAAAGTACAGTCCAAACTTATTGAGTCTGAAAAAATGGCTTCATTAGGGATACTGGTTGCCGGAATAGGGCATGAAATAAATAACCCGTTAAATTTCATAAAAGGAGGTGCCACAGCGTTGGGAAGTTATCTTCAAAAAGAAAAAAAACACTACCGAAAGCTATCACCTGTTTTGGACGCTATACATGAAGGTGTGAGAAGGTGCTCTGCAATAATCGAAAGTCTTAGTCAATACAGCCGACAGGGTGGCGATATGGAAGAGTCATGTGACATTGAAGCCATAATAGAAAATTGCCTGGTGATTCTGGAAAACAAATTGAGGCATAAAATACAAATTAAAAAGAACTATTTGCCTGCTTCTATTCAAATCAAAGGCAATGCCGGCAAATTGCATCAGGTATTTCTAAACATTCTTACTAACGCAGAGCAAGCCATTGAGAATGAAGGCTTGATCTCAATAACGATATCAAAAAATAGTCAGAACGTAATTGTGACTATCTCGGACAATGGTTCTGGCATTAGTAAGGAGAATCTTAAAAGAATAAGCGATCCCTTTTTCACAACTAAGCCTCCCGGCATTGGAACCGGGTTGGGACTTTCCATTACTTATTCAATTGTAAATGAACACAAGGGAGCCGTATCGTGTGAGTCAACAGTTGGTTCCGGTACTGCCTTTGAAATTCTTCTTCCTCTTTGACTTTTCTCAATACAGTTTTTGAGAAGACTTTTTTTACCAAAATCAGCATTTCTGAAACATTCTGGCGAAAAAAATGGTTGAAATAATATGTATAAGTAATTGTATGTATTGCAAATACACTATTAAAAAGTCTATCTTTGCAGATTGCTTTTTTAGACCCATAACAACAAGAGATTAAAGAGATACTATGCGACAACTGAAGATTACCCAGTCGATAACCAACAGGAGAGAAAGCCATACGCTGGAGAAGTATTTTACTGAGGTAAGTAATGTTCCTATGATTACTCCTGACGAAGAGGTAACTCTTGCCAAGAAAATCAAGGAAGGGGATGATCTCGCATTGGAGAAACTTGTAAAGGCAAATCTTCGATTTGTGGTCTCTGTGGCAAAGCAATACCAAAACAGAAGTCTGCCCCTGAATGATTTGATCAATGAAGGGAATCTTGGTCTGATTAAGGCAGCAAAGAAATTTGATGAAACAAAAGGGTTTAAGTTTATCTCATATGCTGTTTGGTGGATTCGTCAGTCTATTATGCAGGCACTTGCCGAGCAATCAAGAATTGTAAGGCTCCCGATGAACAAGTCCGGTGCGATTAACCAGATCAGAAGAGCTTATGCAGAACTTGAGCAAAAATTCGAGCGTGAGCCGACTGAAGAAGAACTGGCTGATATCCTTGATATGAAACCAAGTGAAGTCAGAAACACCCTTGGGGCTGAGGTGAAGCAAATGTCTATGGATGCTCCATTTGGAGAAGACGAGAGCGGTTCATTGCTTGATGTCCTTGAAAATGTCACAACGGGACCGACTGACGGAAATCTCGTATTTAATGATTCATTGAAAGTAGAGACCATGAGAGCACTGTCTACACTGACAGCTCGTGAGCGTGAAGTGATCATGATGAGTTTTGGGATTGGGTATGACAACCCTTACACACTGGAAGAAATTGGTGATGCTATGGGGCTGACAAGAGAACGTGTGAGACAAATCAGGGAAAAGGCACTTCAAAAATTAAGAGAGCCGGGTAAAAACAGAAGATTAAAAGAATTCTGTGCCAGCTAAATTCATAAAAGAAATTAAATTAAACCCTGACAAATCGTTGGGGTTTTTTTATGGATGTTAGTAAAAGACTTTCTTTTTCACTTGATCACAGAGATCAGGGGCCAAACAAAAAGCTCGCAAAAGATATTGTTGACTCTCAGGATAAGGAGCTCCTGGAGGAGTTGATTCAACTGTTGGAATCCAGACCGGCAGCAGGTCTGCAAAAAGACTGTGCAGTTACTCTGGCCTATGTTGCGGAACAAAGCCCCCGCATGCTGACGCCATATACCACTCAGATGATCAACAATATGGACGCATCTGTTAATCGGGTGATTTGGGGCAGCATGATGGTCCTTGCTCACATCGCTCCGCTTGTATCACAAGAATTGTATTCTGAGCTGCCTAAAATTATGGATGCCATGGATAAAGGAACAGTCGTAACCAGAGATTATGGATTCAGGATTCTGGTTGAGTTGTATCAGGTGGATGAGATAAAAGAGGATATGCTTTACATCATCCTTGAGCAGTTGGCTAAGTCTCCAGGGAATCAACTGGGGCAATATGCCGAGCGATTCATGCCCGTTGTTACTGTTGATCATAAACCAACATTTATTAAGACACTGGAAGAACGGAGAGGAGACTTAACCAATGAACATCACCTGAAACGATTAACCAAAAATCTTAAAAAACTGTATAAATGATTTCGTGGAGTGATTTTGAAAAAATAGACATGCGTGTCGGGACAATCATAAAAATCGAAGATTTCCCCGAAGCTCATAAACCTGCCTACAAGCTAACCATCGATTTTGGACCTGAAATTGGCATAAAAAAAAGTTCTGCTCAGATTACTGCCCTGTACAGTAAAAAGCGGCTGAAGAAAGTACAGGTAATAGCAGTTATTAATTTTCCTCCAAAGCAAATTGGCCCATTCATCAGTGAGTGTCTGGTGATGGGAATCTACAACGAGAACAACGATGTGGTGCTCCTGCAACCACAAAGAGAAACACAAAATGGTGCAAAGGTTGGGTAGCAGTCAAAATCTATTTTCTTTGCAGTTTCAAAACAAAAAAACAGAGAATTAAATGCACCTTGTTTCCTGGAACGTAAATGGTATCAGAGCCATGATAAAAAAAGACTTCATAAAAGATGTCAGAGACATGGACCCTGATGTTCTTTGTCTGCAGGAAACCAAAGGACAGCCGGAAGAGGTTAAAACAGCTCTACAGCTTCTTCCGGAATATTCGGTATCCGTCAATTCTTCAAAAGCAAGAAAGGGCTATTCCGGAACTGCCATTCTGTCGAAGGAAAAACCACTGGAGACATTTTACGACATGGGTATTGAAGAGCACGATCAGGAAGGACGAGTGATTGCCTGCGAGTTTGAAAAGTTTTTTGTCGTAACCGTTTATACCCCAAATTCAGGAGAGGGAATGAAAAGACTGGACTACCGTGAAGCCTGGGATAAAGCATTCAAAAATTATATGCTGAGTCTGGAAGAGAAGAAACCAGTTATTATCTGTGGAGATTTGAATGTGGCCCACACAGAAATTGATCTGGCAAGGCACAAAGAAAATTATAACAGGCAATCCGGCTACACACAGACGGAAATCGATGGGCTTGAAAATCTTTTGAACGCCGGATATATTGATACCTTTCGGTTAAAATATCCGGAAGAAGTTAAATACTCATGGTGGAACTATAAGTATAACGCAAGATCAAGAAATGTCGGTTGGAGAATTGACTATTTCCTGACTAGTGATCGACTGAAAGCAAATGTTGAAGACTCACTGATTTATAATGAATACCTGGGCTCGGATCACTGCCCGGTTGGATTAAAAATAAATGTCTAAAAAAAATGGAAGTAAAAGAAATACCCCTCAATGACATCCATGTAAAGCTGGGTGGAAAAATGATGCCCTTTGCAGGATTCAACATGCCTGTCAGGTATTCTTCAGACAAAGAAGAACACTTTGCTGTACGAGAAGGAGTTGGTGTCTTTGATGTGTCCCATATGGGTGAATTCATGTTAAGAGGACCACATGCACTTGATTTAATCCAGTGGATTTCTTCCAATGACGCATCAAAACTTGTGAATGGACAGGCTCAATACTCTTGTCTTCCAAATGATCAGGGTGGAATTGCTGATGACTTCCTTATTTACCGATTCTCGGAAGAGAAATACATGCTGGTGGTGAATGCCTCCAATATTGAAAAGGATTGGAACTGGATTAGGAGTCAGGATAAGTGGGGTGTAGAGATGGAGAATGTATCGGACGACATTGTTTTATTAGCCGTACAAGGACCAAAGGCTGTAAATGCACTCCAAAAGTTGACAGATGTAAATCTGTCAGAAATTGGATTCTATACTTTTAAAAATGGAATACTTGCGGGTGTAGAGATGGTTATTTCCGCCACCGGCTACACAGGTTCTGGTGGTTTTGAGTTGTACATAGCAAAAGATTATGCCGAGGACGTATGGCATAAGATTTTTGAAGCAGGGGCCGATTTTAACATCAAACCTATCGGACTCGGTGCCCGTGACACGCTACGTCTCGAAAAAGGATTTTGTCTGTATGGAAATGATATTACAGATACTACTTCTCCATTAGAAGCAGGACTTGGATGGGTCACCAAATTCACCAAAGAATTTGTCAACTCTGAAAATCTTAAGGCACAAAAAGAAGCAGGTGTTGCAAGGAAACTTATAGGATTTGAAATGGTGGACAGAGGTATCCCTCGACAGGGTTATGAACTCGCTGATGCTGATGGAAACGTCATCGGCGAAGTGACTTCAGGCACCATGTCACCATCGTTAAATGTTGGAATTGGAATGGGTTATGTCACTGTGGAGTACAGTAAGCCGGACTCAGAAATTTATGTAATTGTAAGAGGTAAAAACATTAAAGCGAAAGTAGTAAGACCTCCATTTTTGAAATGAGAACAATAGAAGTTTGCTTATCCCCAGAGTTGATCCATCAACACAAGCTGGAAGGAAAAACTGTTGTTGTAGTAGATATTTTCAGAGCAACATCATGCATCGTTACCGGACTTGGGTGCGGAGTTGAAGCGATTCGGCCGGTAGCTGAAATAGAAGAATGTCTGGAGCTTGGTAATAAGGGCTATCTCATGGCCGGCGAACGTGGCGGGATAAAAGTGGGCGAATTTGACATGGGTAATTCACCATTTGAGTACCAGTCAGAAGCTGTTAAAGGTAAAAAAGTTGCTATTTCGACAACTAATGGCTCTCAGGCGATTGTTAAATCCGAAGGTGCGGACGAAATCATTATAGGGGCCTTTCTTAATCTGGAAGCAGTTTCAGAATACCTGCTGGCATCAAAAAATAATGTTATCATTCATTGTGCCGGGTGGAAAGGAACCGTGAATCTCGAAGATACCCTCTTTGCAGGAGCATTAATTGATGAATGCGCAGAAGAAGTGAAATCAACGGGTGATGCTGCTTTACTTGCACATCAGCTTTACGTTGGGAATCACGAAAATCTGTTTGGATTAGCCCGGCAGTCAGCACACGCTGAACGACTGGCAGGTTTCGGGATTGAGAAAGACCTGGAGTTTTGCATGACTGAAAACGAGTACCTGGTGGTTCCAAAACTGATTGATGGGGAACTGGTTAATGCATAATCCCGTATTGACATTATGAACTGGCTCATCGCACTTATCTCAATCGCACTCATTTTTCAAATTATCCTTTTCATTATGGGAAGACGCATCCGAAAGAGAGAAAAAGAGAACAGTATCATTGAGAAGTACAAAATCAATTCGAGACAAAGAGCCTGGCAATTGATGGCTGACATGTCCATTCCCGAAGAAGATCGGAAGAAAATAAAAGCTTTGTATGAGGGACAGGATGAGGAATAGGTTTAACCCTGTTAGGGTCTCACCCTAACAGGGTCCTTAGAATCAGAAGCCATATAAGCTTGTAATGAAGTATTCTGAGACCAGAATAAGGATGCTGCTACGAACAATTGCTTTTGTATTCGATTTTCCGACTTCAAGAGCTCCGCCTTTGGTGTGAAAACCACTGAAAGATGAAATGGATGAAACAAGAAACCCATAAAAAAGTGCCTTGATAAGGGTGATCGTTACGATGAATCCATTAAAGTCAGATCTGATTCCGGTAATATAGTCTGTTCCTGAAATGAGATCAAGCGCGGTTACAGTCAGATAGCCACTCATCAGAGCAAGAAAAACAGCAATTATAATCAATACCGGAACCATGAAAACAGATGCAAGGATTTTGGGCAGCACCAAAAAAGAAATGGGATTTACCCCCATGATTTCCAGTGCGTCAATTTGTTCGCTTACCTGCATTGATCCCAATTCACCCGAAATACCGGATCCGGCTTTGCCCGCAAAAACAAGTGCAACAAGAGTGGGTATAAGTGCAAAAGTTGTGTCTCTGACGATCATTCCAACAACATAATCCTGAATATAAGGTGCGGAAAGCGCATAGGTGGTCTGAATGGCACTTACGGCTCCTGTAAGTATGGAAACGATGGAAACAACAGTAAGTGATTTTGATCCAACCTTTCCGCATTCGTTGATGAATGAATCGAACAACCGTCGGAAATCAAGAATCCTCAGGATTGACTCGCGAATGAAAAGAACATAAGAACCTAATAGATGCATGAAGCAGTGATTCTGATGGCTAAGGTATAAGTAAATCAGGAAACATAAGTCCAACAAAAAAGGGCTCATTTTAATGAGCCCTTTAAGCTATTTTTTTGAAAAATGTTATAACTCAAACTTTATCCCCTGAGCCAGAGGCAGCTCTTTAGAATAATTGATGGTATTAGTCTGACGTCTCATGTAAGCTTTCCATGAATCAGAACCAGACTCACGACCTCCGCCGGTTTCTTTTTCGCCACCAAATGCACCACCAATTTCTGCGCCTGAGGTTCCAATGTTCACATTCGCAATTCCACAGTCCGATCCGGCCTGTGAAAGGAACAATTCAGACTCTCTGATGTTGGTGGTCATGATCGCTGAAGAAAGCCCCTGAGGTACCGCATTTTGCATCTCAATGGCTTCTTCGATGGTGGAGTATTTGATGAGATAGAGGATAGGTGCAAACGTCTCGTTACACACAATATCATAGTCGTTATTCACTTCGTAAATGGCAGGCTTCACGTAGCACCCTGAAGTATAAGCACCTCCGGTAAGCACTTCACCTTCGACCACTGTCTTGCCGCCTTCAGCTTTTATTTTCACAATTGCAGACTCATACATTTTCACCGCATCGGTATCGATAAGTGGTCCGACATGATTGTTTTCATCCAATGGATCTCCTATTCTCAGCTGACTGTAGGCCTTGATTAATCGCTGCTTCAACTCTTCATACTGACTTTCATGGATAATGAGTCTTCTGGTGCTGGTACATCTCTGTCCTGCGGTACCAACTGCTCCAAATACCGCTCCTGGAATCACAATATCAAGATCTGCATGCTCGGAAATAATAATGGCATTGTTTCCTCCCAGTTCAAGTATTTGCTTACCAAGTCTTGCCCCGACCGCTTCACCAACTGCTTTACCCATTCTGGTAGACCCGGTTGCAGAAATCAATGGCACACGTGTGTCGGCTGCCAGTTTTTTTCCTATCTCCACGTCACCGATTACCAGTCCGCATACACCGGGATGAATGTTATTTTTCGCAAATACACGCTGAGCGATTTTTTGACATGCAACCGCTGATATTGGCACTTTCTCTGATGGCTTCCATACACACACATCTCCACAAACCCATGCAAGCGCTGCATTCCATGACCATACAGCAACCGGGAAATTGAATGCTGAAATAATTCCAACTATTCCAAGCGGGTGCCATTGCTCATACATGCGGTGAGAAGGTCGCTCTGAGTGCATGGTCAACCCATATAATTGGCGAGACAAGCCGACGGCAAAGTCGCAGATATCAATCATCTCCTGAACTTCACCAAGTCCCTCCTGAAGTGATTTCCCCATTTCATAGGAAACAAGTGTTCCCAGTTCCTGCTTATACTCACGCAGCTCATTTCCGATCTGCCTTACAATTTCTCCACGCTGAGGCGCCGGGATTAGCCTCCACTCTTTAAAAGCATCCTGCGCTCCTTTAATGACCTGTTCGTAAGATGCAGCATCAGCAAGGGTGACGCTGGCAATTTCTTTGCCGTCAACAGGTGAAAATGAGGCAATAGTCTCTCCGGAAGTTTTAATCCACTGATCACCAATAGCTGCGCCATGGTTGAGTGATTCAACTTCCAGTCTCTTTAACATTTCAGAAATTTTTTGGGACATTTTGGATGAATATTTATTGATTTTTAGCGTCCGCAAAACTACATAATGGGATGACGGGGAAAAATTTAATGGGCGCTTTCTTGGCCTTTCCTATCAAAATAAAGTAAGTTAATGGTCAGTTTACCACTATAATTAGCAGTTCAATATGCTTTCGGAAATCCAGAAGCAAAAAATTCATCATTTTTTTAACGTTCTCGACATTGACAGAAATGGTCATTTGCAACCTGAGGATTTTGTGAATGTTGGTAAGAGAATCATCGAAAAAATTGGTATAGGACAAGATTCTAGGGCTGCAAAATTAATTCTGATAAAGTCTCATCGCCTATTCGTTCAACTATTAACGGATGCTGATAATCCGGAACTCAGCCTCACCCTGTGGGACTGGATAGAGTTTTTTCGCGATCAGTTGTTTGAAGGAGGCAACAATGGTGTATTGGAATATTACATACACCGAACAAGCAGGCACATTTTTGATCTTTTTGATATGAATCGGGACCACCTGATTTCAAGGGAAGAATATGCCAATATGTTGACTATCTACAAAATTCCGCAGGAACATGCCGAACAAAGTTTTGATGAGCTTGATTCAAATAAAGATGAATTCATTTCTGCAGATGAAATGGTGAACGGTCTTCGCAATTTTTTCAAGTCAAACGACATAAACGCTCCAGGAAATCTTATTTTCGGAGAGTGGAGATAAGATCTAACTCAGCTCCAATTTCATTAGAATGTCTGTTTGATTTTCATCTCCTAACTGGAATGGATGTGATCCAAAAACCACAAACCCGTTTCGCTTATAAAATGAAATGGCACGTACATTCTGATCCCATACGCCAAGCCATATTGTGCTGAAACCTGCTTCCCTGGCGACTTCAACAGATTTGTCAGCAGAAGCTTTCCAATGTTATTCCCCTGATGTTTTGAGTGGATATAGATTCGTTCGATCTCCAGTGCTTCAGGTAAAACCTGCTCAGTCTGTGCCCGTCCAATGTTTATTTTCAGGTATCCGATCAGATCGTCCTTCAGGCAGGCGAGATAGTATTTAGATTCAGGATTATCCAGCTGGCTTTGAACATTCTCCAGACTGAAATTTTTGGAGACATACCATGCCATATTTGATTTGGTATTTTGATCTCCGAATGATTCAACAAAAGTTGCAATTCCAAGTTCCCGCACCTTTTCAGCATCACCACTGGTCGCTCTTTTGATTGTTATATCAGTGCTCCTGTCCATGTGGACTAAAATATCAGCTTCCAGCGAAATGCCCATTTCCATGTGAGATTAAATTCAGAAATCTCAGCTGCTTTTAGAATTTCAAGTAATTCCTTTTTTTTAAATCCTCTTGCAACAGAAACGGAAGCATCATTTCTAACCATTTCCGATTTTGAAAATAATCGGGTAAGAAGTTTAATACTCCACCAGGCCAGCGGATGCCTGTGCAGGTCGTTAATGATTACTCCAACGTTTGCCTGCTCCCTGAATTGCCTAAAAAGTCGTATGAGCTCCCTGTCAGAAAAATGGTGAGTAAACAGGCAGCAATGAATGATGTCAGTTCTTTTTGTTTGAAACTCTTTTCCGAGGATATTGATCCCGCTATAACTGATTTCGGGGAGGTTAGCGGTATTTTGTTCCGCATATTCTACAATGTTTTGATTCGCATCAATCCCAAGAAAAGAGGCCTCAATTCTTTTTCTCTTTGCCCATTTTGCCATTTCCGCCATGATGTCACCGCCTCCACACCCAAGATCAATCAAACTGATCTTTTTTCTTTTGCCAACCATCTGTTTGAAAGCTGATGTACTAATTTGATTCCCTCCCAGGAATCGATTGATGGTGTTTAATTCTCTAAGGGTCTGATTGACCACCTTCCCGGAGATTTCCAGGTCATCCATGATCTCAATTTCTTCAGACCTCTTTTCAAGCATTGCATCGGACTTGTAGTACCGCGCTTTCAAGAGTAAGACCCGGCCCAAAAGCAAAACTTAACAGGTGCTTGCCATTATCTTTCGACTGTACATCTTCCATTATTGATTTGATCACAAAAAGCACGGTGGGTGATGACATATTCCCAAAGGATCGAAGAGCTTCACGTGCGAATCGGTTCTGCTCTTTGGTGATATGTAATTTTTCTTCAATGACCTCCAGTATCCTTTTTCCACCAGGATGAATGGCAAAATAATCAATGTCAGAAAGGTCCAGTTGAATGTGACTCAACAGGCTGGTAGTCAATTCTTCGATACCCTCTTTTATTACATCCGGGACTCTTGGAGAGAGCTTCATCTCAAATCCATAATCACCAATGTACCAGCCCATTTCCTTTTTCCCTGATAGCGCCAGGTCGCTATAAAAGTTTTGAACTTTGAGCGACCGTTTTCCTTCTTTTGAATTGATGATCAGAGCAGCAGCTCCATCGCCAAAAATGGCGTTTGCCAGCAGGTTTTCTTCATCCTTTTTATCCTGAAGGTGAATAGTGCACAATTCTACACATACCATCAACACGTTGGATTCAGGTTCAGAACGTATAATTTGATCTGCCATCTTTAAGCCATTAAATGAGGCATAGCAGCCCATAAAATTGATGGAAGTTCTTTTGGTATTTGTTTTTAGTGAAAGCTCTTCGATCAACTCTATATCAAGGCCGGGGGCATACATTCCGGTGCAGCTGATCGTAATTACATGTGTGATGGAATCCATTGTGATTCCGGCATCATTAATCGCCTCTTTTGACGCTTGAACTGCCAGACTCAATGCATGCTTTTGATATAAGTCCATCCGTGGTTTAGCTGTTGGAAATGTTGCATCCTCCCTGAAGAAACTCTGACCATTCAGGTTTCTGCCAAAATCCTCAAGTACAGAATACCTGTTTTGAATTCCACTTGCTCTGTAAAGAATTCGCAAGTTTCTTTCTTCCTGCTCATTGAGCTTCAGGTGTCTTACCATAAAGTCCGCTATTCGGCTCTGTTCTGTTGAATAAAGAGGTAATGCGGTTCCTATGGACTTTATATATGTGGACATATGAATGGACTTACTTAATATTAACCAACTTTTCTCTTTAGAAGGTCAAAACCAAAATGAAAAAATCCACAATTCTTCATTTGCGAATTCCATTCTCATTTTTCCTTCTGCCGGTATTTCTCTTCTCGTGTGCGGTAGCCGAATCGGTCAATTGGTTCAATTTCTGGCTTGTCTTCTTCATTCTTCATGTGCTGATCTATCCGGCGAGCAATGGGTTTAATTCGTATTTTGATAAGGATGAAAAAAGCATTGGGGGGTTAAAAAACCCGCCTCCTGTTTCCAAAGAATTGTATTGGGTTTCTCTGTTATTTGATTTTACCGGACTGGTACTGGGACTACTTGTTTCATTGGAATTTACCATTATGATCTTCGTATATGGACTGGTATCCAAGGCCTACAGTCACCCCTTGGTGCGACTAAAGAAATACCCGGTTTCCGGCTGGTTGGCAGCTGGTATTTTTCAGGGATACTTCACTTGGCTCATGTGTTACATCGCACTGACGGAGACTCTCATTATGGAAACTTTGAGCTGGTCGATACATCTCCCTGGACTACTTAGCTCGGTTCTCTTGTTGGGATCGTATCCCATGACTCAGATATATCAACATGAAGAGGACGGATCTCGTGGTGATTTGACATTGAGCAGGATGTTGGGAATTAAAGGGACCTTTCATTTTACCGCTTTGATGTTTTCACTTTCTATGGGTGGATTTGCTTATTTCTTTCTGACAAACTATTCTGTAAACGTTCTCCTCCTATTTGCACTTTTTCTCAGTCCTGTTCTTATCTATTTTGGGATGTGGTATTTAAGGATATTGAAGGATGAAAGTGCGGCTGATTTTGCCTCAACGATGCGACTAAATTTTATCTCCGCATTTTTTTTGAATGCATTCTTCCTGACCTGGTGGCTGTTCTAAAAAGGCCTTCCATGTGTTTTACTCATCAGGTATTTTGCCACGGGCTTAATCGTTCTTCCAAGTCCAACACCAAACTCTGATGCTGCTGCTGATCCAAAAAGGGACTGGATTTTTCGTCCGGCCCAATGACGTGCAGCGAAATTTTTACTCCATTCAGAGACATACGCGTTTTCGAGCTGATCCCTGTTCAATTCATTCCCAAAATAGCCTTTAATCAGCGTGCTCAATATTTTAGAAGAGTGAATGGCCATTGCCATGCCATTCCCGCACAGAGGAGTAATCATCCCTGCAGAATCTCCGGACATCAGCATATGATTGAATACAGGCTCCTTTCTTTTAAAAGAAATTTCATTGATGACTTCCGGTTTCCCAAATAGAAATTCAGACTCACTGAATATTCTTTTCAGGAAGGGATTTCTGAAGAGGACAGCTTCCTCCATTTGACTGATTTCTTTGTGTGCTTTAAGGTTGCTCCGGTGTGAGAGGTAGCAAAGGTTATAGGTGTTGTTTTCCACCCTGCTGATTCCGCAATACCCCCCGGAAAAATTATGAAGTTCTATTATATCGTCTTCAACCAGACTGGTACTGACATGATATTTGACTCCCAGGTAGGGAGAGCTTTTTTGAATGAATTTTCGACCCAGTTCTTTATCCAGCTTTGTCCTCTTTCCAAATGATCCAATGAGAACTCTGGCTGTGTAAATTCCTTTTGAGGTCTCCAGTTCAAAAGTGTCATTCTCAAACCTGAAATCAAGAGCCCTTTCCTTTTCATGGATATCTACACCGGTCGCCATGGCCTTTTTAGCCAGCCATGCATCAAATGCATATCTGCTGATTCCAAATCCTCCAAGGTCCAGATCCATTTTCAGGCTTTTCCCGGAAACTGAAGTCAGATGGAATTTAGAAATGATCGCAGGTTCTAATTCAGCAGGAAACAGGTCATGCACTTTCAGGAAAGGAATCACTTCATTTGAAATATACTCTCCACAAACCCGGTGGAACGGGTAGCTCTTTTCCTCAAAAAGAATGACAGATAAACCTGCTTTTTTAAGCAAAATGCCATTTACCAGTCCGGCCAGTCCTCCACCAATGATTGCAACATCGTACACACCTCGAAATTATCCATAAAAAAAGTCCGCCTGAAGAAGCGGACTCTAATTTCTGCCTGGTATCTCTGCTATAGACCTAACCCGTAAAACGCTTTGTTACCATTTGGGTACATTCCTTCAATTAATATTCCGTCACTTTTTGGTTCTCTGAGAAATGATCTGAGGTCCTCAAGATTGTTTATTTTTTGTTTGTCAATTTTTGTAATAATAAATCCTTTTGATATTCCTGCATCTCTCCACTTTCCATTTCTCAATTCAGAAAGTTGAACACCTCCATCAAGGTTCAAGGCCGAAGCAAGTTCATTGGAGATTTCAGTAAATGTGGCACCCTCACTGTCAAAATCACTGACCAATTCAACGATTTCTGTTGTGCCGGATGAGTTCCTTAGCACCGCATTGGCAACTTTTCTTTCACCATTTCGGATAAAACCAACAACCACTTCATCTCCAGGCCTGTTGATTGCAACCTGTTCCTGCAACTCAGCCACACTATTGACAGCCGCATTATCTATGGAAATGATCACATCTCCTCTTACCAGTCCTGCAGCTTCAGCAGCACTGTTTTCTCCAACACCTCCAATGTAAACACCCTTTACAACGTCAAGTTCTTCAACTTCTGCTAATTCCGCAGTGACATCCTGTATGCTTATTCCGAGCAACGCACGCTGGACCGTTCCGTATTCAACCAGATCGTCCACTACCTTGCTGACAAGCGAAGACGGGACAGCAAAAGAGTATCCTGCAAATGATCCGGAGGGTGAAGCGATCGCTGTATTGATTCCAATCAGTTCTCCATTTAAATTCACAAGTGCACCTCCGCTGTTTCCCGGATTTACTGCAGCATCTGTCTGAATGAAGGATTCGATTCTGTAAGCACTTCTCCTGTCCAATATTCCGATGTTTCTGCTTTTGGCACTCACAATTCCTGCAGTTACGGTAGATCTGAATTCAAAAGGATTGCCTATTGCCAACACCCATTCCCCAATTTGAATGTCTTCACTGCTTCCGTATTTCAATGGTTGAAGATTGTCTTCATCAATTTTTATCACCGCGATATCAGTTGATGCGTCAACCCCGATAACTTTAGCTTCATAGCTGCGGTTGTCATTTAATACTACCTCAATTCCTGTTGCATTTTCTACTACATGGTTATTGGTTACGATGTAACCATCAGATGAAATCACAACCCCTGAGCCTGCACCTCTTGATTCTCTTTCCTGACCTTCATATCGATCGCCGAAATACTCCCTGAACAAATCATTAAAAGCATTTTTTGATCCTTCAGATCCTGAATACTTTGTTCGTATATGGACAACAGAGGGAGTGGCATTTTTTGCTGCAAACACAAAATTCAACCCTTCAGGAACAATAAAATCTGAAGAATCAAATACGTAATTTGTTAATGCAAGCGGATTACGCTCGGATGTCTGTTGAATGATTGTTGGTTTTGGGGCAATGAGTGAATACCCTGCCAGTACGATGATTCCTCCAAAAATTGAGGAGAAAACCATGGATATTATTAAAGTCCTTCTATTCATAGTCACTCGATTTATTCTCTACTTATTCGTAAATAAAATTCTTTAGGTTTTTACAACGTAAGTTCAACGTCATGATTTTAACGAAGCTTAACAAAAAAAGGTCGCCCGGACTCCTCCGAACGACCCACCCACTAACTCAAAAAACTACTTAATTGAAATCTGTTTTTTCGCTAACTTCTTCACATCCTTAGGAAGTTTGATGGACAACACCCCATCCGTGTAGTTAGCATCTACTTTGTCTCTGTTCACTGAATCCGGAAGGAAGAATGACCTTCTGAAGGATCCGAAATAACTTTCGACGGTGTGGAAATTCTTTTCACTCTTCTCGTTTTCAAACTTGCGTTCTCCACTGATTGTCAACTCGTTCTCATTTAGATCGATGTTAATTTCTTCTTTCTTCACTCCTGGAATGTGAAACTGGATTTCAAATTCTGAATCGGTCTCTGCAATGTCCACCTTTGGAGTAAAGGATGGAACCGAGCCACCATTCAATTCATCATTGAAAAACCTGTCAACAAAACTTCTAAAGCTTGTTGGCCTGTAATCATTTGTGTTATACCTGATAAGTCCCATTTTAATTGTCTTTTAAATTTTAAGAATCATTTGAAGAGGATTGATCGAAATCTGTACCAGACGGGAAATGGATTAAATAACAGGTCATTATGGCAGAATTGTTGAAGTTATTGAAAATATCAATGACATATTGTCATCATTTGCTATGGATCCGGGATCAAATCGTGAAAAGATTTTTTTAATTTTTTCCCTTTGAGTTTTGATAAACAGATGCTTAACTTTGCACTCCTTTTTAAGGAAAATTCCTCTTTAGCTCAGCTGGTTAGAGCATCTGACTGTTAATCAGAGGGTCCTTGGTTCGAGCCCAAGAAGAGGAGCTTGAAAGTGAAGCAGTTACAGAAATGTGACTGCTTTTTTTGTTTTATGTGCATAACAATTTGCATAACAATATTCTCGGAGATATAGTAATGGCCACTTTGGATACATTATGCACCAGGTGATTGCCACACTCAAATCCATTGATCCCGGGGTGCAAAGCACTCACCAATTGCGTACCTCAGTCATGGTGAATTGGTTGAAGTCTCATAACCTGAGAGAAGTGCAGTACATGGCTGGTCACAGGTATGTGAGTAGTACAGAGACTTACTTAGTCAATGATATGGAAGGACTAATTGAAGAGGTCAATCAGTTTCATCCCCTGGGTTAAATCTAAATTCGACCTTCATCTGCAAGGCTTGTATATCCATCACTGGTAATGATCAGGTGATCTAACAGGTTGATCTCAAGTAGTCTACATCCTTTCTTAATTTGACTTGTAATAGTGAGATCTTGTTGACTGGGTTGTCTATTTCCTGAAGGATGATTATGCGCCAGGATAATACTGGTTGCATGGGAGAGTAAAGCATGTTGGACTATGATCCTGATGTCCATTACAGTGCCATTAATACCCCCCTCACTAAGCTTGACCCACCCCAGGGTATTGTTCGCTCGGTTAAGCAGAAGCATGAATGCCTGCTCTTTATAGCTGATCTGATTGAACAAGGGTCGAAGTTCTTCATAGGCATCTTGCGACTTTGAGATGCATGACTTGAAACGTATTCCCGGTTCATAGCTTACTTTGATCTCACCAACTAGTGATTTGAATTGCTGTGTCATGATAATTTGATTTTGTGAAACATGATTTTGGCAATCCATCAAATCGCTTTTCGGAATGAGACAAGAAGCAACGGAATAAAAAAGGGCGTGGATAGGGGATGGCTTTATGCCGGAATTTCTTGAGGAATGTGTGAAGGGTTGGGTGTAAGCAATCCGGAAAGGGGTTTACCTTTGAGAATCATGTATCATAAATCTACTCGTTCGAATAAATCATGAAGCTTCACATTGAGAACTTTGGCTATTGTGATAAGTGTTTTGAGTGATGGAGTTCTCTTACCCCTCTCAATTTTGGATAAGTAATCAGTGTCCTTTCCAATCTTAACGGCCAACTCATTTTGAGTCAAGCCAGCCTGCTCTCTCAAAGATTTAAGCTCCTTACCTACTAGATGGGAAAAGTCCATCTACAATAGTCTTATCATTGTGTTGATTTTAGGTAGGACTATTTGTGCGGGTTATGCTTTTAATTTATCTTACTTACATGAAGCTCATCACCTGTATAACATTGTTCTTGCTAAGTGTTCAACTCTATTCTCAGGATACACTTCAACTATACCACCAACTAAAAAGGGGAGATGTCTTTAAGATGAGTGTGTATGAATTCAAAGATGGGAAGCCAAAGCTTTTGGCCCAGCAGCCAAGATATGGAAAGTTCGATATTCTAATGGAAGATTCCTTTGTGGTTAAAATGCTTGACAAAAAGGTGATCTACACAATCTCAGGCTTAAGTGAGACAAAAAAGCCGGTGTTTGGATTGTCTCTATCCGGTTATTTTAAGATGTCTGATTCAAAGGCAACTCATACTTGCTGGGTTGGTATCGAAGAGTACAAAGACCCTGTAATGCTTGCCAGGGATTGCTTAAAAGTCCATGTCATTGTCGATGTTGGTTCTTACTTGGTATTTCATGTACTTGATCATGACTTGTAACTAGGTGATCCTGATGATCTTGTAGTAATCAAACTTTGACAATACGTCAGGTTTTTCTAAACTGTACAAGGGGGAATTCAAACCTTGATTTAACATGTCATTGTTAAATTTAGCATATGAATAATTTCACATACCTCTTAGGAGCGGGTGCATCTATTGAGAAAGTACCGGTCGTTGCGCAGTTTGCAGATGCCTTGAGCAAGTTGCTAGAGCAAATCAAGGGACATGAACCGGGTGAAGAATACATTAATCCAGATTTGCCATCCGTAAAAGAATCAAAAAAAAGAATAGAAGATGACCTACAGTGGTTGATTGAGAACTGCAATAATCATGCTTCGGTAGATACATTCGCCAAAAAACTCTACAGTAGAGGTGATATTCTCGAATACTTAAAATTAAAATCTCTTTTGAATGAGTTCTTCATTCTACAACAGAAAATTCAAGGTGTAGATAGGAGATATGATCTTTTTTTTGCCGATATAATACAAGGTGATTGGAACCAAGAGCCTTCAGATAGATTACCGTCAAACATTAATATTCTTAGCTGGAACTATGACAACCAAATTGAGTATTCAATAGCCGATTTTTTTTCGGTAAATGGTCCTCAAAATATGGATTCCATTTTGCAGACAAATCTTGAAAGTAATTTTGATACAGACAGATTTGGATTAGTCAAAATTAATGGCTCAGCAGGAGGTTATTATTCCAAAGAAGAAGTTAGGGTGACAGATAAAATCAATTATCGAGTGAAGGGTAATTTAACTTCGAACCATTTAAGTCAACTCCTGCTTGAATCTATTATCCGGTATGGATCATTTCAAAATAGGCTTGAGAAGTTTATTGAGCAATCTCCTCAGGACCAGCTACCCTTAGCATTCACTTCAAGTTTACATTTCTCCTGGGAGAATAATCAATGGACCAAAGAGGCTTCTGATCGGGCAAGAGAAGTTTGTTCCATTACAGATTATCTAATCATAATTGGGTATTCATTTCCCTCATTTAACAAAACTGTAGATAGAAAATTATTAGATGACATGCATTCTCTTCAAAAGGTAATTATTCAATCACCACACCCCAGGCCAATTAGAGATAAAATTTTATCGTATAGAGGAGATATTAATCGAGCTAATATTCTTGAGGTGAATACTGTTGATGAGTTTCATGTCCCAATTAATCTGTTGGATGACTGATAAAGTCCTTTTCTCACTAGCGGCCTGTCGCGGTATGACGAGACTCTTATGGAAAAAGCCCGAAGGGCGACCATGGGTATGTCGAGGAATCGCAGGGCCGCATAGACAAAAACTGCGCTGGATTCAAAGGTGCTCATGGGGCCAGGGTAAGTGTGAGGGAAGCTCCTTTGAAGACAGAGAGCAGTGGGTGGTGAAGAAGGCAGGTCAAAGCATAGGTCATGACATACTCGAAGCAAAGCGGAGACCCTTTAGGGCTGACAGGTGCTGAGGTACGATGCTCCTGGAAGGTCTGGCGTGAGATATGCAAGACCAACTGATGAGCCACGCCTTATAACCCAAGCTATACATCCAGGAGGGAAGGTGTGGGTGTAGCAAACACCCTGGCGGGAGACCAGAATTAACCCAAGCTCCTTCCAAGCAGCAAAAGGAGGGTTGGGTTAATGATGGGTATGCACAGCTAGCAAATACAAAAAGTAAATGCTCCTTTAGGAATAGTCACTTCACTTGTGTTTGGATTGATAGTGTCCATCAGATGCTTACATCCATGGAGTTGATACTTATCCTTGATCTCCTGGGTTCTCACCATTAGGTTTCTCTTGCCTTTGAGCCCCGGTATTAAAACATCTACAGCAAGTCTGAACTCAAAGCCATCCTGGCTTTTCTTGGTTACAATCTGACTGCTGGGAATGTCCTCAGCATCTTCTATTGCTCCCAGGATTTTGATTCTTGCCGGTAGATTGTCATAGAATTCCCCGCCAGCTTCTTTGAAAAATTTCTCGAATGTCATAATGAATAAATTTTGAAATGAAATACTTGTTGGAAAGACTTTCTTTCCCATCAATCTCTACCCGGGGGGATGTGTAGATATACCTTCTGTACGTTGGCCTCTCAAATTTTTTAAAATTATTTTTTCATATTTACTTTAGTTGTAAAGTCTTTTATCATGAAAGAATGGAAGGATAGAAAGGATGACAGGGCTTATACCGTCGATATTTTTTTCCAATACAACCCTTGTTTTGGTGAGGAATTGTTGGAGGAACTAAGTGCTAACCTTGTAGAAGCACTGGAGGGGATGTGTGAGATTGACCTGGATGCTACAGATATAACTATAACTGCCGGAGAGCACCCAGAGACAATCACTTTTTATGGCGAGATGCAAATTGATATGACCTGTGAGCAAACCTACAGGCAAGCCAGAGATTTGATTGAAGCTGTGATTCCGGATAAGGTTATGGAAAACTTGGGTAATTGGGATATAATGCCTGACCCGGAGAACCCTGATGACTATGTTTCTAACCGTTAGGATGTGAAACACAATTCTGACTAGTAAATACCGCAATCTAGCTCTTCAGCATATATTTTGTCCAATTTCTGGTACATGTAGATTCCTTTAAATTAAATTCCTAGCAAGCTCTGAGAGTGGAAATACCCGGTATTTGACTTACCTAAGTGCTCGAAACACAAACACTATTTTCATACTGAAAATGGATGCGGTACTTGCTGACCACCAAGACCGCAAGACCATCAAGGAAATTTAAGCAACTGCATCAACTAAAAAGATGTCTCTCTTTTTAGAGTATTGACCGGTCTTAGGCTTCTCTAGCTTTCCCTCTTCAACCCATCCCTTTAGTTTATTCTCAACACTTTTTTTGGGTATATCAAGTTCCTTACCTTTTGAAATAGCATCCTTAGTTTCAAACTCATTAGCTAGGGAATCAAAAAATATGTCATCCCTGTCATCTGATATTATGTTATTATTGAAGCCGGAGATTTTTTGGGGGGGGATTAGGTAAGCTGAAGAAGGAATGTGTGTGGTTAGTGGGTATATGCTAGTCTCCTTGTTATTCTATAATACCCTTATATCCTCTTAATATCTTTTCAATTTTGGTCTTTTATACAGACCCACTTTTGGTTCTATCATATCACATTCCCTCACATATATTTTACCTCCTTTGACAAAGCAGTTGCGGAATGTCTTTCTGTATTCCGGCAACCAAAATTGATCATAGCCGGTGTTGATTTCCCTTGAAAATGTTTTTATATATCCCTTAGCTACTGCCTGATGTTTAATGCGATGTGCTTTTGATGGACTTATCCCGGGATAGAATTTACTCACTCCATTTGCAGATACCGGAAGTTTTCTGGAGTGCATTGTTAAGAAGTACTCTGAAACATCAATGGAAGTAGGGCAGCCACTAAAGGTACTCCTCTTATTTTGTACCAACTGCCCTGATTTAATCTTCCATCGTAAGTTTTTGTGAAGCCTGATATAAATAGCTCCACCTTCAAGTGCTTTTATATTATCTAAATCATTCGCCTTTATACGGATGGCAAAACGACTGTTCAATTCATATATTCTCCTAAGCTGATCAAAGCCACTTAGGTAGTAGTACCCGGTTTTGTTATTCAGCGATATCCATTTTTCATCTACCAGCCTCTTAAGGTTCCTTCTTACTGCTTTAATGTCTTTCCAACCAAGAAGATTGGCTAGACCTTGATAGTTGGAAGTATGTAATCGCATAGTGCCTTCTGGGCATATAATTTTTAGTCCGGCATACAACTTAAAAGGTGCTTCGAAATTATTACCGGCTACCCATGCCAATAGGTCTACCGGAACTTTAATAGTTCTTCCAACTACATTGACTTTTTTTTTAATGGGTACTTTTTCCTCTTTACTTCCTTTCCTTCCAGCTGCCGAATCCTACCCTCAAGCAGAGCATAAGTATTCTTAATTCCTTCAAAATCTTCCTTAGATATAATTACAAAATCTTTCATGGCCTCTTAATTAGTTTTGAGTCGTGAAATTATCCACGTACCTAAAAGATTAAACGTATTTGCTAAGTATTCCAGGGGGGTGGAATGGGGTGGAAATTTTATTTATTTTGGGACTTGATGAGGTTTTCTTGGATGATAATATCAGCTTGAACTTCCTTAAGGATATTTTTCAGAATTTCTTCAAGCCTACTTAGGTTTACGGGGACAGTCCTTACTTTAGGTGCTGCACCAGACATTTCTCTATCTGATTTTATAGCATCAATGAGTCCCATTACTTGGTCCTGTAAAACTTTTGCAGAAATTCCTGTTAGGTATGAAATGATGAGTGCCTCTGCTTGATGTGTTAACTTATTGTAGATCACATCATTGCTTTTTAAATAATCAAATAACAAAACGAGTTGATACTTGTTCAGGGACTCGGGTTTATATTCAGCGGGTATCTTAGAAACATTGGTTGAAGAGATATCAAATTTCACCTCTTGAGTTACTGATATATCCGCATTCAATGCATCCAATTTCTTTTTGACATTCTCATTCAATGCCTCAAGATTTTCTTTGTAGAAGTTCAATTCATCTTGAAATTGTTCCGTAACATCCTCTGGACTTGACCAAATTGCATTGTCTTGAATGAAAGGCTCTTTGTGTAAATCAGCAATGATTTCATTTACCAACCGGAGGTTAAATATGAGTTGAGCATTTACTGTTTTTGCATCGTAACCAAATATTCCTGTTTGGAGATGACTTAGTATATCTTCATGTATTATGGTATCTACATAGTTCGAGTCAAGCAGTACTTTAGATCGGATTTTGATATTGTATAATCTCGTTGCCAGAGGATGGAACCAGTAATCCAGTTTTGGCATTTCGCCATACTCATTTAAAGGAATATTCACTTCTTAGAATTTACATCAAATATATTCTAATCCCTGATTGTGAATTATCCCGGAGTGTGGATATGAATTAATTGTAACTGGCTTAACCCAAGCTAAATACAGCTCCTGGCCATGAGCGAGTTCTACAGAGGCTTATCTGGATGCGGAGCTGGAAGGGTTGGAGGATGATCTGAGTTCCTTTCATCCAATGGGAAAATGAAATAGAGATACTTCATCATAACGGATCTAGGATGGTTGAAGATGACTTAGAAATGAAAATGATCAAGGTAATGAACTCTACTGATTTCGAATATAAGGAAGTGATGATGATGTTGGATACAGCATATGTGAATTGAGAATTTATTAATCGTTGTAGTAAACTGAAAATAGTACCCGTAATAACCTATCTTTAATCTTCAGAATGTTCGATTTCGTAGAACATTTTAGTTTGGATAACGTTTTTTACTTAACTTATAAGTGAATAATTTCGCACTTCGGTTATATTTCAGTTTTGAAAGGGTGAATTTTTATACAGTTCACTTTGATAATTCGAAGCTGTGCGAGACTGATAAATTCTTTGAGGCCTATAAAGATTTTGAGAAACTTAATTGGGATATGGGAGTCATAGCTTCTGAGATACAAAGGATAGGCGAAGAAACAGGGGCGATTTTAAGAAAATTTCGTCTTGAGGGCAGAGCACATGCCTTACCTGACAATACATACATAGGAGCAAAATTAAGACTGTATTGTTACAGAGTTTCAGATCATATAGTAATTCTAGGAAATGGTGGGCTCAAAACTGAAAGAACTGCACAAGCAGGTGAATTTACAGCACAGCATTTCGACAATATGAAAAACATAGCAGGATTAGTTAAATATAGGGTTGATAGCGAAGCTATCTTGATAGACGAGAAAGAGCTAAAAGGGAACTTAAAATTCACAAAAAAATGAGCCAAATTTTCAAGAATATATTGGACAGCCTATCAAGGGATGTAAAGAGATATGTAGAACTGTCTGACGAAATTGCAGAGCACATTTACTCTATTCTTGAGGAAAGAGGTATGTCTCAAAAGGACTTAGCAACCGAGCTTGGGAAAAAGGAATCTGAAATCAGTAAATGGTTATCAGGGAGTCATAATTTCACTCTAAAAAGCATTGCCAAGCTAGAGACTGTATTGGAATGCGATCTCTTATTCACAGGAAAGAAAGTCAAAGAAATTAAGACTCCGATTGATATTAACTGGTCAGTATCTGTGCCTGACATCTATGAAGGTTCATTGAAGAGAAATGGATCAACACTTGATGATTATGACGATGATGATTTTTCCTTTGTAGATACTGAGGAAGCTGCTTAAAAAATATGAGTCAGTTCCATTCAGAAAAAGTACATATTCTTGATATTGAAATCCTTCGGTTTTCGATTTCCGAGGATGATTCAGATGCTGAGGATATTCACTATACCTTAGAAAAATGCGATATTGGGTTCAACCTTTCGCAGAAATTAGCGAAAATAATTTTTGATATCGCTCTTGAGGGCTACTGTAGCTGTTCATTTAAAATTGAAGTACTTTTTGAGGTAGACAACATTGAAGAATTAGTTGAAAAGGATAAAGAAACTGATAAAATTCATCCGACTAACAAAGATTTCTACCCTCACTTATTTGCAATTGCTTACAGTACAATAAGAGGAATTGTCTACACGAAAACCCTTGGAGTAAGGGATGGAGGAATACTTCTTCCAATTTTACATCCAAAGAGGTTTTATAGAAAATTCCTGAAAGAAGAAAAGAAGGAGACTGATTCTAAAACTGATCCAACTTCTAAGAACAATAGTTAGCAACGATTACAACTCTTATATGAATTCTTCAAAAACTCTAAGACTAAGTCTTATCACAATTGGAGTACTTTATATTATTGTTCTTCTGTTCTATATGACTCCAAGATTTCTAGGCTGGTCAAATGCTTTGGAATGGAATGAAATTGGAGACTCATTTGGAATGCTAAATACTTTGTTCTCTGCATTAGCTTTCGCATTCATTATCTATACAAGCATTATTCAGAAGGAGGAATTGATGAATCAAAGGCGAGAATTGGAACTTCAGAGAGAGGAATTGAAATTGACTCGTGAGGAGTTGTCTAGGTCAGCTAAAGCACAAAATGAACTTGCGAAACTCACTAGTGATCAATTAAATCTTGATTCTGCCAATAGGAGAAGTGATATAAAACCTGGTCTTAAAATTTTTCAAAAAAAAAATATTGGTAATTATGAACCGCATCTTACTGTTAGTATGGTATTTAAAGTTATTGATAACCAACTGACTATAGTGAGTATAGTTAGTGATGATGAGTCTATGATAAATGTGGGTTTTGGCGAGTTGCATCTTGCTGAAAAAATTTATA
This sequence comes from Cyclobacteriaceae bacterium, assembly GCA_040222475.1. Taxonomy (GTDB): domain Bacteria; phylum Bacteroidota; class Bacteroidia; order Cytophagales; family Cyclobacteriaceae; genus Ekhidna. The sequence continues at coordinate 46,691 of JAVKDB010000006.1, read as the reverse complement.
ACAAGACATTCTTTGAGAATAACACTATTGATCTTCATTTCAATATATCTAATAAGAAAATTGGGCAGACATTTTTGTCAATTAAGCTACGTGATAAGGATAGTAATTTGTATGAAGCAAGATTAAGATTTAAGATTAGGAAAGGAGGTCAATTTGATGTGGACATAGCATCAATCGAATACCTAATTATCTAGATTTATACTCCTCAGACTTGCGTCCTTGCTCATTTTCTTTAAGTGCCTTGATAATCTGGCTCTCTGTAAACTTTGACTTTTTCATTTTGACAGTTTAATTGTACTAATTTGTTCATTTTTAAACTGTCCGATTTTTAAGTAAGGCTACCTAACTGGTAAGGCTTCAATAGGGTGAGGTATCAGCTAGCACGCTATCTATTCCACATTTAGGGCATAGGGCAGTTTTACCTTGATCGCATGTTTCAACAATTGAACTCGCTGGATAAATTGAAAGACAATAGTAGCAACCAGCAACTTTAGATTTGTTAAGTTCAGACATGTTGTAGATGGAATACTTGGAAGCTTCTTCGATGTTCATAGCATTAAAATCAAATATACCTCAACTAGATGTCCTTGAAGATTGACTTACTAGGAGTTATTGACAATGGATAACTTTCGCATATTCATCTTCATAATCATCAAAGGAGTTGTAAGTTTCAATGATAGTATTTCGAATTGTAATCAATGAATTTTCATCTAACTGAGCAAATTCTTGAACTATGCCCCTCTTGCTTATTCGAAGCTTAACAAATGCATATCCTTCCAAGTCAATAGTTGACCATTCGGCGTGCACAACTGCATTTCTTTTTGCAGCACAGTCTTTCAGGTTAGCGATAAGGACATCATGAGGTTCTATTTGTCTTTGATAAACATGTTGTATGTGCTGAATAAATCTGTTAAACAAGTCAACTTTTGAAGAGTAGCCTAGTCCTTTTGTTATTATGAGTCCTTTTGCATCATTGCTATGACTAATCAGTTCGCATAGAAATGATGTAAGGCGTTCCTCTAGTAAGTTGAATTCATAAACTAGATGCCCTACATGGGAAGAAATAGATTCTAATAGTTCTTCATTATCTCCCTCTAAATACTTTGTTTCAAATGCAAATTGAGCTAATGGTATATTCTTTGATTTCATTATAAACTTCTTACTCAAAGTTAGCGGTTTAAGATTGCTTGTATTGGAATGGTTAGCTAACCAGATCATCAAAAGTCTCTCCTCCCTCCCATTCTAAGCCCCTGGCCAAGGTAAACTCTTTGAGAGCTCCCTTTTCCTCAAAGAACATCCCCAAATTATCATGGATGAAGTGGTCATCTCCAATTGATATTCTTGCTACAGACCACTCTTTAATTCCATCTGGGTGGTTACACATAACAACCAACTCTAAGTTATTTTGAGAGAGTTTTGAGTCAACCACATTGGATACTCCGTACTCATTAATTGAGAATGACTTCCCCTTCTTAAGATTTTGATGGTATTCGACTATACCTTGACTACTAGTATCTGTTGGACAATTTGGAAACTCAGTTGGTGTCTTCCAATTCTTCTGCACGGCTGCTGCAGTCAGTGATTCAAATATTCCATCACCAATTTCATTACTCGCAGGAGGGTTAACAGAAGGAATTGTAAAACCTAGGGTCATCTTTGAAGGAATATCTCCACTATTTGCCCAATCAGTAAGACGTTTAAGGCTAGCATCTGCTTCTTCTTTTGTCACGCGCCGCATCCAATCAAAATTGGTATCCAGCGATTCATATTCAGGCTTGGAGGGGTTTTTAAAGAAGTTGTCAATACTTCCATATGCGAGTTCTATTCTTCGCCTTGTAATTGGATTAAGAAGGATATTTTCAACCCGTGTTACCCAGCGTAGATTCTTAGGTCTGTTGTTACAGCGATTTGTATCCTTATGATCAACTACATGGGAATCTGAAGGCTGTGAACCATGGAAAGCCGTTGCTACAATCCTATGTGCCATAATCCCTGCAAAAAACATGTAGCCACGCTTCTCATTTTTCTTCCCATAAGTCCATTTCTCGTCCAATGGTCTTGGCCTGAGTGTTTTCTTTCTATGCCTGAAGATGGCACCATTATCCCTTACAGTGTAGGTTTCATCTCGGTACTCACATCGTAATTCTTTTTCAAAATCATCAATATCTAATTCCCATTCAAACATCAAGCTTATTCAAGTATGTTACGAGTTGTTCACTAGACAAAACCCTATTGATTCCAGGAGATTTAATGAAGTAATCAATTAATTCATTTGTATTAACATTAAAGACTTCTGCTATACCAGCTGCTATTGTCTGTAGGTAAGCTTGGTCAGGAGCATTTAATTCATCAGATAAATAAGTCTTATTGGTAATAGTGAATATTGGATAGTCACCCTTAGAACCAAGATGTAACACATTTCCATACCATGAAGAATCTTTAACTATTAGATTTCCATGCTCAATACAACATTCAAAATCAACATCTATATCAGTCCTTGTATTCGTTTCTTGTTTGAATAGATCAATAAACTGAGACTTTTTGATTAAAAATATCCTACCGTATGTAATTATAGAATCATCAAACTCGGGTGAGATGAAGGCAACACCTCTATGGTTCCATCCTTTAGATCTCTTTGCAAAATAGAGTAGATTCTTAAGGTATATCTCTTCATCATCTACAGGTAGGGTTTTATCTCTGCAACCTTCATATATTGAACTTCTTCCATTAGGTCTTCCACCTCTTATGTAGCATAGAAACCTTTCTTCTTGAATATTTGAGCCATAGGCTGCATACCATACTAAATCATCACTCATTTGACTTAAGGATATTATTGATAACTTTTTTTAGAACCTCAGCTCCACAAATAAATTCATTCTTATCTAATGGTACTTGCTCACCTAATTGAAACTCCTCCTCCGGAAATTGTTTCTGGAATTTTTCATTGATCCTACCCGCGTTGTGTTGAAGTACATGCCGTTTCTGAAAAATCTTTTTAATGATTAACTTTTCCTCTAAACTGATCCCTTCATAGATATCAATATCAAACTTCTTGAATGCCCTTACAACATTTTTTAGGTCTTGGTAATTAGTACCTTTCGCTATACCTAACTTATCTCCATATTGTTTCCCAAACCGTTCAAAAGTTGACACAAGATCATTGTAAGCATGTCTTAACTGCCTAATCATATTATCAGACTCCTCAATTTCCTTAAGAATGATCTTTAAATTCTCCTCATAAATCATAATATTCTCATCTCTGCAGCCAGGACAAAAGCCAAATATCCCGAAAACATGGAATCTTGTTCCACAGCTACATTTTAACGCTGAGTCTACTTTCTTTTCCAGATGTTCTTTTGGAGGTGTTATCTGAGTTTTCTTACCTGGCTTGTATTCCCAGATTTTAGAGTTCTTGAATACATCTTGCATCATATCTCCAAATAACTTCTCTGCTACAGATAGACCGAGCTGTCTCTTGACCTTGTCCAGAGCGTCTTGCTGCTCTGGTGTATTTAAATCAAGATTATCAAACTCTTCACCACAATAAGCACAATATGACTTTTCTTGTAGGTCCTCTACGTGGATCTTAAAATACTTTTTGCATCTCTTACATTCCCTTCCCCAAAATCCTTGGTCTGTGGGAAATTCAACTGAAACAATCATGATGAATGTTACTAGATAACGTTATTTATCAAAGCTATTGAATTAAGTGGATTTCATTCGATGAATTCTACATAGTCAAGTAAACCCTTATTATGTAAGTCTTTTGGATGCTTTTGATCACAAGGCATCTCAAATGCGAATCTCATTTCATGCTCAGGAGAATAGGAATCTCTTTTGTAAAAGATTGATACTTCCGATGTAATGTTATTGATCTCTTTAAAGGTTTTATCGGGAAAGATTTCATTCATGTCTTCATCAAGATCAAAATCTATTGTCTTTTTGAAGGCTTTGATTTTATGATAATCAACTTGACGATAATGAGACCTACAGATATTTAGATGCTTTTGAATTGCCTTTTTGAAGGTCTGGATATTTGAAACTTTCATGACACATGAACCAAATTTCTTCTTCAAATAATCAGAACGTGGATCATCTGGTGGAATATAACTACCACAAAAAACCAGGTAGTTAAATCCACCATAAAATGATTGTAGCAACTGCCGTTCCTTTGACTCAAGAACAAGATGAGTATGTCCTTCTCTTCTGTCTTTAATATTTTCAACCTTAGCATTTTGATAGTCTAACAATGTCCCAAGACGGAAGTATCCTTTCTTATAATACTTCTCCATTGATTCTCTTGTAATGTATTTGTAAAACGTATTGGCTGAATCAAATTGCTTCGTGTATTCTATGATCTCTACGCTTAGTGTTGCTGCTTCCGGTTCTCCATAAATGGTATTTAGATATTTCTGAGATGCCTTAAATGTATCCTTTATAAGATCGTCACTTAAAAATACGTTTTGTTTGGAAACAGACTTGATCTGTGCTATCAGGGATACATTATCTTTCCTAATTTTAGAACCAAGCGGAATGAAATCAACTCTTGCCATAAAAATGAGTTTTATTTAAAGTTAGCGGTTTTAAAGCTTCTTGTTTGCTAGAAGCTAATAGTTCAGCTAGATTCGTTTCTATGAGAATAGGTTTCATGTTGCTTTTTTTATCAATGCTACTCTCAGCGGAAGCTCAAGTTGAATTTACCGTGGACAGTGATACTGCTTTCTGGTATGAGCAGTATGAAGCATTATTAGATCAGGTGTTGGCATCTCAAGTTCATTCAAACTCAACCGTTAAGAATTGTTTATATAGTAGGTTTCAATTGATAAACTAGCTCTCTAATTAATACTGCAGGTGAGCTAGACTGAGAAAAAGGCTTATATCAAGATCTTCCAGATAACAGTTTCTTCTTCAATTAAGATTCATATAGCCATTTAGCTTATTTTCAATTGAATCTTTATGACCTGATGACCTGAAACCAACTTTGAATTTATGAATCCATTTTGCTCCGGTTACATCTATAAAATTTTTTATTTCTATTGGGTTAAAATCAGGAGCATGCACTTCATAATCAATTGAAATCTTGTTTCCACATCTTCTACAATTGAAAGTAAGAATCCAAATTAATATTTGAAAAGGTTCTGGTACTGATGGATTGCTTTGATCCAACACCAGTTCTGAGTCTTTCGCTGTAAAAGCATGGATGCCTTTACATCGATTGCAACAAACAGCTATGTGTCCCTCTAGTAGTATGCAGTATGTTATATCATTCATTTTGTAATTATTTTAGAGATTGTTTTAACAGTAGTTGAACTATAATTTATGAGGTCAACTATTTCATTTTCAAATACTTAGCAGTTATTGACTACTTAACTAAAGTGTCAAAAAGCACTAATTTTTTAGTAGGTATTTAGCTTTAGTTTTAATCCTTTTGTTCAACATACTTGATGGAAATTTATCTTTCATGAGTAATAAAATTCTGTCTCTTTCATAAGTAAATTTTCTATCCTCCTCTTTCATTAGTTTCTTGATGTAGATATCATTCATCCATCTATCAACGAGCTTGATTTCTACACATTTTTCAAACATTTCAGAGATGTTCAAGGGACGAAATATGATACGATTCATCGTCCTCACGATAAAGTCTATAAGCTTTTTGGTATTTACTTCTTCAATTAGGTCACCAAGTTCTACCGGTCTATCTAGGCCTAGAATCCTTTTAATGATTTCATTTTTTGTCCAATGAAGTTCGATCCTCAGAATGCCATTAGCACTGCTGCCATATTGCTCTTGCTTCGAATAGATTTTAACACGGTACTGAGAGAACATCACCTCTGAACCTAAACTTTTGACCCTAGATCTCAATGGAATGAAAAGTGTCTTTCTCAATAGGAATGCACTTTCAGCTATTTCATATGGGTCAATAGTTTCAGTTTGATATTGAGTCCAACTTCCAGATTAGTAATTCCGGCTTCATAAAGATCTATGCCAAGCTCATTTCTAAGTTTTTCAATAACACCCTTAAACTCTCTTAGAGTAAAATCGTCGTAGTTAGTTCCGCCTTCATAGTATTTGTGAACACTTCCTTGAATAACACCAAAGTATTGACTGTATATTTTGATCTTCATTTGCCCATATTCAGCTTGAAGAGGATATTCTTTTACATCTCCGGTGTTGTGAGAAACTTCACATTTAAAGTCAAGATCAGGATTCGCTATTAATACCGGGATATCCCTCGGAACCAGTATTGCTTTTATATAATCATAGGGCATGGCTGTAATATCCAAATGGTTTAAAAGTGATCTGCTTAAACACGACTACCTCCCTCTTTTTCTAAATAAAGATTGGCTTCATACTCTAACTCCGATTTCGATTTTTGTCGATTTTGGAGCATATAATCAATCAAATCTTGTTTTTTGAAATATGCCAGCTTGCCACCTGGTTGTGAGTAGGGTATTACCCGTTTACTCATCAACTTGTACAATTGCTTCCTAGAGAATCCTAGGAACTTTGTTGCTTCAACAGTGTTGAAGACTTCCTTTTGTTCAATGATCAGTTTTGATAATTTTTGATCGATTTGAACTAACAATCTCTTTTCGAGACTCTCGATATTAGTACCCATTTTTAATTAAGGGTTATGATCGCATTAGACCCAATACAGCAATCTGTTCAAAATAATTATTGAACTTCGAGACATGCATGCGTAGCATGCTATTTTTGATTGCTGTACGTAACCCTTTGTGGCTTTAAAGGATCACCACCGGGTTACGGTCTTCGTAGAAGTACAATGCAAAGCTATTGTGAATAACAATATAAAAGTCAGGAACAGCTAGAAATCGGTCAGAATTGATGCATATTTCTTTTTAGTGATATTCTCAAATGAGTCTAAATAATTTTCAGTAGTGGCTAGGGATTTGTGGCCAAGTGACTCTTGGATGAATTCGGTAGGTGCGGCACCACGTTTTAACATTGTGGCAAAAGAATGCCTTGCTGTCATAAATGTTATTTGCTGGTCAGCTCCTAATTCTTTAGTTATACAGCGCATCCATTTATTGGTGGTTTTGATTGCTTGGGAGATTTTTGTTTTTTCCTTGTCTGGGGTTTCAGAACCGTCGAGCACTTCAAATAAATAAGGCTTTCCTTCAGAAGTGGAACGTCTACCCAAGATCGCATCAATCTCAAGTGTCCGAGCAGCAGTGATGTTCTTAAGATTCTGGACGGTGGAACGTTTTGTCTTCTCCCTGATAAAGGTGATAGTATCATCTGTTATGTTAGAATGTTTTAGTCGGAATATATCAGCTGGATTAGCACCATTACATAGGTAGGAAAATTTCCAATAATCAAGAGCTGTCTCAAGTGGTCCCCCGGGTTCAGGTGTGTAGTTGAAAATCTTTTTTAACTGATCCCGGGTCAAAGCCTTTTTAGTATTTACGGGAGCAGGAACTTGAAATCTACGCTTACCAAATGGGTAATACTTCGCGTCAATGATTTCCTCATCAATAGCGATATTGAAAATAGTCCGTAGTGAACGGGTATAAATTCCAACTGTTGTTAGAGACTTGCCTTTATTCAACATGTACACCTGGTACTTATCAAGCCATTCTGGAGTAACTGAGTGGAATTCTAGCCTATGGTTTCCTATGTATGTCTTTATACTATTTAATGCATTGGTATATGATATGGCTGTCCCTATCCGGTTCTGGGACTTGAGATTATCAATGTACACTTCAAACATGGTTATCACATCACTTTGTTTAGGCCTGCTTGATAGGTTTTCTTTGAACCGGCTAAAAGTGAATTCTTCACCTAAATCATCTATAATCGTAATTGCCTTGGATTCTATGGTTGCCAGTTTAATCTTGCCATCCTTTAGCTTACCTCGTACATTGAGATTACTATTAAGCTTTGCAAAATCAGCTTTGGTCATTTTAATGCCAACATCATATAACCTGGACTTTCTCAAGTAGGTGACTCGTAACTTCACTGGATAACCGTTCTTGGTTTCTCTGCGAGTATCTAGTTGTATTCCGGTTTGGGGAGTGTTCATTTCTAGATACCAAAGTTACGTCGTTTATTTTCATTATATGCATAACAATTTGCATAACATTTTAAGAAATAAAGGATATATGAATAAGGTATAAAATGTAATAAAACCATCCATTATCAGCTCAGATGGCATAAAAAAGTAATAAAGGTGATATCAAATAGTATAAAAACTTCTGACTGTTAATCAGAGGGTCCTTGGTTCGAGCCCAAGAAGAGGAGCAACTTAAAGCCACACATAGTGTGGCTTTTTGTATTATGGTGGTATGATGAGAAGCCCGTTCTGATGAATGTCAGAAAGCTCTGAAAGAGACGAACCTGGTAATTAATGGCTAACTTTTTTATTTGAATCAAAATAAAGTAGGAATCCTGGCAGAATGCCGATTCGTTCCAATAGGAAGAGTATTTGAAGCCAGCCTTTGTCGGACTTTTTATTTCTTCCGTAAAAACCCTCAACAAAATCTACCAATTCGTCAATTTGTAAGATTAAAATAAGGCCTTTCATAAGGAAAAATCGTAAACCACTTCTTAGCTTTGAACCTGATTTTCAAAATCAACCGTGAAAAAACTTCAGAAAGTCCTGCTTGTAGATGATGATGATATTGTTAACTCAATTAACAAGGTCATTATTAAACATGCGAAATTTGCGGATGAAATCATTTCAGAGACTATCGCTTCCCGGGCAATTGAATATATACGGGAGCAGAAAAACCAGGGAATGCTCCCGGACCTCATATTCCTTGACATCAATATGCCGGAAATGGATGGTTGGGATTTTGTTGATGAATATGTGAAGCTCGGATTTGATGAAGATGGCCCGCGAATTATCATGTTGACTTCCTCTATTAATCCTCGCGATGAAAATCGTGCTTCTCTTATTGACGAGATTACTGATTTTATGTCCAAGCCTCTTTCACCTGAAATACTGGATAAAATCTACGATACCCACTTCGAGGCTTAATTTAGCCATAAGGTGAATTTGGCTCCTTTTTTCTCTTCGCTATCGATGCGAACCGACCCTTTGTGATAATCAACAATGGTTTTGACGATATGCAGTCCAAGCCCCGTGCCTTCGGTATGTGCATGTAATCGAACGAATGGCTTCATCGCCTCATCTCCATGTCTAATCGAATCAAAGCCAAGCCCATTATCTCGAATCATCAAAACGGGATGATTATTGGAGCGAGATGACTTGATTTCTATTAGCAGCTTCTTGTCTGGATTTCTGTATTTCAAAGCGTTTGAAAGTAAATGATAAAGAATGCTCTTCAGATGAGACTTTGGATAGAATATCTGGGGGCAATCTGAAAAATCTTTTCTGATAGAAGGATTAGCTTCCTTAATCTGTTCAATGAGGCTGGAAGCCACTTCTTTAAATACCTGCTCGATATCCAGCATTTCCTTATTTGTTCCGAGCTGTTCTCTAACCTGATTGAATTGAGTCAGTGCCAAAACGGTTGTCTCGAGCTTCTTTGCAGACCTTTTGGTGTTATTCAGGATGGTCTCATAGTTGGAGCTCCCGGTTTTTTCCTTCTCCAGCATTTCCAACAATGACTGAATATTTTTAATAGGTGCTTTCAGGTCATGACTGGACTGGTAAGAGAAATTGATGAATTTATCAATATCTTTTTTGGACTGCTTCAATTGTTCTGCCATGGTATTGAAGGAGTCCACTACATCTTCGGTAATGCTATTGCTTCTCAATCTGACTTTATCATCAAATTTCCCCTGACCTAAACGCTGGGCACCAGACCTGATATCTTCAAGAGGTCTCCATATTTTGTAGCTGAACAGGTAAACAGCTCCCAAAGAAAGAATGACAAAAATGAGTGTTAGTGTGACCACCCACTTCATTGACAAAACCTCCTCTTGTTCAACCATTCTAACGAGCGTCTCGGTGAACATTTCATGCCTCATTAAAACACCTTCCACCTGTTTGTTGAATTGATCTTCCTCCTCCTCTACCCGGTCCATTAGTAAAAGTGCCTGATCCATATTACCTTCTTCAAGCAGACCCAGCACAACCAATGCATGATTTTCATAACTGGAATGATCCGATTCCAGTTTCTTAATGGCAAAGTGGAGGTTCTTTAGTTTAGCCTGTTGAGTTTCCTGAGCGGTTCTTTTCAGTGCATCAGACACCTGATTTTCGGCGCTGAGCAAATCCTGATCCACTGTTTTGGCCAGATACCTAAAGGCACTATCAGCCAGAATGAAGTTTTGCCTTGCTTCCTGAATTTCTCTTTCCATTTCTAACATCTCCATCTCCTGAGCATAGCGGATTGCTCTCTCAAAGTTGATAGACTGCTCCAGTTGATTGGTTTCTATCTGAGTTAGTGCTTCAATCAGAGGAAGGTCTATCTCGGCGACATCTTCCACATCCTTGTGTGTCGACACAATTCTGAGCAGACTGACAGCACCCAGGATAAGCGTCAGTGTAATGATAAGTGCGCTTCTTCGCAGTAATACGTCTCTTACTCTGTTTTTCATTAATGCAGATAAACGAAGCGCAAATTAATCCAATTCAATCTTTGCCGACATAACCCGAATGGTTTCGTCAAGATTCATGGTCTCAATTTTTAATTGATTGAGTAAATATTCATAATTATCCCGGTCTTCCCAGTTTGCTTTTACCAGGTCAACCAGTGCCAGAATGGTGGTAATTGGATGCCGAATATTGTGTGAGGCATAGAAGGCATGATCGGTAAGCTTTCTCCTCATTTCTTCTTTCTCCTTATCCACAAGCTCAGATAAATCACCATCCACCTGCTTTTCCGGATGATACCTGGATAGCCATTGCTTGGAATTGTAGGACTGAATTAAATAGGAGAGGGCGATGTGCAGATGTATTTCTTCACTGTTTTCCCATCTCCTGACCTTCCCTGACTGCTCAACCAGAATAAATCCCAGCAAAACCCCATCATACCAAACCTGTCGCCCCATGGTAGAGCTTATATTGTTGGGTATGAAGTAATCTTCCATCATCTCAGAAAGCCTTTTGTCTTCATCAACTCTCTCAACCTTAATTGAATGATTGGTGATCCACTGATTGTAATATTTCGGAAATTCCTTTTTCCAGATTGCGTTCTCTTTGCTAAAAGCATCTTCCCTTCGATCATAGAGAAACATGTTTTCAAAAGCCTTTTTGTTAGACTTGTAGAGCCAGAAAGAAGCTCTGTTCACCTTTAGCTCAAAAGCAAGGACAACCAGTACTTCTTTGACAAATTCTTCGAATCGACCCTTTAGTAAAGACTCTGATTCGGACAGCTCAAGAAATGTTTTGTATTTAATTGTATTCAGCACCCCTGCAAATGTGTTCAAAAACATCAAAAGGTAAAGGTATCGATACGCTAAATATCGAAGAAAGTATACCTTTAGTTGTGATTTATTTTTTAGCTACCGAAGCTCATTGCTACACGTTTCAGGATTTGCCGAAATCCATTAAATCCAGAAGCAGAGTTGTTTCTTATGAAGAAATTCAGAAGTTAAAAAATCAGCAGGCGGGTCCGATCATTTTCACTGACCTTGACCGCCTTTCCTCTAAACAATTACTTCAGGTTACTCAGGTTTATGATCAGCTTAAGGATCAGAATCCTGAGATTCCCCTTCTAAACAATCCGGCCAAAGTGCTCCTGCGGTACGATTTATTAAAGCGACTTTATAAGGAAGGCATTAATGACTTCAATATTTTTAGAGAAAGTGAGGATTTAAGCGAAATGCATTTTCCTGTTTTTGTCAGATCTGAACATGTACATACCTATAATTCTGGTCTAGGTCTCGCATTCAACACCGCTCAGCTGGTCCGAAATATTTCAAATCATACGGGTGCAGGCGCTGACCTGCACCGATTGATTATTACGGAATGTTGTGATGTATCTGATGAATATGGCATTTTCAACAAGTATGCAGCTTACTTTATCAATGGGCAGGTTATTCCTCGTCATTTGTATTACTCGAAAAACTGGTATGTTTCAGCAAAATCAGTGAGGGAAGTACCTGAAATAAATATTGATCGATTTGATCTTCATGAGAAGTACATTCAATCCAACCCTCACAAAGAGTGGATTCAGAATGTTTTCGAAATAGCCGGAACCGATTACGGAAGGATTGATTATGGTCTGAAGAATGGTGTTCCGCAGGTCTGGGAAATCAACCTGAATCCCAATTTCAGCACGAATGTGGTGAAAGACCCGGAACCCGACTCACTGGATGGGAGAAGGGCCCGAATTTTTTCAGATTTTAATGAAAAGTTCGAACTGGAATTGATCAAACTTGATCATCCGTCTGAACAATCCGAAAAGTTGCTTAAATGGAACTTCTGATTATTTCGCGAAAATCTGATCGTCGTTTTTGAACGCCTTGAATTCAAGAGAATTTCCTGAAGGATCTTTAAAGAACATAGTTCCCTGCTCACCGACTTTACCTTCAAATCTTACATAAGGTTCAATCACAAATTCCACATTATTGGCTTTTAGTTTTTCTGAAAGCCTTTCCCAGTCATTCCATTCGAGGACTACCCCGTAATGTGGGACCGGCACGGATTTGCCATCCACAGGATTATCAGTTCCCGCACCCGGGTTATCTCCAAGATGAATGACGAACTGATGTCCGTAAAAATTGAAGTCAACCCAGGAATCTGAAGATCTTCCTTCTTCAAATCCCATAATGTCACGGTAAAATGACCGGGTTGTTGTCAGGTCCTTTACAGGCACTGCTAAATGAAAGGGTCTCAATTTGCTCATCCTAAAAATGGGTACTTGTAATCTGTAGGTGGAACAAAGGTTTCTTTTATGGTTCTGGCACTCACCCATCTCAGCAGGTTCATCATTGCCCCGGCTTTATCATTCGTCCCTGATCCTCTGGCACCTCCAAATGGCTGTTGACCAACCACAGCTCCGGTAGGCTTGTCGTTGATATAAAAGTTTCCGGCTGCATTTCTCAGCTTCCTTGTTGCCAGATCCACTGCGTACCGGTCTCTCGAGAAGATAGCCCCTGTTAGCGCGTAGGGAGATGTTTCATCTACAAGTTGCAGGGTCTCCTCAAATTTTTCAGAGTCATACACATGAATGGTTAATACCGGACCAAATATTTCCTCACACATGGTTTTGTATTTCGGATCCCTTACTTCGAAAACGGTTGGCTCAATGAACCACCCTTTTGAATCATCGTAATTTCCTCCGGCTATAAGTTCCACGCCCTTGTCCTGCTTAGCCTGATCGATGTATCCGGTGATTTTTTTGAATGCATTTCCGTCAATCACTGCATTGACGAAATTCCCAAAATCTTCCGGAGAACCCATTTTAATTTCTTTCAAATCTGCAATCATGTATTTCTTCACATCACCCCAGATATTGGACGGAATGTATGCTCTGGATGCGGCACTGCATTTCTGCCCCTGATACTCGAATGCCCCCCTTACCAGTCCGGTCGCCACTTCTTTTGCGTCGGCTGATTTGTGCGCTACAACAAAATCTTTCCCCCCGGTTTCGCCGACAATTCGCGGGTACGTTTTGTAGCTGTCAAGATTCTGACCAATGGTTTTCCAGAGATGTTTGAAAACTCCTGTACTTCCGGTGAAATGAAGTCCTGCAAAATCAGGATGTTTGAAAACTACGTCACCGGCCACCGGCCCATCGACATAAATTAAATTGATCACGCCATCGGGAAGTCCGGCTTCTTTGAAGACTTCCATAATCACCTGTGCAGAATAAACCTGTGTATAGCTGGGCTTCCAGACCACCGTATTTCCCATCATGGCCGGAGCTGCGGGAAGATTACCGGCAATTGCCGTGAAGTTGAATGGAGTAATGGCAAACAGGAATCCTTCCAGTGGTCGATATTCCATCCTGTTCCATACCCCGTCTGCCGATTCAGGTTGTTGCATATAAACCTCCTGCATGAAAGAAACATTGAATCGAAGAAAATCAATGAATTCGCACGATGCATCAATCTCAGCCTGATGTGCATTCTTTCCCTGACCTAACATCGTTGCAGCGTTGATTTTTGACCGATATGGACCGGCCAGTAAGTCAGCTGCTTTAAGGAAAATGGTCGCCCTGTTCTCCCATGACATGTTTTCCCAGGCTTCTTTCGCTCTAAGTGCGGCATCAATAGCCTGCTTCACATGAGAAGCATCTCCTTCAGAAAAATGTCCCAGCACATGCTGATGGTCCTGGGGACTGGTCATTTTAATTTTGTTATCTGTATAAACTTCTTCCCCTCCAATGAACATGGGAGCGTCGATCGTTTGTCCATACATCTCTTTATATTTTGCCAATAGCTCGTCACGCTCTGGTGTTCCTGGTGCATAGCTTAGAATTGGTTCGTTAATCGGGTCCGGAACGAAATAATTTCCTTTAGGCATCTTCGTATAATTTGTGATTTTAAAATGTGCTGCAAATCTAATCAACACATGGAAAGCAGTCAGAGTTCGAACGAATAGATCCTTACAAAATGTTGATTAGTTCGCTTAAAGACTGGATGGAATAATCAGCCATCGATCTTCTTTTGCCGGAGGGATCAAAAAGAATCGTTCGCATACCAAAATCACGCGCGCCATGAATATCAACTTTTGGGTTGTCACCAATCATCACACTTTGATTTTTAGTAGTGCCGGCTCTGTCAACAGCCAGTTGAAATATTTCCGGAGATGGCTTTCTGGAACCATTGCTTTCTGAGGTAATTATCATTTCAAAATAGCTGTCGATTCCGGAAGATTTTAGTTTTCTGGGCTGGATATCATCAAATCCATTGGTGATAATATGGAGCTTGTACTTCTTAATGAGGTAATCAAGCGTTGATTTGGCATACGGGAACAGGTGTGGCTTTTTTGAGCAGTTTTCAATAAAATACTCTGAGCTTTCCTCCGCTTTTGACGGGTCAAATCCGGTTTTTTTAAATACCTGAATGAAACGCTCTTCTCTTATGTGTTTCCTCTCGATCTGTCCGTGATTGTATCTGTGCCAGAGTTTTTCATTCACTTCATAAAATGTTTTGATGAATTTCTTCAGGGATACAGTCTGATCATTTATCTCGAAATAAATTTCCGACAATGTCTCTTGCGCATTTCGGTCATAGTCCCAAAGGGTATGATCAAGATCAAAAAAAATGTGTCTGACTTCTCTCAACGATGATAATTGCGAGCTTCGATTTTATTTTTTGCCAAAGCTCTGTTGGTATGCATGGTTTCATAAACCTCCAGGTCCTTCTGAAGTTGGGGGTCGCGTTCTAAAAAAGTAAAAATCTGACTCACCATGTCATAACCTTCTTCTTTAATACTATAGAAAACCCACTGATCATATTTCCTTGCGGTAACCATTCCTGCATTTTTAAGATAGGTAATGTGACGAGAGGTTTTGGTCTGGGTAAAATCCAGGATTGATTCAAGGTCAGTAATGCACAGTTCATCTTTCTTATAGAGTAGATGAATGATTCTGGTTCTCGAATCATCTGCAAATGATTTGAAAATTTGTGTCCCGTAGGCAAGGTTAAAATTCTTGAGCCTCATTATTTTCTCCTTACTTTTACCGAAGTTAAACTTTTCGCGTTAAAGTTTATCCAACATCTAAAGACAGTCTTTACGTGCGAATAATTACAGGAATATTTTTTATAGTGTTAATTGTGGGTACCGGGTTCTCTCAGGTAGACCGAAAAAAAATCATTCAATTCACAGGAGTCGTCCTGAATCAGGACAGCACCTCTGTTATTCCAGGGGTGCATATTTATATTCCAAAATCGGGGAGGGGCACAACAACTAATCCATATGGTTTCTTTTCTCTGCCGGTCATGGAGGGAGATAGCATTGTTTTCAGTGCGGTCGGTTACAAAAGAAGCTTTTACATCATACCTGAACACAAATCAGAATCAAGTATGAAACTGATTGTTACACTGGAGGATGATATTCAGTTTCTTGAAGAGGTTGAAATCAGGCCGTATCCTACTGAAGCGATGTTTAAGGAGGCTTTGATTACCATGGAGTTGCCCTACGAAAAAGAATATGCGAACATTTACAACTGGATGAACAGTGAAATTATGAAGAAGGGTTATTATGACCTGCCGGCATCACCAAACGCCAACCACAGATATTTCATGCAGCAACAATTCCAGTCCTACATTAATCGATATTCACCTCCACAGAATCAGTTATTGAATCCGTTCGCATGGAACCAGTTTATTCGGTCTTTGAAGAAAAAATAAAGAGGCTGTCTCAAAAGCCCTGGTATTACGTCATTTCGAAAGCATTGAGAAATCTCATGATTTGACAGTCAGGCTGTTACATGGATAGGATTTCTCCTTTTAGTTCGAAATGACGGCTTTTGAGACAACTTCTTTAAACTATCGTTATCTATATTAGGAATTATCCCTCTGCCTGAATCTGTGCTGCCACTTCCTGAACCTTGTTCCAGACTCTGAAGGTGTTTTTGTAGCAGATTTTAGCAATGTCTTCTTTGCTGTAGCCCCTTTTGAGTAATTCAGCAATCAGGTTTGGGTACGTTGAAACATCCTTCAATCCCTTTGGCAGACTGTCACCAACTCCGTCGTAATCGGACCCCAGTCCAACATAGTCAATCCCGGCAACCGCTACAACATTGTCAATATGATCAGCTACTGTTTGAATATCTTCATAAACGTCATTGTCTATGGCGTACTGCTTTGCATAAGCTGTAAATAATGAATCATCTGTCGTTAAATCATTCTCAGTCCTCCAGTTGGTCAGATCCTCTCTCATCTTTTCCCTTTTATCCTGATTCTCCTTCGAAAGGAAAGTGGATCCAAAGTTGATATGAATCACACCGTCATTTTCTGCCAGTGCCTTAATCAGGTTATCAGGCATATTTCTTTCCCAGTCCGGAGTAAATTTTCTGCATGACGAATGAGAAGCGATGACCGGTGCTCTGGTGATCGCTAATGCGTCGAAGGCTGCACTATCTGTCACATGAGAAATGTCTACCATAATTCCCCATTTGTTCATTTCTCTTACTACTTCTTCGCCAAAGGGACTTAATCCATTCCATGTATAGGTTGTATCGTAGGAAGAGTCACAAATTTGATTGTCTCTTGAATGAGTTAATGTGATATATCTGATCCCGCGCTCAAAAAAGTACCTGACATTGCTAATATCATCCTCAATCGGAGCACCATTTTCCATTCCCAATGGAAGGGAGATTAATGATTTAGCAAAATTTGCTTCCACTTCCTGAGGAGAATTTGCCATGGCAAACATATCCGGGAATGCTTCCGGCAACCTGTTCATCATATCAATTAATGAATCAGCAAATTCCTTTGCACCACCTGTCTCCTGATACCTTGAAGGCACGTAAATAGACATGAATGGCGCATCCAGACCTCCTTTTTTTGCTTTAGGGTAATCAAAATTTCCTGAAGTCTCCACAGAGACGTCTTCAACCGTTTTTGTAAGCATAAACCCTTTAACATTCATTCTAAAGGGTAAGTCCACATGACCATCTACAATGATGTATTCATGTGCCAATTCATCAGCCAGTGCACTTATTTCTTCATCGGTCATTTCAGAAATTTCCTTTGCTTTTTCACCAGTTGAGCAGGCAAATATCACTGTGGTTAGGATAATGACAGATAAGACACTTCTTAAACGACTCATAGTATTCATATTTTATTAGGTTTTTGGAGAGCGACAAATGTACCAATTAGCCATTAAAAGCTAAACCATTGGTTGAATTACATTTTTTTGATATTTTACAGGAGTTTAGAATGAAAGAATGGAGGGATTTGATTTAATTTGTGATGTTGCCCTTCTAAATAAAAAGTAACATTTTTGTATTGGGAGTTTAAACCCCGCTAATAAACAAAAGATATGACTGACCCTATTTCACCTGAATTACTGGAAAACTGGAATACTTACGGAGGATGGCTTGCGATGGCGGTAGCCGGAATTGGTATAGTAATACTGATAGGCCACTACTTGAAGCTGGCCGCTACAGGAGACTTCAAAGCGAGATACGACTATATCAACATGCATGAAATTAACATGCTGTGGAATGGTGTCCTGCTTTTACTTATTGGTGGAACCCTGTATTTTAATACAGTTATTAACCCGTCTAACTGGTTATGGTTTTTTGTGACACTTTTCATGAGTTCAATGTTTGCCGTAATTCTGGGTGTAATCGTACAAAACATTCTTAAGTTTTACTATCCGTTTTTCATTGAGAAGCGGCTTAAGAAGTTAAGATATGCTCCAAGAACATCTCCTGAAGGAAGAAAAATGAAGCTGTTGAGTGAAGAAGAAGAGGATGTTTATCTGGATGAAGGAATGCAGGCTGAGGAGGATGCGTTCTCTGTTGATTACGATGTATGGATAGATGAGGAGTCAGGATTCACAAAAATTGAAAAATACAATGGTCGTCTGCACGCATTACAGTGTTCTAACTGCAACTATCAGACACTGAAAGTTGATCGGGAGGAAGTCATTCAGCCTGCTACCACAACTGAAGAAGGTGAATTAATGAAGTATTTCGCCTGTGGATATTGCGGACACAAGGAGAGAAAATCATTCAAGATCTCAATGAGAAAAGAAGAAGCACCAGCTTCCTAAATCTCCCCAAAAAAATATTGATCCCGTTTAGTAATAAGCGGGATTTTTTTGTGTCTAAAGCTTAATACAAATATTTTGAGGTTCCGAAAAGAATCTCAGCGCCTCATTTCCGCCTTCCCTTCCAATCCCGGAATCTTTCATTCCTCCAAAAGGTGTCCGGAGATCACGCAGCAGCCAGCAATTCACCCAGATAATACCTGATTCGATTTGATGCGCCACACGATGTGCTCTTTTTAAGTTGTTTGTCCAAATGGTACATGACAATCCATACCGTGTTGAATTTGCAATCCTTACTGCCTCTTCTTCAGAGTTGAATTTATTTAGCGTCACTACCGGGCCGAAGATTTCCTCCTGATTGGTTCGGCAATGCTCGCTCAGTCCTTCAATAACGGTTGGTTCATAGAAATATCCATTTCTGCTAAGTCTGTCACCACCTGTCAGTATCGTGCCTCCTTCTTCTTTTGCCAGTTCAACGTAGGAGTTCACTTTATTCAAATGATCTTCTGAAACCAGGGCTCCTAAGTCAGAATCCTCATTTTTCGGATCCCCCACCTTTAATTTTTTGGTTTCTTCAACAAATCTTCTTTTGAATTCATCATAGATTGAATCTTCAATAAGAATTCTGGATCCACACAGACAGATTTCTCCCTGATTTGTAAAGGAACTTTTGACACTCATTTTCACTGCTTCTTCCAGATCACAATCTGCAAAGACGAGGTTCGGATTTTTTCCACCCAGCTCCAATGATACTTTTTTGAATTGTTGAGAGGCAGTTGCCCCGACAATTTTCCCTGTCGTAGTTCCTCCGGTAAATGAAATGGCTTTAGTAGATGTACTTTCTACAATTGCCTGTCCGATTTCTGCGCCTTTTCCATGGAGAATATTGAGAACTCCTGGGGGCATGCCCGCTTTATTTGCCAGTTCGCCCAACATAAAAGCGGTCATAGGGGTAAGCTCTGAAGGTTTTGCAATCACACAATTCCCCATTGCCAAAGCAGGTGCGATTTTCCATGAAAATAAATACAATGGTAGATTCCATGGAGAAATACAGCCGACCACCCCGATTGGTGCTCTTCTTGTATAATTGACCATGAATCCTTCTGATACATGAGATTCAGTTGAGAAATTCACTATCGCAGAGGCATAGAATCTGAAATTTGTTGATGCCCGGGGAATATCCACATTCCTTGCGAGCGACAATGGTTTACCATTATCTCTGCTTTCGGCAGTTGCCAGTTCTTCTAAATTTTCCTCAATCAGGTCCGCCAGTTTATGCAAAATGCGACTCCTCTTATCTGTTGAGGTCCTGCTCCAGGAGCTAAATGCATCCTTAGCAGCTTTCACTGCAAGATCAAGATCCTCCTGTGTCGAGTCGGGTATCCTGCCGTATACTTCACCCAGAGCAGGCTCATAATTGTCGATATATTTTCCTTTTACAGGATCCTTGTATTGACCTCCGATGAAATTTTGTATTGTTTTCATAGCATTAAATTGACCCTGTCCTTCCCCCATCTACCTGAAGGCTGGTTCCATTAATATAAGCCCCGCTGGGTGAACAAAGAAATGCTGCATAGTCTGCAATCTCTTCCGGTTCACCAAATCTTCCTGCCGGAATGGAGCTCACCATCTCATTTTTTATTTCTTCCTGCGTTCTCTCCTGAGCTTTGGATCTGTTTGCAATCAAAGAGGTAATTCTGCCTGTATTGATAAACCCTGGAAGAATGTTGTTAACGGTAATGCCAAACTGTCCCAATTCATTGGCCATGGTTTTTGCCCAGGAAGCCATTGCTCCACGTACCGTATTACTAACTCCAAGTCCTGTAATAGGGATTTTAACGGAGGTAGAAATGATATTGACTATCCTTCCGTAACCATCACTTTGCATGCCTGGAATCACCAGTTGAGAAAGTGTCTGACTCACAAAGAGATGACGCTTTATGGCTGTTTCAAAATCATTAATAGAAGCCTCATAGATTTTTCCAGGTGCGGGACCTCCGGTATTGTTTATCAGGATCTGATAATTTCCTTTATGCAATGCTATTTCTGCCGCACTTTTTACCTGATCTAACTGATCAAAATCAGCAACCAGATAATCATGATCATCTCCGGGAAGTTCTTCAACCACTTTCTTTAGTTTTTCCTCGTCTCGGGCGAACAGCGTGACAGAAGCTCCCTGTTTTGCAAGCTCAATCCCTATTGCAAGACCCATACCCTGTGTGCTTCCACAGACAAGAGCTCTTTTCCCATCTAGATTCAAATCCATAAATTTTGGCTAACTTTTCTTCAAAAATAAACCTTAAAGGTTTTCTTATCAGAGAGTACCCGGGTCAGACCAGATTCACACCCGGTCAATTGGCAGAAAAAACTTTAAAAAGATAAAAAATGGGAGTTAAACGACCTTTTAACCTGAACAAATGGATTGAAGAAAACAGAGATATTTTGAAACCACCTGTTGGAAATAAAAACCTTTATGCTGATGCGGGAGATTATATCGTAATGATTGTTGGAGGCCCGAATGCGAGAAAGGATTATCACTACAATGAAACGGAAGAATTATTCTATCAGTTGGAGGGAGACATTGAAGTGACTATTCAGGAAGATGGAAAGGCTGTAAAAATTTCAATTAAAGAGGGAGAAATGTATCTTCATCCGGCAAAAATTCCTCATTCACCTGCACGTCCGGCCAATTCAGTAGGCCTTGTAATCGAGCGAAAAAGAGAACCTGAGCATAAGGACGGGTTGATGTGGTTTTGTGATCATTGTAACACCAGGCTTCATGACACCTATTTTCACCTGACCAATATCGAAAAAGATTTTCTGCCAAGGTTCAGAGAATTTTATAATTCTGAAGAAAAAAGAACGTGCAATAACTGTGGTGAAGTGATGGCAACAGATCCTCGATTTACGGACCAGAAAGACCAATAATTTGAAAGAGAAGGCAATAGAACTCGATCAGGCTGATGACCTCACCGGGTTCAGGGAACAATTTCATTTTCCGCAAAAAAATGGAAAAGACTGTATTTATCTGTGTGGAAATTCACTGGGTCTGCAGCCAAAGAGTACACCAGCCTATCTAGATAGAGAGATTAAAAACTGGCAGGAAAAAGGAGTGGAGGGTCATTTCACAGGGTCCAGACCGTGGGTGAGTTATCATCAAAATTCAAAAGCAGCATTGGCAGCATTGCTGGGAGCCAATGAAGATGAAGTTGTGGCAATGAACAACCTTACTACCAATCTGCATCTGGCTCTCAGCAGTTTCTATCGACCATCTGGAAAGAGGAAGAAAATTCTTATTGAAAGAGGTGCTTTTCCCTCGGACTTCTATTCGGTTCACTCGCAAATTGTTTTGAGCGGGAATGATCCTAATGACAGCCTGATAGAGCTTCAGCCAAAAGATGGTTCTGATTACTTACCGAAAGAAGAAATCCTGAGTAAAATTGAAGAGCTGGGAGATGAACTTGCTCTTGTGATGTTACCTGGCGTACAATACTACACCGGGCAATTGTTTGATTTGAAAATGATCACTGAAGCAGCGCATAATGTTGGTGCTTATGCGGGGTTTGACCTTGCACATGCCATTGGGAATGTCCCCATGAATCTGCATGATGATAGGGTGGATTTTGCTGTCTGGTGTTCATACAAATACCTCAATTCAGGGCCAGGTGGAACAGGGGGGCTCTTCATCCATTCGAAAAATGCAACAAATAAGGAATTACCAAGACTTTCAGGATGGTGGGGTCACAACGCAGAAGGTCGGTTTAAAATGGATAATCAAATCAATCCAATTCCGTCTGTTGACGGTTGGCAATTAAGCAATATCAACATTCTTTCTCATGCCGCACATCTGGCATCACTTGAAATATTTGACAAGGCAGGAATTCAAAGACTAAGAGAAAAAAGCCTTAAACTGACCGGCTTCCTTGAAGAGTTGATTAGCGAATCGACAATACTCAAGGATCAGATCAGGCTAATTACACCATCAAATCCGGAGGAGCGCGGGGCTCAATTGTCCCTTTACCTGACTCATCTTGGTAAAAGCGTGTTTGAGAAAATCGTATCCGAAGGTGTTATTCTTGACTGGAGGGAACCCAATGTTATTCGGGTTGCACCCGTTCCTTTGTATAATTCTTTTCAGGACGTGTATGCGTTTTCTCAAATTCTCGAGGAGGCCATTAAAAGCGAATTGACATGAAAGATAAAATTATCATCGTTGGGGCCGGACTTGTAGGGTCATTGCTGGCGCTTTTGCTGAGACAAAAAGGCTTTCAGGTTGTGGTTTATGAAAAGAGGAAGGATCCCAGGAGAGCAGAAGTGGCGGAAGGAAGGTCAATTAACCTTGCATTGAGTCATCGCGGTATACGCCCAATTAAGATGGCCGGAATTTTTGATCGAATTGAGCCCTCTCTGATTCCGATGAAGGGTAGAATGATGCATGATACAGGAGGGAACCTGACTTATCAGCCATATGGAAAAGAGGGGCAACACATCAATTCTGTCTCAAGAGCGATTCTGAATGAAACACTTATCCAGGCTTCAGAGGAAGCCGGGGTGGAATTTATATTCGATCATAAATGTGAAAGCATTGATTTTGAAAAGAGTACCATTTTGTTTTCTAACGGTACGGAAGCAACCGGGGATCTTATTATTGGTTCTGATGGAGCGTTCTCAGCCATTAGACAACAATTTCAATTCTCAGATC
Organism: Cyclobacteriaceae bacterium; assembly: GCA_040222475.1. Taxonomy (GTDB): domain Bacteria; phylum Bacteroidota; class Bacteroidia; order Cytophagales; family Cyclobacteriaceae; genus Ekhidna. Next base: position 23,382 of record JAVKDB010000006.1, on the reverse strand, counting down.
GCTTCAATTATGCCCAGCACTATATTGAACATGGATATAAGGAGCTTACTATGGAGCCTATTGATGGCAACTTTGGACTTGAACCGAACTACCTGCACATCTGGCCAAGAGGAAACTTCATGTTGATCGCCCTTCCCAATCGTGATAAAACATTCACATGTACGTTATTTTTCCCTTTTGAAGGAGATCCTTCTTTTGAATCACTGAAGACGAGAGATGAGGTTTCAGCATTTTTTAAAACCTGGTTCAAGGATGCGCTGGAACTAATACCTAATCTTATTGATCAGTTTTTCATTAACCCTGCGTCTTCACTGGTGACTGTATTATCAGAACCATGGAACAGAGGCAGAACACTTCTTATTGGTGATGCGGCTCATGCTATTGTTCCCTTTTATGGACAAGGTATGAATTCAGGATTTGAGGATGTGAGAATTTTTGTGGAGATGGCAGAGAAAATGAAGTTTAACTGGGATGAAGTACTGCCAGTTTATGCGAAGGAAAGAAAAAAAGATGCGGATGCGATTTCTGAGTTGGCACTGTACAATTTCATAGAAATGCGCGATCATGTAGCGAATCAGGATTTTCTTAATCGCAAAAAACTTGAGGCGGAATTACAAAAGAAGTATCCGGATGACTGGATTCCTCTTTACAGCATGGTCACATTTTCGGACATCCCTTACTCAGAGGCTCTCAGGATTGGGAAAATTCAGACAAGGGTGCTGGAAGATTATTTGTCCAACCCGTCAGATATTGATTATGGGGAAATTATGGAAAAATTTAATAGTCTAAAGAAAGCCGGGCCGACAGGGAGTCAATAGCTCGTTGTTCTTCATGTGCAATACCATCTGCGGCATTTGCAAACAGATACATTGCCTCTTGAACGAACTCTTTGTCGCTGCTATGTTCCTGAAGGTAATTCTTGAGTGTATTAAGAAATTTTTTCTCCCACTTATCGATATTCTCGAGAAGGTACCTGAATTCTGTCCGGAAAAGTTGTTCGATTTTTTCAGCACTGGCATTTGGCATCTGGTCGATGTATAAAAGCGCAAGACCTTTAGATATACTTAAAACCCCGTCCCACTCTTCTTTATCCAGTTTTCCGTCACTCATACAAACCAAAAGAGCAGGATATATTTTAAGAATGTAGGTGAATTGGTCGATGGTTAGTTCCGACTTTCTTGTCTTAGCGTACTCTTCAAGTAATGTTTCTTGCTGTGGCTTCATTAGAGGCGATTCGTTCATTTATCAAGGGTTTAAAAATAAGTAATGCAAGTATATGTATATACATACTCAATTTGAATAGTAACCCTTAAATTGTGATATATTTATAAATAATTTAACTAATCCAATATTCAATTGCTGCTTAAAAGATTCTCCTCTTCAATCATTATGACCTTATAATTGGAGTATATTTCCAATATTTCATCAACGTAGCTTACCGGCTCAATCCCCCTGCAGTATCCAAATTCCACCACAGGATCATTGTAAAATTTGGCGTACGATTTTTTCAGCAGGTACTCTCTGACATCCTCCCATTTCTGCGGGTCCTTGCCGTGTTTTTTAGTGAGTCTGACGGCATCAAGCACGTGTCCTCTGCCAACATTATAAGAAGCCAGTATAAATTGAATTCTATCTTCCGGATCGCTTATTTCCTTTTCCCATAGATCCTGCAGCCACAACAATTGCATTTTTCCGGCATAGATATTTTGAACAGGATCAGTGAGTTTTCTCACGTCGTATTGTCTGGCAGTCCTTGGAAGCACCTGCATTAATCCTATTGCTCCGGCCCATGACTTAGCCCTGCGGTCAAATTTGGATTCTTTAAAAATTTGAGCAGCAAGCAATTTCCAGTCCCAGCCAAGTTCTTCAGCAGCCTGTTTTATCAGGGAATCGTACGGTGAAATGTTTTCACCGCTTATTGTGGAGAATTTACTTCGGGATCTGGCCAGTGAAGCTTTTGAGCTCCTAAAATACTTGTCATAGATCACATAGTAATCTGTGGTCTGGCGCATTTTCAGTATCCACTTGTTCAATGATCCCAACAACATGGGAGCATTTTTTCTTACCCCCCATGCAATCTGTTGAGGAAAACTAACTGCTGTTTTGATGTCCAGATTTCTGTAGTATGTAGAATTAACCAATGCAATATCCCATTCAGCAACTGTGTAGTCAATTTCACCCTCAGCTACCTGTCGTATCAGTTGCTCGGTTTCATAATTGGTATCGCCAGGAGTAATTAATATGTCTCCGCCAATCTCATCCGACAAGTTTACCAGCCTGTCGTAGTAGGAGGAATGTGAACGAACTACCACTTCCTTTCCAATCAGGTTAATAGGATTTCTTATCAACTGTGCTTCTATTTCATGATACTTGAGTTCTCGCCACCCTTCCGGCTTTCGTTGAATAAGAACAAGGTGCTGTTGATTGTGATAGTGAGTGAAAGCAATTTTTTTCTTTCTTTCCTTGGTAACTGTCAGATTGTATGCCATAATATCGCCTAAACCTGTGTTCAGTTTATTGAAAGCTTCTTCGAGGTTCTGCGTGATATCAATTCTTAATTCAACCCCGAGCTCATCTGAGTACCTTTTGAGGAGTTCATATTCGTAGCCCATGGTCTTTCCCCGATAAATAAACAGACCTGTTGAGCTGTTATCCATCAAAGCGGTGATATATCCTCGTTCCCTGATTTTGTCCAGATCAAGTTCCGCAATAAATTCTTTTCTCTCGTCAATCCCCTCATTTCGACTAACCGTCGACTGTTTGCAGGAAATAGTTAAAAGAACAATCCAAAAAAGTATTAGATAGTTGACTTTTCGAATCCACATACACCCTTAATGTACAAAAAAAAGCTCAAAAAGTTTTAGGGAATGATAGTCAGACTGAGGTAGTTGAATAAGACGAAACAAGAGATTTGACAGCTTCTATGATAGCAGCTGTATCATACCCACATTCATTATAAAGCTGGGGCTGCTCGCCGTGTTCGATAATTAAATCAGGTATACCAAGCCGTTTTATTTGATTTTGATACTGATTGTCAGCGGCAAATTCAAGTACAGCTGAGCCAAATCCGCCCATCAGACACCCGTCTTCGACTGTGATCACCCGCTTATAATTAGCCAGAATATTGTGAAGTAAGACTTCATCAAGAGGTTTAACAAATCGCATGTCAAATACTGCGGGAGTGAGTCCTTCTTCTTTCAATTCTTCAGCTGCCGATACTGCAAAATTCCCTACCTGTCCGATCGTCAGAATGGCAACTTCTTCTCCATCCATAACTTTTCGACCCTTTCCAATCTCATATTCTTCAAAGGGTGTTTTCCATTGAGGCATCACCCCATTGCCTCTTGGATAGCGGATTGAGAAAGGTCCATTATGCCTGCTTGCAGTATACATCAGGTTTCGAAGTTCTTCTTCATTCATTGGAGCCGAAAGAACCATATTCGGAATACAACGCATAAATGCAATATCATAGGCACCATGATGAGTCGGGCCGTCAGCTCCTGCAACACCGGCTCTATCCATACAGAAAATGACCGGCAGATTCTGAATACATACATCATGAATGACCTGGTCGTAGGCACGCTGCATGAATGTGCTGTAGATATTGCAGAATGGAACCAGACCCTGAGTTGCCAGACCGGCAGAAAACGTAACGGCGTGTTGCTCTGCAATCCCCACATCATATGCTCTTTCTGGCATCTCATCCATCATGATTTTCATTGATGACCCGGAAGGCATTGCCGGAGTTATTCCAACTATTTTTTCATTCTCCTTTGCAAGTTCAACCAGAGTATGTCCAAAAACATCCTGATACTTTGGAGGTTGCGGGGTATTATAAACTTTCTTGTTAATCGCACCGGTAATTTTATCAAATGTGCCTGGGGCATGCCACTTCGTCTGATCTTGCTCGGCAAGATCATAACCTTTGCCCTTTACTGTCAGACAGTGCAATATTTTTGGTCCCGGAATATCTTTCAGGTCATTCATCACATCGACAAGGTGATTCACATCATGCCCATCAATCGGACCAAAATAACGGAGGTTGAGCGATTCAAAAAGATTGCTTTGTTTAAGAAGAAGTGATTTGACGCTGTTTTCAACTTTAGCAGCTATTTCCTGTGCGTTGGGTCCGAACTTGCTGATTTTGCCCAGTAATTTCCATATTTCGTCTCTGAACCGATTGTAAGTATGGCTGGTTGTAATATCTGTAAGGTAATCTTTCAGAGCACCAACATTCGGATCAATCGACATGCAATTGTCATTAAGAACAATCAGGAGATTGGCATTGGAAACCCCAGCGTGGTTCATTGCTTCAAACGCAAGTCCTCCTGTCATGGCACCATCCCCTATTACGGCAATGTGCTGTTTTTCTTCGTTCTTCTGTTTTGAACCTTCAGCCATTCCAAGCGCAGCTGATATTGAAGTGGAAGAGTGTCCGACTCCAAAAGTATCGAACGGGCTTTCACTTCGCTTGGGAAACCCGGAAAGCCCTTTGTATTTTCTGTTAGTGTGAAAAGTATCTCTTCTTCCTGTCAGGATTTTATGCCCATAAGCCTGATGTCCTACATCCCAGACCAATTGATCTTCCGGCGTATTGAAAACATAGTGGAGAGCTACAGAGAGCTCGGTAACTCCAAGGCTTGCACCAAAGTGTCCACCATATACCGAAACATTATCGATAATGAAATCTCTTAGCTCCTGACAGACCTGGGTTAATTGCCGCTGGTCTAATTTTTTAAGATCATCCGGAGAATTTATCTCTGCTAGTAGTGGTCCTGGTACTATCTCCATTCTAATAATGTCACTCGTCAACGCTACCAATTATAGATTGTTTGGTTAAGCTACAATTTTTTTCACCGACGCAATCTGCAAAATTAAACATATCCATGCTTACAGATGGTAGAAATGGAGCTTACAAGTTGCAATTTGATAGTAATTTTGGAAGGTGGATGAGCCGACAACAACTGAAAAGTTTGAAATAAAACTCCCCCTTTTTGAGGGACCTTTTGACTTGCTTCTTTTCTTTATTGAAAGAGATGAACTGGATATCTATGATATACCTATCGCAACTATCACAAATGATTTCCTGGATTATTTACATCATCTTGAGAAAATGAATGTAGAGGTAGCAAGTGAATTCATTCTTGTTGCATCAACATTGATGAGAATCAAGGCAAAAATGTTATTGCCACGTCCGGTTATTGACGAAGAAGGAAATGAAGTGGATCCGAGAGAGGAGTTGGTTAAACATTTACTTGAATACAAAAAATACAAATCAGTTATAGCAACGCTTTCTGAAATGGAAAGTAATCGTCTGGACAGGGAGAAAAGGGGGAATCTCAACAAAGAGATTAGGAAATTATCCGAGAGCATTAATGTTGAGGCCGAAATGCAGGACCTTGATCTTTACAAGATGATGAAAACTTTTCAAAAGGTAATGACCAGGTATGAGTTTGAGCAGAACAAACCGATTCATCAGGTTGTGCAGTATCCATATACGATTGAAAAGCAAAAATCTTCCATTATGGAAAGGCTCGTTTATGGAAAGCGACTTGCATTCACAGATTTCATATCGGAGAAACCTGACAAGATTTTGGTTATTTTCAATTTCCTTTCAATTTTGGAACTTCTGCAACTCAAACAAATAGTCATTCATCTGGGTGAAGGATTCAATAATTTCTGGATAGAAAGAAAGGATGAGAGTGGGGAGAAAATTTCAGTTGAAGTGCAGGATTAAAAAAAGCGGAGCTTCTTTCAAAAACTCCGCTTTCCGGCACAAAAATCTTTAGAATCTCTCTGTAGCTGAAAAAAAGAAGCCAGCTTCGATTTGAGCATTTTCATCTGAATCGGATCCGTGTACAGCATTTGCTTCAATTGAGGTGGCAAATATTTTTCTGATAGTCCCTTCTGCAGCTTCCGCCGGGTTTGTCGCTCCGATCAATTTTCTGAAGTCCTCAACTGCATTTTCTTTTTCCAGCACGATGGCCATAATTGGGCCGGAAGACATGTATGAGACAAGGTCTCCATAGAAAGGTCTTTCTTTATGCACTTCATAAAACTGCCCTGCTCTTTCGCTGCTAAGCTTTGTGAGTTTTGCTGCTTTAAGTTTAAATCCTGCATCCTCAATCATTTTAAGTATTGCACCAGAATTCCCTGCTCCAAAAGCGTCAGGCTTAATCATTGTAAATGTGGTCGTTCCTGCCATTTCTATTTTGTCGTTTTTATAAGGTCGTTTTAAAATTCCGCGCAAAAATAACATTATTAAGCATCTGTGGTACTATATAGAGGGTTTTCCAAATGTTGCTAATTTTGCCGCTCACTTTTGCCTTGTGGCAATATTTATGAAGGACACTAAGGTTCTGAAGGAATTCCTCGGACATCCCCGAAAAATTGTGATCACAACCCATGCAAATCCGGATGCGGATGCTTTGGGATCATCATTGGGCATATACCATTTTCTTGTAAATGAGGGTCATGATGTTCGCGTGATTGTTCCAAACAGCTATCCTGATTTTTTGGAATGGATGCCAGGAAATGAAAAGGTAATTGATTATGAGAAAAATCAGGAAAGGTCTGACAGCATATTGGATAATGCCGAATTGCTCTTTTGTCTTGATTTTTCAGGGTTTAACAGAATAAAATCCATGCAGTCAAAGGCAGAGAGCCTACGCTGCAAGATTGCTTTAGTGGACCACCATCTAAACCCTGAAATAAGTCCTGATTTCAATTTTTGGAATGATACTGCTGCGGCAACCGCGGAGCTTATCTACGATCTCATTCTCGATTATTCGGGCAGTCAGGCAATTGATAAGGGAATAGCCGAATGTCTTTATGCCGGCATCATGACTGACACGGGATCGTTTAAGCATTCCTCTACTTCTTCTAAAATCCACCGTACCGTCGCAGAGCTCATCGATCTGGGTGCTGATGTAACCAAAGTCAGCAGATTAATTTATGACACCAATTCTCTGGAGAGGTTACGGTTTCTGGGTCATGCACTGGCAGAAAAGTTGAAAGTTGATGAAGAAGCTCGAGTTGCCTATTTCGTTATTGAAGAAAATGATTTCAAACAATTTCGCTTAAAGCAGGGAGATACAGAGGGGCTGGTCAACTACGCATTATCCATAAAGGGGATTGTAGTAGCAGCCATTATCATCCAAAAAGGAGACGAAATAAAATTATCATTTAGAAGTGTCGGGGATTTTGCTGTTAATAAATTTGCAGAAGAATACTTTGGCGGAGGAGGGCATAAAAATGCTTCAGGGGGTGCTTCGGACTCTTCATTGGAAGAAACGGAGGAAAAGTTTAAATCTCTGATCAGAAAGAACATTTTAAAAACATACCGGTAACGGGTTATAATTATTAATAATTGAGTGTGGCGAATGGTTCGTGCTCACAAAACAAAGAATGGAATGAAAAATTTAGTATTGGTTTTAATTGGATTTGTATTGTTTTCATGCGGTTCGAATTCATTCGAAACTGAATCAGGAGTCACTGTAAGCTATCTTGAAAAGGGAAGTGGCGGGCTTCCGGTTGATTCACTTGTAGGGCTTTATTGTATAGGGTATACAACCGAAGATGGTAAAATGATGATGGAGGCTGATGTGGATAATCCAATTCCGTTACAAATTGATCCTGTCAATTCAACACAGCTTGGCGTTTTATATCCCATTCTGTCAAAACTAAGAACAGGAGACAGTGTTGCATTCGAAGTTGTGGCTTCAGAGTTATTTGAAAAAACGTTCAGGGCACCACTTCCTGATTCCATTGCCCCTGAGAGTAAAATCAAATTTCAAATTGCATTCCTTGAGCAATTAACAGAAACAGAACTCTATGATAAGATGGCTAAGAAACAGGCCAAACTCGCTGAAAAACAACTTGTACTGGATGCTGAAATCCTGGATAATTATCTTGCCGATAACAACATTGAAGCTATAACAACTGAAAGTGGTTTGCGATATGTTATAACAGAGGAGGGATCCGGGCCAAAACCCGAAAGCGGTCAAATGGTTGAAGTAGCCTATACCGGAAGGCTTTTAACCGGAGAAGTTTTTGATACCAGCAATGAAGATTTAGCTAAAGAATTGAATCTCTATAATCCAAGGAGAGAATATGTTCCCTACGCTTTTGCACTGGAAACAGGCGCAGTAATTCAGGGATGGCATATAGGAATTGCTTTATTGAACGTTGGATCAAAAGCCACATTGTTCATTCCCAGCTCTCTTGGCTATCAGGATAGAGGCAGTGGAATAATTCAGCCGAATTCAATATTGGTTTTTGATGTTGAACTTGTTGCTATTCAATAACACAAATGAAAAATTTACTTCTTTTATTTTTTGCGATTGGAATTACACTGCTGATTTCTTGTGGTGAGGGGAATGTTGTTGTTATACAAGATCCACAAATTCAAAGGAACGCAGATATTGAAATAATAGAAGACTTCCTGGCTGATAAAGGTTACACCAATGATCAGATAGATACCACAGCTTCTGGAGTCAGATATGTAATTCTTGATGAAGGTCAGACTCAATACGACAGTCTGAAGATTGAAGAGAGTGATATTATCAAATATGATTACATCGGACGACTGACCAACGATAAATTGTTTGATACGACTATTGAAAGTATTGCTGTTGAGGATACGGTGGTTTATAGTGAAACTCGTAATTATTCTCCGCTGGTTATGACGTATTCTTCAACAGGATGGTGGATAGACGGAAGAGGATTTGTTAATGGATTTTCTGACGGCATTACCGGATCATTTGGAAAATTGCACATAGGTGGTCGTGTGCTGATTGTCATTCCATCAGATTTGGCTTATGGCCCTCGGGCACTGGCTAATAATGATGGGGTAGAAACAGTTCCCGCTAACTCGGTTATTACTTTCGAATTACTGCCGATCGCTATAAAAAAGCAATGAAAATCTGTTTTGCCTCGCAAAACCAAAATAAAGTAAGAGAAATCTCTCAACTTGCCGGGGATGGGATCGAGATTTTCGGATTGAAAGAACTTGGCTTTGCTGATGAAATAGCTGAAACCGGTTCCACCATGGAGGAGAATTCCAGAATAAAGGCCAGGTTCATTTACGACAAATTCAATGTTCCGGTATTTGCAGATGACAGTGGTCTTGAGGTGCATGCGCTTAATGGCCAGCCTGGTGTGTATTCAGCCAGGTATGCAGGCCCTGAGAAAGACGATCAAAAAAACATTGACCTGCTTCTTGCTAACCTTTCTGGCAGGGAAGACAGATTCGCACAGTTTAAAACCGTAATCACTTTCATCGATTCGAATGGAGGTGAGCAGCAATTTGAAGGAGTAGCAAAAGGCAAAATAATTGACACTCAGAAAGGGGGTAACGGGTTTGGATATGATCCGATATTTGTTCCGGAAGGACATGCTCTCACTTTTGCGGAAATGACTTTCGGGCAAAAGAATGAGCTGTCACACAGGGCCAAAGCATTTAACCAACTTCTTTCTTATCTTAATGAGCTAAAATGAGCAAGCCAAAAGTCATCGGTATAACCGGAGGAAGTGGTTCAGGTAAAACGCTTTTCATAAAAGAGTTATTGAAGCGACTCCCAAATGTCTCTGTTCATTCGATGGATAATTATTACATCGGGAGAAACCTTCAGCCAAGGGATGAAGAGGGAGTAGAAAATTTTGATACACTGGATTCAATAGACAAAGAAAAATTTGCCAGTGATCTTCAATTACTTATTGATGGCCATACTCTTCAACTTGAGGAGTATCAATACAATAACAGTAAGGCTGAAAAAAGGACGGTAGAAATAAAAAGTGCAGACATTATTCTAGTTGAAGGAATATTCGCATTGTACATTGAGGAAGTAAGAATTTTACTGGATCTTAAGATTTTCATAGAGGCACCAGATTTTCTCATGCTCAAGCGACGGATTATCCGAGACGCAGAAGAGCGGGGATATGACCTTAGTGATGTTTTATATCGCTTTGAGCACCATGTTACTCCTGCCTTTGTCAACTACATCGAACCCTCACGAAAATGGGCAGATCTTATTATTCCAAACCACAATAACTTTGATAAGGCCCTTGAAGTAGTTACTACTTTTTTAAATCACTGATTTAACTAGATTTGCGATCCGTTTATGTTGAAGAAAACATACATATCAAAGCAGACCGTTCAATTGTTCTTTGGAATAATCCTGAGTGTGTTTGTACTGACTCAGTCAGTTCAGGTTGCCACGATCACAACAGACATTGAAAAGCAAACTGATCAGAGTGAATCAGAAAAGGAAGCAGAAGCATCTGTAGTCCAGTCTCAGGCCATAACTAATTCTACTTCTCAAATCAGCCTTGGTTTTGATTCCTATCTTTTGGATGAAGTAACCTTCCAGGAAGAGGAAAGCAGGAGGAAAATTTCCAGCGAACTTCTTATTCCAACTGTTCATAAAGCCATTTGGGTTTTATTGAGGAAGATCATTTCGCCTAATGCACCCTAACTGAATTGATTTAATCCATTCATTCAAATTTCATTAATCATTTTTTACAGTAACAAAATCAGTGATTGTTCACTGATCCAATTTTAACATCATGAAAAACAAAGGATTTGTAATATTCCTGACCATTCTTATCTCACTCTTGTGTATATACTATCTCTCATTCACAATGATTGCACAGGGAATAGCCGATGAAGCAACGGCCAAAACAGAGAATGTAACAGAAAAACAGCGTTACCTGGATTCAATCTGGAACGAGCCCGTGTACGATTTACTAGGGGCAAGCTATACCTACAAGGAGATCAAGGAAACGGAGCTAAATCTTGGACTTGACCTTCAGGGCGGGATGCACGTGACACTTGAAGTTTCTCCAATCGATATTCTGAAGGGATTAAGCGGAAACAGTAAAGACACTGATTTTAATACTTCCCTAAATCAGGCAAAGCAGAACATTAAAGGAACACAGCTGAATTTTGTTCAGGAGTTTTATCGGGTTTTCAAAGAAAACGCTCCGTCAAAGGAACTGGCACAAATTTTTGCCACTGCGGCAAACAGGGGTCGAATTAACCTGACCAGTACGGACGCTGAAATTCTGGATATCATCAACGATGAGGTTGAAAGCGCAATTGAGCGTTCATTCAATATTTTGAGAACCAGAATCGACCGGTTCGGAACTTCTCAACCAAACATTCAGCGGCTACAGGGAACAGGCAGAATTCAAATAGAACTCCCTGGTATTGATAACCCGGAACGGGTAAGAAAACTATTGCAGGGTGTTGCTAAGCTTGAATTCTGGGAAGTTTATCAATCACAGGAAGCGGTTCCTGTGCTAAGTGCAATTAACAACATGATTTCAGAGGAGCTGAGAAAAGCCCCGGCTGAACTTGATGAGGATGAAAAACAAATTAGTCAGGATTTAAGTGCACTTCTCTCTGATGACGGGGAATCCACGGACAGTCTTAGCCAGGCAGGTGGTGATTCGGCAACCGCAAGTAATCTTGACTCGCTTTTCGTGAGGAATTCACCAATATTCGAATTGTTGAAACAAGCCCCTGGATATGCCGGGTTTATTTATGACGTAAAGGATACAGCGAAAATCAATCGTGTATTTGAACGTGAAGATGTACAGGCATTGATTCCGGCGACCATGAAATTTTTGTGGGATGTTAAGCCAAAAGATAAAGGTGAGAACATTTCCGGACCAGATCTTTTGGAACTTTACCCGATCAAATCAAACAGGTCAGGAAAAGCAAGACTTACCGGTGAGACCATTGCCGGAGCGTCTCCAAGTCTGAACGACCGGGCTGAACCGGAAGTAACCATGCAAATGAATGCGTCAGGTTCAAGAATCTGGGCAAAAATGACTCGTGAAAACATCAATCAGCGAATTGCCATTGTTCTTGACAACTATGTATTCTCTGCGCCGAATGTGATCAGTGAAATTCCAAACGGAAGCTCACAGATTTCTGGTGGTTTCGAAGATATTGATGAAGCAAAAGATCTTGCAAATATCCTGAAAGCCGGATCACTTCCTGCTCCTACCACCATTGTTGAAGATGTGGTTGTAGGTCCTACACTTGGAAAAGTTGCCCAGAACCAGGGATTGAATTCCATTCTCTTTGGTCTTCTGATTGTGATCGTATTCATGGTACTATACTATGCTAAAGGCGGTCTGATTGCGAATGTGGCACTCTTCTTTAACGTGTTCTTTATCATGGGAATTTTGGCCCAATTTGGATCAGCTCTTACACTTCCTGGTATTGCCGGTATCGTGCTAACCTTTGGTATGGCCATTGATGCCAACGTCCTGATTTTTGAAAGAATCAAGGAGGAATTGAGAAACGGTTCCGGATTGAAAGCAGCAATTTCTTCAGGATATAAGAAGGCGTACTGGTCAATCTTTGACGCCAACCTTACCACCATGATTGTAGGTATGATTTTATTCTGGCTGGGTCAGGGCCCTATCAAAGGATTTGCCATCACACTGATGATTGGTATCGCCTGTTCTTTCTTTAGTGCGGTATTCATTACCCGGGTCATTGTTGAGGCATTCTCGAAAAAAGGAGACAATGCGAAAATTTCGTTTTCTAATGCCTTCTCAAAAAATGTCCTTACTGACCTGAATATAGATTTTCTGGGAAAAAGGAAAATTGCGTACATGTTCAGTATTGTTTTCATCACCCTGGGAATCGTTGCAATGGTGGTTAAAGGAATCACTCTTGGTGTAGATTTCAAAGGAGGAAGATCGTATGTGGTAGCTTTTGAAGAGCCAAGAGATGCTTCAGAGGTTCGTACTTCGTTGAGTAATTATTTTGAGGGTGGAGGAATAGAAGTTAAAACCTTTGGTGCTCCGGACATTCTGAAGGTCACGACTAGTTATCTCATCGATGATGAATCGGATGATGCAGATATCAGAGTGAAAGATGAACTTGTGAGAGGATTGACAGAATCAACAGGACTAAACTACATTGTTGATGACACACAACTTGCAGAAGGCAGCTTTACCATATCAAGTTCATCCAAAGTGAGTCCGACGATTGCTGATGACATTAAGAATTCTTCATACAAATCCGGAGCATTGGCTTTGATCTGTATTTTCCTTTACATCGTTTTCCGATTCAGAAAATGGCAGTTTGGTCTGGGAGCGATTGTTGCTCTCTTCCATGATACATTGTTTGTTCTTTCAGCATTTGCGATTGCCAATTTGTTTGGAATCTCCTTTGAAGCAGATCAGGTATTCGTTGCAGCTATTCTTACCATTATTGGTTATTCAATTAATGACACAGTGGTTGTGTTTGACAGAATCAGAGAAAACCTTGGAATTAAGTCAGGTTCCGAAATGGTCAAAGTTTTTAACGAGTCTTTGAATAATACCATAAGCAGAACATTGATTACGTCATTGACAACCCTTATTGTGGTAGTTGTGCTTTTCATCTTTGGCGGAGCAGTACTTCAGGGATTTTCATTCGCACTTATGGTGGGAATTCTGGTAGGTACCTATTCTTCCATTTTCATAGCTACACCAATTGTGGTGGATCTGAACAGAAAACTGGAAAAAGAATAGTCACATTACAATTAAAAATGAGCCTCTGTTTAGCAGAGGCTTTTTTTTGTCCCCAAAAACTTAATTAAGTATCTTAGGTCACTTTAATCGCCCAGGTTCACTATGTTAAAGTCTCTTAAGAATTTTATTTCTGTTGTTGTCTTAATTGCTTTTGCCAAGCTCATTCAGATGACGGTTTATATTGAACCTGATTATGCGAAAGCGAAAAAGGAGAAGCCGAAGGTTGAAGTTCCGGCCAAATTGCCTGAAAAAGCAAATTCTCAGAACAATATTGATTCTGTTGCTATTGGAAAGAATGATAAAAAGAGTCAGGAAAAAGTATCTGAATCCGGGGAAAAAGAAGTTCAAAAAAAGACGACCCCCGAAACCTCTGTTTCAACCTCATCCGCTGGTGATTATTTTCAAAATTTAAAGAACACTTACCTGAATCCCATCCTCGCAGAGTTGCCGGAAGGTCGATCAAGAGAAGATGTCGTGGTGAGGTACTACAAGCATAATGAAGATCGGGATAAAGTTTATGCTCTTCGTGCGCTGGGCTATTATTTGCATGAAAAAGAAGCTGAGGACAGCAAGGAATCTCCGAGTAATGTGTTGTACTACGGAAGTGATGTCGATATACGAGATATCCAGATAGTCGCCTATACACTTTTGAAAAATGGTGTACCTCTCAAAGCGATTCAGCCCTCTCAATATGATTGGAAATACCATTCGCTGGAAATAGGTGCAGACTCACTTCTGGAAGGAAAATCTACACTTAAAATTGCCAACGTCCAGGCATTTAACCGATAAAAATTACCCTAATTAGGGTATTGACATTAAATAGAGTTGTGCGGAACTTTAGGTAAACTAATTAGCCATGCATACTCACTACATTTCCTGGTGGAACCTGGAAAACCTTTTTGATGAGAAGGATGCCCCCATCGACAGGAGGCCGGAAGACCTTAAACGCAAGATTAAGGCAGATCTTAAAAACTGGACGCCAGAAGTTCTCGAAAGGAAAATTCAGAATCTTGCTTCTGTAATTAATCAAATCAATGAGGGAGAGGGTCCTGATATTATGGGGGTCTGTGAAGTAGAGAATGCGCATGTCCTGAACCTGTTAATTGACGAAATCGATACAGGAAAGAACTACGGACTCATTCATCATAACATGAAGGATCAACGTGGAATTGACGTTGCATTTCTGTACAACAAGGACAAATACACATTCGTAAGTAAGGAATTTTTCCATCACGAAGTAATCAAGCGCTATCCAACCAGAGAAATTGTTCAAGCCACACTCAGGGTAAAAGCCACCGGGCGAGAGTTGATCCTTGTAGGAAATCACTGGCCTTCCAGGTCTGCAGGTAAATATGACTCAGAACCTTACAGAATCATAACCGGTGAAACATTGAGCTATTTCTGCGAACGAATACAGGAAATCAAAGGAGATGATGCAGCCATCATTGTGATGGGTGATTTTAATGATGAGCCATTCTCCAGATCGATGGAAGATTATGCGTTGAGTGTTGTGGATAGGAACAAGGTAGTTTATGGTCAAAACCCATACCTCTATAACCTGATGTGGCCAATCCTGGGTGAGCGAAAAGCGAGCTATGTGTTCGGAAGCAATGTAATTATGCTCGACCAGTTTCTTGTTGCAAAAGGGATTGCTAAAAAGTCGGGGAATTATTCGCTCGATGAATCGACGGTAAAGCTTGAAATATTTGACGGGATGGTATCCGGGAGGTATAATACTCCTGTCCGTTTTGGGCAGTCAAAACCTAATCTGGATGGATTCAGTGATCATCTGCCGATTTCTTTTGTGCTTGGAGAAAAGAATTAGTACCTGATTTCGAAATCACTGTAATCTCTTACAGAAATGTCCTCTTCGGTCACTTTGTCCACCCTGGCAAATGTTGGACCATCATGGCACCATGTAATGAATGTTCCGATTCCGTCCACAGAGCCCTCTACTTCAATCATAACCGATCCGTCCGACTCATTTCTTACCCAGCCTTTAAGTTTGAGATCATCAGCCTTTGTTTTGGTAGTTGCTCTAAAAAAAACTCCCTGAACTTTTCCAAAAACCTGAATTCGCTTACCCTGCATTAAATGTCTTCTTTTGCCAGTTTACCGTGAAGTTCTCCTACTTTCATCAATGCCGCACTTGCATACCAGGGATGCAACTCCATCACCAATCGTCCTGCCTTAATTGCCGGATCTGAGCTCGTTAATTCTTCCGCTTCTTCTGTAGTTTCAACTGCAAAAACATAGATCCCTTTGACATTATGATCGTCCATAAATGGTCCGGCAAGAACAAGTTTTCCAGTTTCGGCCAGTCTCCTGATGTTATCTAAATGAGCTCGCTGAAGCTGAGCTGCTTCAACAGAATCCTGATCCCGATTTGGTCCGGCCATTAAATAAGCCATCACATACATCCGCATCCCATATGAGTCAGCACCGGTTTCACGAGCCAGCAATGAGTCAAAACCATTCGTCTCAGGATTGGCAGCCACTCCGCTCTCGGAATCAACAGACACTGTACAGGACCAGATGAAGAATCCGGTCAGAAGGAAGGGAATGAAATGTTTCATATAACAAAATCTTTGACTAAAAGGTCGCAAGAACAGCCGGAACTTAAAACAGAATCAGGCATCTTCTGCTACTACTTCCTGAACTTCAGGCACCATACGTTTCAGCAGATTCTCTATTCCTGACTTCAGTGTAATCGTTGAGGAAGGGCATCCACTGCATGAGCCCTGCAGTAGTACTTTAACCGTTCCTTCTTCGAAGGAATGGAAGCTTATAGCTCCTCCATCCATTTCAACAGCCGGTCGGATGTATTCTTCCAAAACACCTTTTATCTTCGTTTCAGTATCACTTCCTGTAAGTTCTTCATCCAGCGTCTTTTCAATTTTCTCTGTCAGGATCGGGTTTTCTGCTTCAAGGAAAGTCCTGATGAAATCCTGAACAGCTGTCTTTACTTCGAACCACTCCGTCTTGTCATCCTTGGTAACAGTGACGAAATTACTCATGTAGAACACCCGATTCACCCATGAAAATTTTTCAAAAAGTGCTTTTGCCAAAGGAGCTGATTCCGTATCAGCCACGGTGGGATAATCCCTGCTTATACCCTCTGGCATCAGCATAAAATTCGCAACAAATTTCAACGAATTTGGATTTGGGTTCGACTCGGTATAAATGGTGACAACTTTCGAAGATTCCGTCATTTGGCTAAATTTTCAGTAACAACCGCAAAGATGTGACAGAAGTTCGGTTTTCATTTGATTAGGATTGGTTAATTAGTTAAACTGGTTGATTAGTGACTTGCGTGGATTTCACTGAAAACATTCTGTAATACGCATGATGTTTGTAACATCGTATCTTCGAAAGTGTACGAATGAATTCACACATTATAAAGAAATACCGTTTTCCGTGCAGCAAATGCCTTGTCATTCTTTTGATGGCTATTGCAACCGGTACATTTGGGCAAAACGTCATTACCTATCCGATCGGGGAGTTCAAAAATGTTGATTCGCTTTCAGATAGTCTTTGCGCTGATGACCCCTTCATTTGCGGCATATTGAATAGGTACGCTCCAAAGTTTATTTTTCATTCCAATGAAAAATTTCACCCCTCTACCGTGGAATATTTCCTTGAGCACGCCAGTCTGGGCTACCGCTATTCCAAAAAGAAGACAAAGAAAATTCTTCCTGCAGGAGAGGTTTCGGGCAATATCCTTGGAACGCAAATTCATGGGGATAAAGGAGACCTGACTTTGGAAGAAATTGGTAAGCATCAGCCATCGTTTACCAAGTCGCGCTCACGCGGAGAATACTACCTGGAGGCTGCTGAACCTTCACGGGATCAAGTGCTGGCGGGAATGAATCCGAAAGACTTTGACAATCAATTGTATGCCTACTCCAATTACGGTCTGTTGCAGGATGCTGATACACTGAAAGGTTACCAGCTGCAATACTGGCTGTTTTTTCCTAACAATGGCAGTCTTGGCCATCATGAAGGCGACTGGGAAGGAATAACGGTTACTGTTAATCTGAACGGAGATTTCATCAGTGCAACCTATCTCGCTCATGGAATTCAGCGCTCCTTCCTCCCCGAACAAATCATTTTTGCAGATTCGATCGGGAATGAACAACGTTCAAAAGCTCTTTTACCGGATTCCGTATTCAGCCATCCGATCGTGTTCATTTCCAAATCCACTCACGCTTCTTATCCGGCTGGAAAAATCCATCGGAGGTTTCCCCTGCCTTCTGACAAAACGAAACGAGGAACCGCTTTTAATTCATTTTCACGGACCCAATTGCTGCCCAACCGATTCATGGCTGCCAATGATCTCAAATGGGTACAGTTCGCCGGAAGATGGGGACGAACCAAAACAAAATGGTTCAACTCACCGGATGCAGCACCTTATAAATGGAAGTATTACAAAGGCACCACATTCCGACATAAGAAAAGCAAAAAGCTTAGAGCCAAAGGACGTGCAGTTGCAGCTGAATGGAATCGATTGGAATTCGAACCAGGAATACCTGTTTGTGATACAGACAACCGTTGGTTGATGATGTTCATCCATAGAGATCTTCGTGAGCAATATTTTGCCGAGTTGTACCGCCGAGATGATCCGTTGGCAAAATACCATAATCTTGACCTCTATAACTTCGATAACGACCTCACGGGTATCATGGAATGTACACAGGAAGGTGACACTTATCTCATGTTTGAGGGAGTCAATTATGGTGGGGAAAAGTACACGGTAACTCCAGGCTCAGGATTGGAAATTCGTCGAACGGAGAAGGTCGATGGGAATGACAAAATCTCTTCAATTTGTTGGGAGAATTGCGGTGAAGAAAGTTGGGTAAGCTTTTTCAAAAACAAAGGATATCGTGGAGAAAGTTATTTTCTAAACAGTGCCCTTAATTCGTCAGTTGCAGATTTTGATGAAACGAAACTCGGCAATGATGTCATCACCTCTATTCGCTTTTGTCTGCCTGTAGATTATAAGCTGGTGCTGTATGATCGGCCCGATTTTAATTTTTCAGAATTCAAACTCGAGTTGCAGGGCCAGGGGAAATTCACAGAAATCGATTTTGATGTAGAGAATGTTGAAATGAAGGATGTTATTCAGTCGGCAAGGATTTTGCGGATGGAGGAGTGATGATGGCTTGATTACCAATAAAGGGATTGAAGTCATTCCTTTGAATTTTGATTGAAATTATTTCCGGAATTCTTATACATTTTCAAACCGCCTACAACCGGATTGAAGTTGTTCTTCTTAAGAGTTAAAATAACTGCACCACTACTTCCTCTGCATAGACTGCCAGGCTCTCATTCCCGTTTTCTATTACCTCAATTT
This sequence comes from Cyclobacteriaceae bacterium, assembly GCA_040222475.1. Lineage (GTDB taxonomy): Bacteria > Bacteroidota > Bacteroidia > Cytophagales > Cyclobacteriaceae > Ekhidna. The sequence continues at coordinate 4,493 of JAVKDB010000006.1, read as the reverse complement.
TTTTTATAATTTCAGGCCTCAAAATCTCGTTTACGAACTCCTTAACCAGCGTTCCCGGGATGATATCTAACTCATAGAAAAATTTCTCATTAATTCTATAGATTTTCGAATAGCCATTTTTATTCATTGTGTAAGGACCAGGGCTAAAGAGATCTCTTTTTTCGAATCTGAGGGTGTCCTCATAAATGTCCTTTACCAATCCTGATATAAATTTATCAATCTCGTTTTTTGGAATCTCCTTAGAACGTATTTGACCCTGGCAAACAGTTTCGATTGTTACAATCAATAATACTGACAGAATAATATTCTTCACTTCTCCAAACCTAATCTACGTGCTTCAAAAACAAAAAACTTTCCAGTGAACGAATATCAGATAGTGGCAACCTGACCATTATATTTTCAAATACCTCAAGCAATTGCCGTTATACTCGGATATTCCTATTCTATTGCCATAAGCTCCTTACCTTTGCATGGTTTCATCCGGAAAATTTACCTATGGCACTTCTTGATAAAGTACTTAAAGTACCCTCCTATGGTTGGGCAAATGAAAAAGGGGAACTTGTTGTGCCTACTTTGAGACAGCTATTCAAAGAAGCTTTCTCACGAATCAATTTTTTTCGTTCCAAGCGAAACTGGATTTCTGCAATAAGCTGGGTAATGGTGCTCTTAATGCTTCCATTTTTTTACTTTTTTGTATTCCACTATTTCAACCTGGTTTTGCTGGCATTTTTTTTATTGTATGCCATGATCATTATGAGTACCCATGGAACTATTTGGTTTCATCGGTTCTGTACACATAAGTCATATGAATTCAGCCATCCAATTTGGCGATTTATTACGCAGAACCTTGTTCTAAGAACATTCCCTGAGGAGATATATGTTGTTTCACACCACGTTCATCATACAAAGTCAGATGAGCCCGGAGATCCCTACAATTCCCACGCAGGAATTATGTATTGTATGTTGTCCGATGTGAATCACCAGAGTCTGGCTGAAGACCTGAGCGAAGAGGAGTATGCAAAGGCATCCAATTTTCTGGCCCATACCGGAGTTCAACGAAATAATTATAAACAATACAAAAAATGGGGCTCCATCGCAACTCCATTTTATACAATAACCCTCTGGATTCTTAACTGGGCGTTCTGGTATTCTGCTTTTTATTTTATTGGCGGTCATGGTCTGGCGTGTACAGCATTTAGCGCTGCAATGTTTTGGTTTGTACTGGTTCGTGCTTTCAACTATACGGGGCACGGGGGAGGAAGAGTGAAACACAAGGAGGGAATAGATTTCGACCGAACCAATTTATCCATAAATCAGACCCGGCCAGGGTTATTTTCCGGTGAGTGGCATAACAACCATCATTTGTATCCAAATAGCGCAAGGGCTGGTTTTCTTCCTTATCAAATTGATCTTGCCTGGATCTACATATATCTTATGCATAAGATTGGAGCAGTTTCTTCCTATCAGGATTCCAAAAAACATTTTATGAAGAAATATCTGGGTAAAACAAAATAATGGTAATCATGTAACCTACAGGTTTGTGTTACCTTTCATTACTCAATATTTCAGCTCATATTTCCAGTAAGCAATCCGTTCACCACTCTCAACAAGTATTTCTTTATGAATTGGCCTGATGGAAATCATCGGTCGCTTGCAAACAGTAAGAATTCCTGAGATGGCTCCTTCAGATCCGACAAAATACCATTCGGCCAGCATTTCCGGAACTCTGAACCCAGCTTCCAAAAATCCCTTTTCGTTTTTAGTAATCTCCATTTTGATAAAGTTCCCATATGCATTAGCCATTTGTGGCAGCTTGCTGAGAATTGTTTGAATTCCTGCTACTCGCAGGAAGAACTTATACACCCCATTCAGGTCTTCCTCCAGCACATATTTGGCAGACGCAATCCCAAAATCCCGATCCGACATATTCATTTTTCTGGCCGTAAGTTGTTGCATTCGGATAAAAGTGGCTGCCGGATACCATGCTGCCTGAACGATGATGTTTTTGCCTTTGAGTCCTACTTCTTCTACGATTTCGTTGAAGAACTCCTGACCAACTTTGGCAATTACGTGGTTCTTCAAATTGACAATAGCTGTTCCTTTTAATTTATAATTCTCGGGAATGGTTTTAGTGTCCATGGTTCTGTTTTAAGCCTCAGGTTAACTTTGAGGCTGAATCTACATCTCATGGTATTTTCTCAATGAAATGGAGTGACTACAAATAGTTTACAGGTCAGTAAGGAAGTAAACCTCCTTACATTAATCTTAAATAGAATGGGTTACTTGACCCTCCTTAGACTCTCTGGTAATGGTAAGGCTATTGGTAAGAGTAGTAGTATAGGTAATGAAGTATTGAGTAGTAGTTTCTCTTGTAGCTTATGTGCTGCTCAAACGAAAGAAGAATGCAAATTCCCAGAGAACTGCAAATTGCTTGAGGAATAGAAAACATAGGACAAATCTATTCTTTAGAAGCCTTGAGGTTATAACTATGTTGCCAATACATCCATGAATTCTATAAAAATCTGTTAGCTTGATTCAGCTATAAAGGAAGCACGGGACATAATGCACCTTTAACCAATTATTAGCAACATTCTTATGTGACTGTTATGTGACTAAAAAGGTAAAAAGGTTATCTTAGCTCTCGAATTCAACTATCCTATGTGACTTATGGACGAACGAGAGCTAAATATCTTACTAAGTGAGTTAAGGACTCTTCCATCCGAAACTGAATGGGTAGAATTCAAAACAAATAATGATCAAGAGATAGGCGAGTACATTTCGGCATTATCGAATTCTGCTTGTATTCACGATAAGCCTTTTGGCTACCTTATCTTTGGTGTTGAGGATAAGACACACAGGATAATAGGAACCAGATTTGATACAAATGCAAAAGCGAAAGGAAATGAGGATTTAATTCCGTGGCTATCAAGGTTACTAAATCCAAGGATTCATTTTGAACACCTTACATTAAATCACACAGAAGGCCGAGTTTTGATTTTCAAAATTAAGGCAGCTGCTAATACACCAGTATTATTCAAAGGTACCGCCTTTATAAGAGTTGGTTCTTACAAGAAAAGGTTAACTGAATATCCTGAAAAGGAAAGGTTGATATGGACTAAAGAGCCCATGGTTCAATTTGAAAATGAAATAGCCAAAGCTAATTTGAGCGTTGATGAAGTATTAAAACTTCTAGATTATCCTTCATATTTTGACATGATGAACCTTCCACTACCATCCAATAAAGATGGTATCATCGATAAATTAAGACAAGAGAAACTACTCATTAAGGAAAATTCGATTTACAGTATAACAAATCTTGGAGCAATACTCTTTGCTAAGGATATTGAACATTTTGAAACACTAGAGAGAAAAGCATTCAGGGTAATTATCTATGATGGTAAGAATAAACGAAAAACTATAAAAGAGCAATCAGGAAAGAAAGGATATGCAGTAGGTTTTGAAGGTCTTGTTAATTACATAGATGATCAACTTCCAACGAACGAAATCATTGATAGTGCATTGAGAAGAGAGGTTAAAATGTATCCGAAATTAGCAATTAGAGAGCTAGTGGCGAATGCTATAATTCATCAAGACTTTCGTGAGCGGGGAACAGGGCCTATGATAGAACTCTTTTCAGATCGTATAGAAATATCAAACCCAGGCAAACCTCTAATTAATACTTTAAGATTTGTTGATCATAACCCTCAATCTAGGAATGAGAGACTTGCTCATTTCATGAGGCGATTGAACATTTGTGAAGAACGAGGCAGTGGGATTGATAAAGTACTTTTTGAATGTGAATTCTTTCAACTTCCAGCTCCAAAGTTTATTGAGGGTGAGAATTACACTAGAATCATTATGTATTCTTACAAAACTCTTAGACAAATGGATAAAGAGGATAAAATTAGAGCTACCTATTTACATGCATGCTTGAAAGTGGTCTCTGGTGAAAATATGACTAATCAGACATTAAGGGAACGGTTTGGAATAGAAGAAAAAAATTACTCAATGGCATCAAGAATTATTTCAGAAACAATCAAATCAGAACTGATTAAGGATTATGACCCAGAAAGTAGTTCAAGGAAACATGCCAAATACATCCCATTCTGGGCTTAATCATGTGACTCTTATGTGACTGAACAGATGAGATCATCAACTCAACAACTCCAGAAGCAATTTCTAATGTGACTAAATATCGCTAATCGAGTAGACGGGCCATAAGCCTACTGATTGGTGAAAACTTGTAAATGGAGTTAATTGTTAGAACTTGGTCGGAATCCAATAAAAAACCAATCATCTAAAACACTGATAATCAATATGATAAATGATTGGTATTGTGGAGCTTTCTTGAATTGAAAGATTTGCTCCAAACCAACTTCCATGGTTTGCCTGTTTTTGTGAAGGCGGAGCGAGAGTTATTGTGATCATCCAGTCTGATAGTAAGATCCTGTGTTGACCCTACATAGAACTTATTAAGTTTTTCAGAAAAAATG
>JAVKDB010000005.1:0-35000 GCA_040222475.1 Cyclobacteriaceae bacterium | reverse complement strand
GTTGCCAGTTTATTATTAAAAGGGATGTTGTTAATTCAATATCCCTTTTTTTATGCATAAATATTAGAAAACCTGGCCAGGTTAATTATGTTTCACCATCATGTCCATGTGTTTATCTTTTCGGTTTTGATTTGAACTCTTAATACTTGTTCGCGTTATAGAAACCAGTCAACTAATTTGATGAATTACTTTCTTTGGTTTTTTCTTTTCTTATCGATTCCTATAATCGTTCATTTATTTAGTTTTAGAAGAGCCAGAAAGATTCTTTTTACCAATGTTCGATTCATTCGGAAGGCTTCTACAGAAACCCGATCAAAAACTAGAATTAAGCATTGGCTCATTCTCTCAGCAAGGTTTTTAGCATTCTTATCTCTGATTTTTGTATTTGTTGCATCTATTCGGGACTTCAACTCAACTGAATTAGATGCTAATGATTCTTTTGGTTTAGTTTATCTGGATAATAGTCATAGTTCTGTTGGAAATGATGTTTCTGATGATATCGCCTTCATTGAGCGACTCATTCTTGAGAGTGAGTCTAGTAAAGGTTATTTGCTGACCAATAATTTTGATCCATTTTCAAATCATGAACGGTCGCGATCTGAGATAATTGATGAGTTGCCTGATATTTCCCTGTCTTATTCCGACAGGACATTTAAGGAAGTCCTTGATCGGGTTGAATTTAGTGGTGATTTATATTTTGTTTCTGATCTGCAACATTCAGATGGTAAAAGCCTGGAAAGAATAAAGAAAGATTCTTTGCGCAATTACTATATCTTTTTGAAAGAACAATCTAGTGCTAGAAATGTTTATATCGATTCGATTTGGGTCGAAAAGGATATAGACGATTATCAAACCAATATATTGAGATGTAAGATTGGACAAACATCTAATTTTAGTGAAGGTAGCATTGTTGTTAAATTAATGGATGAATTTAGAAATCAAATCTCATCTGTTGTTGTCAAGTTGGAGAACCGGCAAGATGTTTCATTTTCTTTGCCTGCAGTTCTATCAGGAACACGTTTTCGTCTTTCACTAACCGGAGATGATATAGAATATGACAATGATTTCTTTTTTGTACTGGGAAAAATCAGGTATCCTAAGATTCTGGTTCTTAGTGCTACCTACAATAAATATTTGTCAAATATTTTCGGAAATGAACAGCTATTTAATTTAGTTATATCCAATTATTCAGATATAGATTACAAGAAGATTAGTGAGGCGGACTTAGTTGTGATGAATGATTTTTATCGGATTCCAGAGGATATAATAAGACAAAATTCCGAAAATACTTCGTTTATAATTATTCCTTCAGATTCAATTGATATAGATAATTACAAACGAGAAACTGGCTTCTCTCTTAAGCCAAGTAACTCAAACTTTCAGGAAGTGCAAATGAATGAAGGAAATCTATTACTAAGAGGTGTGTATAATAGATTTAAAAAATTGTCTGATTTACCTTCCGCAAAAAGAGCTTTTGAGGTGAGTGGAATACAGGAAGTAATCTTTTCTCTTCGGGATGGAGGGACTTACCTTGGAAATTCAGTAGGTGAAACTATCTATTTGTTCTCCTCCCCTTTAAGTGACGAATACACAGAATTACCCAATCATTCTGTCTTTTTGCCTCTGATGTATAGAATAGCAGAAGAAAGCCTTGGGTCAGAGTTGAGTCTGTTTGTTTATCCCGGAGATTTTTTGGAAGTGCCGAATCTAACAGCAGACAAGCCACCCAGAATTATCTCAGAGAACTATGAAACAATACCTGAAGTCACGCTTAGGGATAGATTGAGTCTGATCAGGATACCCGTCAATTTACCTCCTGACTTCTATTATGTGATACAAGGAGAAGATACTATTCAGTCCTTCGGTCTAAATCTGGCTAAATCCGAATCTCAATTGGAGGGTTCCACTTTTAATGAGTTGACAAATTATTTTTCGGACAGTCCACATGTTCGTATAATTTCAGCGTCAAATGGCTATGAAGATATTTCACTGCCTTCTACTAAAACGGATAGTATATGGAAATATGCTTTAATTTTGACTTTAATATTTATTTTGGTCGAAACAATGCTACATAGATATCTGAAATGAGTTTGTTGCTGAAAAACGCTCTGATACTTGACCTTCAGTCACCTTACCATAACAAAAAGAAAGATATTTTTATAAAGAATGGATTGATTGAATCCTTTGAAAACCATTCTTCGAAACAAACGATTGATTGCGAGGGTGCTCTGGTGACTCCAGGATTTTTTGACTTAAATGCCAGTTTTTGTGATCCTGGTCTCGAGTTTAGGGAAGATATTCAAAGTGGTTCATTATCTGCGTCATCAGCAGGATTTACCGATGTAAACTTACTTCCTGATACAAAACCTGTCATTCAATCCAAGAGTGATGTTGAGTATATTTTAGCTCGCCAGACCAAGGCTGTTGACTTACATATTTCTGCTGCAATAAGTGAAAACCTGGAAGGGGAAAATCTGACAGAAATGATCGATTTGAGTAGAGCGGGAGCAGAGTCATTTTCAGAAGGGGACGGGCCAATCTGGAATACAAAACTTCTACTAAAGGCTCTTCAATATACTTCTCAAATAGGAGTGCCTGTCTTTCAAAATGCAAGGGATCCTCATCTATCTAATGACACTCATATGCATGAGGGATTAGTGAGTACCAGTCTGGGCCTGAAAGGTGAGCCTTCTTTGACAGAGGAACTGACTATTGAAAGAGATTTAAGTGTTCTTAGATACAGCGGAGGAGAAATCCATTTCTCTAAAATATCTACTTCAGAAGCTGTAAATTTGATTAGGAAGGCAAAAAAAGAAGGCTTGAGGGTAACATGCGATGTTGCTATTCATCATTTGTTGTTTGTCGATAAGTCTGTTGAAGGCTTCAATTCTATTTATAAGTCATTACCTCCATACAGGTCAGAGAGTGATCGCAAGGCATTGATTAGGGGATTGAGCGATGGTACCATAGATGCGATTAGCTCTGGCCATCGTCCATTAGATCAGGAGAGCAAGCAGTTGGAATTTGATCTTTCTGATCCAGGAAATACTTCCATGCAGACATTTTTTCCTTCACTTTTGAAAGTGAGCGGAATACCACTTGAAGTACTAATAGAGCGAATCACTCACGGTCCAAGAGGAGTTCTTGGCATTGGGAAGACAGGATTAATTGAAGGTTCGGTCGCAAAAATTGCGATTTTGAATAAATCAGAAAACTGGATACTTGACAAGCAATCGAATCTTTCAAAATCAAATAACTCTCCTTTCTGGGGAGAGACACTGACTGGAAAAGTCAGAGCTACTATCAATCGAGATAAGGTCACAATTTTTAAGTAAATGGTAAAACCGAGTATTAAGTACTCTATTCTTTGTGGATTATTCCTAATCGCACTATTCTGGGTTTCTGTTAAATTTGGGAGCAATCCATTGCTTGACATTCGTCATTTTTTGTTTGACCTGGTCATATTTTTCTTGTTTATTTATTTTGCGGCACGCGAGTATAAAACCTATTACAATGATGGATATCTGCATTTTTGGCAGGGAATGAGTATTGCATTTATTGTTTATTTGCCAGCTGCTGTAATATTTACCATTAGCTTGCTACTAATCTTAACGATGGACCCTTCAGTCATTGAAAATTACCGCCTGGGAGCTCAGGCTTTTATGGAAAGTAAAAAAGATGTTCTTTTGGAGGGAATATCGCAAGAGGAGTATGAACAACAGTACGCAGAAATTAGAAAAATCAGCGTTTCTGATCTTGTCATAAGTTCCGGGTTGAAAAAAATTCTGGCCGGATTCTTTATTACCCCTGTTGTATCAATAATTTTAAGAAAAAAACCTAAATGACATGAATGCTAATGCGATTAAATCCGGAGTTATACTAGCTGTAATCGGAATTGTAATTTCCCTTCTCATCTATCTTATTGACTTTACCATATTTGCGAACTGGTGGTATCAACTACTCCTTATGAATGCAATATCAATTGGTATAACTGCTTATTTCGGAGTTACTTATCGAAATGAAAACGATGGTTTTCTCTCATTTGGTAAGTCTTATGTGTACTCGATTATTTGTCTTCTGGTAGCTGGAGTTGTTGGAACTATTTTCAGTATTTTGCTTTTCACCGTAATTGATCCTGAGTTGTCAGTGACATTGACCGACGTGATCATTGAAAAAACAGAATCGATGATGGCTGGATTTGGAGCTCCACAGGATGCTATAGATGAGCAAATGGAGAAATTAAGGACTGATATGCCTGAAAATTTTTCTGTCGGAGGGATGATTAAAAGCTTTTTCACAGGAGGGCTGATAATGAATGCCATTATCGCATTGATAGCAGCATTGTTTATTAAAAAGAAAGAACCTGAATTTGAAGGATAAAGACCTTTCAATAGTAATACCCGTTTATAACGAGGAAGAATCCATTCCAGAACTACTGGAGTGGATTTTTCGTGTTACATCGGAATCTGAACTCAATGCGGAAGTCATTCTTATTGATGATGGAAGTACTGATCATTCCTGGTCCATCATTGAGGAAAACTCAGAAAAGTACGACGGTGTTACAGGGTTAAGGTTCAATCGGAATTACGGAAAATCTGCAGCCCTTCAAACCGGATTTAATGAGGCGTGTGGGGAGGTGGTGATAACGATGGATGCAGATATGCAAGACAGCCCGGATGAGATTCCTGAATTGACTAAAATGATATCTTATAGCAACTTTGATATTGTTTCAGGATGGAAGAAGAAACGTCATGATCCTATAAGTAAGACATTGCCTTCCAGGTTGTTCAACTGGGTAACAAGTAAAGTTTCAGGAATTAAGCTACACGATTTCAATTGCGGGCTTAAGGCCTATCGAAAGGATGTGGTAAAGAATATCAACGTATACGGAGAGATGCACAGGTATATTCCACTTATTGCAAAGTGGAATGGATATAACAGAATTGGAGAAAAGGTCGTTGAGCATCGGGCCAGAAAATATGGTACAACGAAGTATGGGATGAAACGATTCATTACGGGGTTTCTTGATTTAATGTCGGTGATGTTTGTATCCCGGTTCAAGAAAAATCCAATGCACTTCTTCGGGACCATTGGAACCCTTTCTTTTTTCATGGGATTTTTTATTACGATCTGGGTGATTGGAGAGAAATTGTATCGTCAATTCAATCACCTGCCAAGGAGAGATGTAGTGGATCAGCCCTTGTTTTTTCTTGCGCTGGTAGCACTGGTAGTAGGTGTTCAGCTTTTTTTAGCCGGGTTCATTGGTGAAATGATGATTCAGTCCGGTTCGAGGGAAAATGAATACCTCATTTCCGAGACCACAAAAAAAGACTAGGTGTCTGTGCCAAAGTATTCCATAGTTATTCCGGTGTTTAATCGTCCGGGCGAAGTTGATGAACTGCTAGAGAGTCTAACTCATCAGACATACAAAGATTTTGAGGTTCTGATTGTTGAGGATGGATCCTCAATGAGCTGCAAGCCACAAGTAGAAAGCTACAAGGACAGACTTGATGTGAAATATTTCTTTAAGGAAAATTCGGGTCAGGGATTTAGCAGGAACTATGGATTTGAGAGATCAAAAGGAGATTGGCTGATTGTGTTTGATTCGGACTGCATCATTCCTCCTGATTATTTTACCTGCGTTGATGCTTATCTGGAGGCCAATCACCTTGATGCGTATGGAGGCCCTGATAAGGCACATGAGACCTTCTCACCGGTCCAAAAAGCAATAAGCTACTCAATGACTTCCCTGTTTACTACCGGGGGTATCAGGGGGAGGAAAAAACATGTCGGCGAGTTTCATCCAAGAAGCTTCAATATGGGAATCAAAAGAGAAGTATTTGAGAAGACCGAAGGCTACATTCTTCCAAAAAAAGGTGAAGACATTGAATTTAGTATTCGGATTATTGAAAAGGGCTTCAAAACCGGATTAATTTCTGAAGCATATGTTTATCATAAGCGGAGAACCAATTTCGGTCAGTTTTTTAAGCAACTTCACTTTTTTGGAACAGCCAGAATCAATGTGTTCAGATTTTATCGAAATGAATTGAAATTGGTTCATTTTTTTCCATCTGCATTCCTGATCGGTCTGGTTTTGACATTGACTTTGTTATTTCTTTCACCAACCTTTGGAATGGTTGGACTGATTATTTATGGATTCTATTTTTTAATGATTCTAATTGACTCTGCCCGGAAAACAAGAAGTCTGAAAATTGGTGTTCTTTCGGTTTGTGCGGCTTTTATTCAATTGACTGCATATGGGCTTGGTCTTATTGAAGAAGGTGTCAGTTATTTGTCGAAAGGCTTATCACATTAATCATCGGCCTCCGATGCTTTTGGATAAGAACGATGTGAATATTAGTCCCTCTGGATGAAATAGAAAAAAGAAGAGCACTTTTGTTATAGAAACCGAGGAATCATTTAATTATTCTAAAGCCGATGAGTGATTTGAAGTTATATCTTTCACTTCTCAACCCGATAAATGATCTCTTGTTTTGGAAGTGCATATCGCTCCACTTCTTTTTCGCTTAATTCATTAATAAAATCCTCTTCCAACACCCTGAAACCGACTGAAGCAAGCCTTTCAGCATAATCCTCACCATACATTCTAACATGATCGTCCTGACCATAAAGCCTTTCCCTTTCTTTTGGATCTGTAACTGATGGATCTTCCTGTGTGGTCTTTGGAAGTGGATAAAAGAATGGTACCTGAAGAATGGCCCAACCTCCGGGTTTCAGTACTCTTTTCATTTCATCCAGAGCTTTGATATCACTTTTGACGTGCTCCAGGACATGATTGCAAAAAATAACATCAAATGAATTCTCCTCAAATGGTATATCATGTATATCCATTTTCACCCTGGCAAGAGGGGATTCGATATCTGCGGTGATATATTCCAGATTTTTTAGTGATTCAAATCGACTGATGTAACACAATTCCGGAGCGATGTGGAGCATCTTTAATTTATCGGAAAAGAAATTTGTTCGTTGTTCTAAATACAACCAGATCAATCTATGTCGTTCCAGGGCCAGACAATTAGGACATAGCGCATTGCTTCTCGATTTTCTGCCGTACGGAAGAAATTTACGAAAAGTGGATTTACAGACCGGGCATTCAACCTTATTCCCAATATAGAATACTGTAAGTACTTTCAATGCGAAATGACTGAATAGTTGTAGATACTTTCGTGGTATCTTTCGCAAAAAGAATGAAATTAGAAAACGCAAATTCTGAATAAATTTAAGCGCGCAATTTATCCATTTTGGATGTTATGAAAAGCATTACCGTCATCATTACTCTCCTCGCTATTTCTTTTTGCAGTGTTGCTCAGAAGCAGGACGATATACGGGACCATATTCCGACTGAAAATCTGGATGCAAAAAAAAACTCAAATAAGCGGGCTTACAGATCCAAAAAAAGAAGATATGATGTGATCTACCGACCTCATGCCAAAAAAATACTTTATGGTAATCCCTGTGCTGTTGAGGCAACCAGGAAGATGGGTTTTGAGTACATGGTAGAGTCACGTAATGCGGTAAGAAGTGCGACGCAAAAAGGGAAGTTCTTGAATAACCTTAAAGTAAAGACTAAATTAGTACTTACCCGTTCTCCATTCTGGAAGTTGATTTTGAAGAAAAAGTTTAAGAAATGTCGTCAAAAGAGCGGTGACATAGTAGGCTAATGGAACCCAGACCTGTACAATTTTCCAGAACCAGACTAACGGAATTGATGATTCCTTCCTTTGCCAATTTTGGTGGTAAAGTTCATGGAGGGCATATTTTATCTTTAATGGATAAAGTTGCCTATGCATGTTCCAGTAAGCACGCAGGCACTTATTGTGTTACTGTTTCAGTCGATGGCGTTGAATTTTTGCAGCCAGTTGAGGTTGGGGAACTTGTACACCTTGATGCTTCCGTCAATTATGTGGGCAATAGTTCTCTGATTATCGGGATCATGGTGACTTCCGAAAATGTAAAGACCAATACGATTAAGCATACCAACAACAGCTATTTTACCATGGTTGCCAAAGGGGATGACGGCAAGCCGGTGAATGTTCCTGAGTTGGTTCTTGAGGATATCTCAGAGATGAGAAGGTTTGTTGAAGCCATCAAAAGGAACCGGGTAAAAAAAGAAGCTTCTGCCAAAATGGAAAAGGAGCACGGTGAATTTATAATGGTTGATGATATGCAGCTTTTAGATGGCCATCGTTGCAAGATTCAGTTTTCTGCTGATGAAGATCTTAACGATCTTTTTTCCGATACATAAACTTGAGGCCTGACCAGTTTTCATCAACTGCGCAAACTTTCACATCTACCAGCCCACCCTTAAGCCCAAACTCCCGCACAATATTTCCATTAAGGTCAGTTTCCATTTTTGAAGTGCCTTTTGGCCATGAAATCCAGAGTGTGCCATCTTTCTTAAGTGATTTTTTCCATGCTTCCCAATGTTTTTCCAGGACTTTTAATTCCGTTACAAAAGCATGCTCAAAATCAAAAGGTCCTTTTTTGGTATCTTCAAAGAAGTCAGAATCAGCAGGTATGGACTCAAGCAGGTCAAAATAATTATCAGGTGATTGGAAAAGAAAACAATTGTAACCTTCCTTAATTCCCAATTTTTTCCATAGTGGATTTTTAGAGTATCCTGCCATTAATTACACGTTATTGTTGGTGTGCCTTTCCATCCTCTCAAAAGCGCTCCTTCGAATTCGATACAGGCTCTGTCATTCATTTCCTTTACAATGTAAGCTTTGGCACTTATCAGGTAGGCATCTGTACTGTCAGGCCAGACGTATTTGTTCCAGTCGGCAGCTTTGATTGCCATCTCCGGATTATCGAGTCTGAGGTAAATGTCAGCAAGCCCGGTGTATAAATCATAATGCTCAGATGGCACATATTTTTGATTGATAACAAGAGAATAACCCTCGCCATAGAAACTTTTGTATTGTTTGACTGCTCGTTTATGAGCATCCAGGTAGTAGTCTCTTGCAGCTTCAATGTCCTGAAGAAAATCCCTCCTTATTTCAGCGATCTCCACCATTGAAGCAATAATCTTATAATCACGAACCATCAGGTCTTCATAAATTTCAATTGATTTGGCCGGGTCATTTACTTTCTTGTACGCTTCAGCGAGCTGTACCTTCAATCCAAAAAAAGGCTTTTTTGGTTCGAATTTCTGAACCAATTCGTATAGATAGATGGCTTCATTGTATGTTTTGGACTTAAATTTTTCATCACCTTTGGTGATCAAATCGCTGACCATATTGTCTTTGAATTGCTTCATGTCACGTTCTTCGAGCCTGAAAAATTCAAGGGAAGACATCAATCCAAAGGCAGATTCATAGTCCTCATTTTGGTAGGAGACTTTAGCTTCATCATAGACTTCTCGACGTTCCGCAAGCAGTTTTTCCAGTTGCTTTTGATCATAGCCCTGTTTCATCCAGACGCCAATCATAACGATCAGGGCTATTCCGAATGTAATCCCAAATGCATAAAGGGTTGCGATTGTATTTTGACGATAGTCTACACGAGGCGGAGTGTAAACCGGACGACCGGGCCTTCGCTGATAGGTATATGGAGGAGGTTTGGGGCTGTCTGAGAACCTTCGATAATTCAGTTTTAGATCATACCGGGCTTTCTCATATTGATCAGAAAGTGTCTGATATGCCTGATTCACTTCCTTGAACTTCTCCTCCATTTGAGGTTTGTCAGGATGCTTATCAGGATGATATTTAACCGCCTGTTTTTTAAATGCTGCCTTTATTTCATCTGCAGAAGCACTTTCAGAAATACCCAGTACATGGTAGTAATTAGTCATTTAGCACGGTTAAGTTGCTCTTTTAAAACGACTTTTTTAAGTTAAAGATTGCTTTTTTGAAACAAAAGGACGTCTTAATTATGCAATGTATGATCGATTATAGACTTATTTACCCGAAACCGACAGGCCGAGAAAACACAGAAGCGCGCCACCCACTACCGAGACTATAGCGTATAAGGCAAAATCAAAATACATTCCACTTTTTAATAATTTGAAACCATCGAAGGCAAAAGCAGAAAATGTGGTAAACCCTCCACAAAGTCCTGTGATCAATAGCAGGTTTTGGTTTTGATTAAGTTTCAGGAGTCCACCAGCCAGGAGTCCGATCAATAGACATCCGATCAGGTTTACGATAAGGGTAGCGAGGTATGTTTTTTCCCCCAAGTGCCTTAATGTAATTATGTATACACCATATCGGGCGATGCTTCCAAAAAATCCTCCAATCCCAATCATAAGAAACTCTTTCATTTTAGGAATGACTGGGTATGATGTTGAAGTTCAGGAAAGAATAGCCGAAACTCATCTTCAAATTCATTGTAGTTTTCTTTAAGGCTTTCGATTGCTACTTCCATATTGGAGTCGAATTTAGTTCTTCTGGACATCCCTGTCAATGCTCTGTCAATACCTTCTAGTGACTGATAATTGTACAGCCAGTTCTTATCCTTCATAAAAACCAACATGTTGTTAACAGCATCCGGAATTATGGAAGAATAACCCGAGATCATTTCATAGAAATTCAGGGTGAAATTTTTAAGATCTGATGAGTCAAAATTTGACCAGTTTTTTGCCAGAAAATGATCATAGAACACATCAACGATCACAGGAGAGTAATGTCTGAACTTTGCTCTGAGCCTCATTTTACTTTGCATTACCACAGGGTGAGAATCGGTGAAACTGTCAATTTCTCGATGTAATCTTATTCCCAACTGAATGTCGTGATGGTATTTTTCGAATTTATTCCCCTTCACAAAATCACCGATGAAATTCCCGACTTGGATTTTCTCGTTATCTCCACTGAGGAATAAATGTGCTAAAAAGTTCATTTTCAGAGCTCAGAGTGTGCTTATTTAATAATTTGTGTTTTGATAAGTCCGACTTAACTTTGTGAAACACTGATCTTTAACAAGATGGTGAATTTAATTCACTAATACTATCGTGACAGAGGACAATTTTGCAAATACAACCCGGTCTCATCTTAACATGCTTGTACAGCTTGCCAGAGTTGATGGGGTGGTTGTTCAGGAGGAAATTGACCTGATAAAAAAAGTTGGAAAGGCAAATGGCATGTCATCTGAGCAAATCAGTGACTGCTTCGAAGATCCTTCAAACATCGAAATCAGTGATTCTATTACCGACGACCTTCGCTACGACTATATGTACAACATCGTACAATTGATGAAAATTGACGGACGATTATACAAGGAGGAAATCAGGTACTGCGCAAAAATTGCAAGTAAGCTTGGATACGAGGAAGATGTGCTGCGGGAAATGATGCTCAAAATCTACAGCGACCCACACATTACGACAGACAAAGAATCTCTCAAGGCAAAGATTCAGACTTACCTTAAGAAATAATGCGACTTATCTGCATTTATCTGCTGTTTTTTTCCTCTCAGATTTGGGCACAAGAAGAAAGAGAGATAAGAGAAGTAATGGACCGACAGGTTGAATGCTGGAATTCCGGAGATCTTGAGTGCTTTATGGAAGGATACTGGAAGTCAGATAAACTGGTTTTCATTGGAAGTAAGGGACTCACCTATGGATGGGACACGACACTTGATAATTACAAAAAGAGCTACCCTGACAAAGCTGCTATGGGTACACTTACTTTTGAGATTAAGATCATTGAGCCGCTCAGTGATGAATTTTGGTTTGTTGTCGGAAAATGGAATCTCCAGAGAAAGGAAGATAACCCAAACGGACATTTTTCCCTGATTTTTAGAAAGTTGGATAACGAATGGGTGATTGTATCTGATCATTCCAGCTAGTTCATATCCTTAAAATATTTGGCGTTTAGGGTCTTTATGGCTATATTATTTGTTTAGAACAAGCTAAACCCCCAGTAAATATGGTAATGAGCTATCGTGGAGCAGAGGCTCCAAAAACAACAGTTACACAGTCTGTTTCAGTGTCTGACTACATGGCAAAGAAGCTGATTACATTTAAGCCCGATCAGTCTATGTATGATGTGGTTAATGCACTTATGAAGAACAGGATTTCCGGCGGGCCGGTAGTAAATGATCACAATGAACTTGTTGGGGTGATTTCTGAAGGCGACTGTTTAAAAGAGGTAGTGAAAGGAAAGTATGATAACATGCCAATGTTATCAGGTCTTGTGAGTGAGCATATGGCTACTGACGTAGTAACTGTAGATCCTGAACTCAATATTTTTGAAGCCGCAAAGATGTTTCTGGAAAAAAGACTCAGAAGATTCCCTGTTGTGAGTAATGGAAAACTAATCGGGCAAATCAGTCAAAAAGATGTGATGAAGGCTGTGCTGAATACTAAAAGTTCAACCTGGTAGTTGGTTTTTTGTCCACTTGAGCGGTGGAATTAGTTTGCCTTTTTCGGAAGATTCTATCAATACATTCAGACGTCTTAATCTGGTTTCTTCTTTTTTTGCACTCATCACCCACCATATTGATTGTTTCCTGAAGGATGGAGTAAGCTTTTCGGTAAAAAATTCCCATGCCATAGGATTTTTTTCAATCTGAGATTTGTAGGCCGTAGATAATTCGATTTTACCCTGCTCATATGAGGCCCTCGATGTTTTCTCAGAAGTTCTTTTCTGGAAGGACAAAAGCCCTGCCTCGGTAACAAGTCCATTCTTCTTAAGTTCCTTCATTCTTCCAATGTTAACATGGCTCCAATGACTACCGGGTTTTCTGGGAGTAAAGCGAATCATATAGGCTTCATCATCGATTCTTTTTCTTAACCCGTCAATCCACCCGAAACAAAGTGCCTGATCAACCGACTCAGGCCATGTAATACTTTGTTTGCCCGTTCCTTTTTTGTAGTAACCAACCCAAAGTTCTGATTCTTTACCATAGTTTTCATCTAACCATTTTCGGAAACTGTCAGGAGTTGGAAAAAAGACAGGCATAATTTTAAAAGGGTGCGAGATCGGGTTCTACGAATTCTTTCTTTGCCTTTTCATCAGCAAACACATTGAATCCATAATGCTGTCGAAGTAAATCTTTAAAGTTTGTAATCAGTCGTGGGAATTCCTGAATGAAATCATAGAAATTCTCAGTTTTTGCTTTTCCCATGAAATGGTTAACTGCTTTCGTAGCAGCAATAGTTACGGTTGTGTTGAAACCCGTTCCTCCATGAAAAGCAGCAAAGGCACTGATCTGTTTACACATGTTTTGTTCCGCTTTTTCCAGCCCGTATTTATTGATATGGATGTACGCTAAACGGATGTGAGCCTCGTGGCTAAACAGACCAGGTTTTAGGGTTATTTCTTTGAATTTTTTTTCAAACTCGGAATCAGAAAGTTGAGAATGATCTCTAATAATCATATATCAATGTACGTTGACTGCCTTCAATTGGTTGATGTCAAAACAGCTATTAGTCTTCAATTTTATACTCATTCATCAAATCCAGGAGTTTTACAATCTGTTTCAATGCATACTTATATTGTTGTATATGCTGACTGGTATCATTAAGTGTGAAAGCTGCGTAATTCTTAATTCTTATGGAATAGAAAAAATCCGGATCAAGGACTTCTCCAGATATCATATCTCTCTTGCCAAGAATCATTGGAAAATAATTGTCATCCAGTGCCTGCAAAAAATTGGCTTGACGACTTTCAATATCGTCATAGATTCTAAGAAGTCTCAGTAGTTCCTTTTTCAGGTCATTGGACCGAATCATTTTAATGTCCCCGCTTTGAAGAAGCGACATGAGAGTAAGATTATCAGGGGAAAAGAAATTGTAATTCCCAATTTGTGACAGATGGTCGTCCCAAAGACTATCAGAATACTGATGCCTGGAGTCAGATTGAATCAGATTCAGCCCTTTCATGAGTGTTTCGATCTTGGCTTCATTTTGTGAGATTATTGTTTCGAGTCTGATTGAATCCTTGCGCAGATCTGTTTTCAAATCAAAAATAAATGAGGCTTCCAGCTCCTTCTCTCTGGATTCTGTGGCCAGATTGTTTAACCAGAACGCTACACTGATACCAATTATGACTATTAATAATTCTATGAGGTGATTAGTCCAGTTTATTTTCTTACTTTCTGGCATAACTCAATTGATTTGATCCAAAATTACTGATAAAAAAATCACTCCGAAATTAATTTTTCATACAAAACATGAAAAAATAAAACCTTAGTAGTTAAACACCCGTAAGTATTTTTCATACATTTGATGAATAAATCAAATAAGAGTTATGAAAGGAACTAATTTAGGAGAATTTGAAGAAATCGTTCTTCTGACGATTGCATCACTATTGGACGAGGCTTACAGCGTCAATATTGTTGATGAAATTGGCAAAGTAACCGGACGCAAAACCAAGTTGGGAGTTGTCCATTCAGTTTTGAAGCGTATGGAAGACAAGGGACTAATTACTTCGGAATTGGGAGAGCCCACCAAAGAACGAGGCGGTCGGAGGAAAAGATTCTTTCACATCTCTCATGCCGGAAAGATTTCATTGTTGAAAGCAAAAGAACAACGAGATAAGCTATGGGGCGGAATTCCGGATATCATCTTTGAAGGGCTTAGATGAGGGAGAGCAAACGAAAACCACCCCGTTGGATGGACAGGATCATCGAGATCTATTGCAGGCCTGAACTACTGGAGGATTTGCAGGGAGATCTTCATGAATACTATGAGCGAAATCTTGAAAAGGGCAGAAGACGGGCCAACCTGATTTTTTTATTGGATGTATTAAAGTTTTGCCGCACCTATACGATACAAGGACCCAAAATAATAGAACGAATGACTTTTTTTAACCTGATTGGAAACTACTTTAAAACCTCCGCAAGAAGCCTTGCAAGGAATCGACTTTTTTCAGCTATCAATATTATTGGGTTGGCAATTTCTATGTCAATAGGAATTTTAATGATTGCTTATATCAATGAGTTGATGAGCTTTGATACTTTTCATACCAAAGCTGATCGAACTTACCGTGTGTTGTCTACCTATCAAAACATTACCGGTGACGAACCGTTCGATCTGGCCTCAACGTCTGTATTTATAGGGAAAAAATTAGAGGCCGAATACACGGGGTTTGAAAAAATCCTGCTTATGCGTCGCAACCTGAGGGAAGATCTGGCCAAAGGAGACAATGTGATCTCAGTTCGGGGACATTATGCCAGTGAAGAGTTTTTCAATATTTTCTCATTCAGGCTGATTTCAGGAAATCCACAAACAGCTCTTGTTGAACCAAATTCTCTTGTTCTTACTGAAAAAACGGCGAAAAAACTTTTTCAGGAAAAGGATCCGGTGGGTGAAATAGTGACAGCTGGCGAAAACAGCTATACGATTACCGGTGTGGTTGAAGATATTCCCACGAACTCTCATATGCAATTTGAAGCATTGGCATCTTTTAAAACCATAGAAAATCGCTTTGAAGGGAATGAGAATACCACCTTTTTTAATTGGGGAAGTATTTGGATGAACTATGTATACCTGCTGTTACCGGAAGGGCAGGGTCCTGAATCTGTAAATGCAAGCCTGAATGAGATTGCAGCGGTTGAAAATGAAAAAACGGATCGCTATACCATCACGCATCGACTTGAAAATATTCTAAAGATTGTTCCTGGCGAGGAATTGTCCAATTCAATTGGTCCGAGTATGTCATGGACGGGAATCTGGCAATTGACTTTTCTCACACTTTTTGTCATTATTTCTGCCTGTTTCAATTATACCAACCTGTCAATTGCCCGGTCTCTTAGAAGGGCGAAGGAAGTTGGAGTAAGGAAGGTTGTGGGTGCGGGAAGAGGTCAAATTTTCACTCAGTTCATCTTTGAAGCCATCATTGTTGCTTTGATATCTCTCGTTATTTCCTATGGCTTGTTTCTCGTATTAAAACCTGTTTTTATGGAGCTGATACTTGAGGACAGAATGTTGACACTGGAATTCCAGTGGATTCATGTTTTGTATTTCATTCTCTTTGCTGTATTTATAGGGTTTATTGCCGGGATTTTGCCATCAACATTTCTTTCCAGGCTAAAAGCAATTTCTGTATTCAGGGATGCTTCTAAGCTGAAGTTATTTAAAGGTGTGAGTCTGCGAAAAGTGCTGATTGTATTTCAGTTTACGATTTCAATTTTTCTAATCATCGGATCAACTATCTCTTACAAGCAGTACATGTATGCGTTGAATTTCGATTTAGGATTTAGTACAGAAAATGTTCTGAACCTTTCCCTGAAAGAAAACGATTCCGAATTGTTCATGAATGAGCTGTCCAAACTACCGGAAGTGAGCGCACTTTCTCGTTCCGGTATGGTCTCGAATACCGGTGAAGTATGGGGAGAAGATGTTAAATATAAGGACCCGCTTGACTCGGCCAGTATCTATGTAAATTTTACAGATAGGGATTATTTCGCTTTACACGATTTCGAGTTTATTGCCGGAGGAACATTCCCCTTCAACCTTCAGGAAGGGGATGCGAAATTTATAGTTATTGACGAACTGTTAAGAAAGCGATTCAATTTCGAAACTCCTGAAAGTGCCGTTGGCGAAGTACTTACAATAATGAGAAGAGGTGAAGACTTAAAATTAGAAATAGCCGGTGTGATAAATGAATTTCAGTATGAAAAAATCGACAGTGAACCTGAACCCTGCGGAATCATTCAGGCAACCAATGAAGACTATCAATTTATCAACCTTAAGGTGAAAACTGATGATGTAGTAGCGTTGATGGGTAAGCTTGAAGGGATTTGGAAAGAAGTTGACAAAGTACATCCGTTTGAAGCAGTGTTTTATGATGAACTGATTCAGGAAGCATACAAAGACCAGGCAGTAATGTTTAAACTATTTGGATTCCTTGCCTTTCTTGCAATATCCATTGCGGCGATGGGACTATTGGGAATGGCCGTATACACAACCGAAACCCGATTGAAGGAGATTAGTGTAAGAAAAGTGATGGGTGCCACCGAAAGGAATCTGATTTTTATTCTGTCTAAAGGATTCATTTTCATGCTACTGATATCTGCCGGAATTGCCATGCCACTGACCTACCTTTTTTACACTGAGTTGGTATTGGTGGATTATGTAAACAGGGTAACAATAGGTCTGTTGGAATTACTATCCGGAGTGATTCTCGTATTTAGTATCGGAATTCTTACGATAAGCTGGCAGACAAAGAAAGCTGCAAGGACAAATCCGGCAGAAATGTTGAGGAATGAATAGGTACTGATCATATACTACTGAGGACTCTTTCCACCAGGCGATCACATTTACTAAACCCAAATTCGAACAATTCTTTATTGTAAGAGAGGCTGTACAGGTTGTTCCTGATCATGCTTTTTGCGCGATGAAGTCGAACTTTTACATTCGAACCGGAGAGCCCGGTACAATCCGAAATTTCAGCGATAGACATCTCTTCGATTTCCCGCATGATATAAATGCTGCGATACTTTTCGTCCAGATTACCAATTGCCTGCTCAAGGATTTTTTTGGTCTCATTTTGCATCATTCTATGTTCAGGCCCTGGTTGATTCTCGTCTTTGATTTCCACAGGCTTGTCATCATTAAGACTCTCAGTTGTAATCACTTTCAATGTCGATTTTTTCTTGATAAAGGCAAGTGCATGGTTAATTCCAATGCGAATAAGCCATGTAGAAAATTGAGCATTTTGCCGGTATTGCCAGAGTTTTTCATACCCTGTCAGGTACGTATCCTGCATGATGTCCTCAATTTCATTCTGATCCATCAAATATCCTCGAATGACACGAAAGAGCTTCTGATTGTTTCTGCGCATCAATATTTCATATAATTCTTTTTCACCGGAAAGAATACGACGAATCACTTCATGTTCCGGGAGCCTGCTGTATTTGAAATCTGAGATGCTTACTGTTTTCATACTCCTTAGATAAGGATTTGATTAAAAAGTTACAGGATTTTGTAACCAATTCAACCTTCCACAATCCAACCTTCAAAATCAAATAACCCAAATAATGGAAATTAAAGAACTACTTAAGTATACCTACGGCCTTGTTCCAATTGTAGCGGGGCTGGATAAGTTTACTAATATCCTCACGGACTGGGGACAGTATGCTTCTCCGGTATCTGGTATGATACCATTTGAAACCGGGACCTTCATGGTGATTGTAGGAGTGATAGAAATTGTCGCCGGAGTGCTCGTGTTAATGAAACCGAAAATAGGATCGCTGGTTGTTGCCGGATGGCTTGTAGCAATTGCGCTTGTATTAATTGTCGGTGGCAGCTACCTGGATATAGCGGTCAGAGATCTTGTGATGGCAATCGGAGCATATTCACTTTTTAAACTGTCAGCAGAAGAGGCAGTCGGTTAATTGAGTAAAAGTGGCGGTGAAAGCTGCCACTTTTTCTACCGGAGAGTTCATTTTCGAACAAAGAAATGTCCGGTTTATGTCTTAATTTTTGTTAAAAGGGCCATTTTAGGTCTTTTTGACACATGGCACAGTAATTGGAATTTTGATCATAACCAAAACTCAAAAGACCATGTTAAGAAATTATCTGCTTGTCTCGCTTCGAAATATAAAGCGCCATTTCACGTATTCATTCGTCAATATTTTTGGACTCACCGTTGGGCTTGCCTGCACCATGATCATTGGCATGTGGGTATATCAGGAATTCAACTACGATCGTCATTTTGAGGATTCGGATAAGATCTACCGTGTTGGAGTGAATTTCTTCAACGTTGGCAATATGGCCATTGGCCCTGAGATTCTCAAGGAAAAATTGTTGATGTATCCTCAGGTTGAACAAACCACAAACCTTGGATTTATGGGTGAGGTTAGCATTCTTGTGGACAACAGAGAAATTGCTGAAGAGCAGGCATATAGAGCTGATGAAGATTTCTTTCGGCTTTTTTCTTATGATTTTTTGAAGGGAAATGCTGATGCTCTGGATCAACCAGGCGCAGTTGTGATTTCAGAAGCTCTGGCAATGAAATTATTTGGTACGACAGATGTGCTTAACAGGACCATTGAAATTAAGAATGATCCGATTGTTCATCAGATTCAGGGAGTGGTTTCAACGAATAAGAAATCCCACATTCCAGCGCAATTCTGGGTTTCTACCAAAGGGAAAGAACTAAGCCCCCAATGGAATTCGGCCTCATCCTATGCCTATGCAAAACTCAATACAGATACACCAGCTCAATCATTGGATGAAGCATTAAATAAAATTTTGGAAACAGATGTTTACCCTGCGGTTTCCGGTGACTCCTTCAGTGAGTTTATGGAAAGTGGAATATATGTATTCCTGCCAATGTCTATTCATGACATTCATTTAAGATCCGAGTTAAAATTTGAGAACTCGACCATAGGAAATGAAATGACTACTCAAATATTTGGTGGAGTTGCATTATTAATATTAGTACTGGCAAGTATCAATTTTGTTAATATTTCAACCGCGAGAGCGACTGTCCGGGCGAAGGAGATCGGGATTAGAAAATCTCTTGGAACAAGTAAATCACAGCTTGTGCTTCAATTCATCCTCGAATCTGTGATTATTTGCCTCATTGCTGTTGGTTTCGGGATGATCATCGGAGATGTGTTCCTCCAGGCATTTGAGAGCCTGACCGGTCTTGAATTATTGAATTCACTGTTTGACAGTCCAATTCAGATTGGTATTGCGGTCATTGGAGCTGTTCTGTTGGGAGTTTTGGCTGGAATTTACCCAGCCTTGTATATCACCAGATTCAAGCCGGTTATTGTATTGAAAGGAAATGTCAGTGTCAACGAAAAAGGCGCATTGAGAAGCGGGCTGGTATTGTTTCAGTTTGTGATTTCTATCAGTCTTTTAATCGTTTCCATTTTTGTGTTTAATCAGCTGAACTATATTCAGAATAAGGATTTGGGTTTTGAAACGGAAAATGTGTTGATCATTCGCAATTCAGAATCACTGGAAAAACATGGTGATTTTCTAAATCAGGAATTAAAAAAGCTGCCACAGGTAGTTTCAAGCAGTATGGCCGTCAGGATCCCGGCAACAAATACTTCGATGATAGAATCAGTTAACAAAGAGGGATCTGAAGAAGATTACTACATGCAACGATTCGTAGGTGATTATGAAATGGTTGAAACATTCGGATTCAGACTGGTCGATGGCAGGAATTTTTCTAAAGACCTGGCATCCGATTCCACTGCTGTGCTTTTGAATGAAGCAGCCGTTCGGGAGTTTGGTTTTGAAGATCCGATTGGACAGACCCTCAATGACGGTAGTATGAAAATAATCGGAGTAGTCAGTGATTTTAATTTTGAGTCATTGCAAAAGGGTGTTTCTCCGGTTATGATCAGGCTTGATTTTAAAAGTAGTTCAAATCTGATGGTCAAATTCAGCGGGTCCAACCCCGATCCTCTGATCAATGAGCTAAAAAGTATGTGGGAAGGACTTGGTACGGCTGAAACCCTGGATTATTACTTTCTGGATGAAAATTTTGAGCGCATGGTTACGAAAGAACGTACGCTTTCAAAAGCGGTGTTACTATTTACTATTCTTGCCATGTTTATTTCCTGCCTTGGGTTGTATGGATTGTCTGTATTT
This sequence comes from Cyclobacteriaceae bacterium, assembly GCA_040222475.1. GTDB lineage: Bacteria > Bacteroidota > Bacteroidia > Cytophagales > Cyclobacteriaceae > Ekhidna. The sequence goes on along the minus strand of JAVKDB010000005.1, from coordinate 14,485 downwards.
ACAGCAGAACGGAGGGTCAAAGAAATAGGCATTCGCCGTGTTCTTGGAGCATCTGTTGCAAGCATTACCAGATTGCTCTCAGGCAGCTTTGCGATTCCAATAATCATCGCATTTATCATTTCCATTCCTATTTCTTATCTGGCGGTAGACAGCTGGTTGTCAAATTATGCCAATCGGGTGGCAATTGATCCATGGGTTTTTCTGACCGGGGGAATAATGGCACTGGTCACTGGTCTGATTACCGTCTCCTGGCAATCGATTAAAACGGCCCTGAAGAATCCGGTTGTAAGTCTCAGGAACGAGTAAATATGGATAAAGCAGATTAAGGAATTTCCCGTGAGTTACGAGGAGGTATTTCTCTCATGCGTTAGTTTTGTTCCCATGAAGAGATATAGCCTAATCACCAGCAAGAGACTCTTTTTCTTTTTGGCAACCACAATCGTTTGGACATCAACGGTGTTTGCTCAGCCAAAAGGGAATTCCCTGCTTTGGAAGATTGAAGGAAAAGGCATTCAGCCCTCCTACTTATTTGGCACCTTCCATGTGCTTCCGCAGGCAGACTTTGAATTAAAGGAGAAAGTAAAAAGTGCGCTGGCATCTGCTGATCAGCTGGTGATGGAGCTGGATATGGATAATGGCAACATTCAGTCAGAAATGATGATGAATGCGGGAATGAAGCAGGGAATGACCCTGGATCGACTGCTTACTGAAGAACAATATCAGCAACTGGATGAAATGCTGCAGACAACACTCGGTGCCGGAGTTGAGCAGCTGAAGACCTTCAAACCGTTCATGATTTCTACCCTGTTGTTGAAACGATTTATTGGTGATCAGCCGGCCAGCTTTGAGTCCGTAATATCTGCCATGGCTGCTCAGCAGGGAATGGAAATCAACGGGCTGGAAACAATTGCTGAGCAGATGAGCGTATTTGATAAAATTTCTTATAGTGACCAGGCGAAGGATCTGGTAGAACTGATGGAAAAGGAGGAAGAGACAAAAGAACTTTACGCGCTTATGATTTCACTTTATAAAGAAGAGAAAGTACATGAGCTGTATGAGCAGAGTGCTCAGTATTTTGACCGTCCCGGAGAACTGGAGCTTATTCTGCTGAATCGGAACGAAAAATGGATTCCATTGTTCAAAGACCTTGCAAAAGAGCAATCTACCTTTTTCGGGGTTGGCGCAGCACACCTTGGTGGTAAGAAAGGACTTCTTGCCCTGCTGAAAAAGAAGGGGTACAAGGTGACCGCTGTTGAATAGCACCTTCAACTTTTAATTCATTAAATTTATTGCTCTTGGTGGTTTTTAATCATAAGTGCAATGAAAGAAAAAGACAAGTTTCTGGAATTTGGCTATAAAGCAGGGATAGTACTTGCTTTTGTCGGGATCATCTCTTCAGCCGTTTACCTGTTTGTATTCATCAATGGTATGCCCGACGCTGCATCATTCGACAGTGAAATACGATTGCTGGGACTGAGTGTAGATATGAGATTACGTTTCCTTTCCACAGCCATATTTGTGGGGATGTCCTTTGGATTTCTCGGGTTTTCACTATTTCTCATTCAGGCAAAGGGAGATGTGGATGTGGATGCTTCTTCCGGCGATTACAAATTGAAAATTGCACGCCTCTCTCCCGGATTATTTGTGATCCTGTGTGCCACGGTGATTATTATTGTATGCGCCACTTTTAAAATCGACTATTCGCTAAATACCGGGCAGCCGGATACTATTATTCAGCCTTATGACATAGATGATGATCCCGATCCGACGTTAGACTAAAACTCACCATAATGAAAACACCACTGTTCCTTTGTACGCTCTTTTTATGCCTGAACATCTGTGCACAACAATATTGTGACGATTATACAGAGGCGAGTGAAAAACTTACTGCCGAGAAAAAACGCTTTAACAACAGCCTCACACCAGAGATGAGAAACAGTGTGAAGGCTCAGGCATCTGTTACCGGGTTTTTAATGGAGAAATGCTATGAAAGCAGACCGAATAACAAGCCACAGGATATACTTGAAAGAAAGTACCGTCTTGGAAAAATGTTTCGTGATGCTGAAGAATGGCCAAAGGCGAAAGCTTACTTCGAGGCGTGTCGAAATGATAGTCAGTCGAAGGCTTATAGCAGGAAGGGACGAACCTATTATGAACTGGCCCGGGAAATGATCAAAGCGCTTCCAAATCAAATGTTAACTACCAATTCTACCGGAAGCGGGGTAACTGTCACCTATAGCGGAAAAGGTGGATATGTAGAAGAAATTCAGCAGGCCATGAAGTTTGAATCCGCTGACAATTTTTCCTACACCAGTGATGAGTTGGAAGATCTGATGGACAGCCGACGAAGGATTAGTGAAGGAGCCGATGAAAGCTATTTATCCGAATTAAAGAACAAAGCTTCCAGTGAATTGATTGAAGTCAATGGGCCTTTTGTTGTTATAAACGGGAATGCAAGAGTAAACACAGGAGGACAGGAAACAAGTCAAATGAGAACTGAGAGACTGGGACTTGCTCCGAATACTGCAAATTCTCTGAAAGCACTTTATCAACATATCGAAGGCAGATATATGAACAGTATCCCGGAATATTTCATTCCGGTGTACCTCTCGACCGCTTCCTTTTCGAGAGATGGTTACCTGTATTTTTCAGACTTTGCAAGAAAGATTCATGGAAGAGGAGCCGGAGGAAGAGTTGCCTACTACAATTCAATTGACAACAGTATTGTATGCTGGATCAGTACCGGAGGAGGCACACTGAATCATGAGGCAGTTCATGCGTTGCTAACTCAGGATTATCCGGATATTCCCGGATGGTTAAATGAAGGAATTGCTGCCATGTATGAGGAAACAGGTACAGCTTATCAGCCGCTGGACAACTACCGACTGATCCATTTGCAACGAGCTGAGAGATACGGAGTATTTCCAACACTTCAACAATTGACAGGGATTGAAGATGAGGCCTACGACGGACGAAAAGAAACGATGTTATATGCCGCGGCAGCCAGATACCTGGCCATGTACCTGAATGAGCGTGGTGTTCTTCCGACTGTTTATAAGCAAATTCGTGAGAGCGGAAATCAGTCTGCTGCGGGAAGAAAATCAATGATCCTTTCGAGCCTTGTAATGTCTGAAAACGACTTTAACCAACAGTGGAGGCAATGGATTACGAATAAAACGGTACCTGCTAAGTGGGAGGGACTGACGGGTCAGATTGATGAATACATTCAAAGTCTTGCCGGAGAAGCTGACTACATGGTTTCGGCACAAAATTCTGCAACATTCATTGAAAACAGAGACGGTAGGAGCTGGTACAAATGGAGCGTTTATGTTTCGGCTGATCAGAATACGTTAAATCAAATCGATCATGTACAATATGTGCTGCATCCCACTTTTGCAAATCCCGTCATTGATGTTTACGAAGGAAGAAGTGAAGGTTTTCCACTAACAAGAACAGGCTGGGGGACATTTGAGGTTGGTGTGAATGTGTATTTCAAAAATGGTTCTGTAAAAAAACTTTTGCATGATCTTAAGTTTAATTAAAACCTTATCGTGTAGTTGACCCACGGAATCGAGACTCCATCAAGAGAGACAAAACCAAAGTCGAACGAGGACGATTCGCCAATAAATCGACAACCAATAGTAAATAAGTTTACCTCATCAGCTTCTGTGAAAATAAAGGTGTCTCCTAAAAGTGCAAACTTGTTGCTGAACCTGGCAATGCCCCCTAAATTGATTGCACCACCGTCATCTTCTGACAGGGGTGTAGAGTAACCAAAGGAAAAATGATTATCAGGCTTACCAATACCAAGTGACATGGAAAGCAGGGAGCTTGATTCACCGGATACAAATATATTAGTGAACAGAATAGATGCCTGCACATATTCGGCTAGTTCAAAGCTGAATTTAGGGATAAGGTACCGAACCTGATTGTCACCCAGCCCTGGTAGCACAGTGGATCCTCCCCCAAGACTGAAATTATCAGTAAATCCGTACCATCCTGAAATAAGAAAGACTTCTGAGACCTGGGCGTTGAATTCATTTTTCTTAATTCCATAAGGAGTTGGGGCAAGCATGTAGTGATTCACTCCGGCCATATTGTAGCGTTCCCCGTCTTCAGCATCTCCCCGGTTGGAGATGGCTTTGATTTTATCAATATCCAGTCTCAGTTCTCCGAATTGTTGAGTTTCAACAATAAGCTGATCACTGGTTAGCCTCAAAAGCTCTCCATAAATAATGGTTCCATCATCTATGGTGATTTTGTACTCAATACTCTGATCGGTGGTATCATTCCTGAATTTCAATGACTCCCAATCTATTGTTGACTGAGAAGATGCGGGAATGAACAGAGTGAGTGTGAGAAGGAATAATATGAGTCGGGGCATGGTATAACTTTTATGGTAGTCTGAAAAAATGATACACACCCCCAAAAGTTCTATTTGAGTTCACATCAGGTATACTTTTTTTGAATTTAAGAGCAAGTAGTTGGCTTAATGGTAGGGGAGTGAGGAATATCTTTGTACTTCAATCAGGGTTTTGACGTTCAGAAAGGTCTAACCTTAATATTCAGTAATTGAACTACAGTTGTTAAGTCAAAAACTCACCAATATTCCAGATATGTCTGAGATAAAAAAGGCAGATTTTAAGAAGTTCTGTACAGCTACAATTCTCTGTGCAATAACACTTTTTTCAGGTGCTCAACACAGAATTAGCGGCTACATCGAAGATAAAAGCACCAGTGAGAAATTGTTTGGAGCGACAGTCGTCATTGAGGGAACCAGTCAGGGAGCTGTGTCCAATTTTCACGGGTATTACAGCCTGGAGGTGCCTTCGGAGGTGGTACTTGTATACTCGTTCGTCGGGTATGAGCCAATAAAAAAAGCCATACATCTGAGTGGTGATTCCACTCTTACCATTGGACTTTCTTCTTCTGTGGTGCTGGATGAAGTGGTCATTGAGGGAAATAAGGATGAACGAATTGAATTAACCCCTCAGGTAAGTACGGTTAAAATATCAGGAAAACAACTAATGAATTTACCTGCAATAGGAGGTGAAGTTGATGTTTTGAAAGCGATCCAGTTGATGCCGGGTGTGCAAAGCGGGAAAGAAGGGCTAACCGGAATTTATGTTCGTGGAGGAGGACCGGACCAAAACCTCATTTTGCTTGATGGTGTACCTCTTTATAATGTTTCTCACCTGGGTGGATTATTCTCAGTTTTTAATCCTGATGTGATTTCGGATGTGACATTGATGAAAGGAGGATTTCCCGCACGTTATGGAGGCCGCCTGTCTTCTGTGATTAATATAAAAGTCAAGGATGGAAACAAAGTGAATAATACCACGGAAGGTACAGTGGGGCTGATTTCTGCCAGAGTGATGAATCAGGGGCCGATAGCAGGCGGAAGAGGCTCCTATCTCATTGGTGCGCGCCGAACCTATATTGACTTATTGACCAGGCCACTTTCCAAATCTGCTTCTGATGGTAAATCTTCATTTGGGTATCATTTTCATGACATCAATGCAAAGCTCAGCTATGAAGTCACCGATAAGGATAAGATTCAGTTGAGCATTTATCAGGGCGATGATCGCGGACTGGCCAAATTGAAGGATACGGTGGATAATAGTCGTAGTATTTTTGCATGGGGCAACCTGCTCACCACGGCCCGCTGGAATCACTTGTTTTCCGACAAGGTATTCACCAGCCTTATGGTCAACTATTCAAAGTATCGATTCAAACTTGACTATGAATATGAAAATACCAGAGAGCAGGAAAATGAGAGCTTTGAGTATAAGTCGGGAATTGAGGATATAGGAGTAAGTTATGAGGTTGAATATTATATGAATAACAACCACAATTTTCTGGGCGGAATTCAATTCATCAATCACTTCTTTACTCCAGGTGTCAATCGAATTAAGACCAATCTTGAAGGGTCCGAAATGGAAACGACCTTCGGGTCTTTCGATATACGATCTACTGAATTTTCAGGCTATGTCGAGGATCAGTGGTCCTTGGGATCTCTGGTGAAATTCAACCTTGGGTTACATTACAACAACTATCAGATTGAAGGAGATTATTTCCATAGTGTGCAGCCAAGAGCTACGGCAAGAATACTAACCAGTGATAATTCCTCTCTTAAGTTTTCGTATGCTTCCATGCAGCAAAACGTTCATCTTCTCACCAGTTCAGGTGCCGGATTGCCAACAGATATCTGGGTTCCGGCAACCGATATTGCAAAACCACAATCCTCTCAACAGGTAACCATTGCCTACACACGAACGCTTGACTTTGTGGGTGCGGATCTGACAATAGAAGCATACAAAAAAGAAATGAGCAACCTTATTGCTTATGCAGAAGGTGAAAACTGGGAAGAGTCTGCAGCCGACTGGCAGGATAAAGTCGAATCTGATGGCAGGGGAGATTCGAAAGGGCTGGAGATTTTGCTACATCGAAAAGAGGGGAGATTTAACGGGTGGCTTGGATACACGATTTCAAAGTCTGACCGTCAGTTTTCCAGTGTAAATTTTGGAAGAACTTTTCCATACAAATATGACAGGAGGCATGATGTTGGTCTGCTCGCTTCTTATGAAATCAATGACCGGACAGATATTTCGATGGCATGGGTATACGGAACAGGAAATGCAATCACGCTTGGAGAAGCACGGTATGTTGCAGTGCTCCCTGGCCAGGTAACACCTCAGGATATTGGATTTTTTTGGGGACCGTCGATGGGTTTCGGTCCGGCCGGTGAAGCGGAACATTACAATGGCAGGAATGGATTCAGAATGAGAAGCTACCACCGTGCGGATCTGGGTGTCAGGTTCAAAAAACAAAAGAAAAATGGTCAGAGAATCTGGAATATTGGGATTTATAATGTGTATAACAGAGCAAATCCTTTTTATTATTATTTCGATGAGACCTACGATTTCAATACGAATGAGACAAAACGGAAATTGAAGCAGGTCACCCTTTTTCCAATTATTCCAACTTTTAGCTATACCTACAAATTCAACTAATATGAGAAATTCGACATTGACAATTATCGCGGTTGCATTCTTCTCATTGACGGGATGTGAAGATTTTTTTGAAAGAGATGTGGAAGTGGATATCCCGGAGCACGAGCCAAAGCTTGTGATGTACTCATATATCTATCCGGGGGATTCAATTCAAATTATCCTTTCCAATTCTGTAGGAATTGAAAAATCTCATGACATATGGAACTCCTGGATATCTGACGCCCAGGTAACTGTCCAAAAAGGTGATGAAACTTCAGTGTTGGCTTCATTAAATGTTAAGGATGAATATCAGCCTTATTTTGTCGCCTATCCTGAAATCAATTCCGGGGACAGATTCAGAATATCTGCCAGTGTTAATGGGTATGAATCGGTTGTAGCCGAAGTGATGGTGCCAATGGAGCCTGTAATTGAGAATGCGAAGTTCACAGGTGTACGGTTAGATGAAGAAGGAGAGGAGCAGGCCGGCTTCAATTTTAAAATTACAGATGAAAAAGATGCAGACAATTTTTATGAGATCATAATCCTTAATAGATATAGTCCGGAAGGAGAAACACCCTGGTTTGATCTTGGAGCATGGAACTATAGTTCATTCCTGCCCTGGATGAATGAATCAAATCCCAACTTTTCAGATCGCCTGTTTTTTACGGATAATGCCTTTAAGGATGGTGAAATAACGATTGATTTTCTTGCCGGAGTATGGGATCTCATTTATGGATACGACCAACCTGATGTGGAGCTTTTTTTAGCCATAAGGTCTGTGAGTGAATCTTATTATGAGTATGTAACAACCTATAGTCTTCACCAGGGGAATCAATTTCCGGATTTGTTTACCGGAGAACCTGTTCCGATGTACACCAATGTGGAAAACGGGTTTGGCGTGTTCGGTGCATTCTCTGAAACCCGGATAAAGATTGATGTGAGTGACTAATTGCCCGGGTTCTTACCTGGTTTTGAAATCCTGAGTGTCAGTTCAATTTTGTGATCAAAGTACCCGGTTATAGCTGGTCATATAGTTTCCCTTTCACAATGAGTAAATGTATTTTGGAAAGGTTCCGAATATTCTCAAGTGGGTTTTTATCGAGCAGAATCAGATCTGCTATTTTACCTGCATCAACCGCACCATAATACTTCTCCAGATTGAAAAACTCAGGACCATTGATAATGGAAGTTTTCAATGCCTGCTGTGGGGTGAGTCCGGCGTTTACCAATTCAAATAATTCACCGTGAAGGGATGCTCCAGGGTAGGTGTAAGAGTTGAAAGCTCCACAATCTGACCCGGCCAACAGATTCACACCTGCTTCATTCATTGGAACAATCATTTCGGTAAATACACCTTCCAGCTTATCCCGAAATCCGGTTCCTCTTTCACGTGCTCGTCGCGCACTTTCAATCCTTCGCTGATAGCTTTGAATGATGCCTTCACCCATGAATTGAAGCAATGAATCCTGACTGTGGTCCGTGTCCAGAATTTCACGTAATACTTTACCGATGTAAAGGGTAGGAGTGACATATATATCCTTTTCTCCCATTTTTTGAAAAACCTGATTTGCAAGATGGGGATCATAACTTTCTGCAATGGGTCCCATCATGCCGTACCCGATTCCTAATGAAGTCAGACTGTCAGCCAAAGGAGAACACGATTTAAGCGGATAGTATAAATGTTCCGATCCGTCCAGACCAATGTCCACAGCTTCCATGAAATCGGCAGAAAGTGGCATGTGTCCGGTGGTTTTCAGCCCGCGCTTTTCCGCTTCCCGGATGATTCCATAGAATGTTTCTTTCGACAGACTCCCATCATACATTTTTACATAGTCTGCTCCGATTGTTTCCAGGGAATCCAGCGCATTGATAATGTCTTCTTCCGTTTCGACTTTGATTGAACCTTCCCATGCAGGGTTGAGTCCATCCAGTTTAGGCCCGGAAGTAAAAATCATGGGCCCTTCCAGATTTCCTTCCAAGATTTGATTTCGCCATTCGAGCACGTTCGTTGTGATGTCTCCACCTGCATCTCTTACAGTGGTAATGCCATAATTCAGGAACAATGGCAGGAAGTCTTTATTCTCCTGGACAAGAGATTCACCACCCCTGAAATGTACATGATTATCCCACAAACCAGGCATAACATATCTCCCTTCAGCATCCAGCACCTGTTTTGCTTTGAATCGACCCTTCTTAGAACTGTGATCCACAAACTGAATGGTGTCACCTGAAATGGCAATGAGTTTATTGGATAGAACTTCATTTAACTCAACATCAACAATGGTAGCATTGACAATGAGCAGGTCTGTTTCGATTGGCTTCTCAGAGCATGAGGCAAGCAGTAAGGTGACAAAGAACAGGTATAAAAAATGCTTCATGGTTTGTAATGCAGGTTAGAAAAACTGAGATTAGTCGATAAACATAGAAATGAGTTCTTTACAAGAATAGAAAGAAAACGTTTCTAATACCTCCATGCAGGCGGGTTATATGAAAGTCAAAAGTTGCACATTGTGACTACTTTGACCTAAATTGGAATATCTCAAAAACGATTGATAAATGATAAGGAAGCCTACATATGCAGGAAAGGTGTCAGAAAAGGATGAACTTGACATTTTGTTTTGGGCGACCAGAAAATCTCCGAAAGAACGTCTTGCCGAAAATATATGATGTCTACACCTTTTGGAGTATCTCCCGTTCAAATAGATATAATGACAGCATGTAAGGGTATAACCTTTGATGAAGCATACCAGAATTCGCAAAAATTCATCGTAGACAGAAATATTCCAATTAATGTAGTTGAATATTCATGTATTAGTCAAAGCGAAAAAAGCATCTAACAGGGCAAGAGATATAGCTGATATTGAAGAATTAGAAAAAATTAGAACGTCAAAAAACAGAGACCATGAGTAAATTCAAATGAAGCGACTCTATATACTTTGCCCTTTGTTTTTCCTGCTTTCAGCATCGACACCAGCTGTAGTGGATCACGCCATTTACATCAGCGTTGTAGAAATTAACTGCAATTCTACTACAATGAAGATAAAAGTGTTCGCTGATGATTTAAGGGATGTGCTTAGAAATTATAGTGATCAATATGTTCGGGTTCCGTTAAGTGAACTGGCCGAAAGCAATGAACTGTTGATTGATGCCTATTTCAATGAAAAGCTGGAGATTACCATCAATGGAGAGAAAATCCGAACAAAACTCACCGGGGCAAAGGAGGAAAATGATGCATATTTCTTACTGTTCTCGCTTGAAGTAAGGTCAGACTGGAAATCCATGTCGATTAAGGGCGACTATTTCGCAGAGGTTTTTGCGGATCAGTCCAATGTGTTTACCATAGAATGCAGCGGGGAAAGGCTATTCGCCCGGTTGACAAAGACACAACCGGAGCAGTCTTTTACTTTTGATTAAAAAGATCAACGAGTCCCTGCGAAGTAACTTTTACTGCAGTTTCGATTGATTTCGCAGGATCCGGGTAATAGAAAGGAGAATGTAATCCAGGCATATCTCCGGACTCTATTCGGGCAGAAGGAACCGTTCCTAACCAGTAAAGTGCAGTCGGTACTTTGTGTTCCGTCGTTCCATATCTGGAAAAATCTTCACCTACCATTTGTGGCTCAGCGTACAATACATTTTCGGATCCAATGGCCTGATTGGCCGAAGCGGTCAATTTATCTACCAGTTCCGGATTGTTGTAGTTGGCAGGAGTGAATACATCCGGAATGATCACTTCCGGCATTTTGTCTTCCGGCAATCCTGCTGCCATCGCAATTCCGGTGCTAATTTCCCTGATTCTTCGGTGCACCATTTGTCGTACTTCCTCGGCATACGTTCTGACGGTAAGTTTAAGCGTTACCTGATCGGGAATGATGTTGTGCTTTACCCCACCCTGAATTGCACCCACTGTCACCACAGCTGATTCGGTTGGTTTAAGATTCCTGCTCACGATTGTTTGCAAATCCATCACAATCATACTGGCAATCACGACCGGGTCGATGGACATGTGAGGAGCTGCTCCGTGTGCACCCTGACCGAACACGTTGATGTCAATGCTTTCGGTATTGGCCATGGTATAGCCTTTGCCAAACCCCACCTGACCGGCCGGTATGGTCGGGCTGCTGTGTAACCCTACACCATAATCCGGTATTCCAAATTTCTCATACAACCCGTCATCCAGCATGGCTTTCGCTCCGGCTCCAATTTCTTCAGCAGGCTGACCTATCAGCATGAGTGTTCCTTTCCACCGGTTTTTCATTTCAACCATTGCTCTGGCTGTTCCTAACAGAGAAGTCATGTGAACGTCGTGTCCACAGGAATGCATGGTGCCTACTGTAGCTCCATTGTATTCGGTGGTGACGCTGCTGGCATACTCCAGATTGGTCTTTTCTGCCATGGGCAGGGCGTCCATATCAGTGCGGTAAAGGATGGTCGGGCCATTGCCATTTTTCAGCATTCCCACGATTCCATATCCACCGATATTCTCTGTCACTTCAAATCCTGCTTTTCTCAGTTCAGCCGCCAGGTCTTTGGAGGTTTCTTTTTCCATTAGTGAAATCTCCGGATTCATGTGGCGCTTCTTGTAGAATTCCAGCAGATACTCCATGTCTGCTTTCAGGTATTCTTTGATCTGATTGTTGGTCGGGTCCGGATGTGTGAAGGAAGACAGGATAAAGATGGAAAATGTGAGGAGGTATTTCATGGTTTGTTAGTTTGGTCTTCTAAGGTAATGGATATTATATTTTGATGAGAAGACCCAACCAAACGATTTTTTCCAAAAAAATAATTGAGCGAAATGTCGAGTGAAAGCGGAGCAATGTTATGGGTATTAAAATGTTGAGTCGATTAATGTTAAATTGTAATTTTCAGCGTTTGTATAAAATCTTGATTAACCACTATCATAACAATAATGAAATTAAGACATGGGTTTGTGTTCATATTTCCACTTGTTATTCTAATTGGTGGTTGTGATAGGAAGAACAATTCGATCAATGATCGTAAGAATGAACAGGACCTTGCATTAAGGACCTTTCTTAATACTGAATTCCCAGCGTTAATGAAAGCGGTCGATTCTGTGAGGTATGAAAAATGGATGCACCGATCAGAATCTAACAATGAAATAATAATTTATTCTGGGCCTTATAAATTGAAAAAATATATTTACAATGATGGCCATGAACATCCAATTTTTGCGATAAAGGTGACAACAGTAAATGATAGCTTGATTAGTTTTTTTTCTTTCTCAGATGAGTTATACTACTCAAACAATTCGGTTAGTGGCTGGATTGTCAGGGATTCGATTATTATGCAGGAGAATACAGACAGGCTTTCCTATTACAAGCCTAAACTGGATTTGGAAGAAAATCTGAATGAATTAATTCATTTATTGGGGTTCCAAAACTCCCATAGAGAAATTTCGAATTTATTGGAAGTTATTTTTTGCAACCTTCTGAGAATGGAAACAGCCAACTATTTTGAAGTCAAACAAATGGTGATTGAATTAGAGAATGTGAAAAATGATAACAAGCATATTCAGAAATGTGTTGCTGAATTTTCAGAGTTCTTTGATGATTTCAAACATTGCGATTATGGTTGTTCTTGCTTTAAGACTTTAACCGGGTTGTGGGCATACTGGAAAATGGAGATTATAGAAATTGAGGGGAACAATGGATATCATGTGCAAGTTGAGTTCATCGGTGATCTTCTTCACTATACTTATTACCTGTGAAGACATAATAAGTTCAAGGGGCAAATCAATGCTTATTTTTCCAAAACCCGATACACATACTTCTCCGGCCCCATAAATGTCCCATTGCTGAAGCCATATTCTTCCCAGAAATTGCGGGCATATGCATCGAATAATTCTCTATCTGAAACCTGCCATTCAATCTCCACCGCTTTTGTATCTGCATAGTCTTCCATGCCTCTGCGTTCGTCCACCAGCCCGATGAATCCGGTCGATGAGGTTTGATAGATTTTGGTCCAGCCCTGATCCGCCACGAGCTGGTAACCCAGTACTTCTTCATAGAATTGCTGCATCTTCAACAGGTCATTATGATAGGTCCAGGTGATGGAGCCAAAGAAATTAAGATCGTTCACTGAAGTGACTATTCGTGGTGCTAATTCCAGAGCTGCCATGAATAATTCATTTTCGGGATGTTGTTTGAATTGTTCAAACTCCAGCAGGTACCCGCCCGGATCAATGGCGACAAATCCATCGTGTGGTCCGCCTTCCCGCGGTTTGTAGGTGTATTTTATTGGGATATTTTGCTTTTGAACATACTCATACCATTCAGGTAACTGATCGGTCAAAAAAGCTATGGCGGTAGATTTTGTCTGTCCCTTTGGGTGTGCTTCATTGAATGGATGTAGTTCAATGAACGCATCCGAACTGATCTGGAATTTCCCTGATTCTACTTCTGTAAATCCCAGTGTTGTGTCATAAAAAGCGGTTGCTTCATTCAGGTTTTCGTAGTAGAGATGGGTGACCTGTTGATCAACGCCAAATAAAGCGAGATTTCTATAGCCGGAATTTTCGCTGAGTAATTCATTAATCCCCTGAGGACTGTATCCCAACAATCGTCCAAAGCGTCTGGCAAAGAGTGCCTGATCTCCTTTCCCATCAGCGGTCTTCACATCTGCTTTCAACTGAAGGTATTGTTGCAATCTGTTACCTCTGTAAATCAGGGGTACACTCATCCCTTCTGTCAATTCAGCCGGAAACAGCAGGGTAACAGGGAAGTCATCTTCCCGGTGGAGTTTCACATTGTTTTTTTCTGCTACTACAAGAAAACTGTCCCAGTGCTTATCCAGATCGGATGGATCCATTGGCAGGTGTAAGGCGATGGGTTTTACATCGCTTGCAACCATTTCACAAAAGACATCCAATGCTGCCAGACCGCCATCGTCTCGTGGTGTACAGGAGGAGAATAGTGACGAAATGAGAATTATCCAATTAGCTGATTTTCGCATGCAGCCAAGATATGCGAATTTCCGCAGGAGTCAAACTGCGATTGCCCATTCAGGAGTTGTTCTATGATTCCTTCAAACTTTTGCTATAGTGAGTAATCGGAGTTGCATTTGTGAGAGGTACGTCAACTAAAATGAGTATGCGCCACAGTTGCCAGAAGCACTGAAATTTGCTTTCGCATTATCCTTTCAAATTGCTCAGTTCGTATATTCATTTTAGTGTTTGTTGTGAGTTCGTTTTCCTATTCGCAATATTGACTTATAAGATCGTTTACCTCTTGTCCGTACAAATTAGCAAACCCTAACTCTCTTGCTTTTTCCAAATCAACACAACCTTCAACTATTTTCTTTTGTGAAATAAGTACTTCAGCTCGATTCTTATATGGACCTGCTACATTTGATCGGACAGTAAGTAAAGCGCGTAAAGCTAAATTTACTGTAAATGAAAAGAGAAAGAAGACACTTTGATCGAGAGTTCAAGCAGATGGCTGTGAACTTATGTTTATCGGGCAGGACTGTTAAGC
>JAVKDB010000004.1:1265000-1266748 GCA_040222475.1 Cyclobacteriaceae bacterium | reverse complement strand
CCCAGCTCGCGTGCCACTTTAATGGGCGAACAGCCCAACCCTTGGGACCTTCTCCAGCCCCAGGATGTGACGAGCCGACATCGAGGTGCCAAACCTCCCCGTCGATATGAGCTCTTGGGGGAGATCAGCCTGTTATCCCCGGAGTACCTTTTATCCTTTGAGCGACGGCCCTTCCATACAGAACCGCCGGATCACTATATCCTAGTTTCCTACCTGCTCGGCTTGTAGGCCTCACAGTCAAGCACCCTTATGCTATTGCACTCTGCGCACGGTTACCAAGCGTGCTGAGGGTACCTTTGAAAGCCTCCGTTACTCTTTTGGAGGCGACCACCCCAGTCAAACTACCCACCACACAATGTTCCCCTAAAAGGGGTTAGGCATCAGATAAATAAAGGCTGGTATTTCACCAACGACTCCACCATGCCTGACGACACAGCTTCAGAGTCTCCCAGCTATCCTACACATCATTTACCCAATACCAATGTGAAGCTATAGTAAAGGTTCACGGGGTCTTTCCGTCCCGTTGCGGGTATCC
This sequence comes from Cyclobacteriaceae bacterium, assembly GCA_040222475.1. Classification (GTDB taxonomy): domain Bacteria; phylum Bacteroidota; class Bacteroidia; order Cytophagales; family Cyclobacteriaceae; genus Ekhidna. The sequence continues at coordinate 1,266,213 of JAVKDB010000004.1, read as the reverse complement.
GGCATCTTCACCGGAACTACAATTTCACCGAGCTCATGGTTGAGACAGTACCCAGATCGTTGCACCATTCGTGCAGGTCGGAACTTACCCGACAAGGAATTTCGCTACCTTAGGACCGTTATAGTTACGGCCGCCGTTTACCGGGGCTTCAGTTCAGAGCTTCTCCCGAAGGATAACTCCCCCCCTTAACCTTCCGGCACCGGGCAGGTGTCAGGCCGTATACATCCTCTTTCAAGTTCGCACAGCCATGTGTTTTTGATAAACAGTCGCCTGGGTCTTTTCACTGCGTCCTACCGAAGTAGGAGCCCCTTCTCCCGAAGTTACAGGGCTATTTTGCCTAGTTCCTTAACCATGAATCACTCGAGCACCTCAGGATTCTCTCCTTGACTACCTGTGTCGGTTTACGGTACGGGCACCTTTATCCTAACCTTAGAGGTTTTTCTTGGAAGTCTGCTTAGGCACACTATCCACGCATCCGAAGATTTGTGGTACTATCAGGTTCAGCAAGGTCTGCGGATTTTCCTACAGTCCTTATACCTACACCCTTCAACGTACTATTCCGTCAGTACGCGGTGCTTTCACTACTCCGTCACCCCATCGAAAATAAAGGTGGTACTGGAATATTAACCAGTTGTCCATCGACTACCCCTTTCGGGTTTGCCTTAGGTCCCGACTAACCCCCGGCTGATTAGCATTGCCGGGGAATCCTTAGTCTATCGGTGTGCGGGTTTCTCGCCCGCATTATCGTTACTTATGCCTACATTTGCTCTTCTCTGCACTCCAACATGACTCACGTCACATCTTCATCGTCCAGAGAATGCTCCCCTACCTAGTATAAATACTACCTAAGCTTCGGTATTGTACTTGATGCCCGATTATTATCGATGCTCTGTCGCTCGACCAGTGAGCTGTTACGCACTCTTTAAATGAATGGCTGCTTCCAAGCCAACATCCTGGCTGTCTAAGCAACTGAACCTCCTTAGTTCAACTTAGTACAAATTTAGGGACCTTAGCTGTAGGTCTGGGTTCTTTCCCTCTCGGACATGGACCTTAGCACCCATGCCCTCACTGCAGGGTATATTTATTAGCATTCGGAGTTCGTCTGGATTTGGTAGGATTTGACTCCCCCTAGTCCAATCGGTAGCTCTACCTCTAATAAACTAAACCCCACGCTGCTCCTAAAAGCATTTCGGGGAGTACGAGCTATCTCTCA